>JAKGBX010000001.1:1876233-2501644 GCA_021555075.1 Rhodobacteraceae bacterium LMO-JJ12
GGGCGAGACCGGGCCGCAGACGCTGGACGAGCGTATTGCCTATCGGGCGGCGCATCTGAAGGACTATCAGAACAATCGGCTGGCCAAACGGTATGGCAAGCTGGTTGAAGGGATTGCGGATGAACGTCTGAAGGAGGCGGTGGCCAAGGGCTATCACAAGGTGTTGGCTTACAAGGACGAATACGAGGTTGCCCGACTGCACCGCGCCACACGCGAAAAGGCCGAAGCGCAGTTTGAGGGCGATTTCAAGATGTCCTATCACATGTCGCCACCGATCTTGTCCAAGGATGGCTCGGATGGGCGGCCAAAGAAGCGTGTCTTTGGGCAAGGTATGGGCCGGTGGCTCAACCTTCTGGCCAAGGGCAAGCGCTTGCGCGGGACGCCGTTTGATCCGTTTGGGCGCACCGAAGAGCGGCGCATGGAACGCGCTTTGATTGCTGAATATGAGGCGGACATGGCCGAGTGGCTGCCCAAGGTCAGTGCGCAGAACCTTGATCTGGTGATCGAGCTTGCCGAACTGCCGCTTTCTATTCGCGGGTTTGGGCCGGTGAAGATGGCAAACGCCGAGAAAGCGGCAATGCGGCGCGTGGAATTGCTAGCGGCGTTGAAGGGAAACGCTGTGCCGCAACCGAGTGTTGCCGCCGAGTAGGGCCGATTGACGTTCATATGACTGTAACGAAACGGGCGTAAATTGCGGGCGTTGTCGAAAGGCAGCGCCCAAAGCTTGTTGAGGTCAATTCACTTAGAATGACAAACACCCTCCATAGTGCGCGCGACATCAGCTATGCGCATACCGCTGCCAGCCCCGGAGGGCGGGCAGTCATACGTCTGTTGGAGAATGCGACGGGTCGCCTTGGGCTGCTCCGCCGGGCCAAAGGGTTTGAGCGTGAGGTCGCGGCGGGCCGTGACTTTTGGGAGGTGATGGTTGATCTCTATGGTCTAAGGCTTGAGGTGCAGGGCGGGACATTAGAGCATATTCCGAGAACTGGGCCGCTGATCATGATTGCCAATCATCCCTACGGGATCCTCGATGGGTTGATGATGGGGTATATCTTGAGCCAGGTGCGCGGTGATTTTCGCATCCTTGCCAATAGTGTGTTTCGCAAATCGGACGATTTGGGCCGGGTGATCTTGCCGATTTCGTTCGACGAAACCAAGGCGGCGCTGGCCCAGAACCTTGAGACGCGCAGAGAGTCGCTTCGCTTTCTTGGGGAGGGCGGCGCGATCGGGGTTTTCCCCGGCGGCACGGTGAGCACAGCGCAAACGCCATTTTCACGGCCGCTCGACCCCGGCTGGCGTGCGTTTACCGCCAAGATGGTGGCCAAATCAGGCGCCACGGTAGTGCCGATATTTTTTGACGGCACAACCAGCCGTCTGTTTCAGATTGCGAGCCATCTGCATTACACGTTGCGTATGGGGCTTTTGCTGAAAGAATTTCGCGACCGGATGGACAGCGCTGTGCGTGTGGTGATTGGTGGACCAATTGAACAGGCAGAGCTGCAAGCCCGTGCCGGGAATTCAAAAGCAATGATGGATTTCCTTCGAAAATCGACCTATGAGCTATCTCCAAAGCCGCTGGATTCGACTCAGTTCGGCTTTGAGTTTGAAGAGAAGCATCGCGCTTAGCCGCGGACAGGGCAGATGGCAGTTGGTATTTTCGATAGTGGTCTGGGCGGTCTGACCGTTCTTGATGCGGTTGCCAAACGGCTGCCGGAGCAGGCGTTCGTCTATTATGGAGACAACGCCAATGCGCCCTATGGGGTGCGCGATGCCGATGATGTCTATGGTCTGACCTGCAGGGCGGTCGAGCGGCTCTGGGATGAGGGCTGTGATCTGGCGATTCTGGCTTGCAATACCGCGAGCGCGGCGGCGCTCAGACGGATGCAAGAAAGCTGGATCCCGCAAGACAAGCGAGTGCTGGGTGTTTTCGTGCCGCTGATCGAGGCGTTGACCGAACGGCAATGGGGCGACAATTCACCGCCCCGCGAGGTTGCGGTGAAACATGTGGCATTGTTCGCCACGCCCGCCACCGTGGCGAGCCGGGCGTTTCAGCGAGAATTGGCCTTCCGTGCTATTGGCGTTGACGTTGAAGCGCAGGCCTGTGGCGGGGTTGTGGATGCCATCGAAGAGGGTGACATGATCCTTGCCGAGGCGTTGGTGCGCAGCCATGTGGATGCCTTGAAGCGCAAGATGCCCAAACCGCAGGCGGCAATTCTGGGGTGCACCCATTATCCGCTGATGGAAAAGGAATTTCAGGATGCTTTGGGCGCGGACGTGAGCGTCTACAGTCAAGCCAATCTGGTTGCTGAGAGCCTTGCCGATTATCTTGTGCGCCACCCCAAGTTTCAGGGCGACGGCGGAGAGACCAAGTTTCTCACCACAGGTGATCCCAAGCGGGTGAGCGACAAGGCAACGCAATTTCTGCGACGACGGATCACGTTTGAGGCGGCCTGACCCGTCTACTTGATTTACGTCACGGACAAGCAAAACAAGTTATGAGAAAGGGTGTGTCATGACCCATAAAATCGCCATTCTGGGCGCCTCTGGCTATACCGGCGCCGAACTGATCCGATTGATCGCAACGCATGGCGATATCGAGATCGCCGCTTTGGGCGCGTTTTCCAAGGCGGGGCAGAGTCTGGCCGAAGTATTTCCGCATCTGCGCCATCTCGATTTGCCCGATATGGTCAGCTTTGACGAGATTGATTTCTCGACGATTGACCTGTGTTTTTGTGCGTTGCCGCATAAGACCAGCCAGGAAGTGATCTCAAACCTGCCACGAGATTTGAAAATTGTCGATCTTTCGGCGGATTTCAGGCTGCGCGATCCGGCTGAGTATGAGAAATGGTATGGCAATCCGCATAGCGCCGTCGAAATGCAGAAAGAGGCGGTCTATGGGCTGACCGAGTTCTATCGCGACGAGATCAAAGGCGCGCGGCTGGTAGCCGGAACGGGCTGTAACGCCGCGACGGGGCAATTTGCGCTGCGTCCACTGATTTCTGCCGGTGTGATTGGGCTTGATGACATCATTCTTGACCTGAAATGCGGGGTGTCCGGTGCCGGACGGTCGCTAAAGGAAAATCTGCTGCATGCCGAATTGTCAGAAGGCTATAACGCCTATGCCGTCGGCGGCACGCACCGCCACCTGGGCGAATTTGATCAGGAATTCAGCGCGTTGGCAGGCCGCGAGGTCAAGATTCAGTTTACGCCGCATCTGATGCCGGCCAACCGGGGCATTCTGGCGACCGGTTATGTTTCGGGGGATGCGGGCGAGATTCATGAGACCTTTGCCAAGGCCTATGCGAACGAACCGTTCATCGAAGTGCTGCCATTTGGCGAAACACCCAGCACGCATCATGTCAGGGGGTCGAATTTCTGTCATATCGGTGTGACGGGGGATCGTATCAAGGGACGCGCCATTGTGGTGACGGCACTGGATAACCTGACAAAAGGTAGCAGTGGGCAGGCCTTGCAGAACGCCAATCTGATGTTAGGTCTGAAAGAGACACAAGGGCTGATGTTACCGCCCTGTTTTCCGTGAGAGGAGACGAGTCATGAAGGGTTTGAAGAAGAAGCGCCGGGTGCAGGTTATCCTGCTGGCGGTCGTGGCCTTGACGATTTCCACCGCGCTGATCGGATATGCCATGCGTGACGGAATCAATTTCTTCCGCTCGCCCAGCCAAGTGGTTGAGGCGCCGCCGGAACCGAACGAGACGTTTCGGTTGGGTGGTTTGGTTGAGACCGGCAGCATTGTGCGCGGACAGGGCGAGACTGTAACGTTCAACGTGACGGATGGGGGCGAAGTTGTGAAGGTGGCCTATAAGGGCGTTCTGCCTGACCTTTTCGCCGAAGATCAAGGCATGATTGGCACCGGAAAATACATCAACGGTGTATTTCAAGCCACTGAAATTCTTGCCAAACACGATGAGACCTATATGCCGCGCGAAGTAGTGGATGCGCTCAAGGAGCAAGGCGTCTATCAAGAACCGAGCGATAGCTAAGCAAGCGGTTAACCATTTCGGATCAGGCTTTCCCCTAATGTGAGGGAAGGTCTGATTCATGATATCGGTTCGAGAGATTGCCGAAGAAATTGTCGCGCGTGAGGGCGGGTTTGTGAATGATCCCGATGATCCGGGCGGGGCGACAAATTTCGGCGTGACAATTCACACAATGCGACGGCTGGGGCTGGATCTCGATCGTGATGGCGATGTGGATGTGGCGGATGTGCAAACCCTGACGCGCGCGCAGGCCGTAGAAATTTTCATCGAGCATTATTTTCATCGCCCGCAGATCAATACATTGCCCGAGGCTGTGCAGGCGTCGATGTTTGACATGTATGTCAACGCCGGGGGCAATGCAGTGAGGCTTTTGCAACGTTTGTTGGGCGACATGGGGTTCGAGTTGACTGTTGACGGGGTTATCGGACCGTTAACCGCTACGGCCGCGAAGGCTGCCGCAGGTAAAGGGCCGGAGCAATTTGGTGATGCCTACGGGATCGCGCGGCGCAATTATTACTTCCGTCTGGGCGACCGCCGCCCGGCAAGCCGGAAGTATGCGCGAACGCAAGCAGGCGGCAAGGGCGGTTGGATTCGGCGGGCCGAGGCGTTCATCAACCCGCGCTATCATCTGAGCGCGGCACAATTTCGCGAAAGGGTGGCGAAATGGGATTGATCGAACGTGTCTTGCAGGTGGTGTTTGGCAATGGACGAAATGTGGTGAAAGACACCGTGGAAGTGTTTCGCGAAAATGCCGACGCAGGAGCCGCCCGCGACGCGGAAGTGCGGGCAAAGACGCTAAGCCAGTTCGGTTCGGAGTTTGTCGTGGTCGAGCGTGGGTGGTTTGACCGGTTGATGGACGCCCTCAACCGGCTGCCGCGCCCGGCGTTGGCCTTTGGCACGTTGGGGTTGTTCATAGCGGCGATGGTCGATCCCGTCTGGTTTGCCTCACGTATGCAGGGAATTGCGCTGGTACCGGAACCGTTATGGTGGCTGTTGGGCGCGATCGTGACGTTTTATTTCGGGGCGCGGCATCAATCGAAAAGGCAGGACTATCGCCGCCAGATCACCGACACATTGGTTTTGGCCCCTCAAGTGGTGAGTAATCTTGCCGCGCTTGGGGCGCTGGAGAGGGGAGCAGGCCGCCCCGGTGCGGCGGCCACCGGGCACGATTCGCAGGCCGTAATTGAAACGCTGGCGCCTGATGAAAACCCGGCGTTGAATACTTGGCAACGCAGCGCCGATTTCGGCCGGTGAACGCCAAAATGTGATCGAGATTGCCGGGGATTCCGGTCGATTGTCATTGGCCCGGCGGGCGCGGCGCAATATAGAGGGGGCATGATAGCAGAACTCGGACATTTCGCCCTCATCCTCGCCTTCCTGATCGCCCTCATGCAGTCGGTCATTCCATTGGTTGGTGCCCAGAAACGCTGGCCCGGCTGGATGGCTTTTGCCGAACCCGCCGCGAATGCGCAATTCGTGTTGACGCTTTTTGCGTTCGGCGCGCTGACTTATAGTTTCGTGACCTCGGATTTCTCGGTCGCCCTGGTGGCCAATAACAGCCATTCGGCCAAACCGATGCTCTATAAGATCACTGGGGTGTGGGGAAACCACGAGGGTTCGATGCTGCTCTGGGTTCTCATCGTGACGCTGTTTGGCGCGATGGCGCAGTGGTTTGGTAGCAACCTGCCGCCCAGTTTCAAGGCACGTGTATTGTCGGTGCAGGGCATGATCGGGGCCGCGTTTTTTGCATTTATTCTGTTCACATCAAACCCGTTTTTGCGCCTTGAAGTGGCGCCGTTTGATGGGAATGATCTCAATCCGTTGTTGCAAGATCCGGGCCTCGCCTTCCATCCGCCGTTTCTCTATCTTGGGTATGTCGGTCTTTCGATGGCGTTTTCCTTTGCGGTTGCCGCGTTGATTGAAGGGCGGGTCGATGCGGCCTGGGGCCGTTGGGTGCGGCCTTGGACGTTGGCGGCCTGGGTTTTCCTGACCGTGGGGATCGCGCTCGGCTCGTGGTGGGCCTATTACGAACTTGGCTGGGGTGGATTCTGGTTCTGGGATCCGGTGGAAAATGCCAGCTTCATGCCTTGGCTGATCTCTGTGGCGTTGTTGCATTCGTCGACTGTGGTCGAAAAACGCGAAAGCCTTAAAAGCTGGAGCATTTTGCTGGCGATCATTGCCTTTGGCTTTTCGCTGATCGGTGCATTCATCACCCGCTCGGGCATCATCACCTCGGTGCATGCCTTTGCCAGTGATCCCGAACGCGGTGTTTTCCTGCTCCTGATCATAGTGGTGTTTGTCGGGGCTGCGCTGACGCTCTTTACGGCGCGGGCCGGTGCAATGGAGGCCAAGGGAGTATTTGGTTTCATCAGCCGGGAATCGGCGCTTTTGGCCAACAATATCCTCTTGGGCGTAGCGACGTTCGTGGTGTTTGTCGGCACGATCTGGCCGCTGGTTTCAGAGATGTTCTTTGACCGAAAACTGTCGGTGGGTGCGCCGTTTTTCAATCAGGCCTTCACACCTTTCATGGTGATGCTCGGGATAATTTTGCCGATTGGGGCGATGTTGCCCTGGAAGCGGGCCAAGCTTGGCCGTGTGATGCGCAATCTGATGCCGGCGGCAATTCTGGCGCTGGCGGTGGGTGCGCTGGTCTGGGCGATGCAGAGCGAACGCACAACGCTTGGTCCAATCGGGCTGATGCTGGCTGCGTGGCTGGTGGCGGGTTCCGTAACGGATCTTTTCGTGCGCACCGGGCAGCGCAGGTCAGGCCGTCTGATGCGGCTGATGCGTTTGCCAAGGGCCGATTGGGGCAAGGCCGTTGCCCACGCGGGCATGGGGATAACAATTGCCGGGATCTCTGCAATGCTGGCTTGGGAGGCCGAAGATATTCGCGTGGTGCAGAAGGGCGAAAGCTTTGATGTGTCGGGCTATACGCTGACTCTTGAGGGGGTCGAGGAACTTCCGGGGCCGAACTATACGACGACCATGGGGATTGTGCGCCTGACACAGGATGGCAGCGAGATCACGACGTTGACGCCCGAAAAACGGTTTTATCCAGTGCAAGGCACGCCGACAACCGAGGCGGCCATCGATATTGGCTTTTGGCGCGACATCTATGTGGTGATCGGTGATCCGCAGATGGGCGGTGGCTGGGCGATGCGGGTCTATTTCAAACCGTTGGCCAACTGGATCTGGGGCGGCTCGATTCTGATGGCGCTCGGCGGGTTGTTGTCGCTGACCGATCGACGCTATCGTGTTGCGGCGGGCGCTCGCAAGGCGCGGCCAATCAAAGGGGTTCCTGCGGAATGAAACGTCTGATCCTCGCGCTGATGCTGTTGGCGACACCGCTGGCAGCGGTGCAGCCGGACGAAATTCTTGACGATCCGGTGCTTGAGGCACGGGCGCGTGAGATTTCCAAGGGGCTGCGCTGTCTGGTGTGCCGCAATGAAAACATCGACGACAGCAATGCCGATCTGGCGCGCGATCTGCGGTTGGAGGTGCGTGAGCAACTGACCGAAGGCGCCAGCAACGACGAGGTCATTGACTTTCTCGTGGGGAAATACGGCGAATACGTACTTTTGCAGCCGCAAGCCAAGGGCAGCAATTGGGTGCTTTATGCTGCTGGTCCGGGAATGCTTGTGCTGGGGGTGCTGGGCGGGTTGCTCTACCTGCGGCGGCGCTCTTACGGTGTTGCCCCGGCTGAGACGGCGCTCAGCGATGACGAAGCCACGCGGCTTGATGAAATCATGAAAGAGTGACGTCGGGTTTTGCTTTCAGAAGATTGAGAGGCCGGGTTTCAATATCTTGTGCTGAACAGGAACGGCCGAAAGGGAAACGCGGACATGGATTATACGACGATTACCTACACGGTTGAGGACAATATCTGTCTCATCACTCTAAACCGACCCGACAAAATGAATGCGTTGACTGCAAAGATGCGGGCCGAGATCACCGATGCCGTGCTGCACTGTGAAAGGGATGGCGCGCGTGTGGTCGTGATGACGGGGGCGGGGAATGCATTCTGCTCGGGTCAGGATCTTGGTGATGCCAGCGTCGGGGGGCTTGATCTGGAACGCGGGTTGCGCGACGAATATAACCCCATGCTCAAGGCTATTTCTGATTGCGCTGTGCCGGTAATTGCGGCGGTGAACGGGCCGGCTGCGGGGGCAGGGGCCAATCTTGCGTTGGCTGCGGATGTGGTGATTGCCGCCGAGAGTGCTTATTTCATGCAGGCGTTTACGCGCATCGGGTTGATCCCGGATGCGGGCGGAACCTATTGGTTGCCGCGCAATATGGGTGGTGCCAAAGCGATGGGGGCGGCACTTTTTGCCGATAAGATCAGCGCGAAGCAGGCCGATGACTGGGGCATGATCTGGGAAGCGGTTGCAGATGAAGCGTTCGAGGCGCAGTGGAAATCACGCGCCGAATTTCTGGCGAAGGGACCGACGCGGGCTTTCCAGATGACCAAACGGGCAATTCGCAACAGTTGGAATAATCCGTTTGAGGATCAACTGACCCTGGAAGCGAAATTGCAGGGTAAGGTCGGAAAGAGCCGCGATTTCATGGAAGGCGTTGTGTCTTTCCTGGAAAAACGCAAAGCGCATTTCGAAGGGCGCTAGGACGCTGACACGACCCTGTTGAACGTTCGAAGTCTTAATGAGATCCTTGTTGAAAAAGCCGCCAATCCCGGGACGGATGGCGGCTTTTTTCATTAGGCGTGGCACCGCTGCCCCCGGTATTCGAATTCGGGGGCAGCGGCTGTTTTGGCTCAGCGGTTTTCGACGTTCACATAGTCGCGCTCGGTCTCGCCGAGGTAAAGCTGACGCGGGCGACCGATCTTGTGTGCCGGGTCCGAGAACTGCTCTTTCCACTGGGAAATCCAACCGACAGTGCGCGAAAGTGCAAAGATCGGCGTGAACATCGAGGTGGGGAAACCCATCGCTTCGAGAATGATGCCAGAATAGAAGTCGACGTTCGGGAACAGCTTTTTCTCTGTGAAGTAAGGATCGGCGAGCGCAGCGGCTTCCAGTTCCTTGGCGACCTGAAGCACCGGGTTGTTTTCGATGCCCAGAAGATCGAGCACCTCGTCGGCCGATTGCTTCATCACCTTGGCGCGTGGATCGAAGTTCTTGTAGACCCTGTGACCAAAGCCCATCAGGCGGAACGGATCGTTTTTGTCCTTGGCGCGGGCGATAAATTCGGGAATGCGGTCAGGCGTTCCGATCTCCTTGAGCATTTCAAGGCAAGCCTGGTTTGCGCCACCATGGGCCGGCCCCCAGAGACAAGCGATGCCAGCGGCGATACAGGCGAACGGATTGGCACCCGAAGAAGAGGCGAGGCGCACCGTCGATGTCGAGGCGTTTTGCTCGTGATCGGCATGCAGGGTAAAGATACGGTCCATCGCGCGCGAAAGGATCGGGTCTACCTGATAATCCTCGGCCGGGACGGCAAAGCACATGTAGAGAAAGTTTGACGCGTAATCGAGATCGTTACGCGGATAGACGAAGGGCTGGCCGACCGAATATTTATAGGCCATTGCCGCGATCGTGGGCAGTTTGGCAATGAGCCGGATCGAAGCGACTTCGCGCTGCCAGGGATCGCTGACGTCGGCACTGTCGGCATAGAAGGCCGACATGGCACCGATCACGCCAACCAGCGTGGCCATCGGATGCGCATCACGGCGGAATCCCCGGAAGAAATTGTGCATCTGTTCGTGCACCATGGTGTGCCGGGTGACGTTGTTTTCAAACTCTTCAAGGTCGGTCGCTGTTGGCAACTCACCATAAAGCAGCAGGTAGCAAACTTCGAGGTAATGCGATTTCTCGGCCAGTTGGTCGATTGGGTAGCCGCGATGCAAAAGCTCGCCCTTGTCACCGTCAATGAAGGTGATCGTGCTTTCGCAGGAGGCCGTCGACGTGAAACCGGGATCATAGGTGAACACACCTGCGTCGGCGTAGAGCTTGCGGATGTCGATCACGTCCGGACCCGTCGTTGGCGACAGGACAGGCAGCTCGAATGATTTACCGTCGATGGTAAGGGTGGCGGTTTTGGGGCTGTCTGTCATGGTTTTCCTTCCTCATTTCGTACGTCTGATGCGTGTCGGCACGCGCCAGTTCTAGTCTTTGCGGCTTTCCAGAAGGTAAACCCTTCTCAGGCCACGGTGGCGTCTTTCAGGCGGGCGATGGTTTCATCCCGCCCGAGAACCAGCATCATGTCGAACACACTTGGGCTGACACTGCGTCCGGCAAGAGCGGCGCGCATGGGCGCGGCAAGCTTGCCGAATTTCGTGTCTTGCTCTTCGGCGAAGCGGTTCAAAACATGTTCCAGATCGTCGCGGGACCAGCTAGCATTTTGCAGGTGCGGCGTCAATTGACTGAGTATACCACGGGATGCAGCGTCAAGTGAACGAGCGGCTTTTTCATCGGTTTCAATTGGGCGCGTTTGAAGCACAAACGACGCTTTTTCAATGAGTTCCGGGAAAGTCTTTGCGCGTTCTTTTAACACCGGCATGGCCGCGGCCAGCATAGATTTTTTTGTGCCGTCCAACGCCGGTTGTCCGGTTACTTCAAGGTAGGCCAGCAGTTCTTGCAGCAACGCAGCATTGTCGGATGCCGCGATGTGCTGACCACAAATATTCTCGAGCTTCTTGAAATCGAACCGGGCAGGTGACTTGCCGATTCCGGAGAGATCAAACCATTCCATGGCTTGAGTATCCGAAAAGAATTCATCATCGCCGTGGCTCCAGCCCAGCCGCGCAAGATAGTTACGCATGCCCGCTGCCGGGTATCCCATCGCTTGATATTCTTCGACCCCGAGCGCGCCGTGACGCTTGGAGAGCTTCTTGCCGTCTGGTCCATGGATCAGCGGAATATGCGCCCACACCGGCACATCCCAGCCCATCGCCTGATAGACAATCTGCTGGCGGGCGGCATTGTTGAGATGATCATCGCCCCGGATCACGTGGGTGACGCCCATATCGTGATCATCGACCACCACGGCAAGCATGTAGACCGGTGAGCCGTCCGAGCGCAGCAGGATCATGTCATCGAGTTGATCGTTTCGGATGGTGACATCGCCTTGGACTTGATCGGCAATCACCGTCTGACCCTCGCGCGGAGCCTTGAGGCGGATGGCGTAGGGCGCATCCGGGTAGCTGGCGGGATCAGCGTCGCGCCACGGACTCTGAAACAGGGTTGAGCGCTTTTCTTCGCGGGCCTTGTCGCGGAAAGCCTGAATTTCTTCCTGGGAGGAAAAGCATTTGTAGGCATGCCCGGCGTTCAACATGGCATTGGCCACCTCGGCGTGGCGTTCGGCACGGGCAAATTGGCTGACCACATCGCCGTCATGATCGAGACCGAGCCAAGCCAGCCCCTTGAGGATTGCTTCGCTCGCCTCGGGGGTGAAGCGGGCGCGATCGGTATCTTCGATGCGAAGCAGGAACTTGCCGCCACGCCCGCGTGCGAAAAGCCAGTTGAAAAGCGCCGTACGTGCGCCACCGATATGAAGGTATCCGGTGGGCGAGGGCGCAAAGCGGGTCACGATCGGCTGGGTCATCAGGCGTTAATCTTTCGGTAACCATGAACGGGATAGATTTGGGGCCTGTCTAATGTGTTTCGCGCCAGCGTTGAAGCGGGAATCATGCGTGGTGCGACCTCTTTGCACATGGGAAGGGCAATCATGGGCGCCTTGGCGCGGTTGGAAACGGCCCTCTGGGGGCAGCGGGGGCACCTCTTTCCTTGGGTTCCGGTCTGTCTTGCGGCTGGGATCGGGCTTTATTTTGGCCTGCTGGTCGAGCCGTCGCAAGCAGTGGTTCCCTATCTAGGGGCGGGAATTGTTGCGTTGATTGGTCTGGCGTTGGTCTGGCGCGTGGGCTGGACGCCGGTGATCTGGGCCGTTGTCTTGATCGGGTTGGGCTTTGCTCTGGCGGCGACGCGCGCAAATATGGTCGAACGGCCGGTGTTGGGATGGCGCTATTACGGTCCGGTGGAAGGTCAGGTGATCGGGATTGATCGCTCCTCCAGCGGCGCGGTGCGGGTGCTTCTGGAAGATGTAGTGCTGCACCGGGTTGGGCCGCAAAAGACACCAGAGCGGGTGCGGGTTTCGCTGCACGCGACAGGCGGCAGCGAGCCGCGCGCCGGGGCACGGGTGATCGTGACGGCGCACCTGTCGCCGCCCGGTGGGCCGGTGGAGCCGGGGGGATTTGATTTTCAACGCCATGCCTGGTTTCTCAAGCTAGGTGCTGTGGGATATGCCCGCACGCCGCTTTTGATCCTGGAACCGCCCAAGGAGGGTTTCAACTGGCTGGCGGCGCGGCTGGCGTTGTCAAGCCGTGTGCAAACGGCTTTGTCGGGCGAGCCGGGGGCGTTCGCGGCTGCAATCATGTCGGGGGACCGAAGTGGCATCGGGCCCGAAACGTTGCGCGCCTTGAGAGTCACGAATCTGGCGCATCTTCTGGCCATTTCAGGTCTGCATATGGGGCTTTTGACCGGGTTTGTTTTTGCGGTCCTGCGCTTTGGGCTGAATCTCTGGCCGTCGGTTGGTTTGCGCCTGCCGGTGAAGAAGCTGGCGGCGGTGCTGGCGCTGGCGGTGGCGGCGGGATACCTTGGGCTTTCGGGCGGCAACATCGCGACAAAACGGGCCTTTGTGATGGTTGCGGTGGGGCTGCTTGCGGTGATTGTCGATCGTCGGGTGATTTCGCTCAGATCTGTGGCGCTGGCGGCAACTATCGTGTTGGTCCTGTGGCCTGAGGCGCTTCTGGGGCCGGGGTTTCAGATGTCTTTTGCGGCGACAACCGCGCTTGTGGTGGTGTTTCGCTTTCTGCGTGACGCAAATTTTCGCAAGGGACCGGCCTGGACCAGGCCAATTACGGCGACAGTGATTTCCTCGGCCGTTGCAGGGTTGGCCACGGCGCCGGTCGCGGCGGCGCATTTCAACCAATTTGCCCACTACGGGTTGATTGCCAACCTTGCGGCCGTGCCGCTTATGGGGGTTCTTGTGATCCCGGCCGGGGTTGTTGCGGCGGTCTTGATGCCATTGGGCCTGGAAGCGGCAGCACTTTCGGTCATGGGGTTGGGTGTGCGCTGGATTCTGAGTGTTGCGGGAACGGTGGCGGAGTTCGAGGGCGCGCGCGGGACCGTGATAAGCCCGGACTGGCAGGTGCTGCCGTTGATCGCGGCGGGGTTGGCCGGGTTCGTCTTGTGGCAGGGGCGAGCGCGCATGGTTGGTCTGGCGCCGGTCGCGCTCGGTTTCGCGCTTTGGATCGGGACTGAGCGCCCGGCGGTTCTGATCGCGGATAATGGAGCTTTGGTGGGCATCATGGGCGCACAGGGACGGGCGCTAAGCAAGCCGCGGGGCGGCGGGTTTGTAGCGCAAAACTGGCTGGAGAACGATGGTGATCCGGCAAGCCAGGAAGAAGCGGCGGTCCGCTGGAGCGACCTGGGCGAGCAGTGGAAAATTCGCCATGTCACCGGCAAAGTGAGCGTTAGGACACTCAGTTGCGCGAAAGATGAAGTGATCGTGACCAATGCCGACGCGCCCGATGGGTTGCCCTGCACGGTCTATGACCCTGCGCGTCTCAAGTCCGAAGGGGCCGTGGCGCTCTACAAGGGCAAAGCGGGACAGCCGGTGAAGACGAAAACCGCCCGCCAGGTTTCTGGCGAGCGGCTTTGGAACCGGCGTTGAAAACCCTAGCTTAGTATGTGCGGATCAGGCCGACCAGTTTGCCCTGTACCTTGACCTTGTCATCGGGAAAGACACGGGTTTCATAGGCCGGGTTGGCCGCTTCGAGCGCGATGGCGTTGCCACGTCGAAAGAAGCGTTTCAGTGTGGCCTCGTGATCTTCGACCAAGGCCACCACGATATCGCCATTTTCAGCGGTGACGGTTTCGCGGATCACAACCACGTCGCCATCATTGATTCCGGCATCGATCATCGAATCGCCTTTGACCTCCAGGGCATAATGTTCGCCGCTGCCGGCCAGCATAGACTGGGGCACGGTAATGTTATGGGAGCCATCGGAGATCGCTTCGATCGGGACACCGGCGGCGATACGGCCCATGATCGGCAGTTCCAGCGCGCCCGCCGTCTCGACCGTCATCGCGTTGGAGGGTGGGGGGGCGGAAGGACGATCGCCTTGGATCACGCGGGGGGTAAATCCCGACGCGGCAGCGCCCAGGCTTTCGGGCAGCTTGACGATTTCGATGGCGCGGGCGCGATGTGCGAGGCGACGTATAAATCCGCGTTCTTCCAGCGCGGTGATCAGACGGTGAATGCCAGATTTTGACCGCAGATCGAGTGCGTCCTTCATTTCATCGAAAGAAGGCGGCACGCCATCGCGCTGCACCCGCTTGTGAATGAATTCCAGAAGGTCCAGCTGTTTGCGCGTCAGCATATGTTCCGCCCTTGTGTTGCTTCATTGTTAGCGTTTGTTCTACGCATGTTCCCGTTTTGTGTCAACAGGTTCGCATTTGTGAGGGTGCGAGCGGGGGCCAGCCCCCTGGACCCCCGGGATATATTCAGTCAGAGGAAGGGAGGTTCAGCGCAGCGGAATGTAGGCGATTTCGCTATCGGCGGGCTGTTCGGGTGCGTTGGGTGGGGAGATGGCGAGCGCATTGGACTGAGCGAGAACGCTGAGCAATGAGCTGTCCTGACGATCAAACACGGTGATTGCGCCGTCTGACACATGGGCGCGCTGGTAGTGTTCGCGCGGGCCGTTGGCGCCCAGAGGGCCGGTCAAGCGGGCGGACTTGCGCGGGGCGGGTGCGGCTCCAAGCCCTAGGAGAGCGCGGATCACCGGGGCAAGAAAGACATGGCCGCAGACCATTGCCGAGACCGGATTGCCGGGCAAGCCCAGCATCACCGCATTGCCCATGCGCCCAGCCATCAGCGGTTTGCCGGGGCGCATGGCAATTTTGTAGAAGGCGCGTTGCAGTCCCATGGCCTCGGCCACATCGCCGACCAGATCGTGATCGCCCACCGAAGCGCCGCCGATGGTGACGATCAAGTCGGCGTCGGCTGCGAGTTGGAACGTGGTTTCGAGGCTCTCGCGGTTGTCGCGCGCAATGGGCAGCAGCCTTGGCGTGGCGCCGAGTGCGGACAGCATGCCGTGCAGGCCGAAGGAGTTGGAGGCGATGATCTGATCCGATCCCGGTGTTTCGCCCGGCATGACCAATTCATCCCCGGTGGAGATGAGAGCCACGACAGGCCGACGACGCACGGGAACCTGAGAGATGTTCATGGCGGCCAGCAGCGCGATGTCTTCGGGGGTGAGCACACGGGGGCTTTGCATTGTTTCACCGGTGCGGAAATCCGTGCCAAGGGGGCGGATGTTGTTCTGGCTCTGATGGGCCACGATGGTGATGAGATCGCCGCGGCGTTCGACATCCTCCTGGATAACCACGTGGGTGGCGCCCTCGGGCACCGGGGCACCGGTGAAGATTCGCACGGTCTGGCCGGGTTTGATCGCACCTTCAAAGCGATGTCCTGCGGCGCTTTCGCCGATCACCTTGAATTGCGCATGCAGATCGGCTTCGGCACCGTTCAGTGCGTAGCCATCCATAGCCGAAGAGGCAAAAGGCGGCTGATCGCGGTTGGCTGAAACATCCGTGGCCAGCACCCGCCCGACCGCTGCGATGAGTGGAACGGTTTCAATCTCGAGCGGTGAAGCAAGCGAGAAGAGCTGGGAAAGGGCTGTGTCTACCGAAATCATTTTGACTCGTAACGTCCTGATTTTCCGCCGTCTTTCAAAACGACGCGAATGTCCGAAATGATCATGCCTTTGTCGACGGCCTTGACCATGTCGTGCACCGTGAGCGCGGCGATTGACACGGCGGTAAGCGCCTCCATCTCGACGCCGGTCTGACCTGTGGTCTTGACCGTCGCTTCGATCTGAACGCCGGGCAGATCGGGATCGAGCGTCAGATCAACCGTCACCTTGGTGATCGGCAGGGGATGGCAGAGCGGGATCAGGTCGGGAGTTTTCTTGGCCCCCATGATGCCGGCAAGACGTGCCACGGAGAGCACATCGCCTTTCTTGGCGCGGCCATCGGAAATCAACGCAAAGGTTTCGCGTTGCATCGTGACTTGGCCCCGGGCGACGGCGATGCGCGAGGTCACTGCTTTTTCGGAAACATCAACCATATGGGCGGCGCCCTTGGCGTCAAAATGGCTGAGCCCGGTCATGTTACATGCCCCCTACGGTGAGCGGACGGGCAAGAAGGGTGCTTGTTGCGTCGGCGACATCGTCTTGACGCATCAGGCTTTCGCCAATGAGAAAGCAGCGCACGCCATACCGGGCAATATCGGCCAGATCTTCGGGCGTGGCGAGACCGCTTTCAGAGACGATCATCCGGTCGGCGGGAACGAGCTTCGACAGTTTCCGCGTGGTTTCGAGAGTGGTCTCAAAGGTTTTCAAATTGCGGTTATTGATACCGACCATGCGAGACGAAAGCCTGCTTGCGCGCTCCAGTTCCTCTTCGTCATGCACTTCAAGAAGGGCATCCATACCCCAATCGTTGGCTGCCGCTTCGAGTTCGGCGGCTTGTTCATCCGAGACTGTGGCGAGAATGATCAGGATGCAATCGGCACCAAGGGCGCGGGCCTCGGCGACTTGATAGGGATCATACATGAAATCCTTGCGCAGAACTGGCAGCTTGCAGGCGGCGCGGGCCTCGGTGAGGAATTCCTTGGCGCCCTGGAAGCTGGGCGTGTCGGTCAGCACTGAAAGGCAGGTTGCGCCGCCGGTTTCATATGCCTGTGCCAGCGCGGCGGGGTCGAAATCTTCGCGGATCAGGCCCTTGGAGGGGCTGGCTTTCTTTATCTCGGCGATCAGCCCGTAACCCTCGCGGGCTGACTCGAACAACGCCTCTGCAAAGGGGCGCACAGGCTCGGCGGCGCGGGCTTCAGCCTCGACTTCTTCAAGCGGTTTGACGGATTTGTCGGCGGCAATCTCTTCGAGTTTGTAGGCCTTGATCTTGTCCAGGACGGTGGTTGTCATTTCGCCTCCGATGTGAGTTTCGCAAGACAGGTGATCTTGCGTTTTGCGGCGCCGGAATCGATGCTTTCGCGCGCCATTTCGACGCCTTCGCGCAAATCGTCGGTGCGCCCGGCAACCACCAACGCCGCTGCGGTGTTGAGCAGGACGGCATCACGGTAAGCCGAATGAGCTCCGTCGAGCAGGTTACTGAAAGCCTTGGCATTTTCTTCCGGCGTGCCGCCCATGATACCCTCGAACGGATGCACGGGAAGGCCGAAATCCTCAGGATGTAATTCGACCTCGCGCACGCTCTTGTCCTCTTCCAGGGCTGCGACCCAGGTGATGCCGGTGATTGTCATTTCGTCGGTGCCGTCGCTGCCATGGACGAGCCAGGCGCGTTCTGATCCCAGAGCGGCGAGCGTTTCGGCCATCGGACGGATCATGGCGCGCGAAAATGCGCCTGTGAGTTGGCGTTTGACACCGGCAGGGTTGGTAAGCGGGCCGAGGATGTTGAAAATCGTGCGCGTTCCAAGTTCGGTCCGTGACGGACCGACATGTGCCATGGCGGGGTGATGCATCGGAGCCATCATGAAGGCGATGCCGCATTCGCTCAATGCTCGTTCAACCACCGCCGGGCCGACCATCACCTTGACGCCCATTTGTGCCAAGGCATCGGCGGCCCCGGATTTGGAAGACAAGTTACGATTGCCATGTTTCGCAATGGTTAATCCCGCGCCCGCGGCCACAAAGGCGGTTGCTGTCGAGATGTTGAGCGTGCCTTTGCCATCGCCTCCGGTGCCGACGATATCCATGGCGCCTTCCGGCGCCGTCACCGCATGACATTTGGCGCGCATGACGCTGGCGGCGGCGGTGTATTCCTCGACCGTCTCACCGCGCGTGCGAAGCGCCATGAGGAAGCCGCCGATCTGGCTGGGCGTGGCTTCGCCGTCAAACAGGATCGTAAAGGCGGTCTGCGCCTCTTCGCGGGTTAGCGGACGCTCGGCGGCCGCGCCGATCAGGGGTTTAAGCGCATCGCTCATGCAGGAACCCTCATGCAGTCGAGAAAGTTTTTCAACATGGCATAGCCATGTTCCGAGGCGATGGATTCGGGATGAAACTGAACGCCATGCACCGGCAGTTCGCGATGTTGCAGGCCCATGATGGTGCCATCCGAAAGATCGGCTGTGATTTCGAGGCAGTCGGGCAGGCTGCCGCGATCGACGACGAGAGAATGATAGCGGGTGGCCTGAAACGGGCTGGGAAGATCGCGAAAGATGCCTTTGCCAGTGTGGTGAATTTCGCCCATCTTGCCATGCACGATTTCGTGACAGCGCACGACTTTTCCACCAAAGGCCTGGCCGATGGTCTGATGACCAAGGCAGACGCCAAGCAAGGGCGTGCGACTCTGGGCAGCGGCGCGTGTCAGATCCAGGCAGATGCCCGCCTGATCCGGATCGCAGGGGCCGGGGGAAAGCAGGATACCGGCCGGGTTCATCGCCATCGCAGCCTTCACATCAAGCGCATCGTTGCGTTTGACCACGACGTCGGCACCCAGTTCGCCCAGATAATGGACCAGATTATAGGTAAAACTGTCGTAATTATCTATCAGCAGCAGCATCTTGCTCACATTCGTTCTCTTAGGGCTGGAGGCCCGGCCCATGGTCGCGGTATACATGTTCAGGCTTGTCGCGCACCGTCAAGGGGCGCACTGTCCCTTAGGGCAGGAAAAAGAGGTGAATTGAGTGGCCAGAGGATTTCTGAGCGGAGCGTTTTGGGGCGTTTTGGTGGCCGTTGGCGGTGCCGGGACGCTTTCGGTTCTAAGCGGAGGGGCTGAGGCACCGCTAGGCAAACCCGAGGCGGCAGCAGTGGAAGTGCCGGCCGGGTCGGAGTTCAACCAGTCGCGCGATGACGATCAGGCGAATTTGCCTGCGAGCGAACCTGTGGTCACGGGCGCGGCGGCGCCGCGGGTGACGGCGCCGGAACCTGATGATCTTTCGCCGTTGCAGAGTGCGGATACCGATCCTGGCTCGCAGCCTTCTGCGAGTGCGCTTCAAGGTGGTATGAGCGCGCCTGTGGCGGGTCAGGGAAGTGCGCCGGATGTGGCAGCGCGCAGTGACGAGCCAGTAACGCAAGGGGGGCAGGCGGGTGCGCCGCTGGCCCCGCAGGACGAGGCAGAACTGTCGATTTCAACCGAACCGGCGCAGCCAATGGCGCCACCGGCAGATCCGGATGAAACGGCGTTTGTGGACCCCGAACCGGACGACGCGCCTGCTGGCGTGGAGCAAGCCGAGCCGGACGTTGCAACGGCACCCGCGCCGCAGGTGCAAAGCGATGCCCCGGCTTCGCCGATGAGTCCCGCGGTGAGCGAAGCGGAAGAAGCGCAACCGGTCAGCCCGGCACCTAGCCCGGCAGATAACGCGCAAGAGATTGAAAAGACAGACGTTCCGGCCATGCCCGAGGGCGGGGACGAGGAGTTGGTGATACGTGTCGCGCCCGAATCGGCGGCCCCGAGCGAGACGCGGCCAGTTGGGCAGGAAGCGGAATCGCAAGTCGTGGAGGTTGCACCGGACGAATCGGAGCCTGACAGAATGCCGGTTAGTGAACCGGAGCCGGATGTGACAGCCCCTCAATCAGATGAGCAGAGCGCAGCCGTTCGGATTGGAAAACCGGCCAGCGACCTCAAATCGCTTGGCAACGATGGTGTCCGGACCGGGCGGTTGCCTGCGGTTCGCCAGGAAGGTGAGACGCAGGGCGCACTTACAGGTGAGGCGGTGGATCGCAGCGCCATGCCGCCGATAAAGCGCTTTGCCGTCGAGGTGGAAGGCATTGAAAACAAGCCTAAAATGGCGATCGTTCTGATTGATGACGGTGGCGGGCCGGTGGCGATGGATATGTTGTCGGCGTTTCCCTATCCCTTGGCTTTCGCGGTAGATACCAGCCGCGAGGATGCGACAGACAAGATGGCGATCTACCGCGCGGCGGGGTTTGAAGTCTTGGCAATGGTGGCACTGCCCGAAGGGGCCGCGCCGAGCGATGTCGAAGTGGCGATGCCGGTGCTGATGGCGCGCGTTCCCGAGGCAGTGGCGGTGATGGAAGCGCCTGAAGATGGCATCCAGTCGGATCGACAGATCAGCGACCAGGTGGCCCAGATCCTGGCCGATAGCGGACATGGATTGTTGTTGTATCCCAAGGGGTTGAATACCGCACAAAAGCTTGCGGCAAAGAACGGCGTGCCCTCTGCCACGATCTTTCGCGACTTTGATTCCGCCGGTCAGAAGTCGCGCGCGATTCGGCGTTTTCTCGACAATGGCGCCCTTCGCGCAGGCAGTGAGGGCGGGGTTGTGATGGTCGGGCGGATGCGGCCGGATACGGTGAGCGCGTTGCTGCTTTGGGGGCTGGAAGACCGGGCGGATCAGATTGCGCTGGTGCCGGTGAGCCAGCTTCTGGAGCCCCAGAACTGAAAGCGTTAACGCAGCAGGAAGCGCGTAAATCCGGGGGGTGACTTACGGCTGTCGCGTGGCTGTTGGGCGTGCACCGCCGCGTTGCGGCGAAAATTTACCTGAAATTGAGTAATGCAGCGTGCGATGGATGGGAAGAAGCCCGTCTTATGGCAGCGAAATGGTGCGGTATTCGCCGGGGGCGAGACCGGTGAGGGCCCAGTCGCCAATGCGGACCCGGATCAGGCGCAGGGTGGGATGGCCGACGGCGGCTGTCATGCGGCGGACCTGTCGGTTGCGCCCTTCGGTCAGGGTGAGTTCAATCCAGGTGTCGGGGATGGATTGGCGCACCCGGATTGGTGGATTGCGCGGCCAGAGCCAATCGGGGGCGGGGACGCGGCGGGCCTTGGCCGGACGCGTCGGGCCATCCTTGAGCGTGACGCCGGAACGCAGGGCGGCAAGGGCGGAGTCGTCTGGCGTGCCCTCGACCTGGGCGAGGTAGGTTTTGGGCTGCTTGTGACGCGGGTCGGAAATGCGGGCTTGGAGCTTGCCGTCGTCGGTGAGCAGCAAGAGCCCTTCGCTGTCGCGGTCAAGCCGCCCGGCGGGGTAGACGCCTTTTTCGGTGATGAAGATGGAAAGCGTGGGGCGTGGGGAATCGCCCATGCCCTTGTCGGTGAATTGCGAGAGCACGCCGAAAGGTTTGTTGAAGAGGATCAGGCGGGGCATGACGTGATGAGGGGCAAAGGCGACGCTGACGGCAAGCTGTGGGTTAGAGTGGGGGCCAGCCCCCACACGCGGGTTAGAGTGGGGGCCAGTCCCCACACGCAGGACCAAGTGGGGGCCAGCCCCCACACCCCCGGGATATTTTTAGCAAGATGAAGGGCAGCAGGTTTCGCCGTGCACTCAGGCATTGCCGTTGCCGGTGAAGCGCGCGGCGTCGGCGGCGGCGCGGCGGATCGCGTTCGATTTGTGCACGGTTTCTTGGTATTCCGCCTCGGGGTCGCTGTCGTAGACCACGCCGCCACCAGCCTGAATGTAGAGTTTTTCGTCTTTGACCAAGGCGGTGCGCAGCGCGATGCAGATATCCATGTCGCCACCCGCAGAGAAATAGCCGACGCCGCCGCCGTAGAGGCCGCGTTTTTCCGGCTCAAGCTCGTCTATGATCTGCATTGCGCGCACTTTTGGGGCGCCCGAGACGGTCCCCGCGGGCAGGCCTGCGAGGAGGGCGGAGAGCGCGTCGTGATCTTCTGAGAGCTCGCCCACCACGTTGGAGACGATGTGCATCACGTGGGAATAGCGCTCGATGATGAATTTCTCGGTCGGTCGCACGGTGCCGATCTTGGAGACCTTGCCGGTATCGTTGCGCCCGAGATCGAGCAGCATCAGGTGTTCGGCCAGCTCCTTTTCATCCGAGAGCAGGTCTTTTTCCAGCGCGAGATCTTCTTCGCGGGTGGCGCCGCGTGGGCGGGTGCCGGCGATCGGGCGGATCGTCACCTCGTCGCCAAAGACGCGCACGAGGATTTCGGGGCTGGCGCCGACCACCTGAAAGCCGCCGAAATTGAAGTAGAACATGAAGGGCGAGGGGTTGGTGCGCCGCAGCGAGCGATAGAGCGCGAAGGGGGGCTGGCGGAAGGTTTGTGTCCAGCGTTGCGACGGGACCACCTGAAAGATGTCACCGGCGCGGATGTAGTCGCGCGCTTTCTCAACGGCGGCCATATAGGCCGATTTGGTGAAATTCGAAACTGGCGTTGCGTCTTCTTGCTGGGCCTGGCCGAGATCGCGGGCCTGTTGGGGCAGGGCGCGTTCGAGGTCGCGCACCGCATCCATCACACGCTCGGCCGCCTGGGCATAGGCGGCGCGCGCGGATTGGCCATCAGAGACCCAAGCGGGCGAGCAAACGGTCACATCGCCTTTGACTCCATCCAGAACGGCGACCACGGTGGGGCGCAGGAACATCGCATCGGGCAGGCCGAGTGGATCGGGGTTTATGTTCGGCAGATGTTCGACAAGGCGGATCATGTCATAGCCGAGATAGCCAAAGAGGCCTGCGGAGGCGGCAGGCAGATCGTTGGGCAGATTGATACGGGTTTCGGCCATCAGGGCGCGCAGGTTGGTCAGCGGATCGCCGGGCTGTTCCTCAAACGCGGTGGTGTCGAAACGGGCGGCGCGGTTTAGGCGGCTTTTGGTGCCGTGACATTGCCAGACCAGATCGGGTTTCATGCCGATGATCGAATAGCGCCCGCGCACTTCGCCGCCGGTGACAGATTCGAGCATGAAGGCATCGCGTGCGGCGCCTGTCAGCTTGAGCATGAGCGAGACAGGCGTGTCGAGATCGGCGGCCAGCCGGGTATAGATCAGCTGATTTTCACCGGCCTCATAGGCGCGGGCAAATTGCTCAAAAGAGGGGGTCAGCTCCATCCTGCGGCCTTTACTGGAAGTTGGCCAACACGGCATTGATCGCATTCTGGTCGAGCGCCAGCCCGGCGCGTGCCTGAACGTCGTTGATGTAATACTGATAGAGATCCTGAGCCTGGGCGCTGGCGGCCTGTTCGCTGAGTGCGGTGCGTGCGGCACCAACCTCGGGGTTTGACTCATCAGGCGCGTGGACTGCATCGAGGCGTGCAATGAGAGCGCCGCCCGGGGCTTCGAACACGCGGCTTTCGCCCGGTTCCATCTTGAAGAGGCCGGTGAGGAAGCTCTGCGGCGTGCCCGCGATGAAGTCGGTGCGGGTGATGTCGCGCTCCTCGGTGACGGTGAGGCCGAGGGCGGCCATGTCGGTTTCCTGCGTGATCTGAGGGAGCAGGGCTTCGGCTTGGGCGACCAGACGGCTTGTGATTTCTGCTTCGGCCCAGGCGTCTTCTACCTCGGTGCGGATCATTTCCAGCGGTTGCAGTTCGGGGGCAAGCACCGTGTCGAGGCGGAGCGCGAAGATGCCGCCGTCTTCCAGAGCGACGACGGAGGGGAAATCATCGACCGTGACCTTGGCGGCTTCCTCCTGAAAGGCGGCGTAGCCTGCAACATCTTCCGAGCTGTCGGCGGTCCAGTTGGTCTGACCGAGCTGCATGTCGGTTTCTTGTGCGATTTCTTCGAGGGTGGCACCGCCAGCCAGCAGGTCTTCGATATCACTGCGCATCTGGTCGATCAGGCGGCGGGCGCGATCGACGGCAAGCTCTTCGTGGAGTTGCTCGCGGGCGTCTTCGAAGCTGATGGTGCGGGCGGCCAACACGCCGTTGATGCGAAACAACGCCGGGCCGAGATCGGTTTGGAACGGGCCAATCACACCGCCGGGGTTGGCGGCAAAGACGGGTTCGCCTGCGGCACCCAAATCGGAGGCCACGACATCGCCCATGTCGATATCGCCAAGCGCCAGGCCACGCTCGGTGACGATTTGCTCAAAGCTTTTTTCACCTGCGGTGATGGCGGATTTGGCAGCCTCGGCGGCGGCAGTGTCGGGGAATACCAGCCGTTCGACAAGGCGGCGTTCGGGTTGATTGAACTCGTTGCTGCGTTCGTCGTAATTCTCTTTCAGGATGCTGTCGCCAAGCTCGACCTGATCGAGGATCATGTCGGGGGTGAGCCAGGCGTAGGTGATGCCCTTGCGCTCAGGCAGGGTGAAACGGGCGGCATTGTCGGTGTGGAACTTTGCAAGCGTTTCGGTGTCCGGCTCGGACAGTGGCGCTTCGAGGTCGTCTTCGCTGAGCGCGGCCCAGGTGAAATCGCGCCGCTCGGCCAGGAAGTTGACCAGCGTGTCGGCGTAGGTGTCGCTTGCGGGGAGGCCCGCGAGCACGGCCTGTTGCAGCAATCCGCTGGCCAGATCATCGCGCAGGCTTTGTTCGAACTCGGCTTGGGACTGATTGGTGCGGTCGAGATAAAATTGATAGGATTCGCGATCAAACTGACCGTCGATACCGCGGAACCCCTGAATTTGCAGCAGCGCAGCGTGCAGGTTTTCGTCGCCCGCGGAAATGCCCAGTTGGCTGGCTTCGTGATCGACAGCAGTGTTGGCGATGAGCCGTGCCAGAGCAACCTGGTCGAGCTGGAGCGCGCGTGCGACCGAGAACGGGATCGGCTGGCCCATGCTGGCTTCGCGGGCGCGGATTTCATCCTGCACGGCGCGGGAATAGGCGCTGACGGTGATGTCGCGATTGCCGACTGAACCGATGGAGCGCAGATGGCCCGAGAGGTTGGTAACGCCAAAGCCGCCGAGGCCCAGGATCAGAAGGCCCATCAGGATCCAGACGAGTGTTTTAGAGGTGCTGCCGCGTGCCATGAAGCGCCTTTCGGAACGGTTTGAAATCAGTCGCACGATGTCTATTGCCTGACCGCGCAAGGGGCAAGGCCTCGTGGTGATTTGCCTGCAATTGGCTTAGGTTCGGGGGGCAAACGTCAACGAGTCGAGCCGCTCGAACAATGTGGCGATGCCGGATGTGTCAATGTTGGCGAAAGCGATGCGCAATTCGCGCTGCGCGCTGGCGGTCCCGCTGGGGTAGAACATGGGGCCGGGCAGCAGAAGGACGCCCGCTTCGCGCACCAGTTGCGGCGCAAGCGCGTCGGCGTCCAATGCGAAGGGATGTTCGACATAGGCAAAATAGGCACCCGCACCGCGCAGACGCCAGCCCTTGGCGGCAAGACGCGGGAAACCGGCGTCGATAGCGGCGCGGCGCGAGAGGATCTCGCTGCGTTCGCCAGCGAGCCATTGCGAGAGGTTGCGCATCGCCCAGAGGGCCGCATGCTGCGAGGGTTGGTTGGGACAGATGGTGACGGTGTCGAGAAACTTCTCGGCCTCGGCCAGCCGCGCGGGCGAGGCGATCATCGCGCCGAGGCGATGGCCGGTGAGGCGGTAGGCCTTGGAGAAGGAATAGAGCTGAATAAGCGTGTTGTCCCAATCGGGATCACAAAAAAGATCATGCGGCGCGCCGGGGAGGGAATGAAAGTCGCGGTAGGTTTCATCTATGATGAGAGCGATTCCGGCGTCCTGCGCGAGCGTATGGAAGGCGCGCAGAAGCGCGGGCGGATATTCGACGCCGCCGGGGTTGTTGGGCGTAACCAGAGCGATGGCACGGGTGCGCGGCGTGATCAGGGCGCGCGCCGCCTCGGGGTCGGGCATGAGGGCGGTGCCGGTCGCAAGCGGAACCGCGCGCACTCCGGTCATGTCACACCACATTTTATGGTTGAAATACCAAGGCGTGGGTATGATCACCTCGTCGCCTTCGCGGGTCAAGGTCATCAGCGCAGCGGCGAAGGCCTGGTTGCAGCCGGATGTGATTGCCACCTGCGCGGCGCGCACCGGCCCGCCATAGATACCCTGCCATTGCGATGCCACCTCCTCGCGCAGGGCGGGCAGGCCAAGCACGGGACCATAGAAATGCGCCGTCGGATCGTTGCAGATCACATCCGCCATGGCCGCGCACAGTCCTTCGGGCGGGGGATCGAGGGGGGCAGCTTGGGATATGTTGATCAACGGGCGCTCGGGCGGGAAATCAACCCCTTCAAGCCAGCGGCGCGCCTGCATGACCGGAGAGACGAAGGTTGCAGCGGTGCGCGTGTCAGTCATGGGTTTGCTCGTTGTGCCAGAGGGGGGGACGCTCCGCGGGGGATATTTGGAGCAAGATGAAATCGAAAGGCCGCCTCAGGCTTCATCTTGCTCTAAGTATCCCCGCCGGAGGCTCCCTGATTTCAAACCTGCGCGCCGTTCAGTCCACGCCGCGATAGGGTTCGACATATTGCAGCGCCATGTCCCATGGGAAGAAAATCCAGGTGTCTTGGGAAACCGCCGTGATATAGGTATCGGCCTGTTTTTCGCCTTCGGGTTTGGCGTAGACACAGGCGAAATGGGCGTTGGGATAGAGTGAGCGCACTAGTTCGAGGGTTTTGCCGCTATCCACCAGATCATCGACGACAAGGATGCCGGTGCCATCGCCCATCATGTTAGCGTCGGGGGATTTGATGACTTCGGCCTCGCGGCGCTGATCTGCCTTGCCGCCACCGGAATGGTAGGATTTGACCGAGACCGTATCGACAGTGCGAATGTCGAGTTCGCGTGCCACGATCATTGCCGGGGCCATGCCGCCGCGGGTGATCGCAACAACCGCCTTCCAGGCACCGTCATCGGGGCCTTTGCCGTCAAGACGCCAGGCCAGTGCGCGCGCGTCGCGGTGCAATTGGTCCCAGCTGACGTGGAAGCCTTTTTCGTGGGGGAGACGGTCGGTCATGGCAGCTTATCCTTCAGCGATCAATGAGCAGGCGCAGCCCAAGGGTTCCAAGCACGGCGGCGGCGGTGCGGTCAAACAGCGGTTTGAGACGCAGATAGCTGTCGCGGGCCGGGCCGGTTGAGAGGGCGAGGGCAAATAGAATGTAAGCGGTGAATTCGACCAGCATGTGATTGGTCACGATCAACAGTTTTTCGCCACCGCTGAGGTTTGACGGGAAGATCACCACCAGCACCGAAGCGGCAAAGAGCACTGCTTTGGGATTGGCGAAATTCACCAGCACCCCTGACAGGAAGGCGCGGCGGCGGCGCGGCAGCGCAACAGCGGAGTCTGCGGTTGAAAGCGGTGTGGTGGCGTGGCGCCATGTTTGAATGGCGATCCAGATAAGATAGGTCGCACCGATGACTTTCAGCGTGAGATAGGCCCAGGGGAACAGAGCCAGAAGCGCATCAAGGCCAAGCAACGCAGTGCCTGTCCAGAGCGCGGCCATGGTGCCGAGGCCAAGGCCTGTGGCAATGCCGTGAGACCTTCCACCCAAAAGGGTGGCGCGGATCGCCACCAGCATGGCCGGGCCGGGGCTGGCCAAGGCGGCGAGCAACGTAAAGTTGAAGGCAATGAGGTGGGCGGGTTCCATGCGCGCGGATCAGGCCTTTTCGATATCGGGCGCGTCGACCGCTTTCATGCCGACGATGTGATAGCCGGCATCGACATGCAGGTTTTCACCGGTCACGCCCGAGCCAAGATCGGAGAGCAGGTAGAGCGCGGATTTGCCGACGTCGTCGATGGTCACGTTGCGCCGCAGCGGCGAGTTATATTCGTTCCACTTCAGGATATAGCGGAAATCGCCGATGCCGGACGCGGCCAGCGTTTTGATCGGGCCTGCCGAGATGGCGTTGACGCGGATGCCGTCCTTGCCCAGATCCTCGGCCATGTATTTGACCGAGGCCTCAAGCGCGGCCTTGGCGACGCCCATGACGTTGTAATGCGGCATGACCTGTTCGGCGCCGTAATAGGTGAGGGTGAGGGCAGAGCCGCCTGCGCCCATCAGTTTCTCGGCGCGTTGCATCACGGCAGTGAAGGAATAGACCGAGATGTCCATCGTCATCAGAAAGTTGTTTTTGGAGGTGTCGACATAGCGGCCACGCAGCTCGTTCTTGTCAGAAAAGCCGATGGCGTGGACGATGAAATCGAGCTTGCCCCATTTATCTTCGATTTCGGCGAAGGCGGCATCGAGCGAGGCGGGGTCGGAGACATCGCAATCAATCAACGTTTTGACGCCGATCTGTTCGGCCAGTGGCGCCACGCGTTTGCGAAAAGCTTCACCCATATAGGAGAAAGCCATTTCAGCGCCGGCATCGGCGCAGGCCTTGGCTATGCCCCAGGCGATGGATTTATCATTCGCGAGTCCCATTATGAGTCCACGCTTGCCTGCCATCAGGTTGTTCGACATCTGTCCCCCATCTGCGCCAATGCGACACACTTATGCTGTTTGATTTCTTTAGGCGATTGAATAGGGTGCATCAAGCGAAAGGGGCAGGGCGTGGGGCAGGAAGCCTGAACTGGGCGTGCCTGAAACATGAGGATTGATCGGCGTGGCAGACAGAAACGGTATATTTGCGGGGGACGATCCGTTTGTGATTGCCAGGACCTGGCTTGACGAAGCCGAGGCGTCAGAACCCAATGATCCCAACGCCATCGCTTTGGCCACGGTGGATAGCGCTGGACTGCCCAATGTGCGCATGGTTTTGCTCAAGGAGATCGAGGCGCAAGCCTTTGTATTTTATACCAATTACAACAGCGCCAAGGCCCGCGAGATCGAGACGGGTGGCAAGGCGGCGTTTGTGCTACACTGGAAAAGTCTCAGACGGCAAATCCGGGTGCGCGGGCTGGTTGAGCGAGAGGATGGGCCGCAGGCGGATGCCTATTACGCCTCGCGTTCGCTCAAGAGTCGGCTGGGGGCATGGGCTTCGGCGCAGTCGCAACCGTTGAGTTCACGCGCTGCTCTGGTGGCGGAAGTGGCAAAGGTTACAGCGCGGGAAGGTGCGAACCCCAAGCGGCCGCCCTTCTGGGGGGGATTTCGGATCATACCGTTGGAGATCGAATTCTGGGCCGATGGAATGTTTCGCTTGCATGACAGGTTCCGTTGGCGGCGCACAACGCCCGAGGAAAACTGGGGGATTCAACGTCTGAACCCGTGAGTTTTATGAATCGCGAAAAGCAAGCAATTGATAGTAATTAGTTTTTTCTTCTTGAAACTGGACGCCTCATTGCGCATGACAGAAGCTGGGGATGGAAAAAATGGACACTTATTTTGAAACAGGATGCGAATAGCACCCGTGAAGTGTCTGGTCAGGTAAAGTGGTTTGATCCTGTCAAGGGATTTGGTTTTGTGGTGGCCGATGAAGGCGGACCAGACATTTTATTGCACGCAAACGTCTTGCGTAACTTCGGGCAAAGCTCGGTTGCGGATGGCGCGCGCGTGCAAATCATGGTGCAGGAAACAGACCGCGGTGTTCAGGCCGTGGACGTGTTGCGAATAGACCCGCCAGAGTGTGTTGGTCCCGCGTCACTGGCGGATTTTGCTGATATTGATCCCGAAGTGATGCGCACAGCACCACTGGAGCCTGCGCGGGTGAAATGGTTCGACAAGGGCAAGGGGTTTGGCTTTGCCAATGTTTTTGGTCGTGACGAGGATGTATTTGTGCACATTGAAGTGCTGCGGCGCTCTGGGTTTGCCGAGTTGCAGCCTGGGGAGGCGCTGGCCATTCGGGTGATAGACGGTAAACGCGGGCGTATGGCGACAGAGGTTTGTGCCTGGGAAACAGCGCTGCTGGATGAGTGCAAGAGGTGAGTCGGTTGAGCGCTTGGGCAGTAAGAATCTTGGCAAGGCGTCTGGCCTTGGCATTGGCGTTTTTGCTTTTCGGCGCGGCACCGATTCTGGCTGAGTCCTGTCGTGAGGATACTGTGTTTCTACGCGGCGAATGGGGCACGGCACGATTCAACGTTGAATTGGCTGATACGGTCCGCCTGCGGGCGCGCGGGTTGATGCATCGCGATAGCCTGCCGACCAGCGCGGGCATGCTGTTCATCTATCCGCGACCCAGTTTCGTAGCATTCTGGATGAAAAATACACGCATTCCGCTCGACATGATCTTCTTGGACGCGCAAGGCGTGGTGCAGCGGGTGCATCATCAGGCAGTGCCCGGCGATTTGACACAGATTCCTGGGGGATCGAATATCCTGGCGGTGTTGGAGATCAATGGTGGGCTGGCGCGCGCGATTGGCATCACCGAGGGAAGCGAAATGCACCATCCAGCCTTTGGTGCAAAGGCGGCCTGGCCCTGTGAGTAGAGCGCGGGTGGTGTGACGAGCGGCAGATTGTTCATCAAGCCGCAGCACTGATGGTTGTCTTGGCCCCAAACCGTATCGAAGTTGGTTGTTTCACCCCCAAACCACATAGATATTGGGGGTTTACCCCCAAACCCCCAGGATATTTCCGGTCAGAGGAAGACCCGGCGGAGGGCTGTCCCTTGAGCTGTGCGGGAGAAAAGGAAACCCCGCCCGATTGGGGGCGGGGCTGAGATCACGGCAAAGTTTGGGATCAGGCGCGGCGGCGGCGCCCACCGGTGCGGCCAGCGCGGCCACGGGTTTCATGACCGGCCTTGGGTGCGACCTTGTTGAAGTGAATCCACTCGGAGCCGCCTTCGTCGTTGTTGGTGAGGAAGTTGGCGGCGCGGATTGCTTCCATTTCCTTGCCGGGGCGCGGTTTGGTTGAGCCGAGGCCGAACAGGATGCAGAAGGTTTCATCGTCGATATCGGCGGGCAGGATGATGCCTGCGGCCTCAATCTCGGCTTTCTTCTCGGCCAGTTTGGTCGGGCCGACGGGGATGGCGATGGGGTTCATGATGGCGCTGGTCATGCCGGCACCCATGGCCATGGGCAGGAAGGCGTTGTTGATGCCATGACGGTTGGGCAGGCCGAACGAGATGTTGGAGGCGCCGCAGGTGGTGTTGACGCCGAGTTCTTCGCGCAGACGGCGCACCAGTGTGAAAACCTGCAAACCGGCCGTGCCCATGGCGCCGATCGGCATGACCAGCGGGTCAACCACGATGTCATGTGCGGGAATGCCGAAATCGGCGGCGCGTTCGACGATCTTCTTGGCGACGGCAAAGCGCACGTCGGGGTCTTCGGAAATGCCGGTGTCGTCGTTGGAGATTGCGACCACCGGAACGTTGTATTTCTTGACCAGCGGCAGGACCAGTTCCAGGCGCTCTTCTTCACCGGTGACCGAGTTCAGGAGCGGGCGGCCTTCGGCGGTGGCGAGGCCATTTTCCAGCGCGCCGGGCACCGAGCTGTCAATGCAGAGCGGGATGTCGGTCACGGCCTGAACACAGGCGATCAGCTTTTTCATCAGGTCGGGTTCAACAAAGTTGTTGTCGGCATAGCGCGGGTCTTCGGCCATCTTGTTGGAGAAGACGGCGCCCGAATTGATGTCGAGAATGTTGGCACCGGCGGCGACCTGGGCGATTGCGTCGGCTTCGACGCGGGAAAAATCACCGCGTTCAAGCTCTTCGTTGAGGATCTTGCGGCCCGTGGGGTTGATCCGCTCGCCGATCACGCAGAACGGTTGGTCAAAGCCGATGATGGCGGTTTTGGTTTTGGATTCGACGATAGTGCGGGTCATTGATTATCCTTGTTGGTTTGCCGGAACGCCCGAAGCGCCGCCGTGATCCTGGGCCCAGGTGGCATTGGTCTTGATACCGCCAAGCGGGAAGAAATGCACCTGTTCGATGTTGCTGTCAGGGTTTGCAGCCTTGTGAGCGGCGAGTTGGGTGAGCACTTCGGTGGGCTCAAACGGCAGCAAGAGCTTGGTCACATCCTTGGCGCGACGTTGCAGCACGCGCAGCGAGGGGCCGACGCCACAGGTGACGGCGAATTTGATCATGGTTTGCAGCTTGGCCGGGCCGGCGATGCCGATATGGATGGGCAGGGTGATGCCCGCCTCCTTGAGACCATCAGCCCAGGCGATGATCGGGGCGGCCTCGAATGCGAATTGCGTGGCGAGGGCCATTTTGGCGTCGGTGCGTTCGGAAAATTTCTGTTTCCATTGAAGGGCCTCGTCGACCAGGCGGGTGCCGCCCTTGGGGTCAATATCGCGGTTGCCTTCGGGGTGACCGGCGACGTGCAGGCGGGTGAAACCGGCCTTGTCGAAGAGCCCGGTTTCAAGGAGTTGCATCGAACAGTGGAAATCGCCCTGGGGCTGATCGAGGCCACCGGCGAGCAGAAGCGCCTGTTTCACGCCCGCTTCGCCCTGATACATGTCGATCCAGTTTTGCAGGGTGGCTTTGTCGGCGATGATGCGGGCCGGGAAATGCGGCATCACGTCATAGCCCTCAAGCGCCAGGCGCGCGGCGGTGGCGACCATTTCCTCGATCGGGGTGCCGTCGATATGGGCGATATAGACGCGGGTTCCACGCGGCAGGTGATCGCGGAAATCCTCGACCTTGCTGGCGGTGCGCGGCATCACCTCGATGGAATACCCCTTGAGAAAGGCCTCAAGCTCGGGGTTGACGGGGGCGGCCGGGGCCGTTGCTTTCTTGCGGAAATTCAGCAGTGACATCATCACACTCCAAAGGCGCATAGGGGCTTCAGGCCCAGCCATCGTTGGCAATCAGGGCCTTGATGCGCTCCTGATCGTATTCAGTGTCGAGCCGTGCAGCCTCAGCCGCCACGATCTCGGAGGGGTCTCCTTGGACGGAGTAGGAAGGGGCTTTGCGCCATTCGGCCAGATAGGCATCGGCATCACGGGCGCCGATTTTCATCGCGGCGCGGTCGATGGCCTGCTCGAAACGCTCGGGCAGGGGCATTTTTGACCCGCGACGCCCTTTACCCACGATCACTTGGGCCGGGATGTCGCGCCAGTAGACGATTGTGACGTCGGGCATGGATGATTCCTTCCTTATCCTGTCGTCCCTCATACTGGAGCATATGGGTGGAAAACGGGCGGATTTCGACTTTGCACGCGCGCTTAGCGACGTTCGAAGCATAGGGTAGAGCGCAAGGACAGGGGGCGCCATGGGGGGAGGCTTGCGAAATATTCATGATGATGTTGAAGGGAATCGTGGGGTTCACCTATACAGGCAGAGTGTCGAAGACATTTGTGTGCGGGCAGAATGCGCAATGGGCCGGGTCGCATTGGATGGCTATGTGTGCAAATCGACATTGCGCCTATTTCCGCGTTCGCCGATTTGAGACGTATCCTGCTTAGCCTGGCTGGGTGTTGCCCGCGCCTTGGCCTTTGGTGCGATGGGCGTGATCTGTCGTGCGCTTCATCGCCATTGGGTTCACCTCACACGAAGAGCGTAGATTCGGGAGAGTGAGGGGATTGGCGGACTGCTTCGCTGACTGGGGCAGTTCGGTTTCGACACATTTCCAGTGATCCTGCTTGATCGGATCACCCCACCGGGCCGCCGTCGCGCCGGGTGATGGCGATGATGGCAGAGCGCGGCACGCTATCGCCACCGTCGGGCCAATGGCTGCCGCCCTTGTCGCCCGGGTGTTGAATGCCGACGAACATGGTGCGCCGGTCGGGCGACCAGCAGAGGCCCGAAACCTCGCATTCAACCGGGCCGGTGAGGAAGCGATGAATCTCGCCCGTTGCGGGATCGCCTGCCAGCATTTGATTGTTGCCGTGGCCCGCGAAGGGGCCGGTGTTGCTATCGTTGCCGTCGGTTTGAATCCACAGCAGGCCAGAGGGGGAGAAATGCAGCCCGTCGGGGGAATTGAACATATTGTTTTCGGTGATGTTTTCAGAGCCGCGATTTGCGTCGGAATGGAGCGACGGGTTGCCTGCCAGTGCGTAGAGATCCCATGTGAAGGTATCTGAGGCATGGTTGCCCGTGTCGGGGCGCCAGCGCACGATCTGGCCATAGATATTGGCGGCACGCGGGTTGGGGCCGCTTGCGGGCGTGGGATCGCCGCCGGCGTTGGGTTTGAGCGCGCGATTCTTGTTGTTGGTGAGGGCGCAATAGACCTCGGGCTTGTTGGGGTTGATGGCGACCCATTCGGGGCGGTCCATGGTTGTCGCGCCCAGCGCAGAGGCGGCAAGGCGGGTGTGGATGCAGATTTCTGCGGGCGACATGCCGGTGCTTTCCGGGGTGAGTGGCAGCCATTCGCCCGCCCCTGTGTCGTGGAATTTGGCGGCATAGAGCGTGCCGTTTTCCATCAGATCGTCGGTATCGACGTCGGGTGCGTAGGGATGCGCCGAGACATAGCGATAGAGAAATTCACCGCGTTCATCATCGCCCATGTAGATGACAAGACGGCCATCGCGCGCCAGCACGCATTCGGCGTTTTCATGTTTGAAACGGCCCAGAGCGGTGCGTTTTTTCGGGGTCGAGGTGGGGTCGCGCGGGTCGATTTCAACGACGTAGCCGGCGCGGTTTGCCTCGTTCGGGGTGCGTGCGATATCAAATCGAGGATCAATCTGTGACCATCCATAGCCCCAATCGCGCGATGAGAGGCCATAGCGGGTTTGTGCGGGGGTGGGGGAGAAGGTCTTGTCTGTGGTGGCGAAGTAGCCGTTGAAGTTTTCTTCACAGGCGAGGTAGCTGCCCCAAGGGGTCTGGCCCGATCCGCAGTTGTTCCATGTGCCTATTGCCTGGGTGCCGGTCGGGTCGGCGGGGGTCTGCATCAAGGGGTGGCCACGGGCGGGGCCGGTGATGTGCATCGGAGTGCGCGGGGTGATGCGGCGGTTGAACGGGCTGTCGATGACAGGGTGCCAGCCTTTTGTGCCCTGTGCGTTCTGGGCCAGTTCGACCACCGTGACACCATGAGCGAGCATGCCCTTTTCGATGTCGTCGGGCGTTTCGGGCCAGCCATCGGCGCGGTTGCCCCAGATCACCCGGCGGTTGGCGTATTCGCTATTGACCACGAGGAGGGTGCGGCCCGCGTGCGAAAAGAGCTTCATGCCGTCGGTATTGTCGCCAAAGGCGCGGGCTTGTGACGCGGCGGTGCCACGGGTGAGGGGATCAAACGCGGCACCATCCGACCAGAGCGGATCACCCCAACGCAGCACAACCTCGGCCTTGTAGCGGGGGGGCACGCGCACCGTGTCATCGGTTGAAGCGGTGATGGGGGCAAACGGAAAGCGGCGCGATTGCGCCGTGGCGGGCAGGCCAGCGAGGGTGGCGATGCCACCGAGGGCCATCACACCGCCGAGAAAGCCACGTCGCGAGAGGGCGCGCGCGACGACACCATCAAAGCCTGTTTCTGTGGGGCGGGGGAAATGGATATCGTCAAAGGTGTCAAAGCTCGGGTCGTGCTGTTGTGTCATCTGATGCGGCCTTTTCCCGGTTGGATGCAGTATTAAACGGTGCTGGCGCGCTGTCCAAAGCGTTTTGCGCGCGACCTGTTGACCCGTGTGACCCATGTGCGGGGCCAGGTGCGCAATATGCAGGCGGGCAGGGTTGGGTTAAGGCGGGGTGTGGTGAAATCCCTTGCGTGCGGCGTGGGGCGTGCCTAGATTGAGGGCAACTCGAAATGGAGGGCGTGAGTATGGCGCCCAAGCGTCCCGAAGGTGCGGGCGCATTCCCGAAACCGGTAGAGAGCCCCGCGCCCAATCCGCCGGATCCATCGCAGCTCTATGCCGCGCTCGATCTCGGTACCAATAGTTGTCGGATGCTGATTGCCCAACCCAAGGGCAATCAGTTTCACGTCGTGGATTCGTTCTCGAAGTCCGTGCAGTTGGGCGCCGGGCTGGAACGTACCGGGCGTCTTAGCCGGGCATCGATGGGGCGCACGGTTCAGGCGCTGCGCATCTGTCAGCAAAAGCTCAAACGTCATAATGTGAAGCATATGCGGCTGGTCGCGACAGAAGCCTGTCGGCGGGCGGTGAATGCCCGTGAATTCATGGCCCATGTGCGGCGCGAAACCGGTCTCAGCCTGGAAATCATCCAGACCGAGGAGGAGGCGCGGCTGGCGGTGATCTCGTGTGCGCCTCTGGTCAGCATCAACACCGAACAATTGCTGGTGGTTGATATCGGCGGTGGTTCGACCGAGTTGGTCTGGATTGATCTGAGCCAGGTGCCCAAACGTGACCGTCCGCGCGCTATCATGCGGTTGCACAGCGGGTTTAACGGGACAGGGTCGCGGTTTCCCGCCGCCAAGGTGGTTGACTGGATATCGGTGCCGCTTGGGGTGGTGACGCTGCGCGATCAGTTTCGCGATGTTGAGGATGACTCGGCGCGCTTTGCGCTGATGAGCTGGTTTTTCGAGGAAAACCTGGCGGAATTTGCGCCCTATAAAGACGAGCAGGCCCGCGAAGGGTTTCAGATTGTCGGCACCTCGGGCACGGTGACGACGGTGGCGGCGTCGCATCTGGGGTTGAACCGGTATGACCGCTCAAAGGTGGATGGGCTGCGTATGACCAGCGATCAGATCGATCTGGTGATCCGCGATTATTTGCGGCTTGGTCCGGCGGGGCGGCGGCGCGATCCGCGTATCGGGCAGGACCGTCAAGCCTTGATCATGAGCGGGGCCGCGATCTTGCAGGCCTTGCTGCGCTGTTGGCCCACCGACCGGCTGAGCGTGGCGGATCGGGGGCTGCGCGAGGGGCTGCTCTATGCCCAGATGAGCGCCGATGGTGTGCTGGAGGGTGGACCGTTCTGATGCGCGCGGAGCTGTCAGCGGTTTTCGGACGTTGAAAGAGGCGTTTCATTAGGTCGGTTTTCGGTGTAACGCTTCGCCGGTTCAAAGGGGTCGGTTCAGCGGGACCGGTCCAAAGGGGAAAGACATGGCCAAGACACCCAGCGGCAAGAATACATCCGGGCGCGGGCAGCGTGATCTGAAGGTGAAGGTGAAAACGGCGCGCGGGCGCACGCTTTCGTCAACCCGATGGTTGCAGCGTCAGTTGAACGATCCCTATGTGGTGCGAGCCCAGAAAGAGGGTTATCGCGGGCGCGCGGCGTTCAAGATCCTTGAGCTGGATGAGAAATACCGTTTTCTGGTGCCGGGCGCGCGGGTCGTCGATCTGGGCTGTGCGCCGGGGGGCTGGTGTCAGGTGGCGGTGCCACGGGTCAATGCGCTTGGCGACAAGGGCGGCAAGGCGGTGGGCCGGATCCTGGGTGTCGATTTGCAGGAGGTCGAGCCGATTGCGGGCTGTGAGCTTCATCAGCTTGATTTCATGGCCGATGATGCCGATTTGCAGGTCAAGGAGTGGCTGGGCGGCAAGGCGGATGTGGTGATGAGCGACATGGCCGCGTCAAGCTCGGGACATAAGCAGACGGACCATCTGCGCATCATCGCGCTGTGCGAGGCGGCGGCCTATTTCGCGTTTGATGTGCTGGAAATCGGCGGCACCTTCGTGGCCAAGGTTCTGGCCGGGGGGGCCGAGGGCGATTTGCAAAAGCTGCTCAAGCAGAAATTCGAGAAAGTGGCGAATGTGAAGCCGCCAAGCAGCCGGGCGGACAGTTCTGAAAAATTCGTAGTGGCGACGGGTTTCAGGGGCTAGAGGCGTGACGCACCTCTCAGCGACCAAAACTTGACGTGATGCCAATGGCTTGTTGTTCTTGTGGCAACAGAGATGTGCGGCTTGGTTGGGCGGTTTCACGCAGAGTTTGCGGCGCGGGCTGTGACGGTGTGTGGGCCGCGATCGTGTTCTGGCGGATCAACTCGAACAGGCGCATGTGACGCGGCGCGCCGCGGTTGGTGTGTGTCTGTAGATCAGCGGTTGTCATGTCTGTCGCCCTCCTGGGGTCTGGGTGCCGGCGTGGCCCCTTTGTCAGGCGTCAGAATCGGAAACAATTGTGGCGTGTTGTGTCCGAAATCGAAACAATTCCGGGGAATTTTGGGGGTGAATGCGGCATGATCTAGGCGGTGGGCGGATGTGTTTCCCGTTGTGTTGGCCCCGGATTGCGCATTGCACAAAGTCGCGTAAGTGTTTGCAATTGTGCCATTTAACAGCCAAGATAAGCGGCAGAATGCACCCGATGGGCGCGCGTGAAAGAGCGAACACATGAATGACAGTTGCCTGTTTTGCCGGATCGCTTCCGGCGATTTGCCAGCCCATCGCATCTATGAGGACGACCATATCCTGGCCTTTCTCGATCTGCATCCGATCCGTGCCGGCCATGCGCTCATCATTCCGAAAGCGCACTATGTCTGGTTTGAAGACCTGCCCGAAGATCTGGCGACGCGGATTACCAGTTGCGCGCAACGTCTGGCTCCGCAAATGAAGGCGCTCTATGGGGTCGAGCGCGTGGCCATGTTTTACACTGGCATCCATGTGCCTCATGCCCATGCTCATGTCGTGCCTATGCACCATGTGCATGACGTGACCTCGCAGGTGTATTTCGGGGCAGGCCCTGACGAATACGCGACGCCGCCGCAACTTCCGGACGCCGAAATGGAAGAGATTGCCCGGCAACTCAGCGCGAGTTTGCAGCCCTCAAAAGGCTTGGCCTGACAGATTGTATTCGTTGAATTCAATTATTGCCATATTTGTAACAACTTCACCTATTAACTTTGCTGTGCCGCAGGTTCGAAACGAAGAATTTGCGGTTTGGTATGTGCGAATTGAATAGTTTTGGGTACAGACCTGAAGAAATCTCAGCTTGGCATCTCGCCCCGACATGGCGCGGAATGCCAAGCTGACCTGCAAGAGTAGAGCATGACCTGCCTGACGAGCTTGGAATTCACCATCGTGCCTGCAGCTGTGGCCACACTGTGGGCGATTTGCGCCATCGTATTGGCTTGGGTCGCGCGGAATAATCGCTTTGCAGGCAAACCCGCCTTTATGCTGACATTCGTGGCGATGCTGTGGTGGTTGTTCACCGTTGCGTTCGATTTGGCCTCACAGGGGTTATCATGCAAGGTCGGTTGGTCCCTGGCGGCCTGGCCCGGGATTACATTGCTGCCAATTGCTTGGACGTTCTTCGTGTTCGACTATACGATGAACACCTACAAGGGCCGCAAGCCGATCCGTCTTTTGCTCTACATCGGATTGCCATCGCTGGTGAGTGCGATTGCTCTGACGAATAGCCAGACCCAGCTGCTTTACGGCACCGACACCCGCCTCGTGACCGAGGGAGCCAATACGTTCGTCATTTTTGACCACGGGCCGCTGTTTTATGCAGTCGCCGCAGGGCTCTACATCTTTATAGCGAGCACTTTGAGCGTGCTCACCTATGCCTACTTCAAGGCCAAGAAGAACATCCGACCATTCCTCGGCGTCTTGATTTCCATTACCGCCGCTCCATTGGTTGCCAATGTAGCCTATGTCGGCTGGGGGTTCACCGTATTCGGGTTCGACCCGACGCCCTTTATGTTCGCTGTCGCGCTTGTGGCCTTCAGTTGGCTTCTGATGAACAACAGGATGATGGATACCGCCGCCCAGGGGAGAGACCTGCTATTCTATGCCACGCACGATCCGGTGATCATCATAGATGCGGTGGGGCGGTTTGCTGGCGCAAACTCTGCGGCAAAAGCGATCTTTGAGGAAAATCTACCCACGTGTGGTGGGGCGCTCGGCCACCTGGAGATGATTGGCCCGATACTGAGTTTGCTTGGGGAAGCAGATGAACTCAGCGCTGCGGAGCCGATCTTGTTGGGGGATCGCACATACGAGCCGCAAGCCCTGCGAATTGAAAGCCCGATCCAGACGAAAGGACATCTGTTGGGCTGGTCGGTAAGGCTGTTCGATGTCACTGAAAGGGAACAATCGGCCGAAGCGCTGCGTCAAGCCGTTGCGCGTGCAGAGGCGGCCAACCGCGCAAAATCCGAGTTTCTCGCCGTGATCAGCCACGAATTGCGCACGCCCATGACATCTGTCAGAGGGGGCCTTGATCTGGCGCTTCATAGCGCCGCAGGTGATGTCAGCGCGCCCGTAAGAAACGTGTTGAGCATTGTTCAGAGGAATACCGTCAGGCTACAGATATTGATCGACGACATCCTCGATCTTCAAAAACTCGATCTGAACGCGATCACTCTCAATTGTCAGGAGTTGGATGCAGACGACTTCTTGCGGGAAACCATACAGGAATACGAAGCACATGCTGCTGAAGCCAAGGTTGAGATTCGCACTGTCTCAGAGGATGTAAACAGGAAGGTGAAGGCCGACTCGGGCCGTTTGAAGCAGGTCGTCGGGAACGTTCTTTCAAACGCCGTGAAGTTCTCGCCCGAAGGTGGGCAAGTTGAATGCTCGGCTCGTTTGACTGATACCATGCTGAGACTGTCAATTCGCGATAGTGGAATAGGTATTCCCGAAGATGCAGAGGATCAGGTTTTCGGACGGTTCAATCAGGTGGAGAGTTCGGTGACGCAGACGCCCGGAGGTTCCGGTCTCGGGATGCATATAGCCAAGCTTCTGATCGAGCGAATGGGGGGGGCCATTTCTTATGAAAGCCGCCTTGGCACAGGCACCACTTTCCACATCGACATCCCGCTTTCGTCACACGAGCTCCAGCCCCAATGGATATCAAACCCCGAGATTGAACGCCACCGCACGCGCGACGGTCTCAGCCTCGATCCCTTGCCACAGCTCGGATGAAAATGCCTGCGAATTTTCCCAATTGAGCCTAGCGGTCCAAGCATAGTCTCGTGACGGTGCTTTGAACCGTCGTTTGATGACGGTTCGAGCCGGACGTGCACCAGTTTGTGCACGTGCACGGGTGGCTCCGACTCTTGTCGGGGCTCAACCAATGAAATCAACCGCTTAGGTGATTTTGGCTCCGGCGGTAGGGATCGAACCTACGACCAATTGATTAACAGTCAACTGCTCTACCGCTGAGCTACGCCGGAACACGTCTGGCCATATAGCAATCGCAGTATGCCCCGTCCAGAGGGATTTCGAACTATTTTTGGGTTTTCGCTAAAGCCCTTAAATCAAATGGAATTCGGCCTCTGCACTGAGGCGTGGACGGGGAGCGACGCGCCTTTTGCCTGTCAGATCAACGAGATGGGCAAAGACATTGCGTGTGGCGGCACCGATGAAGTGTTTTGGCAGCTCGGTATAGATGCGGCAGGCCAGCGTGTAGGCGCTGGCAGGGCCTTCCTGCAAGGCTGCGAGGATTTCGGTTTCGCGCATCTGGCGGTGCGAGACCAGCCAGTCAAGCCGCCCGGCAGGATCGTCAATCGGGGCGCCGTGACCGGAATGAAAAACCCGCCAGCTATGACGTTGCAAACGTGTGCAAGACGCCATGAAATCAGTCAGATCGCCATCGGGTGGAGACACCAGAGAACTCGACCAGCCCATCACGTGATCGCCGCAAAACAACGTATCCCCCCAGGCAAAGCTTATGTGGTTGCCATAATGCCCGGGCGTGTGAATTACCCGGAGATCCCAGCCGTCGCCAGCGATCTCCTGTCCGTCCTGCAGTGTGATGTCCGGGTGAAAGGCGGCGTCAACGCCTTCGCCTCCGCCGGCGAGGCCTTCGGCGGCAAGCTCCTGCATCACGGCCGAGCGCCCGGCCTGCCAATCGCCAAAGGCCAGAACCGGCGCGCCCGTGGTCTGGGAAAGGGCGCGTGACAGTGGCGAGTGGTCGAGATGTGAATGGGTGACAAGGATGTGGGTGATCTCTTGTCCGGGGGCGACGGCGGCGAGGATGGCAGCAAGATGGGTTTCATCCTCGGGCCCCGGATCAATCACGGCGAGACCACGGGTGCCCAGAAGATAGGTGTTGGTGCCGCGATAGGTCATCGGCGAGGGGTTGGGGCAGAGAACGCGCCTGAGTCCGGGTTCAAGTTCGATGGCCTCGCCCGTGGGCGGGTTGAAGTCATCCGGGGCTTGCAGTTGGCTGGACATGGGCAATGCGCTCTTTCTTCATCGGGATATCGTCGCTAGGAATAGGCATGTTTTTCGCTTGGCTCAAACGCTATATGCCGCGCTCGCTCTATGGACGGGCGGCGTTGATCCTTATTTTACCGGTCGTGTCGTTGCAATTGGTGCTGTCGGTGGTGATTGCACAGCGCCATTTCGAAGGCGTCACCCGGCAGATGAGCGTGAGCGTAAGCCGCGAGATCCGGTTGTTGATGGCCCCGGAAACCAGCCAGGAGACGAAGGATTCCGCGGCGCAGATGTTGGATATTGAGATGCAGCCGGTGCAACCCGAAGAACTGCCGGTGCACAATTTGCGGCGCTGGTATGATTTCTCGGCGTTCATCATATTTGCGGAGTTGGAACAGCGGGTGCCGGGCATTCTGGCGATCGAGCTGCCAGACGACAATGTGGTGCGGGTCTTTGTGCAGGGGGCTGAAGGGCCGGTGCAGTTGGAATTCGACCGGGTGAGAATCTCGGCACGCAACCCGCATCAGTTATTTGCCAACATGCTGTTTTTTGGTGCGCTTCTTACGGTGATTGCCTTCATTTATCTGCGCAATCAGCTGCGCCCGATCAAGCGGCTGGCGGGCGCAGCCGAGGCGTTTGGTCGTGGGCGGCATGTGCCATACCGTCCGACCGGTGCGATAGAAGTGCGCGCGGCGGGCAATGCCTTTCTTGACATGCGCGCCCGGATCGAACGCCAGATCGAACAGCGCACCCTGATGCTGTCGGGGGTGAGTCATGACCTCCGCACGCCTCTGACTCGAATGAAGCTTGGCTTGTCGTTGCTTGAGCCGGAAGATCGTGAGCCGCTGGAGCGCGATGTCGAGGAAATGCGGCGGCTGGTGGATGAGTTCCTGTCTTTCGTGCGCGACGCATCCGAAGGGGAGCCGGAGCCGGTCGACCCGGTGGCGTTGGTCGCGCAGGTTGTCGAGGATTTTCAGCGCAGTGGCCGCGACGTGGTGCTGAACCTGGTAAGCGGCAAGACACAAAGTGATGACCGGCTGGTGAACCTGCGGCCTGTTGCAATCCGTCGTGCCGTTGAAAACCTGATTTCCAATGCGGTGCGCTATGGATCAAAAGCTGTAGTGTCGGTTGATCTGACTGAGAAAAGCCTGCGCGTGCGGGTCGAAGACGATGGCCCGGGAATCCCGGCGGATCGTCGGGAAGAGGCGGTGCGCCCGTTCACGCGTCTTGACGTGGCGCGCAACCAGAACAAGGGCACGGGTGTCGGGCTTGGATTGTCCATCGCGGTCGATGTGGCGCGGGCCCATGGCGGGGTGCTTCGCCTTGGCGAGAGCGAGGCTCTGGGGGGGCTGCGTGCTGACATCGTGATCGCGCGGTGACGCGCATCGTTGTCGGGATGAAACCCGGAAGCAGCAGTGTCATAGGGGCGTGGATTGGAGCGGGTAGCGGGAATCGAACCCGCGCGTTCAGCTTGGGAAGCTGACAGGCTACCATTACATCATACCCGCCGCGACCGACGAGATAGCGCGCGGGCGTAGTATGGTCAAGCCGTCAGCGCGGATGGGCCTCGGCGCTGGGGTCGGTCTCGTCGTCTTCGGGAATACGGCGTGGTTCGAACAGCGGGAGATACCAGAAAATCAACCAACCGCGGCGATACCAGGCCACCGGTCCGCTTTCGCGCCGACGCAGGGATTTAGGGAAGAATTGCAGCAATATCCAGAGCGGCGCCAGCGGGCCGTTGGTGTGAGAATTGTGGATTAGCGCATGGGCGTCGGGCTTGGCATAGGGCAGGCCGCCGGGGGTTTGGGCGTCTTTGACGCTGCCTTCGAAATAGCGGGCGCGCGCGCCACGTTTAAGGCTCAGCCCAAGGCGGCGCGGGCCGGGCAGAGGCGCGCGGTGGGCCTGCTTGCGCAAGGCGGTGTCTTCGGCATCGGCCTTTCGTTCTGCGGCTTTCAGGGCGTCGAGCATCCACAAAAGCGTGATTTTGCCAATGCCGCTTTCATCTTCTCGCGGTGAGCCACCGATGTCGGAATGAAACCCCGGAAACCAGCGTTGCGTGACATATTGGCGGCGCTTGGTTTTCGAGTTGCGGAAGTTGTTGCCGAAATAGACTGGCTCTTTGGTTTCCTTGTCGCGTTCCGGCAGCCAGGATTGTGCGCGAAACATCGAGCGACATTCATGAATCGCCAGCGCATGCAGCACGATACGGACCGAAACGTTGGCGTTGACCGAAGGGTGGGTGCCCATCTCGGCAAAGGAAGCGAAATGGCGCAGGTTGTAGAGCGGACGGCGGAAGCGCACCATTGAGCTGACCGTGTCAAAGAGCAGCAGTGCGCGGATCGGTGCGGGCTCGGGATCAAGCACGCGCTCGTATTCGCGCAGCGCCTGAAACACGCGTTCGTCTTTTTCAGAGCTGTCAAAATCGGTGACTCGGCGATAGGCGCGAAAAACCGGCGTGATAAGGTGGAGATTGTCAGGCGTGACCAGCCCGAAGTTATGAATGAACCCGGCCAGCACGCGCGCCGCATAGGCGCCACGCGAAAAGCCGACAAGATAGATGTGATCCCCCTCGGCGGCATCATCGGACAAGCCGGGATCGAGCGCCTGTTTTTGTTCGCGGCTTTGATAGGTGCGGCAGAGATAGCGGTAGGATTCAAGAACGTCATCTTCCAACCCATAACCGAATGCCTGCCCCAGCAGGCCGCTGACGACCTGGCGGGTGCGGCCCAGAAATTGCGGTCCGTCATAGGTGCCCACGCCCATGACATAGCGCGCGATCTGTCTTTCGGGTTTGGATTTGTCGAGAGCCTTGTAGAGTTTGAGAATGTTGGATTCACGATCGCCGATCTCGTTGCCGGTGCCGTCAATGCAGACGATGATCTTGCGCGACATGGGCGAGCCTCAAAAAATACATGGAGAGGATTGCCCGTATCAAAACAGGTCAGGGCCGAAAAATCAACTTTGACGGGAGAATGGCGTGCAGGGTCGACCCATGGTTATAGGGCGCGAAAACGCGCGGTGTGCGCGAATGTCTCAGGCGTCGCGCAGGTAATCGGCGTCAGTTACCTTTTCGAGCCAGTCAGAGGCGATATCGCCGTCTTTTTCCTGCATTGCAAGATGGGTCATGGCACAGTCGGGCGCTGCGCCGTGCCAATGTTCTTCACCCGGTGCAAACCAGATGACATCACCGGGAAAGACTTCGCGAATGGCGTTGCCGCGGGTGGCGATGCGGCCCTTGCCAGACATGATCAGCAAGGTTTGACCGTAGGGATGGGTATGCCATGCGGTGCGCGCGCCGGGCTCAAATGTGACGCTTAGTGCGTTGAGCCGAGCAGGAACTGGCGCGGAGATCACCGGGTCGAAACGCACCGTGCCAGTGAAGTAATCGGGATTGGCCGGAGCCGAAGGGCGAGAGCCGGCGCGGTGGATGTCCATGGGTGTTAGTCCTTTTGCGGCGATGACAGTTGGCTGGGCTATTTTAACGGGTTTTGGCACTTTTGAGGGTGCTTGGGTGTGCTTAGCCCCTGCGACGGCGACGTCTGCGGGCTCCACCGTCGCCTTCGTCACCGCCGGTATTGAAGCTGACATCGGGCAGGCTGACGATGGATTCCAAGATAGGGAACGGCTCAACCGCGTTGGGAATGGCCGAGGCGTTGACGAAATGCTCCTGAAAACGTGGTTCGACCGCAGTTTCGATCTTGTGGATATTGCGCACGGTTTCTTCGATTTCGCTACGTGCTTCGCTGTTGAGCAGAGCGATGCGCGCGCCGGTGCCAGCGGCGTTGCCTGCTGAGGTGACCTTTTCGAGCGGGCAATCAGGGATCATGCCCAGCACCATTGCGTGTTTGGAGGAGATATGCGCGCCAAAAGCCCCGGCGAGCACGACGCGGTCAACCGTATCGACGCCGAATTTATCCATCAAGAGGCGTGCGCCGGAATAGAGCGCCGCTTTGGCCATCTGGATGGCGCGGATATCGGGGTTGGTGACGGTGATTTTCGCGCTGTCCTCGGAACCTTCCCAGAGCACATAGGCCTGTGTGCGCCCGTCGGGGATACAGCGTGCAGTGCCGGTTTGCGCCGCCGAGCCGATCAGACCGGAAGGGTCGAGTAGCCCGGCCATGCGCATTTCAGCAATCGCTTCAATAATGCCTGAGCCGCAGATGCCGGTAATTCCAGTGGTGGCGATGGCGGCTGCGAAATCTGGATCGTCAGACCACAGATCAGAGCCGATGACGCGGAAGCGCGGTTCTTTCGTCACTGGATCAATCTCAACCCGTTCAATGGCACCGGGGGCCGCGCGTTGGCCCGAACTGATCTGCGCGCCTTCGAAGGCGGGGCCGGTGGGTGAGGAGCAGGCGAGGACCTTCTCGCGGTTGCCCAAGAGTATCTCGGCATTGGTGCCGACATCGACCACCAGCACAAGGTCTTCGGATTTGTCTGGTGCCTCGGAGAGCGCCACGGCGGCGGCGTCGGCCCCGACATGACCGGCGATGCAGGGCAGCAGATAGACCCGCGCGGCGGGATGCAGGACAAGATCGAGATCGGATGCGCGCAGGCGCAGGGCGTTTGAGGTGGCAAGCGCGAAGGGGGCCTGACCCAGCTCATAGGGGTCGATACCGAGAAAGAGGTGGTGCATCACGGGGTTGCAGACGAAAACCGCGTCCATGATCAGGGTCTTGTCGATATCGGCCTCGGCCGAGACCTCATCAAACAGCACGTTCATGCCGGCACGCACGGCGTCTGTCATTTCATTGGCGCCGCCGGGGTTCATCATCGAATAGGAAACCCGGCTCATCAGGTCTTCGCCAAAGCGAATCTGGGGGTTCATGATACCCGAAGAGGCGATAACTTCGCCCGATTGCAATTCGCACAGATGCGCGGCGATGGTGGTGGAACCGAGATCGACGGCGAGGCCATAAATCGAGCCTTCGTAGAAGCCGGACCAGAGGTGCATGATCTTGGGCGGGTTTTCGGCGTCGCCGAGGTGAATGGCGGCGGTGACCTTCCATGCGCCTTTGCGCAACGTGGTCTGGAGAGAGGTCAGGATGTGAAGATCGGCCCGCAAGTCTTTGATATTCCATCCTTCGTCAAGGGCAGACACCAGCCGTTCAAGATCGCCGGAGGGCTCGTGCATGTCCGGTTCTTCGACTTCGACATAGAACAGTTTGACCGAAGGGTTGAGGGTGATGTCGCGCGCTTCTGCGCGCTTGCGCACCACTTGCTTGTGGACCTGAGATTCGGGCGGCACGTCGATCACCACGTCATGCTGAATCTGGGCCTGGCAGCCAAGGCGGCGGCCCTTGGGCAAACCGCGCTTGTCATCATAACGTTGCTCGACGGCATTCCAGTCGGATAGGGCATCTGGTGCCACGGTGACGCCATGCTTGGGGAATTCGCCGTAAGCCGGTGTAATCTGACATTTCGAGCAGATGCCACGGCCGCCGCAGACGCTATCGAGATCGACGCCGAGTTGACGTGCGGCGGTGAGCACCGGGGTGCCGACAGGGAAATGGCCACGTTTGCCCGAAGGGGTGAATATGACGAGGGGATCTTTGCTCATGCCTGCGCGCCTTTTGACCGGTTTGGGATGACAATAGGATGTTTGCGGGCAGGTGAAAGATGCATAGCGGCATTATCTTTTCCGCAAGCGGCATTTTCCGGAATTCAAGTTGCGCAATCGCGCGAGGGGGCTCTGGTAAGGTTCGTCTGTGCAGAGCGAAACGGGGGTGTCAGGTCAGGAGGCGACGCCGGGCCGAAGCGAGCAGGGCGCGGGAATAAAGCTTGTGAAACCCCAGGAGCAGGCGAAAGGGCAGGCCGAGACCCGTGCTCCTGTGTCGGGGGACAACGGCGGAACCGAACCAAAGCCGGGTGGTGCCGGGTGTTTCACCTGCGGTCGTCATCAGCCAAGAGCGGGTGCTGCCTGCGAGATCGCGCAGCAGAAGCTGATCGGCGGCGCGGGCTTCCACGGTCCAGGCGGCGAAACTGTCGGATTCGCCGGTTGCCAGACGGGCGGCGTCGGCATCATCGGAAGGGCGGCGCAGGATCAGACGCAGGATTGAGCGTTCCAGTTTGAACAGCGGCGTGGTGTAGAAGGCGGTAGCATACGTCGCGAAGTCGATATCGCGCGTGATTTCAGTGCTGTAGCAATCGGCAAAGCACGCCGGGTCATCATGATAACGGCGCAGCAGGGCAAAACCGGGCAGGGCGGTTGGCGTCACCACGGGCCTAGCGGAAACCGCGGGCGTAGAAGATGAAACCCAGCGTGTTGAGAAGGATCTGTGCCGCGAGGACTGCGGTCGAGCCGGTGGGGTCGTAGTCTGGTGCGACCTCAACCAGATCGAGGCCGACGATCTCGTGGTTTCTCGCCGCACCTTGCAGCAGCTCCAGAACCTCGTAGTAGAGAAAACCGCCATGTGACGGCGTGCCGGTGCCAGGCGCGATGGAGGGGCAGAAACCGTCGATATCTATGGTGATGTAGAGCCGCGCGCCTTTGGGGATGCGTTTGAGCACCTCTTTGGTTCCAAGTTCACGGGTTTGTCGGACCGAGAGGATGTCGGTCCCCATGGCGCGCGCGTCGTCATAGCCTTCCTTGGTGGTTGAGCTGACATTGCGGATACCCAGTTGGGTTAGGCCGGTGACATATGGTTTCTCGGCGGCGCGGCGCATCGGGTTGCCATGGCCATAGCGCACGCCATGGCGCACATCGACGAAATCGAGATGGGCGTCGATTTGCAGGATGTGAATGTCGCCTTGATCATCGAAGGCGTTGATGCAGGGGATGTTGACCGAATGATCACCACCGATGATCACCGGTAGCGCACCGGCGGCCAAAGCGGCGCGCACGCCGGTTTCGATATTGGCATGGCTGGTCAGGGTATCTGTGTGCACGATATCGGCGTCGCCCATATCAACGATGCGCACCGAGCCCGGCAGATAGGTCGCATCGTCTTCGTGGTCATAAGCACCCGCATGGCCAAAACTGAATAGTGTCGACGCCTCGCGCACGGCACGCGGCCCAAAGCGCGCACCGGCGCGCCATTGGGTGCCAAAGTCAAAAGGCGCGCCAAGTATGGCGATATCGGCCTCGAGTCTTGACCAATCCTCGACATAGGGGCGTTTGCCGAAGGTGGCGATTCCGACGAAGGGCAGGTTGAGTCGCCCGGTTTCATGGCTGTGAGTGGTCATTGATCGCTCCTGCTGAGGAATTGTGCGGAGCGTGGCTCTGATTTCGGCAAGGAGCAAGGGCGAATGGGGGTTTCCCCCCGGCCACTTCCATGAAATAGAGACGTGCCTAACGATCCCAAGCTTTGGAGAGCTCAAATGGAGATTCGTGAGGCTCTGACCTTCGATGATGTTCTACTTGTTCCCGGTGCGTCCAGCGTGCTGCCCAGCACTGCCGATACGCGCACGTGGGTTACCCGTGGCATTCGGATGAATATCCCGCTTTTGTCCAGTGCGATGGACACCGTGACCGAGGCGCGCATGGCGATTGCCATGGCACAAGCCGGCGGTATCGGCGTGGTTCACAAGAATCTGACCATCGAGGAACAGGCGCAAGAAGTGCGTCGCGTGAAGCGGTTTGAGAGCGGAATCGTCTATAGTCCGGTGACGCTGAAAGCCAGCGACACGATTGCCGACGCCAGGGAACTGGTCGAGCGGTATAACTTCACGGGCTTCCCGGTGGTCGATGATGAGGGTCGAATCGTGGGTATCGTGACCAACCGCGACATGCGGTTTGCCACCTCTGAAAAGATGCCGGTCAGCGCGGTGATGACCACGAACGATCTGGCGATGCTAGCCGAGCCTGCGGATCTGGACGAAGCCAAGAGCCTGATGCGGTCGCGCCGGATCGAGAAACTTCTGGTGCATGATGGCAAGGGCAAGCTGACCGGGCTTTTGACGTTGAAAGATACCGAACAGGCGGTGTTGAACCCAACCGCATGCAAGGATCAGTTGGGACGGCTTCGGGTTGCCGCGGCAACCTCGGTTGGTGACAGCGGTTTTGAGCGCACCGAGGCGTTGATTGAGGCGGGCTGCGATGTGGTGGTTATTGATACTGCACATGGACATTCCGACGGGGTGATCGAAGCCGTACGCCGTGCCAAGAGCCTGTCAAACGAGGTGCAGATCATTGCCGGGAACGTGGCCACAAGTGAGGCGACGCGGGCGCTGATCGATGCAGGTGCAGATGCGGTCAAGGTGGGGATCGGGCCGGGCTCGATCTGTACAACACGGATGGTCGCCGGTGTCGGTGTGCCGCAGCTTTCCGCCATTCTGGACTGTTCGCGTGCTGCCGGTGATGTGCCGGTGATCGCTGATGGCGGCATCAAGTTCTCGGGCGATTTTGCCAAGGCAATCGCTGCTGGTGCGTCCTGTGCCATGGTGGGCAGCATGATTGCCGGGACCGATGAAAGCCCGGGCGAGGTCGTTCTCTATCAAGGCCGGTCGTTCAAATCCTATCGTGGTATGGGCAGTCTTGGCGCGATGGCGCGCGGCTCGGCGGATCGTTATTTCCAGAAAGATGCCGCCAGCGACAAGCTGGTGCCTGAGGGGATCGAAGGCCAAGTGCCCTACAAGGGATCTGCAAGCGCGGTGGTGCATCAGCTTGTCGGCGGGTTACGCGCCGCGATGGGGTATACGGGCTGTGCCACTGTGCAAGAGATGCGCAGCAACTGCCAGTTTGTGAAGATCACAGGCGCAGGGTTGAAGGAAAGCCATGTGCATGATGTTCAAATCACGCGGGAAAGTCCGAATTATCGGATGGGTTAGATCATTGAAAAAGGGCGCTTCGGGTTTTGTTCTGAAGTGTCTTTGCCTCTGAATTCTTGAAACAGATCAGGAACTATCGCCGAGAACCGATGCAATGGAGATGCAAGCAAGGCCGGGATAAGAGCGACCGATGCTGTCGGACAGGGGACGAAGGCGAACGCCATCAAGCGCCATGGCGGCTCCTTTCGAAACAATTGGCCCACCCCAGCGCTGCATCGCCCCTGTGCCGTAGGCGGTATCCGTAAAGCGCTTGAAGACGAACGGTGGCCAGAGATAAAGGTGCAGTTCAATCTTGACCTAGGGGTAGAGCCAAGTCAGCAACAGAAGATTGATCCGGCGCGCGTGACTTGGCCGGAAGGTGATACGTCAAAGGTGCAGGAAGGCTTCAATGGTGACGAAAACAACAAGAAAGAAACACGTGGCCAGCCATGTGCATGATGTTCGGATCACTTGCGAAGGTCTGGCAATTCGCACGGGCGGGAACACAGGATGACACCGGGCGCACGGGTTCAGGCAGCAATCGAGTGTCTTGATCGTATTTTGGCCGGTGAAGCGGCGGAAAAGGTTCTGACCGGCTGGGCGCGCGGTTCACGTTATGCCGGATCAAAGGATCGTGCGGCGGTGCGTGATCATGTCTATGATGTGTTGCGCTCCAAGCGCGCCTGTGCGGCGTTTGGTGGTGGGGGCGAAAGCGGCCGCGCCCTGATGTTGGGTTTGATCAGGATGCAGGGTGGAGACGTGGCGGCGGCCTTTGGCGGCGGGCCTTATGGCCCTGCACCGCTGAGCGCATCCGAGGCTGAAGCTCCCGTATCTGGCACCGTATCTGTGCCGGAAGTTCCCGACTGGTTAATGCCGAAATTCGAGGGTCGCTATGGCGCCGACATGGTTGCCGCACTGGCACCGCTTACCCGCCGGGCTGAGGTGTTTCTTCGGGTCAATATGCGCAAGGTGACGCCCGAAAAGGCGATTGCGGGATTGGCAGAGGATGACATCACGGCGGTGCCGAACGCGCTGGCGCAGGGCGCGCTTGAAGTTACGCAAGGGGCGCGCAAGGTGGCACGTGTAGCAGCCTATCTGGATGGGGGTGTCGAATTGCAGGACGCAGCCAGCCAGGCCGCGATGGAGAGCCTGCCGCTTCGTCCCGGCATGACGGTGCTGGATTATTGTGCGGGAGGGGGGGGCAAGACGCTGGCCCTGGCCGGGCGCATTGACGCGACGTTCTTTGCCCATGACGCCAACCCGGGAAGAATGCGGGATTTGCCAGTTCGTGCCAAGCGGGCCGGGGTGATGGTGAATGTGTTGACCACCGAAGCTTTGGCGGAGCAGGGGCCCTATGATCTGGTGCTTTGCGACGTTCCTTGTTCAGGCAGCGGAACGTGGGCGCGCGATCCCGATGCCAAATGGCGATTCACACCTGAGAAGCTGGAGGCGTTGAACCATACGCAGGACGGTATCTTGGAAGCTGCTGCCCCGCTTGTGGGCGAAGGCGGTCTCTTGGCTTATTCCACCTGTTCGCTGCTCGCCGAGGAGAACGAGCATCGGATCGCCGTGTTCCTTGCGCAGCATCCCGATTGGCGGATGGTCTATTCGCGGCAGTGGACCTTGCAAGACGGTGCCGATGGATTTTTCATCGCACACTTGTGCCGCGTCTGAAACTATCTAAACTCAACTGTGAGATGTAAATTGACCAGGTTAACGCCAGTTTAAGACTTTGCAGACAAAGTCGGTCAAGGATTCGACAGCGGGGTTCTTTTTCAGTGGCGCACACGGCTCTTACGCCTGGACAGTTGACACGCACTGCGATGCAGGCTCAGCCGCGCGCAGTGCTGATTGCAGTGATCGCTGCGTTGTTTGGCGGCGCTGCATTCTGGAGCGGTGGCGGCTGGATGGCGCAGGCGTTTGGACTTGCGGGTGGCACCCTGCTGGCGCTTGTGGGGGTCATTTATGGGACCGTCTGGATATTCAGGTATAACAATCGGCGTGCGCAGAAAACCATTGCCGAATTTGTGGCGCATGATGCAGCACCCTGTTTCGTTACCGATGACGAAGGTGAGCTCTGGTATTTCAACGATGCTGCGAAAGAGCGTTTTCGCGGCGATGCAATAACCCTTGCAGGGTTATTGGGGGATGTCTTTGCCAATCCGCTCGCTGTATTGCATCGGCTGCGTCAGCGCGCCGAGAAGACAGGCGCAGCACGCGAAGATATCGTGACGCGACGTGGTAGTGTTCGGCTATCGACGCATCAGCTTGCCGGAGGTGAATTCCTTTGGCGCATCGAAGAAATTGCGGATCGGGCCAACCTAGGTGGCGGCGATTTGAACTTTCTGCCGATGGTCAGCGTTGGGCGCAATGGCACAGTACTCTACATGAACGAAGCCGCGCGCCGGTTGGTGGGCGAACGGGTCAAGAATATTGATCGGCTGTTTGATCAGATGCCCCCGCGGGCGAGGGCTCTGAATGCGATTCGGGCAGCGCAGGGTCAGGTCATGTGTTTTCTGGCTGAACGCGAATTGCCTGGTGCGCGCCGCGAGATGATTCTCGTACCGGCCGCGGTGGCTGCTTCCTGCGAGACCGGCAGGACGGCGAAGGGTGTCGCGTCGGGGCCGGTTTTGCATGATCAGACACGCGGCTGGAATGATGTCGAAGCGCTGCCCGTGCCCCTGTTGAAAGTGGCACGAGATGGCAAGGTTCTGTTGTCAAACCGACTGGCACGGGATTTGTTGGGACACGGCAAATGCGAGGGGCGGCATCTTGCCACGTTGATGGAAGGTCTCGGGCGGAGCCTGACCGATTGGCTGTGCGAAGTGGCCATGGGGCGAGAGACCCACAGCTCGGAGTTCCTGCGTGTATCACGCGATGATCGCGAAGTCTTTGTGCAGGTGACGCTGAAACGTGCGGCAGATCCAGACGATCTGTCGCTGATTGCGGTGCTTAACGACGCCACTGAGTTGAAAACTCTGGAGGCACAATTCGTTCAGAGCCAGAAAATGCAGGCCATCGGGCAGCTGGCTGGTGGGGTGGCGCATGATTTCAACAATTTGTTGACGGCCATTTCGGGCCATTGCGATCTCCTGCTCTTGCGGCATGACCAGGGTGATCCCGATTACAACGACTTGGTGCAGATCAATCAGAACGCCAATCGGGCTGCGGCACTGATAGGGCAGTTACTGGCTTTCTCACGCAAGCAGACCTTGCGGCTGGAGGTGCTCGACCTGCGCGACACGCTGAGCGATCTGACCCATCTTCTGAACCGGCTGGTAGGGGAAACGGTAAGCCTGACGCTTGATCATGAGCCTAGGTTGCATGCGCTGCGCGCCGACAAGCGCCAGCTTGAGCAGGTGGTGATGAACCTGGTAGTGAACGCGCGCGACGCGATGGCCACGGGCGGCGAAATTTCGCTTCGAACTCGCAATGTCACGTTCCAGAAAGCGCAACCCCGAGACCGCGCCACGGTGCCGGCCGGCGATTATGTATCGGTCGAGATCATAGATCAGGGAACGGGTATTCCCAGCGACAAGATGCAAAAGATCTTTGAACCGTTTTACACGACCAAACGCACCGGGGAAGGTACAGGCCTGGGTTTGTCGACGGCTTACGGCATTATCAAGCAAAGTGGCGGGTTCATCTTCGCTGATAGCGAGCCCGGAAAGGGATCGACGTTTACATTGTTGTTCCCGACCTATCAGGCGGAGCCGGAAAACCCGACCGCTGAGAGGCACGAACAACTGGCGTCTAAATCGACAAGCACAGGGGCGCCACTGGTCGCGACTGCCCATGAAACCAACGGCGTGGAACCCGCGATTGACGCGGGCCCGGCCATGCAAGGAGAAGGCCGCGAATGTGTGATCCTGCTGGTCGAAGACGAAGCACCTGTGCGCGCTTTTGCTTCGCGGGCTCTGCGACTGAAGGGCTACACCGTTCTCGAAGCGGACTCTGCCGAAGATGCTCTCAAAACATTGGAGGAAACCGATCTGGCGATTGATATCTTTGTAACGGATGTGGTGATGCCGGGTATGGATGGCCCGAGTTGGGTGCGCAAGGCCTTGCAAGAAAGGCCGAATGTGCGCGTGGTGTTCGTCTCGGGTTATGCCGAAGACGCTTTTGGAGAAGGAACGGTGGAGATTCCAAATTCAATCTTCCTGCCGAAGCCATTCTCGCTCACCGAACTGACCGAGACGATCCGTCGTCAGCTACATTGAAGCTATGTAGCAGGTTTCAAGCTAAGGCGGGCGAACCGCCGCGTGCCAGAGTCAGCGCGGTGGGCACGGGCACCCGACGCAAGTTCAGACAGCCCGAGCGCGTCATCCAGTTTGCGGGTTTCATGGATCCCCCAGAGAGTGCGGTTTGCAAGCGAGATAATCGGTTGGATTTCCTCCGTCCCGTGGACTGGAATTTCGCGGCACGCAGTAGGGTACGGACGGAGGACGGCTGGTGATGCGCGCTGCGCATCCATCAACATGATGATTTGCATGATAAATGCGCGATCATGGCAGCAAGATCAGCGAATTTTCTGCGGGATGCTAGATCAACCCAAGCTGCCCCAAAGTTCAAAATCGTGTGCGCAGCCTGCACGCAAACGAGCTTCCGTCTCATCTGAGAGAGTGAGTTCGGCGTTTGGGGAGACATTACTGCGCGGTAGCGTGATGTTGATCCCGAGACGGTTTTGCAGATAGGCAATCGCATCGTCAAGTTGCTCGTAGCGAAACAGGCGGTTGACCTCGACACCATTGGGGCGGGGTTCGAGGAACTTCGCTTGCGAACCGACGTCTGCAAAACCTTTGCGGGGTTCAGTTAGATAGGCCTGAACGAATTCTTCGAAACTCAGACCCGCGGTCGATTGCGGCTGACCATCAAGAAAGCTGCGTTGCCGATAACGATACCAGCTTCCAAGCCAGCTTCTGGGTTCGCGGATCATTGCCATCACCTCGATCTCGCTGCCAATGAATTTCTCGATCATTGGACGAAAGAACCGGTTGTAACGATAGACCGGCGCATGCTTCAACTCAGGTGGATCGAGCACGGCGATCGCCGCATGTGGCGCCAGAACCGTCTCAATTGCCGTTGTTCCGGTTTTCGGCACCGACAACAACACCAGTCTGGCCTTGGAAAATACCAACATATTCAATTCCTTCCCGCCAAGGCGCAAATTTCCACCTGTCGTAAACTACTTCTTAACCAATATGCAAAAAAGTGGGGACAGGAAATTTTCAATTGCAATGTTCTCGTTTTGATCTTACTTAGAACAAGAGGTGAACAAAAACTCCGCATTGCCGCCCTTGGACGGCTGTGGAATAAGAAAGGCAGCAGCAATGGCAATGGCAGAAGTTCTCAAAATGAACAAAGGCGACTCCGACAAGCAAAAGGCGCTCGACAGCGCATTGGCGCAGATCGAACGGCAGTTCGGTAAGGGCTCGATCATGAAGTTGGGCGCGGAAAACGCGGTGCAGCAGATCGAATCGACATCCACAGGATCCTTGGGGCTCGATATTGCACTGGGCATTGGCGGTCTGCCCAAAGGTCGGATCATCGAGATCTATGGCCCGGAAAGTTCAGGTAAGACCACGCTGACGCTGCATGTGGTCGCCGAGGAACAGAAAAAAGGCGGTGTTTGCGCCTTTGTCGACGCCGAACACGCGCTTGATCCGCAATACGCCAAGAAGCTTGGCGTGAACCTTGATGAGCTTTTGATCAGCCAGCCCGATACGGGCGAACAAGCGCTGGAAATCGTTGATACGCTGGTTCGGTCCGGTGCGGTGAACATGGTGGTAATCGATTCCGTGGCCGCGCTCACACCGAAGAGTGAGTTGGAAGGCGAAATGGGCGATTCGAGTGTTGGGGTGCACGCGCGACTGATGAGTCAGGCGATGCGCAAGCTTACCGGTTCGATTTCGCGTAGCAACTGCATGGTCATCTTTATCAACCAGATCCGGATGAAGATTGGCGTGATGTTCGGCTCGCCAGAAACCACAACCGGCGGCAACGCGCTTAAATTCTATTCTTCGGTGCGGCTTGATATTCGCCGGATTGGCGCGGTCAAGGATCGCGACGAAGTCATCGGCAACCAAACGCGCGTGAAAGTCGTCAAGAACAAGGTGGCGCCTCCGTTTCGCCAGGTGGAGTTTGATATTCTTTATGGTGAAGGGATTTCAAAAACCGGCGAACTGCTCGACCTGGGTGTGGCGGCTGGTGTGGTGCAGAAGTCAGGTTCATGGTTCTCCTATGGCGACGAGCGTATAGGCCAGGGCCGCGAAAATGCTCGGACATACATGAAAGAGAATCCAAAGATCGCACTCGAGATCGAAGACAAGATCCGTGCGGCTCATGGGCTTGAATTTGACATGTTGGATCCGCCGAAGGCGGAAGATGACGCAGATGACGCCTTGCTGGACGGCTAAAACCCCCGTCTGGTCTTAGCGGGCCACGGATATCATGGTTGACGGAATGCCAGAGCAGCCATGATATCGGGGCAAGCCGCCCTTTTGCAGCAATGCGCGATTGCTGGTTGATCGAGATGTCGGTGGAGGCGCGAGGTAAAGCGGTTGTTTGTCGCCCGAGCCTTGTTGTTGTCACGCCGGGCTGAGAAGGACGCGCTCAGCCTCTTCGGGGATGCGGCGGATGCTTCGATAGGCATGCCATGTCGCGTGACCCAATAGCGGGAATGTCACAATCAGACCGATAAATCCGGTCAGGACTGACAGGACGAAGAGTGCCAGCACAATCCCACCCCAGGCGAGCATTGCGGGCAAGTTATTCCAGACCAGTGCCATGCTGATGCCCATGGCGGATAGCGCATCGACGTCTTCCACCAGCAGCATTGGTACGGAAAAGATGCTGATCGCGAAGGCGAAGGCGGCAAACAACGCGCCAACAACGCAACCCACCAACAGGATCGACCAACCGGTTGGCGTGAACAACAACATTGGCAAGAGATCGTCGGTTCCCGGAAATGGCTGGATTCCGAAGAACAGGGCGTAGATCAGCACCGCTGCGCGAATCCAGAGCGTGAAGAGCAGGAGCAAGATTACACCAAGAAACACCCCTTGATAGCGCGACTTCGGGCGCAAGAATATCATTTGCCGGAATCGAGTTTTCTTGCCCCGTTCCAGCCGACGACTCTTGACATAGAGCCCATTGGCAAAGACCGGACCGACCACCATGAAGCCAGCCAGTGCAGGAAACAGGAAGTGTTCGATTTCGGTTTGAAACATCCCCAATACCAGCAATAGCGACAACGCAAAGAGCATCAACCCGTAGAGCAGGCTGGCAATCGGGTTGGTCCAGAGGTCGCGCCATCCGCCCATCAGCCAGGTGAAGGCGGTTTGCCATGGCAAGCCTTGTGCATACGGATTGTCGCGCGGCAGGGGCGGGACGATCTCTGGCAGTCCTCTGGATGTTTTGGGCAGCGGATCGGGCGGGGGTAGATTGTCGCTCAGCATGATGGTTTCGCCGCGCGGTATGTGGCGACGCCTTGTTTCGGGGTTTTCAGATGTGGCACGCAATCTGGCTGACTGAAGACGGCGAGCGCGATGAGATGGGCATTGGCGGCGGCAAAAATCGCAAGGACGGCAAAGGCCGAAAGAGCGCCGAGACAACGGCCGCGCGTCCAAAAGCGGGGGGAAGTCTGCACGTTCATTGCGCCACCTGTTTCAGGTTTTCCAGATAGACCGTCAGCAGCTTTCTGTCTGTCTCGTCAAGGCGGTCTTCCCAGCTTGGCATCCAGCCCCTGCGCCCGTGAATGATGGTGGTGAACATCGCTTGTTTGTCACCGCCATAGATCCAGAAATCATCGGTCAAGTTCGGGGCGCCCAGATCGGTGTTGCCGGTTGCTTCTTCGCCGTGGCAAGAGGCGCAATTGTCGATGAAGAGGGACTCTCCAAGTAGCAACCTGTCGGGATCGGTTCCAGTTTGCAGACCTGACAATGATCGCACGTAATCGACAACCGTGCGGATTTCATCGCGTGTGAGCGTTCCGTCAAACGCCAGCATTTCGGAGTAGTGCGTATCGGGATGGTCGGCATTGATACCGACGCGCAGGGTTTCCAGTATCGCTTCCGGGCTGTCGCCCCAGAGCCATGAATTGTCTATCAAGCTGGGAAAACCGGGCGCGCCTTGGCCATTTGCGCCATGGCACGCGGCGCAATTGTCACCGAACAGCGCCGGACCGGTGCTTGCCACCATGGCGGACAACTCGGGGCTGGCACGGATTGTCGTAACCGGCAGAGTTGCGATCTGGTCACGCCAGGGCGCGCGCGATTGGTGCATTTCTGCAACCTGGCGTTCGACGCGGTCGCGTTGATCAATGCCGAGGAGCCCCTTTGTATAGCCATTGATCCCTGGCCATGCCGGCAGCAGGATCCAAGCGATTAGCGCGTAGAGATGACTGAGCAGGATGAACCACCAGATTGCTCTGGGTATCGAGGTGTTCAATTCGGTGATGCCGTTCCATTCGTGACCCGTGGTCTGATGGCCCGTCAGTGGATCGCGTTGTCTGACGCTCATCGTGGTTCCTCCGCGCTCAATGGGCCGTTCTCGTCATCGAAGATCGCGTGTTTGGCGTGTTCAAAACGATCGCGATTGCGGGGCCAGAATGCATAGAGGCAGACGCAGATGGAGAGCGCGATCAGGTAAAACAGACCGAAAGACTTGGCGGCGGCGACCACGGTATCATGCGACAGCCCCATCATTGTGTCGCCTCGCGGGTCTTGGAGATTGCGGAGGCTTGCATTTGGTCGGCCACATCGGTCAGCTTGCCAAGGATTTGCAGATAGGCGACGAGAGCATCCATTTCGCTGACTGGTCCGGCTTGACCGCCAAAACGGCGCACATGTGTTGCTTCGCCGTAGCGCTCAAACACACCATCAGCAGCGGCGCTATCGGGGCGAGCCTGTGCGGTGGCATCTCGCTCGGCATTGGCAATCATTTCGTCATCGTAGGGCACGCCGACGCGGCGCAGCGCGGTCAGGCGGGCGGGAAGGCTTGCCGTTTCAAGCGGTGTTTCAGCGAGAAAGGCATATTGCGGCATGACCGATTGCGGCACCACGGCGCGCGGATCGATCAGATGCGCGACATGCCAGTCGTCGGAGTATTTCGCGCCCAGTCGTGCGATGTCCGGCCCGGTGCGTTTGGACCCCCAGAGCATTGGGTGGTCATATTTGCTTTCCACCGCCAGAGAATAGGGGCCGTAGCGGTCGACCTCATCGGCCAATGTGCGGATCATCTGACTGTGACAGGCGTAGCAACCTTCGCGAATATAGATATCGCGTCCGGCTTGTTCCAATGGGGTGTAGAGACGCATATCGGGTGCATCCTCGACCGTTTCGTCGATGGTGAAAAGCGGTGCGATCTCGACGAAACCGCCGATCATTGCGGCGAAGATAATACCGAATGTGAGGCCCATCGAGTGCTTTTCCAGACGGTAATGGCCGGCCTGGATCGGATAGTAGAGCTTTTGAAGCAAACGGATCATCACATTACTCCGCAACCGGGACGGCAATCTCGCCGGCCCCGGATTCTGTGGGCACATCCAGCACTTTGCTTTCGTGTCCTGTCACTCGAATTGTCATCCAGATGTTGTAGGCGCCGATCACCGCGCCGCTGAAGAACAGCAAGCCACCGATGGCGCGGGCGATGTAATAGGGGTGCATCGCCACCATACTATCGACGAAGGAATATTTCAGCGTGCCGGCTTCAGTATAGGTGCGCCACATCAGTCCCTGCACAATGCCGGAATTCCACATCGAAATGACGTAGATAAGCGTGCCTGCAAGGGCGAGCCAGAAGTGCCATTCGACCAGTTTCCAAGAATACATCGTCTCGCGCCGCCAGATCATCGGCACCGCGGCATAGATCGAACCAAAAGTGATCAGTGCGACCCAGCCCATTGCGCCTGCATGAACATGCGCCACCGTCCAGTCGGTGTAATGCGACAGTGAGTTAACCGGTCGGATTGCCATGAAGGAGCCCTCGAATGTCGAGAGGCCATAGAACACGGCGGCGACGAACATGAAGCGTAGGGTCGCGTCGTCACGCACCTTGTGCCACGCGCCATTCAGCGTCATCAGAGCGTTACCCGCGCTGGCCCAGCTTGGCACCAGGAGCATGATGGAAAACGTCATGCCGAGCGTCTGCACCCAATGGGGCAGGGCGGTGTAATGCAGGTGATGCGAGCCGACCCAGATGTAAAAGAAGGTGATGCCCCAGAACGACAGGATCGACAGGCGATAGGAATAGATCGGTCGCCCCGCTCGTTTTGGTAGATAGTAATAGAGCATGCCGAGAAAGCCCGCTGTCAGGAAGAAGGCCACTGCGTTATGGCCATACCACCACTGGGTCATCGCGTCCTGTACACCCGAAAACAGCGAATAGCTTTTGGCCGCAGTGAAGGATGCGGGAACGGCAAGGTTGTTGACGATATGCAGCACCGCCACGACTAGGATGAACGCCAAATAATACCAGTTGGCGACGTAGATATGCGGCTCATTCCGTCGCGCGAGGGTGCGGATGTAGAGCACGAAATAGGTGACCCAGACGATCACCAGCCAGATATCGGCATACCATTCGGCCTCGGCATATTCCTTGGACTGGGTAACGCCCATGAGGTATCCGGTGACCGCCATGATCACGAAGAGGTTGTAGCCGATAATGACGAACCACGGGGCAAGCTGACTGACCAAACGGGCGCGGCTGGTGCGTTGCATGACGTGGAACGAGGTCGCGATCAGCGCATTGCCGCCAAAGCCAAAGATCACGCCGGTGGTGTGGATCGGGCGCAGCCTTCCAAAGCTTGACCATGCGCCGTCAAACCGCGCCTCGGGATAGGCCAGCATCCAAGCCACCCAATCGCCCACGCCCATGGCGATCACCGCCCAGATCATCGCCACAACGATGCCGAATTTGATCGGGTCGTCATAATAAGCACGGCTTCGGTCTTCGGTGGGTGCAGGGGCATAGAGTGCAGCCCCCACAACAAAAATCAGAGCAAGGCTTATGAAAAGCACAATGAATCCGTGCACACTCATCGCGTCACCTGCGCCGAGGGCGGCCATTGTCAGACCCACCAGCGCGGTCAGGCAGAGCAGGGCAAGCGCAAACTGGCGTTCAGCGATTGTGAATTTCTCAACCATGTGCTGGCATTCCTTTTTCCAACGGCTCTAAGAGTGACTCGCTTAACTCAGAGATGGCACGCCGCTTTCGTTTCTCTCAAACATCGCGTAGCGCAGGCTTTTCGCGATGCGTTCGGCGCGAAACATCAGGTAATTCACGGCTTCTGGTGTCGCTGCAGTGTCCTCCAACGTTGCGCGGAACAAGACCAGCCAACGTTCAAAATCCTTGGGCTCGACGCCGCCAATCTGCTGATGAACGGCGACGGGCTTTCCCGAGTAATTCCCGGCATTCAACGCGACGGAGGTCCAGAACCGTTTCATCACCTCAAGATGCGGGGCCCAGTTGTCGCCAATCTCGGCCTCAAAGATCGGGCCAAGACGCACATCATCGCGGATGCGAGCATAAAATTGCTCAACCATGCGTGACAGATAGCCCTCGTCTATGCCGATGATCGCTGCGGCCTCCCTTATCTGCGCGCGTTTCTTTTCGGCGTAGGAAGGTTCGATGGAAAATTCTGCGCTCATGTTTGGCTCTCCTCTGGTGTCACTGAAAACGCTTTGGGAAAAATTATCTGCGACACCGTTAATTTCGATCCTGCGAGGGGCGTGCGCATCCGGCAGACCCGCGCCTCAGCTTTTTGCGGCGGCTTTTTCCATCTCCTCAAGGGCAAGTGCGGAATGGGCATAGGCCCCACCGGCGCGCATTTCGGCGGCGACCCAGATTGCTTCCATGATTTCGCCCTCGCTTGCCTCGTGGTGCAGCGCCGCTTTGGTATGGCCCTTGATGCAATAGGGGCATTGGGTGACATGGGCGACGGCCACGGCGATCAGTTGTTTGGTTTTCACGTCCAGCGCGCCATTCGCGAACACTGCCTGACTAAACGCGATGAATGCTTTTTCAGCCTCTGGTGTCAGGTCCCTGCGACGTTTGGCGTGCGCGGTTGTATTGGTTGGAAATAGCGTGTCAGACATGGGTGTTCCTTTCGGGACTTGCGCGCACTTAGCGGTAGCCGAGGCTCATTGCGTAATCGCGCAACAGCGCTTCTTCGTAGCGGACCTCCTGCAACTGAGTGAGAAGGGCGTCGCGTGCGTTCAAAACGCCCAGCACAACGCCGCTTTCCTCGAGCACGGGAATGTTTTTCAGGCCGAGATCATTCATCACCTGCCAGATATCCTGCAACAAGGTCGTGGGGTTTGTCGTGACGATTTCAGTGGTCATTGCTTGTGCGACGGGGGCCGTGCAACTGGCGCCTGTGCAACGCCCTGTTACGCGCACAATGTCAGTCTTGGTCACGATACCGACCAAATGCCTGGTATCGTCACAGACCAGCACCATGTCGTTGCCCTTATCCAACAAACGCGCGGCTTTCAGCAGCGTTGCTTCGGGTTCGATACAGAGCAACCGTTTGCGAACGGCGGGCATGATTTTATCAATCAACATGTCGCTCTCATTTGTTGCAATACCATCCGGATTAGGCGCGTCTTCACAGGAAAGATTATGTCCTTCTCAACTGCGATGATCAAAGCTCAGGGCGACCGGATCACTGGCGGGAAAGGTATCGTTCAGGGCATCATCAAGCATCGCGTCGAGTTTTTGACGATCTGGCGAAACAGTTGGAGTGGCTGCTTTGGGCGAAGCAGTTGGACGTGACGAGCGTGAGAAGTCAGCGCCAGTGCAAGTCAGAACCATGCCGGTCGTATCGGCGGTGATCCGGGCGCGGCGCGTATCGGAAAAGAACGTTAACCGAACGCGACCGGCATCGTCGCCTTCGCCGCGTTCAAAGCGGCTTGTTACTGTTCCCTGGCGCATTCTGGCTTGCAAATCCTGGGGAGCCAGTTTCAGGGCTTTCGCGACAATCTCGGCGTCGATCTGAATTTGATCTGTGCCAATTTCAATTGCGGGCATTTGATTTCTCCTTCTCATCAGGCCGCCGCGCCCGTTGTCGGGGCACGATCGGCCATGATTGAATGGTCGAGGCTTTTCTGGAACGCATCCCGGGCCGATGGAATGCGGAGTTTCGAGCGGTGACGGGGCTTGCAGATGCGCCACCTGCCTTTTGACTGAGCGCATTCGAAAAGGCTGCGATGATGCCCCAGAAGGCGTAGGATTCTGTCGTGGATGAATTCGTCTGGGTTACGCGCCAAACCAGGTGCGACTTTGGCTTGTTGAGGGTGCGATGCTACGAACTTCGGCGCTAGACTGGCTGCCTCTGAACGATCATCGAGGCCGCGTGCCAGTCCTATCAGGCTCTGCAATCCGGCATCTGTAAAGGTCGCGTGGCGCATTGGAGTTTCCAGAAGGTATATTGACAATGTATATAATAGCGCAACTTAATTGGTATTGTAAATACTTATTCCAGTATACTGATTGTGCCTACGTTGCTGTCAATATCCGCGCGGTTCCGAACGTTGTGTGCCGGATAACCCTGACGCTTGCGGCGTTCTTGCAATACGTCGCCCATACAAGACACAGGCCGGTTGTGTCGGTCTTGGGCAAACTTGTCGGCCTGACCTGATCGAAGGTACAGGCCAAGCCGTAGAGGTTTTATACGCTGGAAAATGCGCTGTGGGCAGTACGAGGGGCGCCAGTGGTGGTTCGCAAGCCAATCAAACGCATGTTGAACATAATGAAGACAAGCCAGGGTGCACGAAAGCGCATCAAGGGCTCCGCGTCGACCAAGTCAGCGTGGAGTAACGGCAAAGGGTATGGCGCAGGCGCATCGTTCACGAATGCGTCAACATGTATGCCTCCTGCAACCGGTGCTTACGCAGTATTGAAATGTGATTTCAAATGTCTACGGATCTTGCGCTAAACGTGCCAAGTTACCCCTAAGCAACTGTAAATGATTAGGACTAGGGGATAATTGGCGGAGAGACAGTCCGCCATGATGACTTCCAGTGGCGTTCGCAGGTGCCTATTATCACTTTGAAAATAAATGGTAAATCGATTTACATCTTCCGGTGTGGTCCGAGGGTTTCCGTTTACATCCCACAAAAAGTGTGGGAAATAATGTGGGAAATACTAATGGATGTGCGGAGGAAAAATGGCGCGAGCAGAGACAGGTAGCAAACGGCACCCCGACAAGGCGCTATCTGCCGTGTTCGTTCGGCAGGTTATTGAGCCTGGCAAGTATTCCGATGGGAATGGTTTGTTCCTTCTGGTGCAGCCGAACGGCTCTAAGTCATGGGTGCAGCGCATCACCATTCGCGGTAAGAGAACCGACATAGGTTTAGGCGGCGCGACTTTCGTTTCCTTGGCTGATGCACGCGAGGTGGCGTTGACAAACAAGAAGCTGGCGAGGGCAGGGGGCGACCCATTGCAGGCCAAGCGCGAGGCGCAGGCGGTGCTAACCTTTGCAGACGCCGCGCGCAAGGTTCATGAAATGCACAAGCCGACATGGCGCAATGAAAAGCACGCGGCGCAATTTATCAACACGCTTGAAACCTATGCCTTCCCCAAGATGGGAACGCGCAAGATGGCCGAGGTGACAACGGCGGATGTGTTGGCGGTGTTGCAACCGATCTGGTTGGAAAAACCCGAAACTGCGCGGCGGGTGCGGCAGCGCATCGGAACGGTGATGAAATGGGCGGTTGCGCAAGGCTGGCGGCAAGACAACCCGGCGGAAAACATCGGGCAGGCTTTGCCCAAGCACGAAAGCATAAAAGCGCATCGCAAAGCGCTTCCCTATGCGGAGGTGGCAAATTGCATCGCGGTATTACAGGCGTCGAACGCATGGCCTGCAACAAAGCTGGCGCTGGAATTTCTCATTCTGACCGCAGGCCGCTCTGGCGAAGTGCGCGGGGCGCTTTGGAAGGAAATCGAATTTCACGGTGGGGAGGCTGCTACAACCGCTACATCCGCTACATGGATAATTCCAGCAAGCCGCATGAAGATGAAAAAGCCGCATCGCGTGCCACTTTCAGGCCGCGCTTTGGAAATCCTGCGAGAGGCCGAGGCGTTGCGTGGCGCATCCGGGTTGGTGTTTCCGTCTATGCGAGACAAGCCGCTTTCTGACATGACTCTTTCTAAGCTGGTGAAGGAACAGGGCTTTGATGCGCATGTGCATGGCTTTCGCACGTCTTTCCGAACTTGGGCGCAGGAACAGACAAATTTCCCACGTGAGGTGGCCGAGGCCGCGCTGGCGCATACCGTCAAGAACAAGGCTGAGGCCGCTTATGCGCGTTCTGATATGTTCGAGAAGCGCCGCAAGATGATGGAAAGTTGGGCGGGGTATCTGTCTGCGCGGCGGGGTGAAATTGTTGATTTTGGGAACGCCGTTTGATGGCGGAGTTTTGGGCGAGAGTTCGTCAATCTCACGACTTCGTTGGGTATCCTTTTGAAAACTGGTTCACCGTCTTTGTTCCGTTCCAACCTTGGCATGTGGCACGTCTTGGAATTGAGAGACAGGCCGATCTGACTGGCGTTGGCAATGTTGACGTAAAGGTTGTCTTTCCCTCAGTCGACGGGCCTTCCTGGACATTTGAGCAAGCGGTCGAGTATTGCGAGGCGGTTTTTCAAGCGCATGCCAAAATTAGCGACCCAGAAGGTCTACTTTTCAGCCTGTCTCTTGAAGCTTTCTCGGTTGTTGATGGCGCGCGTTTGGCCCCACTTTGCGCTGCGCCAAACAAGCAATTGTCGCAACCTGTCTGTGTTCCGAAAGAAGCGTTAAAGTTGGAAATCAAGAAGTCTCGTCGCGACGTTTTTTCTTTTCTCATGCTTCAAAATGCGGGCATCCAAACTATTCGGACAAAGTCGATGGACCAGTGTTGCAGCGAATTTCGAGAATGGTTCGCGGGATATCTAAATCAAGCGCACAAAATGCCGGGAAGACGTCCCAAGAACTGGGCACTTATATCTCGGGATTGGATGCTTTTCCAAGTCATTGCCAAACTGACCCAGCACGGGCTAACCAAAACACGCAATGACGTTAGTGCTGCTACAAGCGCCTTCGATGCTGTAGCCCTAGCAGCTGTTAAGACAAAACTCGGCGGTGTAACCAGTTATGAAACTGTAAAAAGCATAGTCAAAAGGCGCGCAAATCGTGGGTGAGATAATCCTGAGTTAACTCACCCATGCGTTGGGCCTCGTTTTTCACCACCTTTCCGGTATGAGCCGCAACAATCCCGTTGGGGCCTATCCATAAGGAACGAAAAATGTTTAAACGCATTTTGCGCAGACCCGAAGTAGAAGTTCGCACCGGGCTTTCCCGCTCTACCCTTTACGCCATGATGGCCGAAGGTACCTTTCCCAAGCCGGTCAAGTTGGGCAAGCGTGCAGTTGGTTGGCGCGAAGCCGATATTGCTGCTTGGCTGGAAAGCCGCGAACAAGACGCGGCATAGTCGATGAGAGGCAAAAGAGTAGCGCCGTGCAGCTTGGGGGCTGACACGGCGCGGGATGTATCGTTTGCGGTAGCGACGAACACCCGAAGGATAGCAGGCAAGCGTTCAAAATGCCATAGCAGCGGCACGCTTTATCGTATCACTTCCAGTACGGGCGAGGCTTTCAACATCGTGGTTTTAGGGCGTGACCGATGGGCGCTCGAACAGTTGCGTAAAGCGGGGAAAAAAGGCTGCACACCTATCGACAACCCAGCGCCTCGTTGGAGTGCATATGTCTTCAACCTTCGTGAATTGGGCGTTGAAATTGACACTCTGACCGAACCGCATGGTGGGGAGTTTTCAGGGCATCACGCTCGCTATGTGTTGCGCTCTGTTGTGTCTCTTGGCTGGAAAGGGGGTGCGGCATGAACCGGCTGCAAATCGCTTTCTTGATGCGCGTGCATGGCCTGACAGAAGCCCAGGCGCATGCTCTGGCTGTTCTGATCTGGGGGGCGTGCTGATGATGGACGCGAAACAGATTACCGATGCCCTTTGCGGCAAGTGGTATGGCCGTTATGGCAGCGCGCCTTGTCCGGTTTGTCAGTCCGCACGCGAAAAGGGACAGAACGCCCTGACGTTAGCGGATGGGAATGACGGGCGGCTTTTGGCGCACTGCAAGAAATCCGCCTGCACATTTCGCGATATTCTGGCAGCGGCGGGAATTGCCCCCGGTGACTATGCTGCGCCGGACCCGTTTGAGGCTGCACAGAGGCAGGCAAAGGACCGTGCCGAAGCCGAGAAACGCGCAGCGCAGGCGCAACGACTTTGGCATGAGGCGCAGCCGATCAACAGCACCTTGGCAGAAACGTATCTGAGGGGGCGGGGCATTTCCTGCCCCCTTCCCGAAACGCTGCGCTACCTTCCGGCGTGCTGGCATCCGACTGCTAAGCGGTTTCCGGCGATGTTGAGTATTGTTGAGGTTGGCACAGGCTTTGCGGTGCATCGCACCTACCTTGCCCCCGATGGCAGCGCCAAGGCCGAGGTTGAACCTAACAAGCTGATGCTGGGCCGTGTCTCTGGCGGCGCTGTAAGGCTGACAGAGGCTCAGGGGCCGCTTGTGGTGGCCGAGGGCATTGAGACTGCCCTAAGTCTTGCCAGCGGGCTACTACGCGCGCCTGCAACCATCTGGGCGGCGCTTTCAACGTCTGGCATGCGGGGGCTGTATTTGCCTGTAGAAACAGCGCGCATAACCATCGCGCCGGATGGTGATGCACCGGGCCGCGAGGCTGCAAATGCCTTGGCCGAACGTGCAACCGGGTTGGGCTGGCAGGTATCGCTTTTACCTGCCCCGGATGGCCGAGACTGGAACGACATTCTGACCATGAAAGGGGAAGCCGCATGAACGCCCCCGAACCTATCCCCTTCAAAGCTGAGGGGCCGCAACCGCTTCTACGGGAAACAACGGTTAGCGAACCCTATCCTCTTAACGCCCTGGGGCCGCTAAAACAGGCCGTGGAGGCGGTGCAGGGAATGGCCCTCGCCCCTGTTGCCATTCCCGCACAATCGGCGCTGGCGGTGGCATCTTTGGCGGTGCAGGGCTTTGCCAATGTCGAAACGCTAGGCGGGCCGCGTCCCTTGTCGCTCTATTGCCTGACCATCGCGGCAAGTGGCGAGCGCAAGTCAAGCTGCGATGCGCCGTTGATGGCCGCATTGCGCGAACACGAAATGGAACAGGCCAAGGCCCAGCGCGACGATGAGTTAAGCTGGCAGAATGCGCATGCGCTCTGGAAAGGCGAGCGCGACCGCATCCTTGGCGAGGCCAAGAAAGGCAAGGGCGAAAAGCGGGTTGCAGCGCAAGCTGATCTTGCCGCGCTAGGCGGGGAACCGGCTGCACCGCCCAGCCCTGACCGAGTAGTAACGGAACCGACCTTTGAAGGGCTGACCCGGCTCTACGTGACCGGGCAACCTTCGCTTGGCATCTTTTCGGATGAAGGCGGGCAATTCCTTGGCGGGCATGCCATGAACTCGGACAATCGGCAAAAAACGCTGACCGCACTCAATGACCTGTGGCAGGGCAACCCGATCCGGCGCACGCGGGCTGGTGACGGGGCATACACGCTCTATGGGCGGCGGTTGGCGGTGCATCTGATGGCGCAACCCGGCGTGGCACATGCCTTTATGGCCGATCCGTTGGCGGCGGATAGCGGGTTTCTGCCCCGCTTCCTGATCTGCGAACCGCCCAGCGCAATCGGCACAAGGCTGCACCGGTTTGTAACGGTGGATAACGGTGCGCTGGCGGCTTTCTCCGACAGGCTGCGCAGCATCCTTGAAGCGCAATTACCGATGGATGCGGAGACCCGCGAACTGCAACCGCGCATCCTTGCCTTGAGCGGCACGGCGCGAGCGCTATTGATCCAATTTGCAGATGCAATCGAACTGGCGCAGGGCAAGGGCGGCACTCTTGAACACATTCCCGGCACGGCATCGAAGGCGGCGGAACAGGCGGCACGCATCGCGGGCGTGCTGACCCTCTGGCGTGACCTGCATGCAGCGGAAGTATCGGCTCAGGATATGGCCGATGCAATCACGCTGGCGCAATTCTATCTGGGCGAGGCTTCACGCCTTGCCAGCGCGGCCACGGTATCTGCTGAGATTGACCGGGCAGAAAAGCTGCGTAAATGGCTTTTGGAAAGCTGGGCGGAACCTGAAGTTGTGCCGCGCGAGGTGCTACAATATGGGCCGTATGTTCTGCGCGACAGTCCGAAAGCAACGGCGGCTTTGACGGTCTTGGAAAGGCACGGTTGGCTTGTGCCGCTCGAACCGGGTGCAGTTGTTAGGGGCGCAGCGCGCAAGTCGGCATGGCGCATCGTGCGAGCGGCTGGCGATGTGGTTTGATGCGCAGGCCGCTCTAGCAAACATCGAAGGGGGCGACATGCCCCTTTCTTTCCCTATGCCCAAAGCTACCCCGACAAGGCCGAATGTAGCGGGTGTAGCGGGTGTAGCAGGGGGTGGCGACTATTCCCCGGGAGGGGCAGGGCAAAAGTATAGAGCGGGAAGGCCGTAGACCGTGCGTAGGGGTGACTTTCTTACGCGGGCAATATGAAAGCAAAAAAGCCGATCTGTAAAACACGAGAAAAACGGGCTGATGGCAAAAGCGAGCAAAGGCAGGGCAATGACACAAGAAAACAATTATGCAGTAAGTGAAAGAAAACGCACGTCTCCAAAGCTGGGCATAACGACAGATGAAAACGGGGTTTACCAAATTGATTGCGAAGGCGACCTCGAACCGCTTTTGCGCGCATCTGGAAACGTGAACGTGGCACATGGGCTGTTGATGCAGATGGCGGCGCTTGGCTCGCATGGAAACCGGATCGATGAAAACGCGACAAATTTTGCTTTGGGGTTTGTTGATTCAATGAAGCCGAAGGACGCAACTGAGGTGCTATTGGTTTCGCAAATGGCGGCGATACATCAAGCGACAATGATGCTCGCACGGCGCTTGAATCACGTCGAGAACATACCGCAACAAGACGCGGCGGAACGGGCATTGAACAAGCTGGCACGAACCTTCGCGGCTCAAGTCGATACATTGAAGCGGTATCGATCGAAAGGGCAACAAACAGTTCGCGTCGAACGCGTTACGGTTCAGGAAGGCGGGCAAGCAATTGTTGGCAATGTTCAAAGGGGATGTCCGAAATAATTTGGTTTTATTGCATCTTCTAATACATAATTCACAACATGAATGTTCGATTGAAAGTGGTGAAATCAGGAGGCCGTGCATTTGAACTGGAAAGAATGTGTTAAGTTTAATGAGGCACACGGGCTTGCGGACCGCTTCGACTGGCCTGTTGGGCCGAACTTGTCTGGTTTTGACTGCAACGAGGCTTTTACGTTTAACGATGTTTGGGGAGCTGTTGCTTGGGTTTGGAACTGGCCGGGAGACTACATACTAAACTCTGATGCTGTAAAAGGCTTTTTTGAAATCGGACCGGAAACAATAGTTGCTGGCATGTTTTCAATATGGTTGCCGATTATACTCTTGTTTATAATGGGAATCTTTCTTGATAGCTAACCTGAGGCCAGACCAGTATATGGAAAAATTTGCTAGGGGGGCTGCAAGTTGAAACCTGACACTTACCCCATGCACCGTGCGCCCAGATGCACGGCAAACTCAAAGCGCACCGGCCTGCCATGCAAAAGCCCGGCGGTGCGCGGCTGGTCGGTTTGCAGGATGCACGGGGCGCGTGGTGGTGCTAGAGCGGGAAAGGCGCACCCGAACTACAAACATGGCGAACGCTCGATAGAAGCACAGGTTGTGCGCGGGCTGGTTCGTATGCTGGTGAGCGAATCGCAAAATCTGCCTGATTAGAACAGGTACCGCAAAATCTAATTGCCCGGTTAAGAGAGGCGTCACAAATAGATGGACGCGCGACATAGGTTTCCGAAATTCGGCGTCATAAATACCCGGAGATATATGTATCTAGCTATAGGCTTAGCCGTAAACCTACCGTTATTACGGTGGTGGAAATGAATGGCCAATCGCCGCGGAAAAGTGACCATTACGCGCGCGCGAGCGCAGCCTCTTTGAAGTCTCGACTAAAGAGTTTGCTGCTCAACATTGTCAAACTAGTGCCAAAGTTGCGACTTGATACAAAGCTAGGCTTGGTAAACACTGGAAACTGAAACCACAAGTTAGGCGACTACTCTTTCCTTTAAGAGAAGGAATTTAGCAGGAGTAATTCGTAATGATGCGGAAAATCAGACTAACGGGACGCTTCGCAAGGCAGTGGCTTCTTTGTGCGCTCCTAGCTGCATTCGGGTTCTTTGCCGCCTCAACAAGCCTACAATCTCAGAACTACGCCGAATTGTTTCGGGACTTCGACGCGCGCGCATTGACCAAAGACGATAAGCGCTTCCTTCAAACCGCGCTCGCCTTTGAGGGCCACTACAATGGCTTACTTGATGGCGCTTGGGGCCGACTGAGCCAGCGAGCGCTCGAGCGGTATTCCGTGAACGAGTTTGGCGGTGGCGCAGAAGATTGGCATATGGCTGTTTTGGCATTTGGCCTGCTCGAACGGTATGAGACTGATGGCTGGAGCATGCGTCATTTTGGCAGCTTGGGTATGTCATTACTGCTCCCCAGCAAAACCTTGATACAAGACCCCCCCACGGAGAATTTTGTCAATTTCAGGCATCAAAGAAGCAGCTTGTCGATATCGATTGGCATCTTGTCGAAGCGCACTGCCCAGAACGTTCATGACTACACACAAGGCACTCATGAATCGGGAACTACACCTTACTCGGTGCGCAAAACGAGCTTTGCAGTTTCCACTGGAACAGACCGAACCGGAAAGACCCTCTATACCCGGTCAAATCTAATCAATGGGTATTGGTCCACAATCATGTTGTCAGCGTCGCAGCGCGACAAAGGCATATTGAATGCGGTCGCAGCTAGTATCGCCGTTGGCAGAACGCCTAATCTCGACATAACCAAAGGTGGGCACTTGGAAACAGTGCTCAAGAACACTTTGACGGCTATCGATGAGCTGGAGAAGGATAAGAAGCAGGAAGCGAAGAGAAACGTGACGGCTTCAAATCAGCCCGCCGAACAGAATATTGCTAAGGTTGGTAGCGGGTTTTGGGTATCTGACCGGGGCCACCTCCTTACCAATGCGCATGTAATATCCGGGTGCCGCAATCTCTTAGTGGACGGAAAGAAAGCTGAAGTCTTAGAAGCCTCTGAAACGTTCGACTTAGCTTTGTTATTTTCGCCAGATACCGATATAAGAGCGGCGGCGGTGTTTTCCTCTAGTCCAGCAAAGCTGAATTCAGACGTTACAGCGGTCGGCTATCCATACGCGGGACTGTTAGGCGGCCTCAATGTGACAAGAGGCGCGGTTTCCTCTCTTAAGGGATTGCGTGGAGACCCAACCACCATGCAGATTTCCGCACCTGTCCAAAGTGGGAATTCTGGAGGTCCGCTTCTCGGCCCCAATGGCGTAGTGGTGGGGGTGGTCGTGTCAAAGCTCGATTCTGAAAGAGTTGCAGACGCATTAGGCGACGTTCCGCAAAATGTTAATTTTGCCATTAGAGGCGAAATAGCCAAGCTCTTCTTAGCTCAAAATGGAATCAATCCAGTCCTCAGTAATTCTGAAGCGGCGCTCAAGCCTGAGCAACTGGCTGAGAAAGCAGCGCAATTCACTGTGTTCATTGAGTGTGACTAAACCGGCTAGGCCAAAGGCAAAACTAGATATGAGACTATTGCTAATTTGCACGCTGGTGTTTGCTGTCCCTGCCTTTGCGCAGCATGAGAGCGCATCAAATCCATATTTGCTTGCGCAAAGCTACTCCTGCGGAAAAACTTGTGGACAGGTGCGAAGTTGCAAAGAGGCGGTTTATCAGTGGTGTGTTTGCGGCTATCGCCGCGCAGACGGCGACAACGATGGTGTTCCTTGTGAAAAGCTGTGCGGACAAAGTAGTAAGCGGAACCTAGACCGGGTCAGAAAATATGTGAGGGAATTGGGATGCAATTGATGCGGTCTGTCCTAATAGCTTTGACCATCATACTTGCCATGTTGCCGTTTGAGACTTTCGCTATCGGCAAGTGTGATAGCGGGCAACGAGTCACCTGCGTTGTTGATGGTGACACAATTTGGTTTGAGGGCGAGAAAATCCGCATTATGGATTACGATACCCCAGAACCAATGACCAACATCTGCGGCGGTGATGCGGAGGTCCGTTTAGCGCATAGGGCGTCAGACCGATTAGTCGAGTTGCTGAACAGAGGCAGTGTTTCAATTGAGCGTCACGGTGCGGACAAGTATGGGCGTACTTTGGCAGTGATCCGCGTTGAGGGGCAAAACGTTGGCGATATTCTGGTAGCAGAAGGCTTGGCGCGATACTGGCCCGACGGACCGGAGTTTTGGTGTCGCTGAGATTTAAAGTACGCCGGTTACTATCCTGTGAGGGAAAGACGAAAATAGGGTGTGTATACGTGAGAACGTGTGACTCAATGGTCCAGTTGTAGGATGATACGGCAAGACAAACACGAGCCTCATCGTTGACGACTTTTTCGCTGTTCTGTTGAGAGGGCCGCAAACAACTGGCTTTGATATCTCATGTGCTGCGAGACTCTTGTAGTTTACGCGGGCATAGGCTCGCGAACAACAAATCAGTGATAATATGCGTTCTTCGACAATCCGTTCGGTGCCTCAATGGCCTGACGAATCACGAAAGGAACATATAATGCGCGAGACATACCAGCGCTGCGAACAACGCGTGGCAAGAATTATAGAATTTGTTGGTGCCGAAGATCAGCGAGCGCTCTTGGCGCTTGAGTACAAGAAACGCTATCAAGACGCCTTTTCGCCACAGACTTTGACAAACATTGATACGTCTTGGCGCCTGTTTCAGCGCTGGTGCCATGAATTTGGTCATAGCCCTGAGTTGCCAATTAGTCCTGTAGTAATGGCTGAATATGTTGATTACCTTGGAGGCAAGGTGAAGGCGCACACCATCCAGACACGATTGTGGGGTTTGGGGGAATGCCATCGTGCAGAATTCTACCCCTCTCCATGCCGTCATCGACTCGTTTTGATCGCCCTGCGTGCGGTTAAACGCAAATACGGATCAATGATTGGGCAAGCGCCACCTCTCTGCAAGTCTGAGGTTCTTGCAATTATAAAGAGCTTAGGCAACACAAGAGTAGAATTGCGGAACAAGGCACTGCTTATCACGGCATCGGATAGTTGGTGCAGGGCTTCTGAACTGGTAGCAATGAAGGTGGAGCATCTCTCGCCTCAAGATGATGGGTCCGCGGTAATTTCCATCAACAACTCTAAAACGGACCCTTATGGCAGGGGAGAGTACGGCTATTTGTCGAAGCTTGGGTCAAGGGTTGTTTATGACTGGATAAGCAACAAGGGCTTGAACCGCGATGACTATATCTTCACCAATGCCAGGAAGGCCACTAGCCGAAAGCCGATTGTCCCAACAACGGTTTCGCGAGTATTCAAAAAACTTACGGGACGTAAAGACGTATCTGCACATAGTACAAGAGTTGGTGGCGTTCACGACGCGCTTCGACTTGGTTGCGACCTAGGCGCAATCATGGTTGCGGGACGTTGGGCTTCGCCAGAGATGCCTGCTGTCTACGGGCGAAAAATTCTAGCCTCAAACTCCGCAGCAGCCGTGGTCGCAAGGGCGTATGAGGAATGAATGTGTTTACAGTCTATTAATCTTTTACACCTACGCTTAGCGCGCGGAGGAAAAACATGACTGAAAACCAAATATGCGAGATGCGTTCAGTGTTGCTGGAGTATATCGAAAAATATGGACTTACAGACCGTGCACGGGAACTGTTTCGGAATTTGGACCGGCAAGGCGACACGGGACGGTCGAAGTCTAGTAACCCAAACTTATAATCATTTCGCGGAACGGCTCTGCAGTTTCACATACGACACCAAGACCCAATACTAATAGAGGTTCAGAGGTCAACAAGGACTAGCCACCTAAAAATAGATGTGGGAATAAATGTGGGAAGGAAGAATTCAAATTCTCTGCAAGATATTGATCTAAAACAAAAAATAAGAATACTGTGGCGGAGAGACAGGGATTCGAACCCTGGGACCCCTTGCAGGGTCAACGGTTTTCGAGACCGCCCCGTTCGACCACTCCGGCACCTCTCCGCGGGGGTCTGGCCATGAGCGTTTAATCGCCTTTGTCGGCTCGTGCAAGGCCCGTTTTGCATTGTTTTGAAGCAGAAATCGCTTAGGTTCTGAGGAGAGATCCAAGCAAGGCGAAGGAGACCGGATTGGCACAGGGATATCAGGCAAGAGGGTGGCTTTTGCTCGTTGCTACGTTGCTTATTGGCGTGATGGCACAGGCCGGGCAGGCGGCTGACCGGGAGAGGCTCAAGGCATTTCTGGGGATCACCGGCTTTGATGTTGCGCTCGATTCGATCGCGCTTTCGGCCGAGAACGCGCCCTTGATGTTGGGCATGCAGGCGGATGATTTCGGCTATCAGTGGACCCGCACGACCAAGCAGGTCTTTGATAGTGATCGAATGCAAGCAATGGCGCTGGACTTGTTGGAGAAGACGCTGTCGGACGAACTTCTGACGCATGCAGCGTCGTTTTATGCCACGCCGCTGGGGCTTCGTCTGGTCGAGGTGGAAAATTCCAGCCATATGATGGAGGACGACACCCTCAAGAAGGCGCAGGGCGAGGCGTTGATCGCAAAGATGCGCAGCGAGGATCCAGAGCGGCTGGAGCTGATCCGAAAGATGAACGACGCAATCGATAGCGCAGGGCTTGGGGTGCGTGCGGTGCAGGAGATTCAGTTGCGTTTCATTATGGCAGCGAATGCGGCCGGGGTGTTGACCCTGAAGATTGATGAAGAGGGGCTGCGTGCCCGATTGCGCGAGAACGAAGATGAGCTGCGCCAGAGTCTGGCAGCGTCGGCGCTGACCAATGCGGCCTACACCTACAGGGACTTTACCAATGACGAGATCGAAACCTATGCAGAGGCGTTGATCGATCCGCGGATGAACACGGTTTATGATCTGATGAACGCGATTCAGTGGGAGATTATGGCCAACCGTTTTGAGGCACTGGCCGTGAAGATGGCCGATATGAGCCCAGGAGAAGAATTGTGATGCGCGTTAAGCGGATTACACCGATGGCCGCGCCGGTTGCCGCCGTTCTGCTGTGGCTGGTGCTGGGGGTGGCGGCGCTGGCCCAGGCTCAGGGACCGACCCAGAGTTCCAGGGATGCGCTGATTGACGCGTTGGGTATTCCCGCGCTGCTGGACGTGATGCGCAGCGAGGGTCAGAGCTATGGCGTCGAACTCGGCGCCGACTTCCTGCCCGATGGCGGCGGTGCGAGCTGGGGCGCAGTGGTCATGCGGCTCTATGATCCCGTGAAAATGCGGATGTCGGTGGCGCAGGCGCTGGAGGCCGGGATTCCCGCGCAACATCTCGACCCGCTGCTGGCCTTTTTCAACTCTGCCACAGGAAAGCGGATCGTGGAGCAGGAAATCCTGGCGCGCGAGGCCTTTCTGGATGGCGCCGCAGAAGAAGCCGCCCGCGCGACTTTCCGTGATGCCTCTGATGCGCAAGCCGACCGGCTCGCGCTTCTCAAGGAATATGTCGCGATCAATGATCTTGTTGAATTCAACGTTGCCGGCGCATTGACCGCGAACCTTCGGTTCTATCGCGGACTTGTCGAAGGCGGAGCGATGGAAATGAGCGAGGAGGAGATGCTCGCTGAAGTCTGGGAGCAAGAGAGCGAAATTCGTGCCGATACCGAGGAATGGCTGATGTCATACCTGTTGATGGCCTATGCGCCGCTTTCGGATGCGGAGGTGGGTGAATATGTGGCACTGTCAGGCAGTGCGGCCGGGCAGGCGTTGAACCGCGCGCTGTTTGTCGGGTTTGACGCGATGTATGCCGATCTGAGCTATGCCTTAGGTCTGGCGGTTGCACAGCAGATGAAGGGGGAAGATCTGTGACAAGGCGTTTTTCGGGGGCCGGCCCCCGAACCCCCGGGGTATTTTGGGAAAGATGAAGCGGCAGGGCGTGAAAAGCTGAATGCTGGCTCTTGACTTGGGGCAGGGATTTGAAGATAAGCGCGCGACTGGTCACGAGGTAAAGCACGTGGCCTGTTGTTGTTTTGAAATGACGCCCGAACGGGCGCGCTGTTCGAGGCGGGGTGCGAACCCTGAAAACACCGCAAAGCGGGGCCACAGAACGCGAAAAGCAAAAGGAAGACGCGATGTTCGCGGTTATGAAAACCGGCGGCAAACAGTACAAGGTTCAATCGGGCGACACGCTCAAGGTTGAAAAGCTGGCTGCCGATGCGGGTGAAAAGATTCAATTCAATGAAGTGTTGATGCTGGGCGGCGACAAGGTTGTCGTTGGCGCACCGTTGATCGAAGGCGCGGCCGTGCAGGCCGAAGTGGTCGATCAGATCAAGGGTGACAAGGTCATTCACTTCGTTAAACGCCGTCGTAAGCACGGCTCCAAGCGCACCAAAGGCCACCGTCAACAGTTGACCATGCTCAAGATCACCGAGATCCTGGCATCCGGCGGTGACAAATCAGGCGTAAAAGCTGCCGTCGGCGCAGGCTCTGTTGCGGCTGTGGCCGTGGCCGTAAAAGAAGCCAAGAAGCCGGCCAAGAAAGCCGAGCCGAAGGCCGAGAAAAAGGTTGCTCCGAAGGCCGCCGCCAAGGCCGATACCGGCGCGGACGATCTCAAGCAACTGTCGGGCGTGGGCCCGGCGCTGGAAAAGAAGCTGCATGAAAATGGCGTTACGACTTTCGCTCAGATTGCAGCATGGAAAGCAGACGATATTGCTGCTATGGATGAGAAACTTAACTTCAAGGGGCGCATCGAGCGCGAGGGCTGGGTTGACCAGGCCGTGAAGTTGACCAAGTAAGACGGTAAAGGAGAGATCAGATGGCACATAAGAAAGCAGGCGGTTCATCCCGCAACGGCCGCGACTCTGCCGGTCGTCGTCTTGGCGTCAAGAAATACGGTGGCGAAGTTGTTGTTCCCGGGAACATCATCATCCGTCAGCGCGGCACGAAATGCTGGCCCGGCGAAGGCGTAGGCATGGGGCGGGATCACACGATCTTCGCGACAGTCGACGGCAACGTGAAGTTTCACAAGGGGCTCAAGGGCCGCACCTTTATTTCGGTTCTCCCGGTGGCGGAGGCCGCTGAGTAAGCCGACCTTAAGGTTTTATACATAAAGGGGGATCGGCGCGAACCGCCGGTCCCCCTTTTTCGTTTTGGGTAGAGAAGGGCATATCATGCCTGTCGCCACGATCAGTTTTCTTGCGTTTGGAGCCAGCCAGGTCGGCACACCCGGCCCTGCCAATATGGCGATGATGGCAACCGGCGCGCGATTAGGCTTTCACGCGGCGTTGCCGTTCGTGGCGGGCGTGGTTTTGGGCAAGCAATTGATCATCTGGCCAATCGGTTTTGGTCTGATGGAAATTGCCGAGTCCGCCCCGTGGCTCTTTACCGCGTTGAAATGGGCCAGTGTCGTTTATATTTCGTGGTTGGCATGGAAGGTGGCGAACCTTCGGCTTACAGAAAAGGGCGATGTAGCGGAGGTGCCCGGCTTTCTTGCGGGCATGGCGGTGCATCCGCTCAATCCCAAGGCCTGGGCGATGATTGTCACGGGATTTACCAGTTTCGTGACCCCGGACACCCCAGCCTTGCAGGCGACGGCCGTGATCGCCATCTGTCTGTTGAGCCTGCAACTTGTGCTGCACCCAATCTGGACTTTTGGAGGAGACCGGATTGCCCATCTCGTGGCCGGAACGCGAGCCGAGAAATATTTGATGTGGGGGTTGGCGGTGCTGACTGTGGCGTCTGTGGTATTCGTGCTTTTTGGAGGAGAAAAAAGCGCATGATATTTGAAAAGGTTATCAATCAACCGGTGATCGAAACCGAGCGTTTCGATCTGCGGCCCTTGCGCTTGTCGGATATGGGGCTGATCGAGCTTTATGCCGGTGATCAACGGGTCGCAAAGAACACCGCGTCGATCCCGCACCCGTTGCCTCCGGGGACAACGGAAGATTTCGTACGCCGCGCGCAAGCCGATGACCGGCAGGAAGATGTCTGGGCGATGGACGCAACCAAAGCGGAAGGGCCCGCATTGATGGGGGTCGTCGGGATGACGCGGATGGACCGAAATCATAGTGAGATCGGGTATTGGGTGGCGCCGGCCTTCTGGAACACTGGCATTGCGCAACAAGCAGTGGCGGCCATTCTCCAAGCCAACCCGCTGAACAGCGAAACGATCTTTGCCAGCGTGTTTCAGGATAACCCGGCCTCGGCCCGGGTGCTGACCAACCAGGGTTTCGAATATCTGGGCGATGCAGAGACCTTTTCGGTTGCGCGCGCAGCGACAGTTCCAACTTGGACCTACTCATTGAAATGCTGATGGCGGCGAGGGCAAATTGTTCATGCTATGCTTGCGGTGTGGGCCGTGCAGGCCTAAGGCATTCCAACATATCGCTAAGTCACAGCGGTAAGTCGAAACGCCCGGGACGAGTGAGTGATACACGCGTTTCGAGTCCAAGTTATGTTTCAACTTAAACTCGAAACGCTTTAGGAAGACTTTCATGAAATTTCTCGATCTCGCCAAAGTCTATATTCGCTCGGGTTCGGGCGGCAACGGATGCATCAGCTTCCGACGCGAAAAATATATCGAGTATGGCGGGCCTGATGGTGGCGATGGCGGCGGCGGAGGTGATGTCTGGGCCGAAGCGGTCGAAGGGCTGAACACGCTGATTGATTTTCGCTACCAGCAACATTTCTTTGCCCAGAATGGCCAGGGGGGGATGGGCAGACAACGTACTGGCAAAGATGGCGAGGACATCGTCCTGCGCGTACCGGTTGGCACCGAAATACTGGATGAAGATGAAGAAACCGTAATTGCCGACGTTACCGAGATCGGCGAACGTGTCTTGTTGGCCAAGGGCGGTAACGGCGGTTTTGGCAACCTGCATTTCAAGTCTTCCACCAATCAGGCTCCGCGCCGGTCCAATCCCGGCCAGGATGGAGTGGAGCGCACCATCTGGCTGCGGCTGAAACTGATTGCTGATGCCGGGTTGTTGGGCCTGCCCAACGCCGGAAAGTCGACCTTTCTTGCAGCCAGCTCGAACGCGCGGCCCAAGATTGCGGATTACCCGTTTACGACGTTGCACCCCAATCTCGGCGTTGTCGGCGTGGATGGGGCCGAGTTTGTCATGGCCGACATTCCAGGCCTGATTGCAGGCGCGCATGAAGGCAAGGGAATTGGCGACCGGTTTCTGGGCCATGTCGAACGGTGCTCGGTGCTGTTGCATCTGGTCGATGGGACGAGCGCGACGATAGGCGAAGATTACCGCACCATCATTGGCGAGCTCGAAGCCTATGGCGGGCATTTGGCCGACAAACCGCGTGTGACCGCGCTCAACAAGATTGATGCGCTGGATGAAGAGGCGCGAGCCGAGGCCAAGGCCGAGCTCGAAGCTGAGGTGGGTGGCCCTGTTCTGATGCTATCGGGCGTTTCGCGTGAAGGTCTTACCGAAGTGCTGCGTGCGGTGCGTGCCGAGATTGAGGATGACCGGCTGCGCTTCAAGAAAGCGGCGACGGAGGCGGAACAGTGGCGTCCCTGAGTAATGCCCGCAGGCTGGTCATCAAGATCGGCTCGGCCCTGCTGGTGGATCGCACAACCGGCGGGTTGCGGTCGGATTGGCTGCATGCACTGGCCGAGGATGTGGTTTGGCTGAAATCACGGGGTCAGGATGTCGTGCTGGTTTCATCCGGCTCGATTGCATTGGGTCGTGGGGTGTTGAAACTTCCTATGACGGAATTGGCGCTGGAACAGAGCCAGGCAGCGGCGGCGGTGGGCCAGATCCGGCTTGCGCGCGCCTATGAAGAGGCGCTGGCGCCGCACGGTATCACCACGGCGCAGATCTTGGTTACATTGGAAGATTCCACCGACCGGCGACGCTATCTTAATTCGCGCGCCACGATGGAGCAACTGCTGGCACTTGGCGTGGTGCCGATTGTCAACGAGAACGATACCGTGGCGACGGACGAAATCCGCTATGGCGACAATGACCGGCTTGCGGCGCAGGTTGCCGTGACGGTAGGGGCCGATGTGCTGGTGCTTTTATCGGATATTGACGGGTTCTACTCCGCCAACCCATCGCAGGACGCGAGCGCGCTACGCTATGATGTGATTGACGAGATTACACCCAATATCGAGGCGATGGCGGGGGACGCAGGCTCGGGCCTGTCGAAAGGCGGTATGATCACCAAACTGATGGCGGCAAAAACAGCGACATCTGCGGGTTGTGCCATGGCGATCACCGAAGGCGCACGCCTCAGGCCTCTGAAGGCACTGGACGAGGGCGCCAATGCCACATGGTTTACCGCCAAACTCGATCCGCACACGGCGCGCAAACGTTGGATCGCTGCCATGAAGCCGAAGGGGGCTATCACGGTTGATAACGGTGCTGTCGCCGCGCTCTTGCGGGGCAATTCGCTGTTGCCTGCCGGCGTAAGTGTAGTGACCGGCAGTTTTGAGCGCGGCGCACCTGTGGCCATTCTCAACACTGAGGGGCACAAGATCGGGCAAGGGCTTTGCTCCTACACTTCAGTCGAAGCGGCCGCGATCAAGGGGCAAAAGTCTGACCGGATCGAGCCGATCTTGGGCTATCCGGGCCGCGCCGCTCTGATCCACCGTGATGATATGGCGCTTTGATCCGCCCGCTATGGTGCCCATTGCCTCATCTTGCTAAAAATACACCCGCCGGAGACATCTACCGCTCTCCACCCAAACCAGAGGTTTGATCCGATGAAAGACAGTGCCGATATTCACGCCTTGATGGCCGATCTCGGAGCGCGCGCCAAATCCGCGGCTGCTCAACTGGCCTTTACCAGTGGCGAGAGCAAGCATGCCGCGTTGGTCGGAGCCGCCGAAGCGGTTTGGGCAAGACGCGACGAGATAATCGCGGCCAACACAAAAGATCTGGATTATGGTCGCGACAAAGGGCTTTCGGCAGCGATGATGGACCGATTGATGCTGGATGAAGCACGGATTCGTGCCATGGTCGATGGATTGCGCGCTGTGGCCGAGCAGCCCGATCCAATCGGCGAGGTTCTGGCCGAGTGGGATCAACCTAGTGGCCTGCACATCCGCCGGGTTCGCACGCCTTTGGGTGTTATTGGCGTAATCTATGAGAGCCGTCCCAATGTGACGGCAGATGCCGGGGCGCTGTGCCTCAAAGCGGGCAATGCGGTGATCCTGCGCGGTGGCTCGGAGAGTTTTCATTCAGCCGGTGCCATCCATTCCTGTTTGCAGGAGGGGCTGAGCGCAGCCGGCCTGCCCGAAGACGCGATCCAGCTGGTGCCAACACGAGACCGCGCTGCAGTGAGCGAGATGCTGACCATGACCGATACGATCGACGTGATTGTGCCGCGCGGTGGCAAGGGATTGGTTGGTCTGGTGCAACGCGAAGCACGAGTGCCGGTCTTTGCCCATCTCGAAGGCATTGTGCATATTTATCTCGACAAAGCGGCCGATCCGGTGAAGGCGTTGAATGTCGTGATGAACGCGAAAACGCGGCGTACGGGGATTTGCGGTGCGGCTGAATGCTTGCTGATTCATCATGATCTGCTCGACACTATTGGTCAGGGTGTGATCCGGGCACTGATCGATGCGGGTGTGCGGGTTCACGCCGATGAGACGCTGCAAGTGATCGAGCGCACCATTGCAGCGACAGACGAGGATTGGGGGCGTGAATATCTTGACATGGATATCGCTGCAAAAGTAGTCCCCGATATTGACGCTGCAATCGCCCATATTCGCACCTATGGATCCGACCATACCGATTGTATCATCACTGAGGACGACGAGGCGGCGGCGCTCTTTTTTGAGCGGCTGGACAGTGCGATTTTGATGCGCAACGCTTCCACCCAGTTTGCGGACGGTGGAGAATTTGGAATGGGTGCCGAGATCGGAATTGCTACGGGCAAGATGCACGCCCGCGGACCGGTGGGCGCGGCGCAACTGACCAGCTTCAAATACCTTGTTGAAGGCGATGGCGCGGTGCGCACCTGAAAGGCGTGAGCAGAATTTCAGAAGGTAATGCTGAGGCTGCCGTCGCCGGCGGCAATCACAGGCATGCGGCCCAGATCGGCCAATGCAAGTGGCAGGAGGGCGAACTGTACCTGGTCGGGCCGCAGATCGCCAAATCCCGAACTGCCCCCTTCCAATCTGCTCCAAAGCGTCTTGTCGTGCGCCACACGTCCCCCAGAACCCGACACACAGAGTTTGTCGCCATGTTGCGTTACTGTGATCAAACCGCCCCGAGGCAGAGCGGATTCGATGCAAAGCAGGGCGAGGAACGCCGCCTGGACTTCGGCACGGCTGACATCGCCTTGGGCATCCCATCTGGCGCGCTGGCGTCCTTCACAGTAGGTGTCAGAAACAATTGGAACAACTGTCGCAGACCCCAAGGTTTGCTCCGGCGAAGCCACACCAAAGGCGATGCGAAAAAACTTGATGCGCGCGGCGGCATTCGACACGCTATCAGAGATCAGAGTGAGCTCGGGTGTGTCGATCGGGCCCCCCATTGCAATGAGTTCGATTCCGTTGTTGATCGCACCCACCGGGCTGATCAGATCGTGACAGATGCGCGAACCGACCAGTGTGGCAAGTGAAAGAGTAGTAGTATTGGGCATGTTGCGCTCCGAAATGAGGAAATGATGAACGATTTGAATGCGATATTGGCACCAGGTATGCGCGTGCGCCACCCGAACCGATATGATTGGGGGGTCGGACAGGTGCAATCCAATATACTCGGCAAGATCACGGTCAACTTCCCCGAAGCTGGTAAGGTGGTTATTGATGGTGCGCGCATTGCGCTTGAACCTGTTCTTGATGACGGGTGAAAGTTATCAAATGGTTAACGGGTGTTAACCCTCCCTTGCACGGTGGCGGCTACCCGCCTAGAACCGCATCGGATCAGGTAGGATTGGGGCAGATGGCCGAGCCGCAATACGAAGTGAGACTGGCGGAATGTGAAGCTGATCTTTTGGCGGCGCAGAGGTTGCGCTATCGCGTCTTCGTCGAGGAGCTTGGCAGCGGTGGGGCGCTGGTGGACCATGTCGGCCGGTTTGAACGCGACCGGTTCGACCCATACTTTGACCATCTGATCCTGATCGACCACAGCCGCAATGCGATGGCATTGGATCATGTGGTGGGTGTCTATCGGCTGATGCGTTCGGGAATGGCGCGAGAGGCCGGGCAGTTTTACTCAGAAGATGAATACGATCTTGGGCCGCTGCGCCAGAGCGGGCGCGAATTGTTGGAGCTGGGGCGGTCGTGCCTTTTGCCCGAGTATCGCGGTGGGGCGGCCATGTATCACCTTTGGAACGGGCTGGCGGCCTATGTCGATACCCATGGCATCGAAATCTTGTTTGGTGTGGCCAGCTTTCATGGCACGGATGTCGCCGCTCTGGCACAGCCATTATCTTTGCTCTATCATCGACACCTTGCACCAGAACATCTTTGCGTTCGCTCTAAACTCTATCAAAACATGGACTTGATGGACGAAGCTCAGCTAGATAGACGAGCGGCGATGGTGCAAGTGCCCGCATTGATCAAGGCCTATCTGCGGCTCGGTGGCGTGGTGGGCGATGGCGCTTTTGTGGATCACGCATTCAACACCACCGACATTTGCCTGATCATGGATACGGCGCGAATGAACGCCAAGCGCCGACGAATTTATGCAAGGGAAAGCCGCGCATGAGCACGTGGAATCCGCAAATGGAGCCGCCGGAGGTTGTGATCGGGCCGCTGGGCTGGCTGCGGGTGGTGCTACGCGGCCTGATCCTGGGGGTAATCGTTTTTGGTGGGCTGGTAATTCTGCTCTTGTTGCGGCTGATCGAACGGCCGCTTTTCGGGCTACATCGGCCCTGGACGCCGTGGATTGTACAGGCGGTGTGCCGGGCGGCGTTTCGGATACTCGGGATGGCGCATCGGGTCGAGGGCGTGCGTATGCGCGAACGGGGAGCAGTGGTGTCTAACCATGCGTCATGGCTGGATATTTTTGCGCTGAACGCCTGCAAGCGGGTGTATTTCGTATCAAAGTCCGAGGTGGCGGGATGGCCGGGTATCGGATGGCTGGCGCGGGCGACGGGCACGGTTTTCATCCGCCGCGACCCGCGCGACGCGCGCGCGCAACAAGAGATTTTCGAGGAACGGCTCTTGGCGGGGCATCGCCTGCTCTTTTTTCCGGAAGGGACTTCGACGGACGGAAGGCGCGTTTTACCTTTTAAATCAACGCTTTTTCAGGCGTTCTTTACGCCGCATCTGGTGCATGAGCTTTATATTCAACCCGTCACATTGATCTATCGCCCGCCAAATGGGGCCGACCCCAGAATTTATGGCTGGTGGGGGGATATGGCATTTGGTCCGCATCTTGTGCAAACACTGGCGGCGGCGCGGCAGGGAACGGTCTCAGTGGTTTATCATACCCCGCTGAAAGTAGATGAATTTGACGATCGCAAGGCGCTGGCGCGGGCCTGTGAGAGGGCGGTGCGCAGTGGGTTGCCCGAGGATGTGGCGGCGTAGAATACGGCGCGATCCATGCGGTTTGGGAATGGTTAATCCCGCCTCGGGCAGCGACTCATAGGGGTGATTTGCGTGCACCGGTCTGCGCACAGGGCGTGCACCCTATGGCCGCGAAACAGGCAAAAACGGCGCGGTTAAGGCTGCGCTCGCTGCTTTGCTCCGGTTTTCAGATCAGGCCAGGGGGGCGATGAGAGTCTTGAGGGCCGCAACCGGATCGTCGGCGAGCCAGATCTCGTCTCCGATGCCGAAGAAATCGGTGACCGGGGCAAGATCGGCGATGAGGTCAACATCAAGCGCACCTTCGGCTACGACGGGCACTTCGACAACTTCGCTCCACCACTGAAAAAGGTCACGTTCGGCCACGCTGCCGTCGCCCAAGGGGGTTTCGCCAATGGGTCCGAAGCTGATGTAATCGGCGCCGGCTTCGCCCGCATTGAGGCCATCATGGCGCGAGGCGCCGCAGAACGCGCCGACGATTGCATCCTGGCCCAGTTCCTGGCGCACCTTGCGCACCAGACGCGCGCCATCGGTGAGATGCACACCGTCAAGGCCGAGACGTTCGACGAGGAGGATGTGACGCTCGATCACCAGGGCGACGTCGCGCGCGATGGTGACTTCGCGCACTGCATCCGCCGCGCGGCAAAGCGTGTCTTCGTCATGGCTGGACAGGGCCAGCCGGACGCAGGCAACCGCCTGGGCGTCAAGCACGCGGGCGAGTTGATCCGGGAAACGGCTGAGTTCGATCTCGGCGGGGGTGATGATGTAGAGTTGCGGCGTCTCGGGCGCGTCCATTGTCTTGTCCTCGAACCGGGGGCGTCGCGCTGCTATAGCGCGGAAAAACGCGCCGGGGCAAGCGATTGCCTCACTTGGCTGGCAAGGTTGCGTTGAAAGCGAGGGCGAGGCGCATCAGCGCGGCGCGGGTGGTGTCGTCTTCAAGGGCCTCGGGCGCGGCATCGACAAAGGCACCCATCCGCCGCCCGGTCATTTCCATATAGTCCACGTCGGGCAACGCGAGGGCAATTTCGACGTTGGGTTTGCCGACGCGGAAGAGCGCGCCGTTCTTGTGGGTGCCGCAGAGCATGTTGCCGCGCAGCATGAAGCAAACCCCGCCGAACATGCGCTTTTCTTCGACCTCATGATCAGCGAGATCGTCGCGCAGCAATGCGGTGTGGCCCGGGTCATAGGTCATGGTACGTCCCTTTACGTTTCACGACGAACCTAGCGTATTGTTGCAGGGTGGGATTGGATATTTTTGGCAAGATGAAGCGGTGAGGGGGTTTTATTGTGCTCTGGCGTGGCGTATCCGCGCGACAGACGTCAGGAGAATAGCCCCATGCCAAGCGAAACCCCGCAACCTGCATTCGTTCTGGTGCGCCCGCAGATGGGTGAAAATATCGGCGCGGCAGCGCGTGCGATGTGGAATTTCGGGTTGGACCGGATGCGTGTGGTGGCGCCGCGCGATGGCTGGCCGAGCGAGCGGGCGGTGGCGATGGCGAGCGGGGCGGGGCGGCTTTTGGATGAGGCGCTGCTCTATGACGATCTGGCCGGGGCGCTGGAAGATTGCACCTATGTTTATGCCACGACGGCGCGGGCGCGCGAGTTGACCAAGCCGGTATTGAGCCCGGAACGGGCGATGGCCGACGCGGCCGAGCGGATTGCGGCAGGTGAGAAGGTGGGCGTGTTGTTCGGACCAGAGCGCGCAGGGTTGGAAAACGACGATGTGGCGCGCGCCAATGCGATTATTTCGGTGCCGGTCAATCCGCGCTTTGCCTCGCTCAACCTAGGGCAATGTGTTTTGTTGACCGGCTATGAGTGGATGCGCGCGGCGGGGGATGTTGTGCATGAAAGCTATGTGCCGAGTCGGGGCGATTGGGCCACGGGGCAGGATGTTGAAAAGCTGGGCGAGCATTATGAGCGGGAGCTGGATGCGTCGGGGTTCTTCTATCCGCCCGAGAAGGCCGAGGGCATGAAAATCAGGCTGCGCAATCTCTGGAGCCGGATGCGATTGACGCGCACGGATGTGCAGATGTTGCATGGCGTGCTGCGACAGATGGTGCACACCAACACCCGTTGAAGCGGGCGGCGTCCCGGCATAGGGTTGGCGGCGGTGATGGAGACTTGGAATGGCAGAGAAACGCTCAATTTTTGAAGAGGTTGGTGAGGGCGCGCGCAAGACGATCGTCCCCGAAGGCGGGATGATTGATCGCGGGCGCAGGGGTGCGCGGGGCGCGATCCGCGCCTGGCTTTTGGTGCTGTTTGCGCTGGTGGTGATCATGATCGCCGTGGGTGGTTTGACCCGGCTGACCGATAGTGGGCTTTCGATTACGGAATGGCGACCGGTGACCGGGGCGATGCCGCCGATGAATGAGGCCGATTGGCAGGCGGAATTTGAAAAATATCAGGCCAGTCCGCAGTTTCAAATCGAAAACAAGTGGATGCAACTGCATGACTTCAAGGTCATCTACTGGTGGGAATGGGGGCATCGCCAGCTTGGCCGGGTGATTGGTCTGGTTTGGGCCGTTGGCTTCGTGTTCTTCTGGCTGAGCAAGCGGATACCGCCGGGGTGGACCGGGCGGCTTTTGCTTGTCGGGGGGCTTGGCGGATTGCAGGGGGCCGTTGGCTGGTGGATGGTGGCCAGCGGGCTTACGGGGTCGATGACCAGCGTGGCGAGCTATCGTTTGGCAACGCACCTGGGGCTGGCCTTTGTCATCCTCGGGTTCATCGCTTGGTATGTCTTGGTGTTGGGGCGCGAGGAACGTGATCTGATGCAGGCACGGCGCGGGCGCGAGGCGAAGCTGTTTGCAATTTCAACCGGATGGATGCATTTCGCTTTCCTGCAGATCCTTCTGGGGGCGCTGGTGGCGGGGATTGACGCCGGGCGCTCTTATACCGATTGGCCCTTGATGGGTGGGCAGGTGATTCCGCCCGGTGCGATGATGATCGAGCCGGCATGGCGCAATTTCTTTGAAAACCCCGGAACGGTGCAGTTTGTGCATCGCATCGTGGGCTATTTGCTGGCGGCATATACGATCAGGGCCTGGATGCGCGGCCGGCGCAGCGCCAATCGCAAAACGCAGCAGGCGTTTTCGCTGGCCGCGATTGGGGTGGCGTTGCAGGTTGTTCTGGGCATTTACACGGTGATGACGGCAGCCCCTTGGGAGATTGCGATTGCGCATCAGCTGGGCGCCGTGGCGGTGTTTGTCTTGATCATCCGGGCGCGGTTTGCGGCCGCTTATCCACAAGTTACGTCGATCAGAGGGTGAATGATGACAGCATATGACGAGTTGATGGCGCATGAGCGCCTGACGGGTGCGCTTGGGCAGGTGGCCGGGCGGCTGGGCTGGGATCAGGAGACCATGATGCCGCGCGAAGCGGGTGAACAACGTGCCGAGGAAAGCGCGGCGATGGGGGCGATTTTGCACGCGCGCCGCTCTGATCCGCGTATTGGTGAATGGCTGGCCGCGATTGACGAGAACGCGTTGGACGCCGTGGGACAGGCCAATTTGCGCCATATCCGACGCTCGTTTGAGCGCACGGTGCGCGTTCCCGAAGCATTGGCGACGGCGTTGGCGCGGCTGACCAGTCGGGCGCAGGGGCAATGGGCACGTGCGCGCGGTGATGAAGATGTGGCCAGTTTCGTGCCGGTGCTGGACGAAATTGTCAGGTTGAAGCGCGAAGAGGCGGCGGCGTTGGCCGATGGCGGCGATCTTTATGATGCGCTTTTGGATGACTATGAGCCAGAGGCCAAGGCAAGCGAGTTGGCAGATATGTTTGGCGCTCTGCGGCCCCGGTTGGTGGCGCTGCAAGAGGCGGCTCTGGCGGCCAAAGCCCCCGCGCCTCTGCACGGCACGTTTGATGAACAGGCGCAGATGAAGCTGGCGCGCAAGCTGGCCAAGACCTTTGGTTATGATATGAGCCGCGGGCGGATCGACAAGGCGGTGCATCCGTTTTCGTCTGGATCGTTCAATGATGTGCGCATTACCACGCGCACCGACCCCAACGATCCGTTCAATTGTCTTTATTCGACCATTCATGAGACTGGTCATGCCTGTTACGAGCAAAATATCGCACAGGAATATGGGTTTACGCCGTTGGGGCAGGGGGTCTCAATGGGGGTGCATGAAAGCCAGAGTCGGATTTATGAAAATCAACTGGGGCGTTCGCGCGCCTTTACCGGCTGGCTTTTTGGCGAGATGAAAGATGCGTTTGGCGATTTTGGCGTGGTGGATGAGGATGCGTTCTTTGCCACGGTGAACCGTCTACACCGCGGCTATATCCGCACCGAGGCGGACGAGGTGCAATATAATCTGCACGTGCTTTTGCGCTTTGATCTGGAACGCGCGTTGATCGCGGGCGACTTGCAGGTCGGTGATCTGGAAAGTGCCTGGAACGAGCGGTTCGAGGCGGATTTCGGCTTTGCCGTGGACAAGCCATCAAACGGGTGTTTGCAGGATGTGCATTGGTCGGTTGGGTTGTTTGGCTATTTCCCGACTTATAGCCTTGGCAATGTTTATGCCGGGTGTTTGCATGAAGCATTGCGCAAGGCGGTGCCGGAATTGGACGATCAGCTGGCTCGCGGCGATCTGGAGCCTGCGACGGAATGGTTGCGGGTGAATGTTCAGCAATATGGCGGGCTTTACCGACCTCGTGAGGTGATTGAGCGCGCCTGTGGTGCGGCGCCAAGCGAGGCGCCATTGCTTGATTATGTCGAGGCGAAGTTCAAAGGGATCTATGGGCTTTGATTGGGACGGTGGGCAGATTGCCCACCCCTAGAGAAGCCCCATACGTTCAACCCGTTCGGAATCGGGGAACGGACGGTAGAGCGCGAAATCGGCGTGTGCAATCAGGGTGTGCACATTGCGGTAGGCGGTGTTGACCGCTTCGTCCTCCTCCCCAGAAACATGGAAGGCGCGATCGAGTTGATCGAGGCTTTCGACCGCCACTTCGAGCAATAAATCACGATAGGGGGTGTCGGCGAGATTGAGTTTGCGCCGCATCAGGCGCCAATCGAGGATTACGCCGCGCGATTTGAGCAGACCCATCCATTGATCGAGCGCATGGGCAAAAGCCAGCGCCTTGGCGTCGTCCTTGAGATCAATTGAGCAGAGATAGGAATTCATTGGCGCATATCCGGGCAAGAGTTTCACCCGGATATGCCATGAAACATTTACGAAGCGGTTAAGCCGATTCTATTCCGTCGCGGGTGCGTCGATTACATCGTCGGCATCGTCTTCATCACCCTGATCGGCGATCCAGGCGACGGAAACGACCACTTCGTTTTTGCCGGTGTTGAACACTTTCACACCACCAGCGCTGCGCGAGCGGAAGGAGATGCCTTCAACCGGGACACGGATCGATTGGCCTTTGGAGGTGGCGAGCATGATCTGGTCGTCAAGTTCGACCGGGAAGGAGGCGACGATATCGCCGCCGCGCATCGCTTTGTCCATCGCCTGAACGCCCATTCCGCCACGCCCGCGCACGGGGTAATCATGGCTGGAGGAGAGCTTGCCCGCGCCGCCAGAGGTGATGGTGAGGATGAGATTTTCAGCGGCTGACATTTCGGCGTAGCGTTCTTGGCTCAATTCGCCGGGGGCGGCCTCGTCTTCGTCTTCAATCTCGGCATCGTCGGCGAGCCCGGCCATGGCGCGGCGCATCTTGAGATAGGCGGCGCGCTCGTCGGCTTCGGCCTTGAAGTGGCGGATGACGGACATCGAGACGACTTCATCATCGCCCTTGAGGCGGATACCACGCACGCCAACCGAATTGCGGCTGTTAAAGACGCGCACTTCGGTGGTCGGGAAGCGGATGGCGCGGCCCGAATTGGTGACCAGCATCACGTCGTCATCTTCGGAGCAGATGCGGGCGTTGATCAGGCGGGTGTTGGCATTGTCGTCTTCAAACTTCATCGCAATCTTGCCGTTGCGCATGACGTTGGTGAAATCGGACAATCGGTTGCGCCGCACCGAACCGGCGGAGGTGGCAAAGACGATTTGCAGATCGGCCCATTCGCTTTCATCGCGATCGACCGGCATGATGGCGGCGATGCTGACGCCTGCCGGGATCGGCAGGATGTTGACGATCGCCTTGCCCTTGGAGGTGCGACCACCCTGGGGCAGGCGCCATGTCTTGAGCTTGTAGACCATGCCATCGGTGGTGAAGAACAAAAGCTGCGTATGCGTATTGGCAACAAAGAGCGTGGTGACCACGTCCTCTTCCTTGGTCTGCATCCCGGCCAGCCCTTTGCCGCCGCGTTTCTGGGCACGGAAATCGGCCAGAGCGGTGCGTTTGATATAGCCGCCCGAGGTGACGGTGACGACCATGTCTTCGCGCTCGATCAGGTCTTCGTCGTCCATGTCGCCGGACCAGTCGACAATCTCGGTGCGACGCGGCACGGCAAAGAGATCGCGCACCTCTGTAAGCTCATCAGAAATGATCGACATAATCCGGTCGCGCGATCCGAGAATTTCAAGGTATTCCTTGATCTTACGGGCCAGTTCTTCAAGTTCGTCGGTGACTTCCTTGACGCCGAGTTGGGTGAGGCGTTGAAGGCGCAGATCAAGAATGGCGCGGGCCTGGGTTTCGGAAAGATTATAGGTGCCATCGTCGTTCATTGTGTGGGTCGGATCGTCGATCAGACGAATGTAGTCTGCGATGTCGGCGGCGGGCCAGCGTCGCTCCATCAACCTTTCACGCGCGGTGGCGGCGTCGGCAGAGCTACGGATCGTTGCAACGACCTCGTCAATATTGGAAACCGCAACAGCCAGACCGCAGAGGATATGGCTACGTTCGCGGGCTTTTCTAAGCTCGAATGCGGTGCGGCGGGCGACGACCTCCTCGCGGAAATCAATGAAGGATGTCAGGAACTTGCGCAGCGTAAGTTGTTCAGGACGACCGCCATTCAGAGCCAGCATGTTGCAGCCGAAATAGGTCTGCATCGGGGTGAAGCGGAAGAGTTGATTGAGCACCACTTCGGCGGTGGCGTCGCGTTTGAGTTCGACCACCACACGCACGCCGTTGCGGTCGGATTCGTCCTGCACATGGGCGACGCCTTCGATCTTCTTGTCGCGCACCTGTTCAGCGATCTTCTCGATCATCGACGCCTTGTTTACCTGATAGGGAATCTCATCGACGATGATGGCCCAGCGATCCTTGCGAATTTCCTCGATCCGGGTCTTGGCGCGGATGATGACGCTGCCGCGCCCTTCAAGATAGGCTTTGCGCGCGCCTGTCCGCCCCAGCATGATGCCACCGGTGGGGAAATCGGGGCCGGGAACATAGTCGATCAGTTGTTCGCTGGTGAGATCGGGCTCCTCAATCAGCGCAAGGCAGGCATCAATCACTTCGCCAAGGTTATGGGGCGGAATGTTGGTCGCCATGCCGACGGCAATGCCGCCCGCGCCGTTGACCAGCATGTTCGGGAAACGGGCGGGAAGAACCGTCGGTTCCTTGTCTTTGCCGTCATAATTGTCTTGGAAATCCACGGTATCCTTGTCGATATCGGCAAGGACATAGGCGGCGGGTTTGTCCATCCGCACTTCGGTATAGCGCATCGCGGCGGCGTTATCGCCGTCCATCGAGCCAAAGTTGCCTTGCCCATCCAGAAGCGGCAGAGACATCGAGAAATCCTGCGCCATGCGCACAAGGGCGTCATAGATCGCAGAGTCACCATGCGGGTGGTATTTACCCATGACGTCGCCGACCGGGCGGGCCGATTTTCGATAGGGTTTATCGTGGGCATTGTTGGTCTCATGCATCGCATAAAGAATGCGGCGATGCACCGGTTTGAGGCCATCACGCAGATCAGGGATGGCGCGCGAAACGATCACGCTCATCGCATAGTCGAGATAGCTCGTCTTCATCTCATCAGTGATGGAGATGGTCGGGCCATCATAGACGTATTTGCCAGACGGTATTTCGTCTTCGTTTTCAGGTGTTTCCGGAGTGTCGTTCACGTGGTCTGCCCGTCCGCTTCCAGGGGTCTTCGTCGTGACCCATATATTGTTTTCGCGACTATACCAGACCCCACCAATGGGGTGCAATCAGAGTCTTCCCCGGCGTTCGGTTCTGCGATGCTGTGGGGCAATGCGTTGATTTTATTTGATTTTAAAAACGAATCTGGCATCATCAAGAGCAGAGCAGGAAAGGACACGCAATGACGATGTCGGAAACTGAGCTTATGTTGAAGGGATACGGGCTAACGACGGCGGAGCTTTACTATCACATGCCGGATTATACCCATGTGCTGAATTCCTTCGTCTGGCAGCATTATGATCTGGCCCCGGATCACCCTAAACTCTTTGAATTCATTGAGTTTTGGCAGCGTGAGATCGACGGGCCGTTGCATTCAGTGCGGTTCAATCACCGCAAGATGATCAGCCCGGGAGAATGGCGCAACGTGGTGGGTGAATTCACCATTCATTGAGGTGAGTGCGCAGCCAAGGGGCCGAGGCTGAAACACAAGAGGCGGCAGAGAGGCCTCACGCCGTGCGGCAACCGGGCGCTTGGGCACAAGGGCAAAGAGGGCGCGCGTTGGTGAACTGAAAGATGGTTCACTGGACAGGAACCACCCCGGTTCAGGGAATAATGCGCGTGTATTTCACGCCTTCCAGTGTGGCCCCGAGATGCAACCCGGCCTGACCGAAGATCACCGCAATGACCGGCGCGGTCGAGGTGGTGGTTTCGGCGCGGATATTGCCGGCCTGATCACCGGCCACGTATTCCACGTCGGCGCCAGCCGCCCAGCCTTGTGAGCGGCGGAATTTCATCAGCGCCTCATTGGTCATGAAAAACAGCACATGGGCATATTGCTGGGCGCCGATCTGAAGCCCGAAGCTGCCCTTGGTGGCGGAATAGTAATCGACGGTTGTGCCATCGATGCGCAGGGCGCCACGGCCATAGCCACCGCCAAAGCCCAATCCTGCCTCGGTAATCAGCGGCATCACCAGCATACCGTGGGAATTGCCGGCCAGTTCCTGAGTGGCGGGGTATTTGCTGTAGAGATACTCAAGCGTCTTGTTGACGCGCGCGTCGATCTTGGCGCTGCCGTTGGAGCCGACGCCGTTGCCGCAAGCCGCAAGCGTGGTGGTACCAGCCGCCATAAGGGAGAGCGCGAATCCGCGCCGCGAGAAATTGTTCATGATGGGTCCGCCTGTCTCAGATGTTGCCTGACTGCTCGTGTGGCCGGTTTTCCGGTCTTCGGGTGCAGTATAGGCAGAGTTTCGCCTTGTGTCACTAGGGTGCGCACCGTCGGCGGGAAGGTGCGCAAGAAGGCGCAGTCGGCCCGCGATGCGGGGGGCTTTCGGCGCGCCTCAGCTCAGGGCCTGGGCGACATCGGGGGCGAAATAGGTCAACACCCCGTCACATCCCGCGCGCTTGAAGCACATCAGGCTTTCCATCATCGCGCGTTCGCCATCAATCCAGCCATTTTGCGCGGCGGCCATGATCATCGCGTATTCGCCCGACACTTGATAGGCGAATGTGGGCGCGCCAAACGCATCCTTCACCCGGCGCGCAATGTCGAGATAGGGCATACCCGGCTTGACCATCACCATGTCGGCGCCTTCACGCAGGTCGCGTTCGACACAGCGCAGGGCTTCGTCTGAATTGGCCGGGTTGATCTGATAGGTCGATTTGTCGCCCTTGAGCGCCCCGGAGGCCCCCACGGCATCGCGAAACGGGCCATAGAAGGCCGAGGCGAACTTGGCGGCGTAGCTGAGGATTGCGGTGTTGGTGTAGCCCTTGTCTTCGAGAGCGTCGCGAATCGCGCCAATACGGCCATCCATCATGTCGGAGGGGCCGATGATGTCGATGCCGGCTTCGGCCTGGGCCAGCGCCTGTTTGACCAGCGCGTCGACAGATTCATCATTCAAAATCTCGCCGTCGCGCACAATTCCGTCGTGGCCGAGGGAATTGTAAGGGTCGAGCGCCACATCGGACATGATGGCAATGTTCGGGGCGGCCTGTTTGATGGCGCGGGTCGCGCGGTTGGACAGGTTTTCGGGGTTCCATGCCTCTTCGCAACCCGGTGTCTTGAGCGACGGATCGGTATAGGGAAAGAGGCAGATCGCAGGAATACCAAGCGCTTCGGCCATCACCGCGGCTTCGACCACACGATCGACCGAGCGGCGCTTGACGCCGGGCATGGAGGCGACATCTTGCTCAACCCCGTCACCGTCGCAGACAAAAATCGGCCAGATCAGGTCACCGACAGAGAGCGTATTTTCCTGAACCATGGCGCGCAAACGGGCGTTTTTGCGGGTGCGCCGCAGGCGCGTGATGGGGAAGGGGGCTTGGACGGGTCGCATGATGTGCGCTCCTTCTTGAACTGGCCTCAACGCAATGGCATGCAGGGCAGATATCTTCAAGGGTAGGAAATACCGCAAAGCGGCGTTAGAAGCTGTTTCGAAATCATAAAGGGCCGCGCAATTTGGACTGGTACCAATCCATCTTTGAACTGATAGACATGCGCAGCTTTTCGAACCTGTGGTTCTGGATCGCGCTTGCGGTGCTTTGGTCAACCGCATCGCATTGGGTGTTGGGGGTGCCATGGGACATGGTGATCCGGGCGCGCCGCCAAGGCGGGCAATACGCCGAAGATCTTGAGGATCTGGTGCGAATCTATACCAATCGGTTGCTCTATATCGCGCGCATCTCCGGGCTCTGGCTTTTGGGGTTTGCCTGTTTCTTTCTCACGCTGCTGGGGCTGTTGGGTTTTATCTATGGGTATGAATTTGCCCAAGCGGTGTTTTTGCTGCTGTTTCCGATGACGCTTGTCGGCGCGCTCAGCCTCAATACCGCGCGGCTGATCCAGGATAATCACGACAGTGGCGAACAGCTTTACCGGCGGTTGATGACGCATCGTATCCTCACCCAGACGATCGGGATGATCTCGATTTTCGTCACCGCCCTCTGGGGCATGTTTCAGAACCTGACGCTCGGCCCGTTTGGTTAAGCGATGAGCGCGCACGGCCATATCAAGGTAGGCGGGGCGCCGGAGGGGTTTGATGCGCGTCTCGTGCTTGACGAGCTGGCGAAATTGCCGCCCGGCGCGGCAGGTGTCATCCATGTGGCGCGCGACGACAAACGGATGGCGGCGATGGAGGCCGCCTTGCGGTTCTTCGCGCCCGACATGCCTATCCTGCGCTTTCCCGGTTGGGATTGTCTGCCATATGACCGGGTTTCGCCGCATGCCGATATTTCGGCGGCGCGCATGGCGACCCTGGCGGGATTGGCGACCGGTGCGATGCCCGAGCGGTTTGTGCTGCTCACCTCGCTCAACGCGGCGACGCAATATCTGCCGGCGCGTGCAGTGTTGCAAAAGGCGGCATTCGTGGCCGAGGTCGGCCAACGGATCGACGAGGCAGCCTTGCGCGATTTTCTTGTGCGTATGGGCTTTTCGCAGGCCCCCACAGTAATGGAGCCGGGCGATTATGCGGTGCGCGGCGGCATCATCGACATCTATCCGCCGGGCGATGGCGGGCCGGTGCGGCTTGATCTGTTTGGCGATGTGCTGGACGGGGCGCGCCGGTTCGATCCGGCGACCCAACGCACCACGCAAAAGCTTGATGTTGTTGAACTGGCCCCGGTTTCCGAAGTGATACTGGACGAGTCGTCGATTTTGCGGTTCCGCCAGAATTATCGCATCGAATTTGGTGCGGCGGGCACGGATGACCCCCTGTATGAGGCCGTGAGCGCGGGGCGCAAACATGCGGGCGTCGAGCATTGGCTGCCATTTTTCCATGAGCGGCTTGAGACGCTTTTTGACTATCTGCCTGATGCGACGGTCACGCTGGATGATGGGCTGACAGGGCAGCGGCTGGCACGGTGGGACAGCATTGCGGACCAATATGAAACGCGCCGTCTTGCCATGGGAGACCGCAGCCGGATCGACACGGTCTATAAGCCCGTGCCGGCAGAGCAGCTTTACCTGACCGATGCGGCCTGGGAAAAGGCCGTGGGCGGCAAGCGGGTGCTGCAATTCAACGCGCTGCCCCAGGCCAGTGGGCCGGGGGTTGTGGACGCAGGCGGGCGGATTGGGCGCAGTTTTGCACCCGAACGAAAGTTGGAAAATGTTAGCCTTTTCAGTGTTCTGAAAGACCATATTGAAGCGCGACTGGTTGAGGGGCCGGTGATTGTTGCCTCATATTCCACGGGCGCGCGCGAGCGTATCGAAGGCCTGTTGGAGGATGAGGGGTTGCTTGGTGCGGTGTCGCTGCGCGATGCGTCCGGGCTTGGCAAACGCGGGCTGCATCTGGCGGTTTGGCCGCTTGAGGCGGGGTTTCATGCCCCCGGGCTGACAGTGATTTCCGAGCAGGATGTGCTGGGCGATCGTCTGATCCGAACGACGCGCAAGAAGCGGCGGGCGGAGAATTTCCTGACCGAGACACAAAGCCTCAGCCCGCGTGATCTGGTGGTGCATGTGGATCATGGGGTCGGGCGCTATCTTGGGCTTGAAGTGATTACCGCACTGGGCGCAGCGCATGAGTGTTTGACGCTGGAATATGCCGATGATGCAAAGCTTTACCTGCCCGTGGTGAACATCGAACTGCTGAGCAAATATGGTCATGATGAGGGCTTGCTCGACCGGTTGGGCGGGGGTGCCTGGCAGGCCAAGAAGGCCAAGCTGAAAGAGCGCATTCGTGAGATGGCCGAGCGTCTGATCCGGGTTGCGGCAGAGCGCGAATTGCGCCGCGCGCCGGTGCTGGAGGCGCAGCATCACGCCTGGGAAGAATTCGCGGCGCGTTTCCCTTATGAAGAAACCGACGACCAATTGAGCGCGATTGGCGATGTGCTGGGCGATCTGGCGTCAGGGCGGCCGATGGACCGGCTGATCTGTGGCGATGTCGGCTTTGGCAAAACCGAGGTGGCGATGCGTGCGGCCTTTGTGACGGCCATGGCCGGGCAACAGGTGGCAGTGGTTGCCCCAACGACCCTGTTGGCGCGTCAACATTTGAAAAGTTTTGCGGACAGGTTTCGTGGCTTCCCTATTAATGTCAGTGGATTGTCTAGGTTTGTTAAAGCATCGGATGCGACACGAACGCGCGAGGGGATGGCCAAAGGATTGGTTGATATTGTGGTCGGCACGCATGCGCTTTTGGCCAAGAATATTCGGTTCAAAGACCTTGGCTTGTTGATTGTTGACGAAGAACAGCATTTTGGCGTGGCGCACAAAGAGCGGCTGAAGGCGTTGAAATCGGATGTGCATGTATTAACCCTTACGGCGACGCCTATACCGCGCACCTTGCAGTTGAGCCTGAGCGGGGTGCGTGATCTTAGCATTATCGGCACGCCGCCGGTCGATCGGTTGGCGATTCGCACCTATGTGAGCGAGTTTGATGCGGTGACGATCCGCGAGGCGTTGCTGCGCGAGCATTATCGCGGTGGGCAGTCCTTCTATGTGGTGCCGCGAATAACCGATCTGCCCGAGATCGAGGCGTTCTTGCGCGATCAGGTGCCCGAGGTGAGCGTGGTGGTGGCGCATGGGCAGATGGCGGCGGGGGAACTCGATGACCGAATGAACGCGTTTTACGACGGTAAATACGATGTTCTGCTGGCCACGACGATCGTGGAATCGGGGCTGGATATTCCGACCGCCAACACGATGGTGGTGCATCGCGCCGATATGTTCGGGCTGAGCCAGCTTTACCAGATCAGGGGGCGTGTCGGGCGCTCTAAAACCCGTGCTTACGCGTATTTGACAACGAAACCGCGTGCGCGTCTGACCCCGGCGGCGGAGAAGCGGCTTCGGGTTCTAGGCTCGCTTGATACGTTGGGGGCGGGCTTTACGCTGGCATCGCAGGATTTGGATATTCGCGGGGCGGGCAATTTGCTGGGCGAGGAACAGTCCGGGCAGATGCGCGATGTGGGCTATGAACTTTACCAACAGATGCTGGAGGAGGCGATTGCCAAGATCCGCGCCGGTGAGCTGGAAGGGCTGAGCGAGCCGGATGAGCAATGGGCGCCGCAGATCAATCTTGGCGTGCCGGTTCTGATCCCGTCGGATTATGTGCCTGATCTTGATGTGAGATTGGGATTGTATCGTCGTCTCAGTGGGTTGCATGATAAAGTTGAACTGGAAGGTTTTGCCGCCGAGTTGATTGATCGGTTTGGCAAGCTGCCGCGCGAGGTGAACACGCTCTTGTTGATCGTGCGCATCAAGGAGATGTGCAAACGCGCCGGGATTGCCAAGCTCGATGGTGGGCCGAAAGGCGCGACGATCCAGTTTCACAACGACAAATTCGCCTCGCCCAAGGGGTTGGTGGAGTTCATCGAGGATCAACGCGGGCTGGCCAAGGTGCGTGACAACAAGATCGTGGTGCGGCGCGACTGGAAGAACGACAGCGACAAGATCAAGGGCGCGTTCGCGATTGCGCGGGATCTGGCAGCGAAGGTTGTGGCCGAGAAAAAGCGGGCCAAAGCCGCCAAGGGGGGGTGATGTTGGCGCCGGGGTTTCATGACGTGCCGCCAGGGTTTCTGGCGACGGTGGTGACGCATCTGGAAATGCGCGCACCGCAGTTGCGTCCCGAGCGGGACGGTTTCGCGCTGCGCCGGGTCGAGCGGCCTGATGTGGGTTGGTATCTAGAGCTGTTTCGCCGCGTCGGGGCCGAGGATTGGCTGTGGTTTTCGCGGCTGGTGATGAAGGAATCGGAGCTGGCGGCGATCTTGGAAGACCCGGAGGTGCATGTCTATGTGCTGGAGTTCGAGGGTGCCGAGGCCGGGCTTCTGGAGCTGGATTTTCGTCAGAGCGGCGCCTGTGAGTTGGCGTTTTTCGGGCTGGTGAAGGGGTTGATCGGGGCGGGCGCCGGGCGTTGGCTGATGAACCGGGCGATCAAGCGGGCGTTCCGCCCCGGGGTGACGCGGTTTCATCTGCACACCTGCACGATGGATTCGCCGCGCGCGCTGGACTTTTATCGCCGCTCCGGGTTCGTGGCGACGCATCAGCAGGTCGAGGTGCTGCGCGATCCGCGTCTCAGCGGGCTTTTGGCGGAAGATGCCGCGCCGCATGTTCCGATTTTCCGCTGACCGTGCGGACTTTGGGCTGGGGAGCCTGCGGCGCGGATATTTAAAGCAAGATGAAGCAGTTAGCGGCGGGACTTGAACCAAGCCGTGACCTGGGGTTTGAGCCAGGACCAGAGTGCGGGAGCGCCGGATTTGACCTTGGAGCCGACGCGGGCGCGGAAGGTTTCATAGTCGATATTATAGGCGATCCATGAGCCGCCGCCCGAGGCCAGATTTTGATTGGGGGGCTGGAAGCGGTCGAGCGATTTGGCGAAGCGCGCGTCGGGGGTTTCGTTGGCTTCAAATTCATCCCAGAGGGCGCGAAAACTGGCCGCCTGATCGGGGGGGAGCAGGCCGAAGATACGGCGCGCCGCGCTGTCTTCGGCTTTTGCCATTTCTCCCGCGTCATGCGTGCCGAACACCGGGGCATCGCCGGCGTCGATTTCTACCAGATCGTGCAGCAGGAGCATGGCGATCACGCGGGATTTGTCGACCTCTACGGGCGCGTGTTCGGCAAGGGTGAGTGCATAGAGCGCGATGTGCCAGCTATGTTCACCGGAGTTTTCAAAACGCGACCCGTCGCAAAGCGTGGTGCCGCGGATCACGGATTTGAGCTTGTCGGCCTCGTTGAGGAAAGCCATCTGGGCGGTGAGACGGTCATTGGGGGTTTGTTGGGTCGTCATGGCGGCAGGCTCCGGCAAGGCATGTCAGTTTGTTGGCGAGAAGGGCCATGAGCGTGCCGAGTATGGCGAAGAGCGGCAGGCTGAGTGAGGAATCGGCACCCTTGCGGTCACAGTCATGTTGGCCCGAGGGCGGCAGAAGGGTCCAGAGGTAAAAAAGCACAAAGACGGCGAGTGTAATCAGAAGCGTGCGGCGCTGTGCGCGGCTTTTGGCAAAAAAGAAGAACAGGGCGAAAAGCAGGCTTGGGCCGAAATGCAGCAACGTCATCAGCGGGTGCGAGAAGGGTGGTGTCAGGGTTTCCAGCAGAACCTGGGTAAGCTCGCCTGAAGCAAAGAGAGAGGGGAGCGGGGGTGTCGCGCTATCGCCATAAGCAAAGCAATGAAACCAGTCACGTTCCCCCAGAGCCAGCAGAAAAGAGAGCAGGAACCCCGGTAGGAGCAACACGGCCAGCGCGGCGCAGAGCCGGATCATTTGGGCGGTTGAGCAGCCTTTGCGGCCTTGGTCAGCTCGCCCACTTTTTCCTTGAGGAACGCCTTGGCCGCCTTGCCTGCCAGGCGCACGCGCACTTCCGTAAGGTAGGCTTCCTCCAGGGTCTGCGACGAGGCGCCGAGCACGTCGGCGACCTCGTAATGCAGGCGGTCTTCACCGGTTTTCTCCATGATTTTCATCGTGGTATCGGCCAGATCGGAAGCGATTTGTTCAAGCGTGGACATCTTAGCGTGTGGTCTCGGTCAGGCGACGTTTGACATAGCTGGTCACGTTGCCGGTCAGCGTATCCATATGCTCGTTCTCGAAGAAATGCCCGGCACCTTCGACTTCGGTATGGGTGACGGTGATGCCTTTTTGCTCGTGCAGCTTGTTGACCAGCGCCACGGTATCGGGCGGCGGCGCGACGCGATCGGCCAGACCATTGATGATCAGGCCCGAGCTGGGGCAGGGCGCGAGGAACGAGAAATCATACATGTTGGCGGGGGGCGACACCGAAATGAAGCCGGTGATCTCGGGGCGGCGCATCAAGAGCTGCATGCCGATCCAGGCACCAAAGGAAAAGCCCGCGACCCAGCAATGTTTCGAGTTCTGGTTCATCGACTGAAGATAGTCGAGCGCAGAGGCGGCATCGGACAATTCACCGACACCTTGGTCATATTCACCCTGCGACCGCCCGACACCTCGGAAATTGAAGCGCAACACGGTAAACCCCATGTTGTAGAACGTGTAATGCAGGTTATAGACGACCTTGTTGTTCATCGTTCCGCCAAACTGTGGATGCGGATGCAGAACGATGGCAATGGGTGCGTCTTTTTCGGGTTGCGGATGATAGCGGCCTTCGAGGCGGCCTTCTGGTCCGGGAAAAATCACCTCGGGCATGGGTTGATATCGTCTCCTGGGTCAGGTGCGGGGATATTCTTGACGAAATCGCTCGGACACCTTAGAACATTTCTAAACTGGCCCGGTACCGGATCGGTGCGGGCGGGTTTCAACGAGATAGTGCGTAGCCCGGGCAAGGTCAATGAATTCCCAATAAATTTGGGATTAGAGTGCGGTTTGGCCGCGGGGAGAGAGAAGCGATGAAACTGAGTACCAAGGGACGTTACGCAATGGTGGCGCTGACCGATATTGCGCTGCAGGCTGATAGCGCGCTGGTGACGCTGGGCGAAGTCTCAAAGCGGCAGGATGTTTCGCTGCCGTATCTGGAGCAGCTTTTCGTCAAGCTGCGCCGGGCCGGATTGGTGGCATCGGTGCGCGGTCCGGGAGGCGGCTATCGGTTGGCGCGCCCGGCCAGCGAGATTCGGGTTGTCGAAATTCTGGCGGCTGTCGATGAGACGGTGGATGCGATGCACAAGGGGGCGGGCGCCAGCGGTGGTGCGTCGGGCAGCCGGGCACAATCGCTGAGCAACCGGCTTTGGGAGAGTCTGAGTGCGCATGTCTATGTCTGGCTGCATCAGGCGCGGTTGTCGGATGTGATCGAAAACACGCTTGCACCCTGTCCGGCGGTGCCGGGAATCTTCAACATTGTCGATGATGTCGAGGACGGGGCGTGAGTATTTTGGGAAAGATGAAACGGGAAGTTGGTGACTGAGGTGCAACGCGTTTATCTCGATCATAATGCGACGACGCCGCTACGCGTTGAGGCGCGTGCGGCGATGATTGCGGCCATGGATGTGGTCGGCAACCCGTCGAGCGTGCACGGCGAGGGGCGCGCCGCAAAAGGGTTGATCGAGCGGGCGCGCGTGCAGGTGGCGCGTGCGATTGGCGCCGAGGGGGCCGAGGTTGTCTTTACCGCCAGTGCGACCGAAGCGGCGGCGATGGTGTTGAGTGGCATGACGTTGCAGGGCGCACCAATTGAGCATGATGCGGTGGGGGCCTGGGTTAGTGGTGATCTGCCCGTGGATAGGCAGGGGCGGGTGACGGTGGCCAATCCGGGGCGGGCGACGCTGCAATTGGCCAATTCGGAAACCGGGGTGATTCAGCAATTGCCGGACGGTTTGATGCTGTCGGATATGACGCAGGGCTTTGGCAAGATCGAGGTGGATTTCCTGCGTTCGGGTGCGGTGATGGGAATCGTTTCGGCGCATAAGCTTGGCGGACCCAAGGGCGTGGGGGCTTTGATCTTGCGACGCGGAATCGATCTTCCAGCGCTGCTCAAGGGGGGCGGCCAGGAGATGGGGCGGCGCGCGGGGACGGAAAATGTGATCGGTATCGCCGGATTCGGCGCGGCGGCAGAGGCGGCGGCGGGGGATGTGGCGATGGGTCGCTGGAAAGATACCTCGAAAATGCGTGATTTCCTGGAAAGTGCCATTGCGAAAGTTGCAAATAAGACTATTTTTGTCGGGAAAGGTGCTGAGCGCTTACCGAACACCAGCTGTTTTGCGACCCCCGGATGGAAGGGCGAGACGCAGGTGATGCAGATGGATCTGGCAGGATTCGCAATTTCCGCCGGATCGGCCTGTTCTTCGGGCAAGGTGCGGGCAAGCCGGGTTTTGACGGCTTGTGGATATGACGAGGCCGTAGCGGCGTGCGCGATTCGCGTGTCGTTGGGGCTTGAGACAACGATGGACGATGTGACCCGCTTTGCTGAGGCATGGGGCGCAGCATTTGAGAGATTTCGCGACCGCGCAAAAATCAGCGCGGCGTGAGACGGAACTGAAACGGAAAGGAAGACCCATGGCGGACGCAAAAAACGTGCAGGTCAAGGACGGCGTTGAGGAAGAAACAGTCAAGGCTGTTCGTTCCCTGGGTGATAAATACGAACACGGTTGGGAAACCGATATCGAGATGGAATACGCCCCCAAGGGCGTGAACCCCGATATCGTCAGGCTGATCTCGGAAAAGAACAAAGAGCCCGAATGGATGACCGAATGGCGTCTTCAGGCCTTTGAACGCTGGGAACAGATGGAAGAGCCGACCTGGGCTATGGTCAACTATCCCGAAATCGACTTTCAGGATCAGTATTACTATGCTCGTCCGAAAAGCATGATGGAAAAGCCGAAATCGCTTGATGAGGTCGACCCGAAACTGCTGGCCACCTATAAAAAGCTCGGCATTCCGCTTCAGGAACAGATGATTCTGGCCGGGGTGGAGGGCGCCGATGCGACGCCTGCTGAAGCGCGCCGCGTGGCCGTGGATGCGGTGTTTGATTCGGTCTCTCTGGGCACCACATTCCAGAAGGATCTTATGGAAGCAGGGGTCATCTTCTGCTCGATCTCGGAGGCGATTCGCGAACATCCCGAGTTGGTGAAGAAATACCTCGGGTCGGTCGTGCCGGTATCAGACAATTATTATGCCACGCTTAACAGTGCGGTGTTCTCGGATGGCTCGTTTGTTTATGTGCCGCCGGGGGTGCGTTGCCCGATGGAGCTTAGCACGTATTTCCGTATCAACGCCGAGAATACCGGCCAGTTCGAGCGCACGCTGATCATTGCCGACAAGGGGTCACACGTGTCCTATCTTGAAGGGTGCACGGCGCCGAAGCGCGATGTGGCGCAGCTTCATGCCGCGGTGGTGGAAATCATCGTCGAGGAAGACGCCGAGGTGAAGTATTCGACCGTTCAGAACTGGTATCCCGGGGATGAGAACGGCGTTGGCGGGATCTATAACTTTGTGACCAAGCGTGCCGATTGCCGGGGCGACCGGGCCAAGGTGATGTGGACGCAGGTTGAGACCGGATCGGCCGTGACGTGGAAGTATCCGAGCTGTATTCTGCGCGGTGCAGAGTCGCAGGGCGAGTTCTATTCCATCGCCATCGCCAACAACCATCAGCAGGCCGATACCGGCACCAAGATGGTACATCTGGGGCGCAACACGAAAAGTCGTATCGTGTCCAAGGGGATCAGCGCGGGGGTGGCACAAAACACCTATCGCGGGCTTGTGTCGATGCACCCCAAGGCGACGAATTCGCGCAACTATACGCAATGTGACAGCCTGTTGATCGGAGACGCCTGTGGCGCGCATACGGTGCCTTACATCGAGGTGAAGAACAATTCATCGCGCGTCGAGCATGAGGCGACCACATCCAAGGTGGATGACGAACAGCTGTTTTATTGCCGTCAGCGCGGCATGAGCGAAGAATCGGCAGTGGCCTTGATCGTCAATGGTTTTGCCAAGGACGTGTTGCAGGCGCTGCCAATGGAGTTCGCCATGGAAGCCCAACAGTTGGTGGCGATTTCGCTGGAGGGGTCTGTTGGCTGATCGTGGTCCAAAGTCGTTCAAGGAATTGCTTCTGAGCTGGATGCCCTTTGCGTTTCCCGCGATTGGCGGGACGCTTGGCATGATTCTGGTCAATTCCTATCCGACGGCGTTCATCAATCCGGTGGTTGCCGTCGGTGGCGGGATATTCCTGGGCTGGGCGATCTCGGCTCTGATCTTTCGCTTTATCGAATACAGATGAGGACGCGAGGGTAAGATGGACGAGCGGAAATCATCGCAGAGTGGATTCAAGCTGGGCCGTGCGCGGCGTCGGCTGGCAAGCGGTGATCCCGTGATTGTCGAGGATGTGGATGTGGTGTTCACCCGCATTCATGGCCGCGATTTTCGCTTTGTGACGACCCATGCGCGCGACCCGATTCAGCGCAAATGGCGCAAGGGCGTGTTTTATGAGCCAAAGGAGCTGGCTGCGATCAAGGCGCATTTTCCGCACGGCGGTACCTTTGTCGATATCGGTGCCAATGTCGGCAACCATTCGCTCTATGTCGCCGGGTTCATGGCACCCGCCAAGGTGATTCCGTTTGAGCCGAATCCGGCGGCCTACAAGCTTTTGATTGCCAATATCGCGATGAACGGATTTCTCGATGTGTTCGATCTGAGCCATCTCGGTGTCGGGCTGGCCGATCGTGTGGCCGATGGCTTTGCCATGGTCGAGCAGCCACGCAATCTGGGCGGCTCGCGGATGCGCGAAGGCGCGCAGGAGGGCGAGGGCGGGGGTTTGCAGGTCGTGGTCGGTGATGATGCGCTGAAATCCGAGAGCCCGGACATGATCAAGGTCGATGTCGAGGGCATGGAGATGATGGTGTTGCGCGGGTTGCAACAAACCATTGCGCGGGCGCGCCCGATCCTTTTGCTGGAAATTGACGACGAGAACGATGCCGCGTTTCAGGAATGGCTCGCGCCGTTGGGTTATGACGTGGTGGAAAAGGTTCGCCGCTATCAGAACAACACCAATTACGTGCTGGTGCCAAGCGCGGGCGTAGGCGTTTGAAATGAATGACGTGTCCACCATATCGCGCCCCGAATTGACCCTGCCACCGGCAGAGGCGGAAGCGGTGCGCGCGGCCTATGCGGGGGCCGAAACGATTCTGGAATATGGGTCGGGGGGCTCGACCGTCTTGGCGGGTGAGATGACCGGCAAGCAGGTGTTTTCGGTTGAGAGCGATGCGGGCTGGGCCGAAATGATGCGTTCGTGGTTCAAGGCCAACCCGCCACAATCGCAGGTGCGGGTGATTCATGCGGATATCGGCGCGACGACAGAGTGGGGCCACCCGGCGGATGATAGCGCCTGGAAACGGTTTGCACGCTATCCGCTGGGCATCTGGGAGAGTGGCCGGATGGGGCAACCCGATGTTGTGCTGGTCGATGGACGGTTTCGCATGGGCTGTGTGCTGGCGGCGGCGTTTCACACGCAAAAGCCTCTTCCGCTGTTGTTTGACGACTATATAAGGCGCACCCATTATCACGCCATCGAAGAGGTGATCGGCGCGCCGAAAGAGATCATCGGACGCATGGCGCGGTTTGAAATTTCGCCTACGCCGCTCCCGATCGAGCGGCTTTCTTGGGTCATTCGGGCGATGACGAATCCATGAAATTGCATGTGCCATATCCCCCAGACCCTGCGCGGCAGGGTGTCGCGGACCGTGAATTTGATCGGTTCCTGCCTCATTGCTGTCGGATTGTTCAGACAGATTTGACCTTGAGCAAAGATTGCGAGAGGCCGAAAGATGGCTGCAACAGCACACAACGACGTATTCGCAGCCCGTTTGGCACGAATCAACAAGAATTGCGGCGCTCCGCCCGTCCTTCTGACCGGCGTTGGCGACGTTCCGACACAGCGAAAGGTCGCGCACCAGGTCAAACGTGCCGCGCGCGTCTCGCTCAAGGCGGTGCTGGGCTATCCCTTTGCCTTTGCCCTTGGGGCCGTCGCGATGGTGGCCGGACATGCGGCGAGCTATCGCTTTCTCGATCATGCCGTGAATGCAGCCGATGCGCTTGGGCTTACCAGCCTGGTTGCCGCCGATATCGCGCTGGCCAGCGTGCTATCACTTATCGTGCTGTTGCTGTGCGGGCTTGCCCGCAAGACCTATGTGTTGACGGCCGTTCTGGGCTTTGCCGCGATCATCACCAACGAAATCGAGCTGGCGCGGGCCTTTCCCGACATCTGGGCGCAGATCTATTCGCCGAATTTCGTCGAACGCAGCTTGCAGGCGGGGCGTTTGCTGCTGCCCGAGATCGCGACCTCGTACAGCCTGACCTGACGACAGACTCCCGACATTCCATCACGACCTTCGCGTTTGCCGATCCTCTGGGGTCGGCGGGCGCATTTGCGTCGTCTGGTCATCGAACATCACTTGAAAACGCCGGCGCAGCAACGCGCTGTAACGGATAGGAAAGGAAAATCTCATGCTGGAAATCAAAGGCTTGAAAGTCAAACTTCAAGAAGAAGACAAGCAAATCCTGAAGGGTATTGATCTGACGGTCGAGCCCGGCACAGTGCATGCGATCATGGGCCCCAACGGGTCGGGAAAATCGACCCTCAGCTATGTTCTGTCAGGGCGTGAAGGTTATGAGGTGACGGAAGGCAGCGCCACTCTGGACGGAAATGATCTGTTGGGGCTGGACCCTGAGGAACGTGCGGCCCTTGGGCTGTTCCTGGCCTTTCAATACCCGGTGGAAATTCCCGGTGTGGGCAATATGACGTTCCTGCGCACTGCCGTGAACTCGCAACGCAAGGCGCGCGGCGAAGAAGAGATGAGCGCGACCGAATTTCTCAAGGTGATCCGCGCCAAGGCCAAGACGCTGAAAATCGACGCTGACATGCTCAAACGGCCTGTCAATGTGGGCTTTTCGGGCGGCGAAAAGAAGCGCAACGAGATCCTGCAAATGGCGATGCTGGAACCCAAGATGTGCATCCTTGACGAGACCGATTCAGGGCTTGATGTGGACGCGATGAAGCTGGTTTCTGAAGGCGTTAACGCGCTGAGAAACGAAGGGCGTGGTTTCCTCGTTATTACGCATTATCAACGGCTTCTGGACCATATCAAACCCGATGTTGTGCATATTCTGGCCGATGGGCGGATCGTGAAATCCGGCGGACCTGAACTGGCTCTGGAAGTTGAAAACAACGGCTATGCCGATATTCTGGCCGAGGTGGCGTAATGTCTGCTCTGAAACGAACGGCCCTGAGAGAGGCCAAGCAGGAGGCCGCGCGCACGCGCCTTGATGCTATGAGTTTGCCCGGTGACACCGGCTGGATTGCTGCGACGCGTGACGATGCGTTGGCACGGGTGAGGGAAATGGGTCTGCCCGGTCGGCGTGATGAATACTGGAAATACACGCGACCGGATACGCTAACCCAGATTGAAGCGCCCAACGCCGCCGCGTTCGTCAATGATGAAACACCTTTGTTTGACGGGATCGAGCGTCTCAGGATCGTTTTTGTCGATGGCGTGTTTGATGCCGATGCCTCTGATCCATTGGAGTTGAGTGGCGTCGAGATTGAGCAGCTGTCCGATGCGGCGGGGGCCGACATCCATTGGGGTAAAGACCTTTACGGTGTGTTGGAGGCCCGCGGCCAGAACCCGGTGGAACGGCCTTTGGCAGCGCTGAATACGGCGCTGGCGAAAGACGGCGTGATGATCCGCGTGACAGGTCGTGCAGAGCGGCCTGTGAGTCTGGTTTATCGACATGAATCAGATAGTTCTGATGCGATCGTCCATAATGTCATCCGGTTGGAAAAGGGGGCGGATCTGACCCTTTTGGAGAATGGACCGGCGGCGGCGCGGCTTAACAAGGTGATGGAGGTGGATGTCGCCGATGGCGCCAGTTTTCATCACGTGCGCGCACAGGGGCGCGACCATGAACGCCGCGCAGCAACGCATATCTTTGCGCGTCTGGGCGAAGAATCAGTGTTCAAGAGCTTTACGCTGACGGTTAACGGCGCGCTGACCCGCAACGAATGCGTGGTCGAACTCTGCGGTGATGACGCAGTCGCGCATGTTGCGGGCGCCTGTCTGGGCGACGGTGCATTTGTGCATGATGACACTGTGTTCATCACCCATGACGCGGTGAATTGCGAAAGCCGACAGGTGTTCAAGAAGGTGCTCAGAAACGGCGCAACAGGCGTGTTTCAGGGCAAGATCCTGGTCAAGGCCGGGGCGCAGAAAACCGACGGGTATCAGAAGTCGCAGTCATTGATGCTGGACGGGGACAGCCAGTTCCTGGCCAAGCCAGAGCTTGAGATCTATGCCGATGATGTGGCTTGTTCACATGGCAGCACCTCGGGTGCGATCGACGATGAAGCCTTGTTCTATCTGCGGTCGCGCGGTGTGTCGGTGGCCGATGCAACCGACCTTCTGACGCTGGCCTTTTTGGCCGAGGCGGTCGATGAGATCGAGAATCCGCAGCTGGCCGAGGAGATCGTTGGGCGGCTTGAGGGTTGGCTGGCGCGGCACCGGGGCTGACGCATGTCTGCCGTGAGCGATATCGTGGCCACCTATGGCGGCCCGCGTCGGGTGGTCCGGCGGATTTTGCAGGCGGGCGTGCGCGAAGAGCGCGCGCTCGTCATCCTGATGGCGGGCTGTGTGGTGGTTTTTGTGGCGCAATGGCCGCGGCTGGCGCGTCAGGCGCACGAACACGGGCAGGAGCTTAATCCGCTTCTGGGCGGCGCGCTTTTCGCCTGGCTGTTTGTCATGCCGCTGGTGCTTTACACTCTGGCACTGATCAGCCATTGGGTGCTCAGGATTCTTGGTGGCAAGGGGCAACCGTTCGGGGCGCGTATCGCGCTGTTCTGGGCGCTGTTGGCCAGCGGGCCGATCATGCTTCTCTGGGGGCTGACGGCGGGGTTTGTCGGACCCGGGAGCGCGCTCACCCTGGTGGGGGTTATCTGGATCGCTGTTTTTTTATGGGTCTGGTTTTCCGGGCTGACCGAAGTCTGGAGGGGCGCATGAGCTTCACTATTCAAGCGCTTGTAAAGCAAACACTTTCCAATCCTCGCGAAGCGGCTGGTCAGCTGATTGCGATGCGCCACGGGCTGGGGTTTGATACACTTTGGAGTGCGGTCGTTCTGGCTGCGGTTCTGAATGCGCTGGTGATTTCGGCGGGCATGTATGTGTTTCCCCCGGCGCCGGAACAAGTCGAACTGATGCCGCGCTTGTTCTTTCGACCCGGTCTTTTGGCGGTAGTGGCCGCTGGGGCGATTGTGGTGCTGGTTTTCGTGCTGCACTGGGCCGGGCGGATGCTCGGGGGCAAGGGCGAATTGCGCGACATGCTGGTGGTGGTCACGTGGCTTCAGATCGTGCAGGTCGGCTTGCAACTTGGGGTGCTGGTGCTTGCGATCGTGGCGATGCCTCTGGCCAGTCTGGCCAATATGGTGGCGTTTTTCTGGGGTCTGTGGATCCTGATAGCCTTTGTCGACCGGGTGCATGGATTCATGAGTCCGATGAAGTCGCTGGCTGTGCTGGCGACAGGGGTCGCGCTGCTTCTCGTCGGCGTCACCGTTTTTCTGCTCCTTTTCGGGGCCGTGGCCAAGGGAGCCGCCTGATATGTATGACGTCGAAAAGATCCGCGCCGATTTCCCGATCCTTAGTCGAGAAGTGAACGGCAAACCTTTGGTTTACCTGGATAATGGCGCATCGGCGCAAAAGCCGAAAGTTGTCATTGATGCGATCACCCAAAGCTATTCGCACGAATATGCCAACGTGCATCGCGGCCTGCATTACCTGAGCAATCTGGCGACTGACAAATACGAGGCGGTGCGCGCCACCGTGGCCAAGTTTCTTGGTGTGAAAGACGAAAACGAAATCGTCTTTACGTCGGGCACCACCGAGGGGATCAACCTTGTGGCCTATGGTTGGGCCATGGCACGGATGCAGGCGGGCGATGAGATCATTCTCAGCGTGATGGAGCATCACGCCAATATCGTGCCCTGGCATTTCCTGCGCGAACGCCTTGGGGTGGTTTTGAAATGGGTCGATGTCGATGTTACCGGCGCGCTGGACCCTCAGGCGGTGATCGATGCCATCGGACCCAAAACCAAGCTGATCGCGATTACCCAACTTTCCAACGTGTTGGGAACCGTTGTTGATGTAAAAACTATCTGCTCGGAAGCCCGCAAACAGGGTGTTCCCGTGTTGGTCGATGGCTCGCAAGGGTCGGTGCATGCACCGGTGAACCTTGAGGATATGGGCTGTGATTTCTACCCGATCACCGGGCATAAGCTCTATGGTCCGTCAGGCTCGGGCGCGATTTATATCCGCAAGGAACGCATGGCGGAGATGCGCCCCTTCATGGGCGGCGGCGACATGATCCGCGAAGTGACCAAGGACAACGTGACCTATAACGACCCGCCGATGATGTTCGAGGCCGGCACGCCCGGCATCGTGCAGACCATTGGCATGGGCGTGGCGCTGGACTATCTGATGGATCTTGGAATGGAGAATGTGGCCGCGCATGAGGCTGACCTCGCACGCTATGCCGCCGAGAAGATGGGCGGGCTGAACTGGCTCAACATTCAGGGTATGACGCCGGACAAGGCCGCGATCTTCTCGTTCACCATGCAGGGCGCGGCGCATGCGCATGACATCTCGACCATCCTCGACAAGAAGGGCGTGGCGGTGCGGGCGGGGCATCATTGCGCTGCACCTCTGATGGCACATTTCGGAGTGAGCGCCACCTGTCGGGCAAGCTTTGGGCTCTATAATACGCGCGAAGAGGTCGACAAGCTGATCGAGGCATTGGAGTTGGCGCATAAGCTTTTTGGTTGAATCTCTGGCGAGCCGTTTTGCTCTGGCGGGAACTTGCACGCCTGAAAACAGCGTGTCGACAGAACCCGACGCATTCGCTAGAGTTGGGGGAGTTGTTTAATAATGGAGTTCAAACATGAAGTTGATCAAAGCTGCTCTGATCCTGTCCAGCGTGTCGTTCCTTGTCGCATGCGCGCAACCCGAGCCCGAAGTGACCTATGTCGCCCCCGAGCCCACATATGACAAATACGGCAACGTCGTGAACTGATAGACGCCACAAAGGCGTCTTTGAGAGTCCCGGACAAGCCAGGCGCTTGTCCGGGATTTTTTATTTGTCGGAGTATTTTCCGGCTGCTCACTCAGATTGACGATTGCGCTGCGCGGGCGGCTTCGGTAAAGACGCCGCTCAGGGACCCATAGCTCAGCTGGATAGAGCGCTGCCCTCCGAAGGCAGAGGCCAGAGGTTCGAATCCTCTTGGGTCCGCCATTTCCCCCATCTGCTTCGCTGTCGCTTGTTCAATGGATCGCGCGGTTGTTTCGTGCCGTCAAAGGCGCGCGCGATCAGAGCGATCCCATCACCTCGGCGGCAATTTCAAATGACCTGAGGCGCGCGCCGTGGTCATGGGTGGCGCTCGACAGGATCACCTCGTCTGGTTGGTGACGCGCGATCAAGGCCTTGAGCTGGCTGCGCACCGATTCCGGGCTGCCGACGGCCGAGACCCGCAGCGCGGCATTGGCGGCTTGCAGCACCTGGGGGGACACATCGATCGCCGATTCATCCGCCACCGGCGCAGGCAGCGGGCCGGGGCGGCCGGTGCGCAGGTTGATGAAGGCTTGCAGTTGCGAGGTGCGCAGGGCGCGGGCCTCGGCGTCGGTTTCGGCGGCAAAGACATTCGCCGCCAGCATGAAACGCGGCGCGTCGGTAATGCCGGCACGAAAGGTGCTGCGATAGGTTTCAATCGCGGGTTCCAGCGCATCGGGGGCAAAATGGCTGGCAAACGCATAGGGCAGGCCGAGATGCGCAGCCAATTGCGCGCCATAAAGCGAGGAGCCGAGAATCCAGATCGGAACCTGGGTGCCTTCACCGGGGATGGCGCGCACCGGCTGACCGGGCTGGGCGGGGGCGAGATAGCCCAGCATCTCAATCACCTCATCGGGGAAATCATCGCCCTGCATCCGGCCCCGGCGCAGAGCATGGGCCGTGCGCCCGTCGGTCCCCGGCGCGCGCCCGAGGCCAAGGTCGATCCGGTCACCGTGCAATGTGGCCAGTGTGCCGAACTGTTCCGCGATCACCAGCGGCGCATGGTTGGGCAACATCACCCCGCCCGAGCCGACGCGGATGCTTTTGGTCGCTGCCGCGATATGGCCAATCAGCACGGCTGTGGCCGAGCTGGCGATGCCGGGCATGTTGTGATGTTCGGCCAGCCAGTAGCGTGAATAGCCCCAGTCTTCGGCATGCTGGGCCAGATCGGTGCTGCGGCGCAGTGCTTCGGCGGCGTCAAAGCCTTGGGGGATCGGGGCGAGATCGAGAATGGAATAGGGGGTCATATGCGTCTCCTGTTGCCCCAAGAGCTAGGGGTCGGGCGTGGCAATGTCATCGGGGGCGGCGCAGTTTCGTTACGTCGTGATGCTCTATGGCGCCAGAAGGGCTTAGGCGTTAAACGGGAAACCGGCTTTGACGCATATAGGGCGAGGAGGATGAAATGCTGGATGAGGGTGAGATCGGCTGGCTCGAATTCGAGGGGCCCTGTTCGCCCGACCTTCTGGCGCAGTTCATCGAGGAGGGCGGCATCGCGCAGAACCGGATGATCGTTCTGCGCGATGTGGTGAAGGCCGATATCTGCGACCGGTTGGCGACACAGTTTGATGCGCTGATCGCGGCGCATGGCAGCAAGCGGGGCGAGGACGGCTTTGTGCGCACCCAGCAGATCGGCGCGACCCAGTTTTCCCATGGTGGCGCCAGCTATATGCGCGCAGTAGCGGAACAGATGGTCCAGGTACTGGACCTGTTTTCGGTGTTGGAGCCGGGGCAGGTGAACCGGTTGTTTCTGGATGACATGCTGGAACGGGAATTCGCCCGGCGCGGCAAGATTTATCGCCGTGCCCAGCATCAGGGCGGCATGGCCAATTTCGCCACCACCCGCAAATGGCTCAACAATGGAGAAATGGCCTTGCACCCCCATGAGGACAGTGCGCAATTGACCTCGGCCAAACGAGACGGCTTTGAGATCGCCACAGGTAGCCATACCATCGCGGCGAATATTTGTATCGCCGACGATGTCGAGGGAAGCGAAACGGTCTTGTGGAACCACCGCCCAAGCGGGGCCGAGCGGCGCGCCCTGGGGCTTGAGGAGAGCGGCTATCCTTATCCGCGCGACTACGCCGACGGGTTTGACAGCATTCGCGTGAAGATCCGCCGGGGCGATCTCTATTTCATGAACGCCTCGTATTTGCATGGGGTGGAAAATGCGCCCACCAACAACCGGATCACGGCCGGACGGTTTTTGACCTGTGTGGACGACAAGGTGCTGAGCTGGACGTGATGCGGTAAGGGCGAGGGCCGGACGCAAGGATCGGGGGCCAGCCCCCGGACCCCCGGGATATTTCCAGTCAGAGGAAGGGCAGGGGGAGTTTTGGTCGGGGCCGCGCGCGCTCACTTGACCGGGCGCGAAATCCCTTCCATATGCAAGCCATGACAGACCTGAAACACATCCGCAATTTCTCGATCGTGGCGCATATCGACCACGGTAAATCGACGCTGGCTGACCGCCTCATTCAGGAGACCGGAACCGTTTCGGACCGGGACATGAAAGCGCAGCTTCTGGATAGTATGGATATCGAGCGTGAGCGCGGTATCACCATCAAGGCCCAGACCGTGCGGATTGATTATACCGCCGATGATGGCGAGAAATATGTGCTCAATCTGATCGACACGCCGGGGCATGTGGACTTTGCCTATGAGGTGAGCCGAAGCATGCGTGCGGTCGAGGGGTCGTTGTTGGTGGTCGATAGCACCCAAGGGGTTGAAGCGCAGACGCTGGCCAATGTGTATCACGCTCTGGATGCGGATCACGAGATCGTGCCGGTTCTCAACAAGATCGATCTGCCGGCCAGCGATTGTGACCGTGTGGCCGAGCAGATCGAGGATGTGATCGGGATTGATGCGTCGGGCGCGATTCGGGTTTCGGCCAAGACCGGGCAGGGCATTCACGAGACGCTGGAAGCCATCGTGCACCATCTTCCTGCACCCAAGGGTGAACGCGACGCGCCATTGAAGGCGATGCTGGTGGACAGTTGGTATGACGCCTATCTCGGGGTGATCGTCTTGGTGCGGATCATGGACGGGGTGATGAAAAAGGGCGACCGGGTGCGGATGATGCAGAACGGGTCTGTTCATCTGATCGACCGGATCGGCGTGTTTCGTCCCGGCATGATGCCGGTGGACGAATTGGGGCCGGGCGAGATCGGCTTTATCACGGCGCAGATCAAACAGGTGCGCGACACCCGCGTGGGCGACACCATCACCCATGAGAAGAAGGGCGCAGAGGCGCCTTTGCCGGGGTTCAAGCCGAGCCAGCCGGTGGTGTTTTGTGGCCTCTTCCCGGTGGATTCATCGGAATTCGAAGACCTGCGCGAGGCGATCGAGAAGCTGGCGCTGAATGACGCGTCGTTCTCTTACGAGATGGAGACCTCGGCCGCGTTGGGCTTTGGCTTTCGCTGTGGCTTCCTTGGACTGTTGCACCTTGAAGTGATCCGCGACCGGATTGAGCGGGAATATGACATTGAGCTGATCACCACGGCGCCCTCGGTTATTTACAACATCTACTTGCGGGATGGGTCGCATTTCGAGTTGCACAACCCCGCCGATATGCCCGACCCGTCGACCATCGACCACCTTGAGGAACCGCGCATCAAGGCGACAATCCTTGTGCCGGATGAATACCTCGGCGATGTGCTCAAGCTCTGTCAGGACCGGCGCGGCATTCAGTTGGATCTGACTTATGCCGGGTCACGGGCGATGGTGGTTTACGATTTACCGCTCAACGAGGTGGTGTTTGATTTCTATGACCGGTTGAAATCGGTGACCAAGGGCTATGCCAGCTTTGACTATCAGATCATCGGCTACCGACAGGACAATCTGGTGAAGATGTCGATCTTGGTGAATGATGAGCCTGTGGATGCCTTGAGCACCATGGTGCACCGCGACCGCGCCGAGATGCGGGGGCGGGCGATGGTTGAAAAGCTGAAAGACCTGATCCCGCGCCACATGTTCAAGATCCCGATTCAGGCGGCGATTGGTGGCAAGGTGATTGCGCGCGAGACTTTGTCTGCGATGCGCAAGGACGTGACGGCGAAATGCTATGGCGGCGATGCGACGCGGAAGAAGAAGCTCCTGGAGAAGCAGAAGGCCGGGAAGAAGAAGATGCGCCAGTTCGGGAAAGTGGATATCCCGCAGGAGGCGTTTATTTCGGCGTTGAAGATGGATGGGTAATCCATTTTAGGTGACGGTCGACTGAAGAGATTGCCGCAGGCTATTGCGTGCCCACACCGTTGAAATAAGGGCGTTGGGATTCCCCCACTCCCCCATCCCCGGAACCTTCCCCCACTCCCACGCGTTCCTCTCCTGACAACCGAAAGGAGACATGCCATGAAATATGGATGGAAGCTTATCTTCACACCGCTTTGGGTGCTTTGCGTCGCCGGGGCGGCATTGGTCGGGTTTTTCGTGGTTGGCTGGTACAGCTGGGCCGCGTTTGTGACCGCCGGGGTGATCGGGCTGGTCGTGGGGATTCCTGCGGGGGTCTGGAACACCCGTAAGGTGCGCCGCGAAGATCCGAACTGGCGAAATGGCCACCATGTGGGCGATATTTAAGGCAAATCAGACACGATAGAGGGCAGGTTTCGCGCGCGCGTATCTGTAAGGGTAAGGTTCGCGCGCCCGGAGGGGCCGGATGCGGCCACTCATATGCCAATTTTGACATATGTCATTCTCGCTGCTCTGCTGATGCATTAGCATGCATGGGCAGGGTATTGACTTCCGCTCAAGCGGGGAGGGCTATTGTTTTGAAACTATTGGCGAAATCAATCGCGCTTTGGGGAGTCGTGGCGATTCTCGGGGGCGCAGCATGGGCCGAGACTCCGGGCGCATCCGAGGCGATATTGCCCCCTGACGCGCCCAAATCGACCACCCCGAAGGGCGCGAGTACGGCGGATCATACGAAATTCGAGACGCTCAAGAAGCAATTCGCGTCGGGGCCGGAGGTTACCGAAGCCTGCATCAGCTGCCATACCGAAGCCAGCGACCAGATGATGCATTCGATCCATTTCAAATGGGAATTCGACCATCCGAGAACCGGTCAGAAGCTGGGCAAATCGCATGTGATCAACTCGTTTTGCGGGTCGGTCGCGGGTAATGAGGCGCGTTGCACCTCGTGTCATACCGGCTATGGCTGGGAGGATATGAGCCAGCCAGCGCCGCAGAAGACGAATGCGGTTGATTGCCTGGTCTGTCATGACCGCTCGGGGCAGTATACAAAATCGGCCACCGGGGCAGGGCATCCGCCGCTTGATCCGGTGAAGCCCGGAACACAGACCATCACCGGCGCGCCAGCATGGCCTGTGGATCTGAGCAAAGCGGCGCAATCGGTGGGCCTGCCGGGGCGTGACAACTGCGGCAATTGCCACTTTTACGGTGGTGGCGGCGACAACGTAAAACACGGCGATCTTAGCTCGGTGCTCTATCAGCCCGAAAAATCGGTAGATGTGCATATGTCGCCCGAGGGCGAGAACATGACCTGTTCGACCTGCCATGTCAGCGACCAGCACCAATGGCCGGGGTCGCGTTATGACGTCAAGGCGGTTGATCCGCACGTCAATGACCCGCTCAAACCCGGCGCGCGGCGCGATGTTGCGACCTGCGAAAGCTGTCACAGTGCGACGCCACACCCGGCGACCCTGATCGGAATGAAGCTGAATGCGCATACTGATACGCTGGCCTGTCAGACCTGTCATATCCCGGAGTTTGCCCGTGGCGGCGTTGCGACCAAGACGTTTTGGGATTGGTCGACCGCTGGTCGGTTGGACGCCGACGGCAAGCCGATCTCGGAAAACAATTTCACCCAATCGGATGGCAAGGAGCTGCACACCTATCTCTCGACCAAGGGCGATTTCGAGTATGGCGAGGATGTAGTGCCTTACTATGCCTGGTTCGATGGACAGGTCAGCTATTCTTTGCCCGATCAAGAGATCGACCCGACACAGGTGGTCGATGTGAACAGCATCAAGGGCGATCCGGAAGATGGCGCCTCGCGGATCTGGCCGTTCAAACAGATGATCGGACGCCAGGCCTATGACAGCAAGCTCAACCGGTTGGTCTATACCCATGTCTGGGGGCCAAGCACCGATACCGCGTTCTGGACCAATTTCGATTGGGGGCGTGCGATTGAGGCCGGGATGAAAGCGGCCGGAGCTGAGTATTCCGGCGAGTTCGGCTTTGTCGACACGCATATGTATTGGCCGATCACCCATATGGTCGCGCCCGCCGACAAGGCCGTCAAATGCGGCCAATGCCACGCCGAAGACGGCCGGATGCAGGGCTTGGCAGGTGTATTCCTGCCCGGCACAAACAGCATGAGTTGGGTTGGCCTGTTGGGTCGTCTGATGGTTCTGGCGACGATGGCCGGGGTTTTGCTGCATATCTTTCTGCGCCTGTTCTCGAAGAAGGAGACGCGCCATGACTAAGCGTATCGTCAAGGTTTATCCGCGCTTCGAGCGGTTGTGGCACTGGGGGCAGGCGCTGTTGATCTTCACGCTGATCTTCACCGGCTTTGGACTCAACGGGGTGCATGATTTCCTGCCCTTTGGTCCGGCGGTCATGCTGCATACCGCGGCGGCGCTCGCGCTTCTGGCGCTCTGGATTTTTGCCACGTTCTGGCTCGTTACCACCGGCACATGGCGACAGTTCGTGCCGACGCTGGAGGGGATGTTTCAGGTCATACTCTATTATGCCTGGGGTGTGTTCAAGGGGCGTAAGCATCCTTACAAGAAGGTGCTCTTGCGCAAGCATAACCCGCTTCAGGCGGCGACGTATTTCGGGCTGAAATGGTTCGTCTTTCCCGCAATCTGGATCAGTGGGCTGCTCTATCTCAGTTACAACCTGTGGGAAGGTGCGGTGCCAGAGAGCAGTTTCTGGCTCTGGCTGGTGGCCAATCTGCACCTGCTTGCGGCATATGTGATCGTCGCGTTCATTATCGTGCATGTCTATCTGTTGACTGTCGGCCATGGGTTCGGCGCACATGTGAAACCGATGATCACCGGGTATGACGAGGTCGAGCTGAGCGACGCCGAGGAAGCATATCTGCAAGCAGATGAGCCTTGGCGGCTGAAGGCGAAGGACGTTTAAACCCGTTCGCGCGGAATTTTGAGCGGGGTCATCTGTTGCCCATCGGCGGCGAAATTCGCCGGGTCGAGCCAGCGTTGAAATTCGCCCCTTGCGGCGGGCCAATCGCCATCGAGCATGGCATACCATGCGGTATCGCGGTTGCGTCCCTTGTAATGCGTGGCCTGACGGAAGGTGCCTTCATAACTAAAGCCCAGCCGCTCTGCCGCGCGGCGAGAGGGGGCGTTCAGATCATCACATTTCCATTCATAGCGGCGATAGCCGAGATCGTCGAACACATGCGCCATCATCAGGAACATCGCCTCGGTGCTGGCGCGCGTGCCTTGCATCAGGTGCGAGAAGTTGATGAAGCCGACCTCGATTACTCCGGCTTCGGGCGTGATTCTGAGATAGCTGGCGGTGCCGAGCGGGCGGTCATCGGGGGAAAGAACCGTATAGAACAGAGGGTCGCGGCTTGTCTCTGCGGTCTTGAGCCAGTCGGCATAGGCCCCGAGCGTGGCGAACGGGCCGTGCGGCAGATAGGTCCAGCCGCGATCATCAGGCGCGCTGCTATAGGCGGCGTGCAGCCCCGCCGCATGGGTCGCGGCATCGAGCGGCACCAGCCTGCAATAGCGCCCGTTCAGCGCCGAATGCGGGGGCAGGGGTCGCGGGAACTCCGCCTTCAGAGGGGCTCCGACCGGTTGGCCCAGGTCGTTGAGAACGCTCACTTCTTGGCACCGGCAACGGGTGTTTCAATAGCGGCGTGATCCACAAGGTTCCATGGCAGGCCTGCGTTGCGATAGAGGCGTTTGCCCTTGTCGGGATAGTCGCCAACGTCATGCGCCAAACGTTCCCCCACAACGATCAGGCGCAGCGGTGCATCACCAGTATTGGTGATCGAATGCGCCAGCCCACCCTTGCGGTAACCGATGAAATCGCCCGGGCCGATTGCATGGCGGGTTTCGCCGATCCGCGCGGTTGCGGTGCCCGACAGCACATAAACGCATTCGTCTTCGAAATGGTGCAGGTGATGTTCCGTCGTGTGACAGCCCGGAGCAACCTCGATAATATGAAAACCAAACCCGGTAAGCCCGGTCAAATCGCCAAGCGACTTGTTGTTGCGGCGCGCCTCGGGGTTGAGGAAATGGGTTTTTTCGAGACCAGACATCGCCGCAATCTCGTCACGGGTCACGATATAGCTGTTGTCATCCATTGTTCGGGGCTCCTTTTTCGCGACGCTAACGCTTTTTGCAGCCGTGCTGAATTGAAAAAAGCGCTGATGTCGTGTGCCATTTCTGTGTTGTCTGGGGTTTCATCCGCCTGGTGGCGCAGGGCGAAGCGAAATGACAAACAAAAACGCCCGCCGAAAAGCGGGCGCGAGTTCAGGGAGGAATTGTGCCGCGAGGGCGGGGCGAAACGCCGGGCTTATCTGCCCCAGCTGCGCACCGGTCCGCAATCCATATGCACGAAATTTGAGCCGGAATAGCGTCCTACACCGCCGGCGCGGCAGGATGCAGCGGCGCGCGCCATTTGGCCAACCGAGCGTGAAGCAAGGCGCAAATCAGCCGCTTCGCCCTTCATGTGCAGCGAATTCTTGGCCACACCACGCGAACGCGAACGCAGCATCGCGTTGGTCTGCGGGCTGCGATAACCCGAGAGCAACATGTAGGGTTCTTTGACATCAAGAAGATTGTGCGAGGCCGCCATGATATCGAGGGTGCGCATGTCGATGTTCATCACCTGGCTGTTGCGCCAATCGCGCATGAACCAGGTCACTTCCTTGACCGCGTCCTTGATATATTTGCCTTCGATCCAATATATCATATCAAGCTTTTCACCGGTACGGGCCGAATACATCTTGAGTCTTCGGATATCGCCTGCACCGCGCAGGAAGCCTGCTGCCTTGGAGAATGTGGGGGCTGCCGAGAGTGTGGTTGCCGCGAATGCGCCCAAAAGCGCACGCCGTGAGAAACTCACCGAACTGCTGTCAGTCATGTATAGAGCGCCGTCCCGTCGCTTAAGTTAGTTACCTGTTTAACGCGATGTTACGCGTGTCCTGCCATCTCTTCCCCAGATGCAACGCTTCTATGCCATAGATCGAATCGTCGACCAAGCGTGAATCCGGCGAGGACGGGCATCGCATCAATTTTAGGCGGAAATTTGCTGAAATTTGGTTAAATGTGCCTTGTCGGGAACTGTTGCCTTCCCGTCACGCAATAGAGCGCTCTGGCCGATGTGATTTTGCATCATTTGGGTCAGGTTTTTCTGACTATCACAGATGTGAATAGACAAGATATGGGTGTTTGAGGCTATAGAGGCCCACATTACAGTGTTAACATGCGAACGGCTTTTTTGGGGGAACGACATGACCACTCTTACGGCAAGAAACGGCGCGCGCGTCTGGATCGCGGCGGCTCTGGCTTTGATACTGACGCTGATCATGGCGCCAAACCAGGGAACCGCACAGGTCACGGCCTTTAAACAGGCGGTGGCAGAAGGCGCATCCAAAGACAGCGATATTGCGGCGTTTTACAAGGCCAATGGCTATCAAGGCATTTGGACTGGCGCTTTTGGCAAGGATGCCAGCCGCCGCAAAGCACTGTTCGCCAATATCCAAAGGGCTCCGGTGCACGGTCTGTCAATCGCGCGCTATGATCCCGACGGGCTGATGGCCAAATTGAAAGCGGCCAAAACCCCGCGTGAGCGCGGCTTTGTTGAGGTCGAGATGTCGCGCACCTTCCTGCGTCTTGCACGTGATATGCAGACCGGCATGCTTGAACCACGTAAGATCGACAGCGGTATCGTTCGCGCCATCCCCCTGCGCGACCGCACATCGTATCTGACCAATTTCACCAAGAGCAATCCCAATGGCTTCTTTCGCGCACTGCCGCCCAAAACGCCGGAATACACGCGGCTGATGAAAGAAAAGATGCGCCTTGAGAAGTTGCTGGCCCGCGGTGGCTGGGGTGCGCATGTGCCTGCCAAGGCGCTCAAACCCGGTCAGACAGGCGGGGCCGTGGTGGCGCTGCGCGACCGTCTCGTTGCAATGGGCTATCTGCGCCGGTCTGCGGCCCAGACCTATGACGCCAGCATTCAAACCGCTGTGCAGCAGTTTCAGGACGATCACGGGTTGGAAGCCGACGGCGAAGCCGGTGCCAGCACGATGGCCGAGATCAACAAGGATGTGGAAGACCGTCTGAAATCAGTGATCGTGGCGATGGAGCGCGAACGCTGGCTCAACCTGCCGCGCGGCAAACGCCATGTCCTGGTGAACCTGACCGACTTCACAGCCCAGATCGTCGACAACGGCAAAGTCACCTTTCAAACCCGTTCGGTCATTGGGGCCACAGCGAGTGATCGTCGCACCCCGGAATTCTCCGATATCATGTCACACATGGTGATCAATCCGACGTGGAACGTGCCGCGCTCGATCGCGGTGAAAGAATACCTGCCGATGATGAAGCGCAACCCCAACGCCGCCGGTCATCTTAGACTGGTTGACAGCCGGGGCCGCACGGTCAGCCGCAGTTCGGTGAATTTCGGCGCCTATAACGCGCGCAATTTCCCCTTTGCGATCAAGCAGCCACCAAGCCGGCGCAACGCGCTGGGGCTGGTAAAATTCATGTTTCCCAACAAATACAACATCTACCTGCACGACACGCCGTCCAAGAACCTGTTCCTGCGTGAATCGCGCGCTTACAGCCATGGCTGCATCCGGTTGCAACAACCGTTTGACTTTGCCTATGCGCTGCTGGCCAAACAGACCAACGACCCGGAAGGTGATTTCAAACGCATCCTGAATACCGGGCGCGAAACGGCAGTGAAGCTGAAAGAGAAGGTGCCGGTGCATCTGATCTATCGCACCGCCTTTACCCAAGCCAAAGGGCAGACCCAATACCGCCGCGACGTCTATGGGCGCGATGCGCGTATCTGGTCTGCGTTGGCCAACGCAGGGGTGGCGTTGCGCGCGGTTCGCGGGTAATCCTTGCCCCCGTAATACGGGGTGAGACCATGGGCCAGACAATCGCAGAAATCGCCGAGGCGCTCGGGGCGCAAGCCCTGGGCGCGCTCGATTTGGTAATCACCGGAGCGGCGGAACCCTCGGATGCCGGGCCAAACGATCTGGCCCTGGCGATGAGCGAGAAATACGCCGCCGGATTGGCCAATGGCCGCGCACGCGCGGCAATGCTCTGGCAGGGTGCCGACTGGCGCGCGCTTGGGTTGGAAGCGGCGATCATTCCGGCGCGTCCGCGCTATGCCATGGCGGGGCTGACTGCGGCGCTTGATCCCGGTCCGGGCTATATCAGCGGCATTCATCCCACCGCGATCATCGGCGAGGGCGTTGATTTGGGCGAGGGGATTTCTGTCGGACCCTATGCCGTGATCGGCGCGGGCGCGCGCATCGGCGCAGGCTCGGTTCTTGGGCCACAGGTTTATGTCGGCGTGGACAGTGAGATCGGGGCAGACGCGCTGCTGCATGTCGGGGCCAAGATAGGGCCACGTGTAAAGATCGGCGCGCGCTTTATCGGCCACCCCGGTATCTGCATCGGGATGGACGGGTTTTCGTTTGTTACCCCCGAGGTCAATGCCGTGGAAAAAGGCCGTGCCAGCCTTGGCGCAGAGACAGATGCACAGGCACAATCCTGGGTGCGCATTCATAGCCTCGGCGCGGTCGAGATCGGCGAGGATGTCGAGATCGGTTGCAACACATGCGTTGATGCGGGCACGATCCGCCCGACCCGGATCGGCAATCGCACCAAGATGGACAACCTTTGCCACATCGCACACAACGTCGTGGTCGGAGAAGATTGTCTTTTTGCCGGGATGGTCGGCATTGCGGGTTCGGCCACAATTGGCAACAACGTGGTGTTTGGCGGTCAGGTGGGCGTCAGCGACAATATCACCATCGGCGATGGCGTTGTTGGCGGCGGCGCGGCAGTGATCCTGTCGAAAGTACCGGCGGGACGCATGGTTCTGGGCTATCCGGCGGTCAAGATGGATCTGCATGTCGATATGTATAAGGCGCAACGTCGTCTGCCGCGAATGATGCAGGAACTTTCCGATATGAAGGCGCGGCTGGCAGCGCTTGAAGGCAAAAGCTGACGTGAGGATGTCTTGAAACTGTAGCAAATCCCTTGTTCCGCTTTCCCATCAAAACACTTACACCAGCGGCATCATTGATGCGGAGGATCTGAGAAATGAACATCAGAGACGAAGTGATCCGGATCATCGCCGAACAGGCGGTTCTGGAGCCATCCGACGTCACCGACGAGGCGACTTTGGAAAGCCTTGGCATAGACAGCCTCGGGCTGGTGGAATCGATCTTTGCCATTGAAGAGACATTCGATATCTCTGTGCCGTTCAACGCCAACGCGCCCGGGGAGAGCGATTTCGACATTTCCTCGGTGGCGTCGATCATTGCGGGCATCACCACGTTGGTGGCCGAGCAAAAGGGCTGAGGTGAAGATGCGCCGGGTTGTCATCACAGGGGCCGGAACGATCAACGCGCTTGGCCATAATGTGCCAGACACGCTCGCCGCCATGCGCGAGGGGCGCTGTGGTATCGGCCCGATAGACATTCCCGATGTCGACCGGCTGACCATCCAGATTGGCGGACAGGTCAAGGGGTTCGAGGCCGAAGGCATATTCAACCGCCAGCAGATGTCGCTCTATGACCGCTTTACCCAGTTCACTCTGGTCGCCGCACGCGAAGCCATCGCGCAATCGGGGCTTGAGTTTCACGGCGAGCTGGCAGCGCTTTCGGGGGTGGTTCTGGGCAACTCGGGCGGCGGAATGACAACGCTCGACGAGAATTACCGCAGCGTTTACGAGCAGGGCAAGAACCGGGTGCATCCATTTGTCGTGCCCAAACTGATGAACAATGCCGCCGCCAGCCATGTCAGCATGGAGTTCAACCTCAAAGGACCAAGCTTTACGGTCGCCTCGGCCTGTGCCAGCTCGAACCACGCAATGGCGCAGGCATTTCAGATGGTACGCACAGGCATGGCCCCGGTGATGATCTCGGGTGGTTCGGAATCGATGCTGTGTTTTGGCGGGGTCAAGGCTTGGGAGGGGTTGCGCGTGATGTCAAAGGACGCCTGCCGACCCTTCAGCGCCAATCGCAACGGCATGGTACAGGGTGAGGGCGCGGGTGTCTTCGTTTTCGAGGATTATGAGCACGCGAAACAACGCGGCGCAGAAATCCTGGCCGAGATGGCCGGTTTTGCCATGACCTCGGACGCCGCCGATATCGTGATGCCCAGCAAACAGGGCGCAGCGCGCGCCATCGCAGGCGCACTTGGCAATGCGCGGATGAACCCCGAAGATATCGGCTATATCAACGCCCATGGCACCGGCACGGCCGCCAATGACAAGACCGAATGCGCCGCCGTGGCGGATGTGTTCGGACGCCATGCAGACCATCTGATGATCTCGTCCACCAAGTCGATGCATGGTCATTTGATCGGCGGCACCGGTGCGGTCGAGCTTCTGGCCTGTATCATGGCGCTGCGCGATGGCGTGGTGGCGCCAACCATCGGCTATCAGGAATCGGACCCGGAATGTGCGCTCGATGTGGTGCCCAATCTGGCACGCGAGGCGCGGGTCGACGCGGCGCTTTCCAACGCCTTTGCCTTTGGCGGGCTCAATGCGGTGCTGGCGTTGCGCAAGGTCTGAAACCTCGCGCAACACCTGATTTCTCGCCGCTCAGGCGGCTTTGGACAGTGCCACGGCTGCGCCCAGATCGGCCAACAGCTTGCCAAGAGTTTCGCTCAAGTCGGCATCGCTCAGCGCGCCTTCTTGCGCATCAAACACATCATTGAAATTGGCAACGCTCAACGTGCCTTTCAGATCCGCGCCAAAGAACGGTGCCGACACCTTGGCTGCGCCAAGAACGCTTGCTGCACCACCCGGACCAGGCGAGGCGGCAAGAATGACTGTCGGCTTGCCCTGATAGACTTCCTTGCCCAGACGCGAAGTCCAGTCGAACAGGTTTTTGTAGGCCGCGGAGTAGTGCCCGTTGTGCTCGGCCAGAGAGATCAGAAGGGCATCGGCGCCGGCAATCCGGGCCAGAAAGTCACGCGCCAATTGCGGGACGCCGCTTTCGGCTTCGCGGTCGGCAGAATAGAGCGGCATTTCGAAATCATTGATGTCGAGCACGTCAATCTGCGCCTCGGGTGCAATTTCGGATTTGAACCGTTCGGCCGCGTGGCGCACGAGTTTGGCGTTGATTGATTTGCTACTGTTGCTGGCTGCAAAAGCGAGAAGTCTCATGGGCGAGTCCTTTGGAATCGTTGCTTGTTCTGACCCCTATATGGGTCACTGTGCCCTTGGAAAAAATCTCCGCCAATGCTCAGCAGCTGTGCGCATGCGCACAATAACCACCCAAGCGTGCAAAAAAGACCGCACCCATGGGCGCGGCCTCTATGACATGTCGGTATCGTGCGTTGTGGCGCGCGGTGATCAGTTCTCGATTACCGAGGCCGCGTTATACCCATTGGTGAACCCGCTGAGCGACATCTTCAGCACGACCTTCTGATCGGGCGCGGGGGCGGGCACCAGTGTGACGCTGGCGGCGGCGCCTTTCTTGAAGGCGGCGATATCCTCTGCAGTAAAGCCGATACGCGCAACACAGCCGATCGGCGTGCAGAACGAGAACGGATAGCGTTTGCCTTTGCCGCTATCAACTGCGACGGTCAACTGCGCCGTCAGCAGGGTTTCCAGAGGCACCGTCACAGTCGCGCCGGCAACCGCCTTGCCATCTGCGGGCAGGCGGAACAGCGCCACTTCGGCCACATCCGTGCCCTGCTCATCCTTGAGCAACTGGTAAAGCTGGCAAGGTTCTTCGCCCTCCGTGACCGGAAAGCATTGCAGCTTCCAGTCGCCATGCTCTGCCTTGATATAAGGTTCCAGGGCTTGCGGCGTGTTCTCTTCACCAAGGCTGAGATTGTCGCCAATGCCTTCTGTTTGCGTCGGCTCGGCGGCGCTGTCTGCGGGCGCGGGCGTTGTCTCTTGCGCGATGGCGCCCTGAGTCAGCGCCATAAGCGCGATGAGTGGAAGCGTGGTCAGAAGTCTGGGCATCTTGTTCCCCGTCATTAAATTGGTCCAATTCTCTGCTGGCGATCTAACATGACGTGCCGCCCATGTCAGCGCAAAAGCGTGTGCGATGCAGCCGGATACAGCGGATTTCTGCTCTTGCGGCGGCATTTGCATACGGGAGTTGATGTTCGCGCCGATGGCGCCAGGATACTCAGATATGAGAAAGAGGCCCGAAGGCCTCTTTCTCTTTTTTCTCCCCGTCGGACTGGCCGACTTAGTCATTGAGGCGACGCTATGATTTTTGGAACGTTGCGTCAACAGCCTTTCTCAGCTTGATTTATCCGAAAAAAAAGCGCCGCACCCAAAGGCGCGGCGAGTTTGACAGCGAGGAAGTCTACCCGGCACCAAGAGGACGCTAGGCCCCGGGTCAAGCTTGACACTGACACGAAAAGATTAAGGTTGTATGTGCGGTGCATTGGCAATGAAAAGCGGGGGGCATGTCCTTGGAAAATACGGTGTTTATCGGCGGCGGCGGCGAAGGCTATGGCACGAAGCAGGGCCTGAGCCTTAAATATGCCAACCGGCACGGGCTGATCGCGGGGGCCACGGGCACCGGCAAGACCGTGACCTTGCAGATTCTCGCAGAAGGGTTTTCCGCCGCGGGCGTGCCAGTATTCATGTCGGATGTGAAAGGCGACCTTTCGGGGCTGGCCAAGCCTGGATCGGCAGGTTTCAAGCTGCACGAAGCCTTTAGCAGCCGCGCCACCAAGATCGGCTTTGATGACTACACCTATCAGGGCTTTCCGGTGACATTCTGGGACTTGCTGGGCGAACAGGGCCATCCGGTACGCACCACCGTGGCCGAAATGGGACCGCTGCTTCTGAGCCGACTGATGGAATTGTCCGAGGCGCAGGAGGGCATCTTGAACATTGCCTTCCGCCTGTCCGATGAGGAGGGGTTGCCGCTGCTCGATCTCAAGGATTTGCAGGCGTTGCTGGTCTGGGTTGGCGAAAATCGTGCCAAGCTGTCTCTGCGCTATGGCAATATTTCGGTGCAATCCATCGGCGCGATTCAGCGCCGTTTGCTGGTTCTGGAAAATCAGGGCGGCGCCAAGCTGTTTGGCGAACCTGCACTGGAGCTGTCTGACATCATGATGAACGATGCGCAGGGCAGGGGGCGGATCAATATTCTGGCCGCAGACAAGCTGATGAACAGCCCCCGGCTCTATGCCACATTTCTGCTTTGGCTGCTGTCCGAATTGTTCGAAGTGCTTCCCGAGGTGGGCGACCCGGACAAGCCCAGGCTGGTGTTTTTCTTTGATGAGGCGCATCTGCTATTTGATGACGCCCCGAAGGCGCTTGTTGACAAGGTGGAACAGGTCGCGCGGCTGATCCGCTCCAAGGGGGTCGGTGTCTATTTCATCACCCAGAACCCGGCCGACGTGCCCGAGGATATCCTCGGGCAGCTTGGCAACCGGGTGCAGCACGCGCTGCGCGCCTTCACCGCGCGCGACCGCAAGGCGCTGCGGCTGGCGGCAGAAACCTACCGCGAGAACCCGGATTTCGACATCGAGGAAGCTATACGCGAAGTCGGTGTTGGCGAGGCCGTCACCTCGATGCTGGAGAACAAGGGCGTGCCGGGCGTGGCGCAACGCACGTTGATCCGCCCGCCCTCGTCCCAGCTTGGGCCGATCGAGCCGGGCGAGCGCGCGGCGTTGATCAACGGCTCGCCGATTGCCGGCAAATACGAAGAACTGCTCGACCGCCGCTCGGCCTATGAGATATTGGCCAAGCGGGCGGCGGATGCGGCCAAGGCAGCGGAAGAGGCCGAAGACAAGGAAGCGGAAATGGAGATGGCCGAGCGTGAATTCAACGCCGGGCGGCGCTATTCGGGGAGCCGGGTCGGACGCTCGACCTCGCGCAGTACAAGGAAGGCGCGCAAGGATGAAAGCTTTGGCGAGGCCATCACCCGCAACGTGATGAAAGAGCTGAGCGGCACCACCGGGCGGCGCATCGTGCGCGGCCTTTTTGGCGGGCTGTTCAAGGGGCGCTGAACCGGGGCCGGTTTTGCACCCCGTCCCGGATCAAGCCCGGGGCGGGGTTTGCAGCGAAGGCCGCCTCACTTCTCCGGGATCAACCCGCGTGGAGAGAACCTGAGCACCAGGAGCAATACCACCCCCATGGTCAAGAGCCGCATATGCGCCACGCTGTCGAGCAGGTGCAGCTTGAGCGCGCTGTCGTTTGCCATGCCCGAGGTGATGATATCCATCAAAAAGGCACCCATCGGTTCGACCTGTACCCAGAGGAACCAGATCAGGAAGCCGCCCAGCACCGCACCCAGATTGTTGCCCGATCCGCCGACAATCACCATCACCCAGACCAGGAAGGTAAAGCGCAGCGGCTGATAGGTGCCCGGTGTCAATTGCCCGTCAAGCGTAGTGATCATCGCGCCGGCAATGCCACAGATCGCGCTGCCGAGAATGAACACCTGCAAATGCCGCGCGGTCACGTCCTTGCCCATGGCTTCGGCCGCCACTTCGTTGTCACGGATCGCACGCATCATCCGTCCCCACGGGCTTTTCAGCGCCTTTTGCGCCATCCACAGGAGGATCAGCAACACGATAAGAAAGAGCACCGCATAGCCCAACTTGACCCAAAGCGTTGACGCCGTGACCGGGTCAATCCCCAAGCCCTCGGCGCGATCCACAAACGCGAGATTCTGTTGCAGGTCGATTTCGTTGGGCACCGGGCGGGGCAGGCCGATCACATTCTTCACGCCGCGCGCCAGCCAGTCCTCGTTCTTCATCACGGCGATGATGATTTCGGCAATGCCCAGCGTGGCAATCGCCAGATAATCCGAGCGCAGCCCGAGAGCGGTCTTGCCGATCAGCCATGCGGCACCGGCCGCCAACAACCCGCCGACCGGCCAGGCAATCAGCGTGATCCAGCCGCAGGCCTTGAAATCGGTGCAGAAGTTCAGCCCGCCGATATGGCCAGCACTTGCAGGGTTGATCGCTTCAACCGCTGCTACACCCGCATCAAACACGGCGCGGAAAACGAAGAATCCAACCACCAGGATTGCAATCATCGCAATGTTGCGGGTGCGCCCGGCAGGCATCTTTTTATAGGCAAATACCGTCGCCACGATGGTGCCGGCACCCAGGGCCAGCCCGCCAAGAACGCGCGCACCGCCCGCCGCCCAGGCCTCGGTTTCCGGCGGCATGGAGACCAGAACCGTGGCCAGCCCGCCAAGCGCGACAAACCCCATGACACCGACGTTGAACAGCCCGGCAAACCCCCATTGCAGGTTCACCCCCAGCGCCATGATTGCGCTGACCAGCCCCATGTTGAGAATAAACAGGGCCGAGTTCCACGATTGCATGAACCCGGTCAGCAGGATCAAACAACCAACGAAGGCAAAAAGAAGCGTATTTCTCATTGTCTCGGTCATACCGACTGTCCTTTGAAAAGGCCCGTGGGCTTGAAGAGAAGCACAATCAGCAGAATGACGAAGCTGACGGCGAATTTGTAATCGGTTGAGAGCAACTGAACGAGCCCGCTCGGTTCGAGGCTCTCTGGCAGGGCATACACCAACACTTTCTTCCAGGCGTAGGTGATGGTCACTTCTGAGAATGCGATCACGAACCCGCCCGCGATGGCCCCCAGCGGACTGCCAAGGCCCCCGACAATGGCGGCGGCAAAGATCGGCAACAGAAGTTGGAAATAGGTGAACGGCTTGAAGCTCTTGTCGAGGCCATAGAGCGTACCCGCGATGGTGGCGAGACCAGCGACAATCATCCAAGTATAAAGCACCACCCGCTCGGGGTTGATGCCCGACAGCAGCGCCAGATCCTCGTTGTCGGAATAGGCGCGCATCGACTTGCCCGTGCGGGTGCGGTTCAAGAACCAGAACAGCACGGCCACAACGATGATCGCCGTGATCACGGTGATGCCCTGCGTGGTCTTGATCGCCAGCCCTTCGTCAAGCCCGGTCAGTTCCTTGAACTTGCGCACCGAAACGATGAACCGTTCGCCGTCGGAAAAACGTTGATCGCCGGGGCCGATGATAAAGCGCACCAGCCCGTTCATGATGAACATTACGCCCATTGAGACGATCACAAGGATCACCGGCTTGGCCTTTTGCGCGCGATAGAAGTGATAGACCGCGCGATCGGTAAAGAGCAGCAACGCAATACAGCCCAATATGCCAAACGGCAGCGCCAACAACGCGGTGGGCAGGGGGCCAAAACTGATCCCCATAGATTGGAACCACCACGTAAACAGAACGGTGACCATCGCACCAAAGGCCATCGTGTCGCCGTGGGCAAAATTCGAGAAACGCAAGATGCCATAGATCAGCGTGACCCCTAGAGCGCCTAGCGCAAGCTGGCTCCCATAGGTGATCGCGGGGATCAATACGAAGTTAGAGAGCGCCACTAAGGCGTTGATTAGATCCATTCAGAAGGCTCCCTCGCAATGGCCAAGGTAAGAGATCACTTGCGGCCCATCATTGGTGTGGCTGGTCATCCGCGCGGCGGTGGGTGTGATCGACATCAAGTATTCTGCACCCTGTCCGCTGGCAAAAAGTGTGGTCAGCGTGTCAGTTTCCTTGACCGCGACGATAATCATGTTGCCTGTTTGCATGCTCAGAGCCTCGGCCCCGATATCCACTTCGACTTCGTATGCTGCCGTCTGACAGGCTTCGGCCTCGTAACATTCGGTGGTGAAGGTGCAGGGGAAGGCCGCCGCTTGGGTGGTAAGCAAACCAGATGTTATGGCAGTCAATGTGCTGGCAACGTGGAGATTCATTTGTCGTCCTCACACCGCAAGACGAACTGACCCTGGCTTCCGGTTCCGTGGGCATATGTCATGACCAGGCTGTTGCGCGCGTTGTCCAATTGGACAATCGCAAGCGTGTGCGAGTCCTGCATCAGATAGATGTTGCTGTCCTTAACGCGGGAAAATTCCTCTACCAGCGGTGGGGCAAAAAGGATGAGCGTTTTTTCGTCCTCTGAGCGGATGACTGTTGCGGACTTCAGGTTGTCTGCTTTGCAATCTGGCGCTGCGTCACCGCTGTAGGGCGTGTAGTTACATTGCGAAATGGCGGTACACTCATAAAAATCCGCGGCAGAAACCGGTCCGGCCATCGCCGTGACCAGAATCGTGCCTGTCAGAAATCCAAGGCCCGCTCGCATCCTCATCCCCCGAGAAAACTTTGGCGCACTTCGGGATCAGCCAAGAGTTCCTGCCCCGTGCCAGTATGACCATTCGCCCCTTGCACCAGAACATAACCGCGATCGGCAATTTCCAGCGCCTGACGCGCGTTCTGTTCAACCATCAGAACCGGCAGGCCGGTGCGCGCCACCTCGATGATGCGGTCAAACAGTTCGTCCATCACGATGGGGGAGACCCCGGCGGTCGGTTCGTCCAGCATCAATACCTTGGGTTGGGTCATCAAGGCCCGCCCCACCGCGACCTGCTGGCGCTGTCCGCCCGAAAGCTCGCCTGCGGGTTGGTTGCGTTTTTCCTTCAGGATCGGGAACAGGTCATAGACCTGCGCCATGGTGCCCGAGAAATCATCGGTGCGGATGAACGCCCCCATTTCGAGATTCTCCTCAACCGTCAGCGAGGTGAAGATGTTCGAGGTTTGCGGCACAAAGCCCATGCCGCGCCCGACACGGTCCTGCGGGCTAAGCGCCGAGATATCCTCGCCATCGAGCAACACCCGCCCGGCGCGCAGATCGAGCATACCGAAGACCGCCTTCATCGCGGTCGACTTGCCCGCACCGTTGGGGCCGACGATGACCGCGATCTCACCCTTGTTCACGGCGATGGTGCAATCATGCAGGATGTCGGGGCCGTTTTTGCCATAACCGCCGGTCATGCTCTCGCCGATCAGGAAGGGGCTGTCGCCTTCGACACGCGAGGTCTTGCCGCTTTTCTTCAACGGAATCTCGCCCTGCGGCCTGCCGCTGGTGATGCTGCGGTCCTTGTTGCCGCGGTCGTCTTGATAGGGGTTCTGGCTCATGGCTGGCCCTGTCTGATGGTGGCGCTCATAGATCTTTGCTCCTGTCGCAAAGCCGCCCGTCGCAGATTGTCGCTACGTGCCGGGGGCAGGGTGGCGTAAATCATGCGCCGACCTTGTCCTTGTGCTTCAATCCGGTGCCGAGATAGGCCTCGATCACATGTTCGTTGGCCTTGATCTCGGCCAATGTGCCCTCGGCCAGAACCTTGCCCTCGGCCATGCAGATCACCGGATCGCAAAGCTTTTCGATAAAATCCATATCGTGCTCGATCACCACGAAGGTATAGTCGCGCTCCTGATTCAGCCGGATAATCGCATCGCCGATGGTGTTGAGCAGCGTTCGGTTCACCCCCGCGCCGACCTCATCGAGAAACACGATCCTGGCATCGACCATCATGGTGCGGCCCAACTCCAGCAGTTTCTTCTGACCGCCCGAAATCTGCCCGGCCTTGTGGTCGGCCAGATGCTCGATGGTCAGAAACTCCAGCACCTCATCGGCCTTGGCCGCCAGCGCGCGTTCTTCATCAGCAATCCGCTTGCGCCCGAACCATGTGTTCCACAGCGTTTCGCCCGACTGCGCACCAGGCACCATCATCAGGTTCTCGCGGCAGCTCATCGAGCTGAATTCATGCGCAATCTGGAACGTGCGCAGCAAACCCTTGTGAAACAGCGTATGCGGCGGCAGGCCGGTTATATCCTCGCCCTTCATGAAGACGCGCCCGGAGGTTGGTTGAAGAACCCCTGCGATCACATTGAAAAGAGTGGTTTTTCCCGCGCCATTTGGCCCGATCAGCCCGGTAATCGAGCCTTCGGCAATTTCAAGCGTAGCGCCATCAACGGCATGAAAGCCGCCAAAATGTTTGTGCACGTCTTGGACGCGGATCATGCACTTTCCCCCTGATAAACTGAGCTTTGCTCTATTTTTTGGTTTGAAACGGCCCGGAAATCTCCGGGCCGCTCCAAGTCTTCAAACCCGCGATTAGCGGAATTTAACGGTTGTGATCTTGCCGTCTTTGAAGGTGATCTGGCGATAGTTGCCCGCCGATTCACCGGGGCCAATCAGTTCAACTGCGGTGGCGCCGACATAATCGATATCGGTGCCCGCCTTGATCAGGTCGAGCGCTTTGCCCAACTCGCCGGGATAGATTTTTTCACCCGGTGCGTTGGCGACGTCCATCACCTTGTCTTTATAGGCTTGGCTGTCGGTTGACCCTGCCGCCTGCATGGCCAGCATGATCAGAGCTGCAGCGTCATAAGATTCCGGCGAGAATGCCCCGGTCGGATCAAACGCATCGCCAGCCAACTCTTGGAATTTGGTCGCGCCCGGGCTGTCGGTGCCGGGAAGCTGTCCGGTGGAGCCGTCGATTTCCGAACCGAAATTTTCTTCCAGCTTCGAGCCGATCATACCGTCGGGGAAGTGGAAGGTGTCAAACGCGCCGGAATCAAGAGCAGCGCGCACGATGCCCGACCCGCCTTGGTCAACATACCCGGCCACAACCAGACGATCGCCGCCCGCAGAGGCCAGCGCGCCGACTTCAGCCGAATAGTCGGCTTTGCCGTCTTCGTGTGCTGCGCTGATGGTGACAGTGCCGCCAGCCGCTTCGTAAGCCGCTTGGAACGCATCGGCGAGACCTTTACCATAGTCGTTGTTGGTATAGGTCACGGCAACGCTCTTGATGCCTTCTTCCATCAGAACGTCGGTCATCACGACACCCTGACGGGCATCAGACGGCGATGTGCGGAAAAACAGCCCGTTGTCTTCAGCGGTCGACAGGCCCGGCGAAGTTGCCGAAGGCGAAACCATCACGACGCCGTTGGGCATGGCGACGTTGCTGAGAATTGCGCCGGTCACGCCCGAGCAATCCGCGCCCATGATACCTTTGACGCCGTCCGACGTGATCAGACGTTCAGCAGCAGCCGTGGCCGCAGCCGAGTCGATGCAGGTCGAGTCCGCGCGCACAGGCGTGACGGTCGAGCCATCCAGCAGCTTGCCGCTATCGGACACTTCTTTCATCGCCAGTTCGGCACCCGCGCCCATGTCAGGCGTGATCGATTCGAGCGGGCCGGTGAAGCCCAGAATTACGCCGATCTTGATATCTTCGGCGAATGCAGCACCCGACATCAGAGCCGTTGCAGCCGTAGCCATTAGCAGTTTTTTCATGTTTTCTTCTCCCGAGTTGGATATTTAGGTCCGGCCCGGAGCCTATGCGTGAATTTTTCAAAAGGAAAGTAGCTTGATGAGTGAAAAGTTTCAAATCCGTGATCGGACGTGAACGCAAACATGGCTTTCTTGTCAGTCGGATGATGTTAAATTGCTTTCACACCGCAAAGGAGCACGAGATGCGCGCCACAAGGTTCACCCTGACCCTGATTCCCCATGCCTTTGCAATCTGGTGCGCGCTGACGTTGGCTGCGTTCGCTCAGGGGGGCGGTGCAATCACAGTGGCCAAGCCGGAAAAGATGGCCGACGGGTTCAATATACCGTGGTCTTTGGCGTTTCTACCGGGCGACGATATGCTGATCAGCGAACGCGGCGGGCGGCTCTGGCGGCTGGCAGCTGATGGTACGCGTCAACAGGTAAGCGGCGTGCCAAAGGTGGTAGCACAAGGGCAGGGCGGGTTGTTTGATATCGTCGTGGCGCGCGATTTTGCCCGCACCGGCGCGGTCTTTCTTAGCTATGCCAAACCCCAGGGCGCGGGGGTCGGCACCGCTCTTGCTGTGGCGCGGCTCAATGGCAACCGGCTGGAAAACCTCAAGGTGATCTTCGAGATGGCGCCGGGCAGCACGGGCGGGCGCCATTTTGGCGGGCGAATCGTGGAAGCGCGCGACGGCACTCTTTTTCTGACGCTGGGTGAGCGCGGTGACAGGCCCGCCGCCCAGGATATCTCCAGACACAATGGCACTGTCATTCGCGTAAACCGCGACGGCGCAGTGCCGCGCGACAACCCCTTTAGCGCAACCAACGGCGCGCAACCTGAAATCTGGTCTTACGGGCATCGCAATCCGCAAGGCGCAACACTTGATGCATCGGGGCGGCTCTGGGTTGTGGAACACGGGGCAAAAGGCGGCGACGAGGTGAACGCGATCAAACGCGGCGCCAATTACGGCTGGCCAGTGATCTCTTTTGGGCGGCACTATTCCGGCGCGAAGATCGGCGAGGGCACGCAAAAGCCGGGCATGGAGCAACCTGCCTTCTATTGGGATCCCTCGATTGCGCCCTCTGGTTTGGTCATTCATTCCGGGCGCGGTTGGCCTGCACTCAAGGCGCACATGCTGATCGGCTCGTTGAAATACGATCATATCGCCGTCTTGTCGCCCGGCGCCAAACGCCAGGTCGCGACGATCAAATCGCCCGAAACCGCCCGTGTGCGCGATGTGCGCGAAGGGCCGGATGGTGCGATCTGGTTTCTCTCCGAAGGGAAGGGGGCGCTCTATCGCATCGCACCGCCCGGATAATCACCGTCCCTCTGCTCCACCCTTGGAATTGGGGAAAAACCCACTAGGGTAAGCCAGAGGATATTTTTAGAAGACGGAGATTTTGGAATGAAACGCATTTTTCTGCTGATTGCATTCGTGTGTTTGCCGCATTGGGCCATGGCCGAAGAAGCCGACAGCCTTTTCGCGAATTATGCCGCCTATGACGCCTATGTCGACAAGACGATCACGACCCGCGAATGGAGCGCCTTTGTAAAGAAGATGGGCGGACGCGATGAATACTCTGCCGAAGAGCTGGCCAATATCGAAAAGCAGTTCAACGCGCTGTTTCCGCGCAACTTCACCGCGCGCACGATCTTCAACGAAGAAGATCTTGGCGGCAATATCCGCCGCGAGGCACGGGTTTTCTGGGGCGGCGGACGTTACCTGTTCTTTTATGCCATCATGCATGAGCGCAGCGACGCGCTTGTGGTGCTGAACTTCACGCTCAACACCAAGATCGAAAAAATCATGGCCAAGTTCTGAGCAGCACCCCGCTCAGATCGACAGGCGCGAGGCGTGGCTGCCACGCTCGCGATAGGGCGTGGTGTCGTAATGCGCGCGGTAGCATTTCGAAAAATGACTGGGCGAGGCAAAACCACAGGCCAGCGCCACGTTGATCACGCTCATATCCGTCTGCATCAGAAGGTTGCGCGCCTTTTGCAGGCGCAGTTCCATGTAATACCGTTTGGGTGAACGGTTGAGGTAGCGGCGGAACAAACGTTCCAGCTGGCGCGTGCTCATGCCAACATCGCGCGCCAGAATCGACGGGCTGATCGGCTCTTCGATATTGGATTCCATCATCTGGATCACTTGGGAAAGCTTGGGGTGGCGCACGCCGATACGGGTCGGCACGCTGAGACGCTGGGTGTCCTGATCGGTGCGAATCGAGGAATAGATCTGCTGATCGGCCACCGCATTGGCCAATGCCTCGCCATGTTCATCCGCAATCAGTTTCAGCATCAAGTCAATCGACGAGGTGCCGCCCGCCGTCGTCATCCGGTTGCCATCGACCACAAACACCGATTTGGTCAGATTAACCTCTTCGAATTCTTCGGTGAAGCTGTCCTGGTTCTCCCAATGGATGGTGGCGCGTTTGCCATCCAGTAGCCCCGCCTTGGCCAACGTATAGGCCGCCGTGCACAAGCCCCCGATGCGCAACCCCTTGCGTGCCTCGCGCCGAAGCCAGCCAACGAATTTCTTGGAGCTGTTTTTCTTGATGTCGATGCCGCCACAGACCAACAGCGTGTCGTCACGGTGCAAGTCCCCCAGATCCCCATCGAGATGAAAGCCGGTACCCGCCGAACAATTCGCAACCTCGCCGCCTTCACCCACCAGCGTCCAGCTGTAAAGCGAACGATCCGCCATTCGGTTGGCCAGTCGCAAACACTCCACTGCCGAGGCAAAACTGAGCAGCGTAAAATCATCCAGCAACGCAAACACGAAACGGTGCGTGCGTCGGGTGTCACTTGTGACTTCTACTGTATGCCTCTGATCCGACATGCGCCGGTTTCCTTCGTTGCTTTGTCTGCGACGAAAGTGGTCGCATTCGACCCAGATGGACACGGGTGCGTTGCCACGTCAAGAGTGCGATTCGGGTGTGGTCAGTCAGCGCCGCGTTTTGTATAGAGAGCACCGCAGATCATGTGACCGGAGAAAGACAATGACTGACTGGCAAAAATCCGGCTGGCGCGCCAAACCACGCGTACAGATGCCGGACTATACGGATAGCGCCGCGCTGAAAGCCGTCGAAGCTCAGCTTGCGAAATATCCGCCGCTTGTCTTTGCCGGCGAGGCGCGTGCCCTCAAGCAACAGCTCGGTGCCGCCGCGCGCGGTGAAGCGTTCCTGTTGCAGGGCGGCGATTGCGCCGAAAGTTTCGAACAATTCAGTGCAGATGCGATCCGCGACACCTTCAAGGTGATGTTGCAGATGGCGATGGTGCTGACCTATGGCGCCAAGGTACCGGTGGTCAAAGTTGGTCGCATGGCCGGGCAATTCGCCAAGCCGCGCAGCGCGCCGACCGAAGTGATCGACGGCATTGAGCTGCCAAGCTATCGCGGCGACATCATCAACGAGCTTGAGTTCAGCGAAAGCGCGCGCACGCCCGATCCCGCCAAGATGCTGCAAGCCTATACCCAGGCAGCGGCGACACTGAACCTGCTGCGGGCTTTTTCCACCGGCGGTTATGCCGATGTGAATCAGGTCCACAGCTGGATTCTCGGGTTTGCCGAAGGCGGAAACGCCGAACGTTATCGCGAGATGGCAAGCCGGATTACCGACACGCTCGATTTCATGACCGCTGCCGGGGTTAACAGCGCACGTTCCGCGGCGCTGCATCAGGTCAATTTCTACACCAGCCATGAATCGCTTCTGCTGGAGTATGAAGAGGCGCTGACCCGGATCGATTCGACCTCGGGAAAATGGCTGGCCGGGTCCGGGCATTTCCTGTGGATCGGCGATCGCACCCGCGACCCCGATGGCGCGCATGTCGAATTCCTGTCGGGTGTGCAAAACCCGATCGGTGTAAAATGCGGCCCCACGATGGAGCCTGACGATCTCAAACGACTGCTAGCCAAGCTGAACCCGAAAAACGAATCCGGGCGGCTGACGCTGATCGCGCGGTTCGGCGCGGGCAAGGTCGGCGAACACCTGCCGCGCCTCATCCGCACGATCAAGGAAGAGGGCGCAGATGTGCTCTGGGTCTGCGATCCGATGCACGGCAATACCATCAAATCGGCCAGCGGCTATAAAACTCGGCCATTTGACTCGGTGCTGCGTGAAGTGCGGGAATTCTTTGCAGTGCACAAAGCCGAAGGCACCGTGCCCGGTGGCGTGCATTTCGAGATGACGGGTCAGGACGTGACCGAATGCACCGGCGGCGTACGTGCGGTCAGCGACGAGAACCTCTCAGATCGCTATCACACCGCATGTGATCCGCGTCTCAATGCCTCGCAATCGCTCGAACTGGCCTTCCTTGTTGGCGAAGAGCTGACTGCGGCGCGGGCCGCAAAACAGGCGGAAGCCGTCTGATCTTTGCCTCGCAAGTTGTTGCCATAAAATCAGAAAACCCGGGGGAAGGAACCACCCCCGGGTTTTTTCGTGTTCTGATTGGCGGCTCTTGCGGGTCTGACCTCCCGCCTGAACCGCACGATTATCAGGCCACGTTCACTCGTCAGTCTTAACCAGTTTGAGATAGCCCGGGCGCCGGGTCGTCGCGCCTTCGCCTGTCTGATCGAATCGAAACGCCGTGCCCGACTCGCATAGTCCGTTGCTCTGCGGCGTCTTGTGGCGTCTCAGGTCTGGCGCGCCCGAGGCGGGCGGTGATTTGGCGATATCGCCAATCTCATCCAGATCGCTGCGCAAAATGTTGAATCGGCGCGGTGCCCGTCCGATGTTCCCCTGACTGTCAAAACAGCCCAAAACCCGCGTGATCTCGCCAAAATCGCTTCTGAGCGGCAAGAGCAGCATACGTCCTTCAAGCGGCGGCTTGCCGATCCCGGTTTCGGCGCTCATCTGTACGCGCGCCTTGCATGGCCCGGTCATGACCTGTTCAAGTGTCTCGGAAAACCCCGCGCGCCCGTTGGGTGGCACAAACGAGGTTATCGGCATGCCGCGCACCTCCATCCCCATGACATCCGACAGATGCGAACCCGCAACGCGCAACCGCGCCAGTCCGGGAGCGATCCGCTCAAGGATGAAGGCATATTCCAGCGCGTCTTCGATGCCGCGCGGATCAATATCCGAGCGCATCGGCACATCTCGCCCCTGGCGCAGCCCCTCCCAATAAGCTTCGACCTGGCTGAGCGCGAGAAACCGTGATTCCTGCTGATAGCCGGACATCGTAACTACATTCCCGCCGTGTTTTCTGTTCCCTTGCATTTGCCAATACCTGTGATTTCGGTTGCGTGCATGCCTTTCGCAATTCCATGTCAGAGCCGAGTCTTAGCCTAGGTTAACATTAAGTGCAGAAAGGTTACTCGAGTCTTAATGTGCCACTATTTGGCCCCATTCGCACCACAATCCGAGACACTTGGTTAACACTGCCCTGCGGTTTCCGGGTGGAGGATCGGCTTGCCCAACGGGTCAAAAACACATTAGGAGGGGGGGCATTTGACAGGGAGCATGCCGCGTGACCATTTCCATGACAGGTTTCACCTCGGCGACGGGACAATGGCAGGCGTATTCCTGGAGTTGGGAATTGCGCTCGGTCAATTCCAAGGGCCGCGATCTTCGCCTCAGGGTGCCGGATTGGGTCAGCGGGCTGGAATCCGATCTGCGTGCACGCCTGAATGAAACGACAACGCGCGGCGCGATCACGCTTTCGCTGAAACTCGGCCGCGAGGAGGAGGCGGCAGGGCTGGCGGTGAATGCCGCGCAACTCGACCGGGTGCTCGACGCGCTGACCCAGGTCGAAGACCGCGCACTGGAAAAGGGCATGACTCTGGCGCCGTCGCGTGCCGCCGATCTCTTGTCACAGCGCGGCGTGCTCGAAGTGGTCAGCGGTGACGAGGACACGACTCCGCTCAAGACAGCGCTCCTGAAGAGCTTCGAGCCGCTGCTCGCCGATTTCCTCGTCATGCGCCAACGCGAAGGGGCCGCGCTCAAATCCGTTCTCGACAGCCAACTCTCCACCATCGCCACTCTGACCGGCGAGGCCACCAACGCAGCCGTGGCGCGGCGCGACGAAATGGCCGCCAACCTGCGCGCCGCCCTTGCCCGTGTGCTCGACAATGCCGCCGGTGTCGACGAAACCCGCATCGCGCAGGAACTGGCCCTGATCGGGGTCAAGGCCGACATCACCGAAGAGCTTGACCGCCTCGCCGCTCATGTCGATGCCGCGCGTGAGCTTCTGGCCGCCGAAGGGCCGGTGGGGCGCAAGTTTGATTTCCTCACCCAGGAGTTCAACCGCGAGGCCAATACGCTGTGCTCGAAAAGCCAGTCCAAAGCGTTGACCGCCATCGGGCTCGAACTGAAAGCGGTGATCGACCAGATGCGCGAACAGGTTCAAAATGTCGAATAACCTATGGGAATTACTATGAAAAACCGCCGCGGCCTGCTCATCATCCTTAGCTCCCCTTCGGGCGCAGGCAAATCGACCCTGTCCAAACGTTTGCGCGCCTGGGATCCCACGATTCGCTTTTCCGTCTCTGCCACAACCCGCACGCCACGCCCCGGCGAAGTTGACGGCCAAGACTATCATTTCATGTCCGAAGAAGCGTTCAAGCGTGACGTGAACGACGGCAACATGCTTGAACACGCGCATGTTTTCGGCAATTTCTACGGCAGCCCGCGCAAACCGGTCGAGGCCGCCATAGACGCCGGAGAGGACGTTCTTTTTGACATAGACTGGCAGGGCGCCGCTCTGATCCGCAATTCGGCGCTGGCGCCGCATACGCTGTCGATCTTCCTGCTGCCGCCCTCAATCACCGAATTGCATCGTCGCCTCGTCACCCGCGCCCAGGACAGTGCCGAAGTGATTGAAAAGCGGATGAAGAAAAGCTGGGACGAGATCAGCCGCTGGGATAGCTATGACTACGTGCTGATCAACGACGATCTTGAGCGCACAGACAGCGACCTCAAGGGCATCGTCACCGCCACCCGTCTGCGCCGGATCCAGCAACCAATGCTGACCGAACACGTCCGGAAATTACAAACCGAATTCGAGGAGTTGAACCCATGACACTCTATACACTCGACGGCGAGGCGCCGCGCTGTCACCAGGATACATGGGTGGCGCCGGATGCCAGCGTTATCGGCAAGGTCGTGCTGGAGGAGGGCGCGTCGGTCTGGTTCGGGGCGCGTGCGCGGGGCGATACCGAAACCATCACCATTGGCGCAGGCAGCAACGTTCAGGAAAACTGTGTGCTGCATGCCGACCCCGGCTATCCGCTCACCATCGGGGCGAATTGCACCATCGGCCACAAGGTCATGCTGCATGGATGCACCATCGGCGACGGCACATTGATCGGCATGGGCGCCACGATTCTCAATGGCGCAAAGATCGGCAAGGGCTGTCTGATCGGGGCAGGGGCCCTGATCACCGAAGGCAAGGAGATCCCCGATGGCTCGCTTGTGATGGGCGCGCCGGGCAAGGTAGTGCGCCAACTTGACGAACCGGCCCTGGCATCCTTGCTGGCCAGCGCCCGCCACTATCAGGACAACATGCGCCGCTTCCGCGCCGGGTGCGCGCCGGTATAGACGGCACAGACCGCGCACCAAGATCGGCAAATCACACCAGAACGGGTGTCCGATCGACCGTCGCGTTAGCTATGAAGCCGTAATAATAGGCCGCCCGTCTGGACAGAGTCACCGGCGAGACAAGGCGAAAATTCAGCTCGGGAAAGCACGCCCGTATTTCGCGCGTCACAAGTGCCTTTTTCGGCAGATTGGCCGCAGCAGCGTGATAGGTGCCGCGAAATTTCGCCGCGCTCAGAATCTGTGCCACGTCATAGGCATCGTAACGCTCGCAAAACAGCCAGCTGATGACATGTTCGGGCGCGATCTTTTGCAGGGTTTCGGTGTCGAGACGTGAATAATCAAGGCTGAGAGGTTGACGCGAAAGCCCCAGTTCGGGCCCCGGTTCCCGCTCAATATTGATACTCAGAACCAACGGCTCAAGCGGCAGCTTTATTGTAGCCATAACGTTCTATTTCGCTCCTTCGATGGCACCGGCGCACTTGAAGCAAGCACGCCGGATGCGATGACCCCCGATTCACCCATAGCCCAGATTACCCCTGATCGTTAGAGCCGCAATTCCCCAATAGGCGCGATTGGCGGGTTGTCGCGGACAACCGATCTGGCGCACTGGCTCCGCATTACTCTTGCAATTGCGGGGCAGGGGCGCACGCAGGCTTTACCTAATTCGCCGTTAACCCTCGCCCGATCAGTCGTCATCCGCTCAGCAGCCGCCCGGCAGCCGGGTGGCAGACGCAATGCACCCCCCGCGTTTACGTCGTTCGGTGCAATTAACCATACCGCCCGTGCATGTGAGGGTTCATCTTGGTAACAAATCTTCAGCTTCCACCTCATCGCGCAGCCATCCACGCAGCGCGCTAAGCGCCGGATCATCCTCGCGCTCTTCAGGCCAAACCAGCCAATAATCGCCAAGGCTCTGCACCGGCCCGCCAAGCGCCACCGCAAGACGACCATCCGCAATTTCCTGCTGGACCAGAAAATCAGGCAGCAAAGCCACGCCTAGCCCATGCAAGGCGGCCTGCACGATCATGGGAAACTGGTCATAAACCATACCGGGCAGTCGCCCGGTTTCGACCCCTTTGACGGCAAACCATTTCTGCCAGGCACGGGGTCGGTTCTGAATATGCAAAAGCGGCAGACGCAACAGATCATGGCCGGTTTCGATCTTTTGGTTTTCCAATATCGCGGGCTGTGCCACCGGCACCACATGCTCGCGCGAAAGCCACATCTTACGCGTTTCCGGCCAATCTCCTGTCCCGAAAGTTATAGCCGCATCAAAGGGTTGCGCTGCAAAGTTAAACGGTTCCAGCCGTGTTGTCATGTTGATCGAGACTTCGGGATGCGCCGCCGAAAACCGGGGCAGGCGCGGCACCAACCAACGCATGCCAAAGGTTGGCAATATGGTCAGGTTTACCGTGCCACCGCCGGGATTGGTCTGAAGTTTGAGCGAAGCCTGTGCGATGCGTTGTAGTGCAGCGCGAATTTCTTCGACATAGACCTCGCCTGCGGGTGTCAGGGTCAGCCGTTTGCTTGCACGGCTCAACAGCGCAACACCCAACTGTTCCTCAAGCGATTTCAACTGCCGCGAGACAGCACTCTGGGTCAGCGCAAGTTCTTCAGCCGCCGCCGTGGCGCTGCCTAATCGGGCAACGGCCTCAAGCGATTGCAGGGCAGGGATCGACGGTAGATATCGGCGAGGGGCAAGCATCTATTCCATTTACTCATATTACCATGCGGATAAACCGATTTATCATGCGTTTCTTTCAAGGTAAACTTTCCAAAACGCAAACCCACCGTTCGCAGTTGCCAAGGAGGCTTCCCCGATGTCCGACAAACCCACACTCCGAGCCAAGGATGCGCCCGATCTCGGCTCTTTCACTTGGGATGATCCGCTTCGTTTCGAGGATCAGCTTACCGACGAAGAACGTATGATCCGCGACAGCGCGCGCGCTTATGCTCAGGAAAAGCTACAGCCGAGGGTAACAAGTGCCTTTGAAAACGAAGAAACAGACCCGGAAATCTTCCGTGAAATGGGCGAAATGGGCCTGTTGGGTGTGACCACACCCGAAGAATACGGCGGGCTTGGCTCGGGCTATGTATCCTATGGCCTTGTGGCACGTGAGATTGAGCGTGTTGACAGCGGCTATCGTTCGATGATGAGCGTGCAGGCGAGCCTCGTGATGTATCCGATCTATGCCTATGGCAGCGAAGAGCAGCGCAAGAAATATCTGCCCAAGCTGGCGTCTGGCGAATGGATCGGTTGTTTCGGCCTAACCGAGCCCGATGCGGGTTCAGATCCCGCTGGCATGAAGACCCGAGCGGTAAAAACTGATACCGGGTATAGGCTTACCGGCTCAAAGATGTGGATTTCCAATGCGCCGATCGCCGACGTTTTTGTCGTCTGGGCCAAATCCGAAGCGCATGGCGGCAAGATCCGCGGCTTTGTTCTGGAGAAGGGCATGGAAGGTCTGTCCGCGCCCAAAATTAAGAACAAGCTTTCCCTGCGTGCATCAATCACCGGCGAAATTGTGATGAAGGACGTCGAGGTCAACGACAACGCCTTGCTACCGCACGTCGAAGGCTTGAAGGGGCCGTTCGGTTGTCTTAACCGCGCCCGTTACGGCATCAGTTGGGGGGTGCTGGGTGCGGCCGAACATTGCTGGCACGCGGCGCGGCAATATGGGCTTGATCGACATCAGTTCAAACGCCCGCTGGCACAGACCCAACTGTTTCAGAAGAAGCTCGCCGACATGCAGACCGAGATCACGCTGGGCCTGCAAGCCAGCCTTCAGGTGGGGCGTCTGATGGATCAGGCCAAAGCCGCACCGGAAATGATTTCGCTCGTCAAACGTAACAATTGCGGCAAGGCGCTCGACGTAGCGCGGATGTCGCGCGACATGCATGGCGGGAACGGCATCAGCCTCGAATTCCAGGTGATCCGTCACATGGTGAATCTTGAGACGGTCAATACTTATGAAGGCACTCATGACGTGCACGCGCTAATCCTCGGTCGAGCCCAAACCGGGCTTCAGGCGTTTTTCTGAGCTGATATTCGAAGGGGGAGCTGTAAATGCTCCCCCGTTTTGTTCGTCCAATATTCGCATAATCGGTATTATGTTAATACCCTATTTACCATGTCGCTACTAAATATCAATAATAACAACAGTTTTCGCACAGGAAACTACGACGTGTCGCAAAACCGTTAACACAAGACCTTACCCCACTCGACATGATGCAAACACTGCCGCTAGATTGGCAGTTACCATTCACGAGAACGCTACCGCAGAAGTCTTTTGTAAACCTTAAAGTACCGTGCTGTTTCGCAGTCCGGCCCCTGTGACAACTGGGAGCCCGCAACATGAGCCTTGTCGAATACCTTGACGAAATTACCAATGCGCCGTCCATGGAGGCGCTGTGGGATCTTCATTGTCGCAAGATGGCGGAATATGGTTTCGACCGTTTGTTCTATGGCTACACCAACTACCGCTTGGGGAAGTCCCTAGGTGATCCGGATGACTTCATCATCCTGACCAATCACAGCAAGGACTACACGGATTGGTTTCTCGGACAATCGATGTATTTTCACGCGCCAATGGTGAAATGGGCGCTTGAGAACGAAGGTTGGACAAGTTGGGGCATGGTCGCAGATATGTTCACCGCGGGCGTTTTGACACAGAACGAGACGAAAGTTGTTGAATTCAATCAGAAAATGAAGGTGACGACCGGGTACACTGTTAGCTTCAAATCGGTTTCGCCGCGTTCCAAGGGGGCAATCGGTCTGACCGGTTCAATAGGTCTGACGCAAGCAGATGTGGATTCTGTCTGGGAAGAACACGGATCAGAGATAGTGGTGATGAACAACATCGCGCATTTGAAAATCCTGTCCCTGCCCTATGTTGGTCCGACCCGTAATTTGACGAATCGTCAATTGGAGGCGTTACACTGGGTTGGCGACGGCAAGACGACAGCAGATATCGCTCTGCTAATGGGACTGACCCCAGCCACTGTGGAAAAACATCTCAGACTGGCACGCGATGTCTTGAACGTGGAGACCACGGCCCAGGCAGTGCTCAAGGCCGCATTGCACAAGCAGATGTTCGTCGTGGAATATTAGACGAAGCCTTCGGAATTTCGGAAACGTCGGGAATCTGCGCCAACAGGACAGAGTTCTTGTAACTCGGCTCCTGGGAAATCGTCATTGTCTCAATAGCCTGACATAGCGCCCTTAAGGCAAGTGCCGCTAGGTAAGGTTTCCCATACTTTCGCAAAATCCGAACCAATGGCAAATTCAACATGTTCCGTGAGTGGTGGCTTAAAGCCTGGGAACATACGGAGATGCAGCCTTGGAATTTCTAGGCTCTGCGCTTCGTCCGGTCTGACCGGAGTCAACCTGATGGATCTATTTCGTTCCGATGGTTGGCGGTCTTTGGACCCGCCCGTCTCATCCCCATTTGCATGGGTCGGGTCTGAAAAGAGCGGTGTCGGGTATACCCGGCACCGCTTTTTTATTTTTCACTGTTTTGTCAGTGGCTTGAAGAAATCTTCTCAACCACCTGACAAACGATCAGCCCTGGGCGGCCTTTGCAACTTCGGCGGCAAAATCTTCCTGCTTTTTCTCAATGCCTTCGCCGACGGCGAGACGAATAAAGCCGGTGATTTCGATGCCTGCTTCCTTGGCAGCCTCTCCGACGGTCAGGTCGGGGTTGACCACAAACGACTGGTTGAGCAGCGTGATCTCAGCCAGGAATTTCTTCATCCGACCTACAATCATTTTTTCAATCACCGCTTCGGGCTTGCCCGACTCGCGTGCGATATCCATCTGGATCTGCTTCTCTTTTTCGACAACGGCCGGGTCGAGTTCGTCTTCATTCAACGCTTCGGGGCGCGGGTCGGCGGCTGCGACATGCATGGCGACCTGGCGGGCGAACGCGTCGTTGTCACCCTTATAGGCAACCAATACGCCGATTTTACCCATGGTTGGATTGGCTGCGTTGTGGACATAAGCGGCCACAGCGTCGCCTTCGACCGAATCCATCCGACGCAGTGTCATGTTTTCGCCAATTGTGGCGATCGCATCGGTCACGGCGGTTTCGACGGGTTTTCCGCCCATATCAGCCGCTTTCAAGGAATCGATATCCGAGACTCCCAAAGCAACCTCGGCGATTTTGCCGACAAGTGCTTGGAATTGTTCGTTTTTAGCGACGAAGTCGGTTTCTGAGTTCAATTCTACTGCGACACCTTTGCCACCATTAACGGCCACACCAACGAGACCTTCGGCCGCTGTGCGGCCAGATTTCTTGGCAGCCTTGGACAGGCCTTTGGTGCGCAGCCAATCAACGGCCGCTTCCATATCGCCATCAGTTTCGGTCAACGCTTTCTTCGCGTCCATCATGCCTGCGCCCGTGCTATCGCGCAGTTCTTTCACCATTGCAGCTGTGATCGCCATGTTAGGCTCTCCTGAAAAGTTTTAGAATTGGTTACGGCTGCGGGCATGTCTGACACGCCCGCAGCCACAAATGGGTAAGTGCCTCAGGCTTCGGTGTTTTCTGCGGCAGGTGCAGCTTCGGCCTCGGCAGGTTTTTCTGCCGGTGCCTCGACGGCTGCTTCTTGTGCCACGACTTCTTCCACCGGAGCCTCTTCCAGCGCACCGATGTCTACACCGGCGGCGCCAAGTTGGGCGCTCATGCCGTCGAGTGCGGCACGTGAGGCGAGGTCACAGTAAAGCGCGATGGCGCGTGCGGCGTCATCGTTGCCCGGGATAATGTAATCAATACCTTCGGGCGCGCAGTTGGTGTCGACAATCGCAACAACCGGGATGCCCAGCTTGTTGGCTTCGGCCACGGCGAGAGCTTCTTTTTTCACGTCGATGACAAAGAGAAGATCCGGCACGCCGCCCATTTCGCGGATACCACCGAGCGAGGCTTGCAGTTTGGCCTGCTCACGCTCCATTCCGAGGCGTTCTTTCTTGGTAAGCCCCTCAGCGCCGCTTTCCATCTTTTCGTCGATGGATTTCAGCCGGTTGATCGACTGGGAAACGGTCTGCCAGTTGGTCAGAGTGCCACCGAGCCAGCGGTGGTTCATGTAATACTGGGCGCATTTTTCTGCAGCGTCTGCAATGGGTTGCGCGGCTTGGCGCTTGGTGCCGACGAACAGGACGCGGCCGCCTTTGGCGACGGTTTCGCGGATCGCGTTCAATGCTGCGTCGAGCATCGGAACGGTCTGCGTCAGGTCCATGATGTGGATGCCATTGCGCGCGCCGTAGATGAACGGACCCATACGGGGATTCCAACGCTGCGTCTGGTGGCCGAAGTGAACGCCGGCTTCGAGCAGCTGACGCATGGAGAACTCTGGAAGAGCCATGTCTTTGTTTCCTTTCCGGTTTTCGCCTCGACAAGGGGTGTAAAGCGGGTGCTTCAACCGGTGGACCGATGAGGATTTCTCCCCCATAGACCCGCCCTTGTCTGCGGATTGAGTAGCGCGCGTATAGAGGGGATCGCAGGGCCTTGCAACCCCCCTGCCCTAATGGTTAACGGCGCTGCGCGCATGGAGATCAGGGGGGTGATCTGCGGCTGCTGACCGGCTGCCAAGCGTATGCCATCGAAATCCCGAATATGTTAACGCGCAATAAGGTTAATGGGCCGCGCGCCACGCTGACCTGAGGCGTGAATTTTGGCAAAAACTAGGGCGCCGTTACAGCACCGTGCGCTCAAGCACCCAATAGGCGCCAATGCCGGCAATGACCAGCGAGGCGGGGATGGTAATGACAGAGCGATACCACGGCTTGTTGCGAAACCAGAAACCGACCGCGAGGAAGGCGATGGCGATCACTGTGATCTGACCCAGCTCAACCCCGACATTGAAACCCAGAAGTGCGGGAATGAAATGCGTCTCGGGTAATCCGAACTCATCAAGCACCGAGGCAAAGCCCAGCCCATGCAACAGCCCGAAGCCAAACACGATGGCGGGCCGCCACGGATTGAGATGATTGGTGAATACATTCTCGATTGCGACATAGCAGATCGAGGCGGCAATCAGCGGCTCGACCACGCTTGATGGAACCGTGACCCATCCCGTCGCGCCGAGTGCCAGTGTAACCGTATGGGCGGCGGTAAACGCGGTGACCTGCCATAAGAGCGGACGCAGCCGGGCGGCGAGAAGAAAGAGGCCGAGCACGAAGAGGATGTGATCGAGTCCCTTGGGCAGGATGTGATCAAAGCCGATGGGGATATATGTGCCAAACACCTGCCAGCCGGATTGCGACGTGCCGCCCGAGATCGCAAACGGGCCGGCAAGCGCGCCGCCCGAGACGGTGGCGGTAAACGGATCGTCGATTTCACCAATCTGGCGCACTACCAAGGTGCCATAGGGTTTTACCCAACCGAGCGAAACGGTTGTCGCGCCCGACGGAATTGGCGCGGTGAAATGCAGAACCGTCTGGCGTTGCAGCTCGACATTGCCGGGATCGCGAATATCTGGGCGCAGGAAGCTTGGCGCGGCCCCTGCCCCGTCGATTTGAAGGTGCAGGTTGCCAAGAAAGACCGGCAGGAAAGCGGGAATGCGCGCCGCCAGATCCTCGGGCGGGAGGGCGCGCAGGGCATCGTAGTCGGCGGCATTGGGCGCGGCGTTGGTATCTTCATAGGTCGAAAGGTCAATATCGGCCATAAGGGCTTCGAGCGTGACTTCGATGGCGAGATTCAGACGGTCATCTTGTGCCTCGATCTCGGCAATGGCCGGGAAAACGTCATGTGCCTGTGCACGCGGAGCCAGAGACAGGATCAAGAGGAGAAAAACGCTTGCAACCCGCCCGGGGATCATGCCCCTTGAGCATATGGCTTTCTGGCTTCGCATCTCTGTCGTCCTTGTGTTGGTTGTCTGCGCACGCGCAGGGCTGGCGCATGAGTTTTGGATAGAAGCATCTGAATATCAAGCCGATACCGGGGCGACGGTTGAGGCCGGGATATTCAATGGTCAGGATTTCAACGGAGTCGAGTTGGCCTGGTTCGAGGGGCGTGTCGCCGCTGCACATTGGGCTGCGGGCGAGGTCAGGGGACAGTTCGAGAGCCGCTCGGGCGAGCGCCCTGCCCTCAAGGTCAAGGCTGTGACCGAGGGGCTGATCCGGCTGATCTATCAGACGACGCCGAGCGAATTGACCTATTCCGAATGGGCCAAATTCGTGAGCTTTGCCGAGAGCAAGGGGCACGGTTGGGCCGTTGAGCGGCATTTGGAACGCGGATTGGCGAAAGAAGGCGTGCGCGAGGTTTACACCCGCTATTGCAAGGCTCTGGTGGCGGTGGGCAATGGCAAGGGGGCGGATGCGGCGGCGGGGATGCGCCACGAGATCGTCGCACTTGGCAATCCTTATGGGGATGTGTCGCAAGGTTTGGCGGTTGCGCTATTTTTTGAGGGCAAGGTTCTGGCCGGTGGGCAGATCGACGTGTTCGAGAAGGCGTTGGACGGGACCGTGCGCAAAACCCAGGTGAAAAGTGATGCAGATGGTCAAGCGGTAATACCTGTGCGGGCCGGGCATCGCTATCTGCTGGATTCGGTGGTGTTGCTGGAAGCCGAGGGCGGCGGCGTGGCGTGGGAGAGCCTGTGGGCTTCGCTGACCTTTGAGGTGCCATGATGAAGCCGCTTGCGACCGATTGGGGCTAAGAGGAAAACGGGCGTGATGGCGGGCAAGCATGACATTGTGTGCATAGGCAGCGTTCTCTGGGACGTGATCGGGCGCGCGCCTTATCATATGCGCGTGGGCACCGATGTGCCGGGGCGCATCACCCGGTTGCCCGGAGGCGTGGCGTTGAATATCGCGATGACGCTGGCGCGGTTCGGGCTGCGCCCGGCGCTGCTGAGTGCGGTGGGGCGCGACGCCGAGGGCGATGAGTTGGTCAAGGCCTGCGAGGCGTTTGGCATGGAAGTTGGCCTGCTCTATCGCTCGGATGATCTGCCAACCGACCGCTATATGGCGGTGGAGGGGGCAAACGGGTTGATCGCAGCGATTGCGGATGCGCATTCGCTGGAACAGGCCGGGGCGAAGATATTGGCGCCAATGATGGACGGGCGGTTGGGCTGCGAGGCGGCGCCATATGCCGGGATTGTCGCGTTGGATGGCAATCTGACGCTGGGGTTGCTGGAAGAGATTGCGGCGAGCCCTTGTTTCGCGGCGGCAGATCTCAGGGTTGCGCCCGCGTCGCCCGGCAAGGCCGAAAGGCTTTTGCCGTTCCTCAGTCATTCGCGCGCGGTGCTTTATGTGAATTGCGAAGAGGCCGGGTTGTTGTGTCAGAAGAGCTTTGCAAGCGCGGCGGAGGCGGCCAAGGGGTTGATGGCGCGCGGGGCTGTGCGGGTTCTGGTCACCGACGGCGCGGGGCCGGCGGCCGAGGGCGCGCGCGACGGGGTGATAGAGGCAACACCGCCAGAAGTGATGGCCACACGGGTGACAGGCGCGGGGGATACGTTTATGGCCGCACATATGGCGGCAGAAGTGCGCGGCGCCAATCGACAAGAAGCGCTGGAAAGCGCGCTGGCGGCGGCAGCGGCCTATGTTTCAGGAGAAGCGGCGGGATGATCGAGATGAAGCTAAGCCGGGAAGTGCGCGCGGGACAGGCGCGCAGGGCGGCGATTGTAGCGCTGGAATCGACCATCATCACTCACGGCATGCCCTGGCCGCAGAACGTCGAGACGGCGCGAGCCGTGGAGCAGGATATTCGCGATTGCGGCGCGGTGCCGGCGACGATGGCGGTGATCGAGGGGGCGTTGCATGTCGGGCTTGAGCCTGAGGTCTTGGACCGATTGGCGCAGGCGATGGGGGTGGCCAAGCTGAGCCGGGCCGATATGGCGGCGTGTCTGGCGACGGGCGGCACGGGGGCCACCACGGTGGCAGCGACAATGATCGCGGCGCGCTTGGCGGGGATTTCGGTCTTTGCCACGGGTGGCGTCGGCGGGGTGCATCGCGGTGCCGAGGCGAGTTTCGATATATCCGCCGACCTGCAAGAGCTGGCGCAGACGGCTGTGACGGTTGTGGCGGCCGGGGCGAAAGCGATCCTCGATCTGCCCAAAACGCTGGAAGTGCTGGAAACGCTGGGCGTGCCGGTGATCGCCTATCGGCAGGATGTGTTGCCCGCCTTCTGGTCGGCGACATCTGCCCTGCCTGCGCCTTTGCGGATGGACAGCGCGGCGGAAATCGCGCGTGCGCATCTGATGCGGGGCGCGTTGAGCGTGCCGGGGGGGCAGTTGATTGTCAATCCGGTGCCTGAAGCCGATCAGATCGCACAAGACGAAATGGACCCGATCATCGCGCGTGCGTTGCAGGATGCCGCCGCGCAAGGCATCGCAGGCAAGGCCGTGACGCCATTTCTGCTGGACCGAATTCTTGAACTGACCGATGGGCGGTCATTGGCTACAAATATCGCCTTGGTGCGCAACAATGCACGGCTGGGCGCGGCGATTGCGCTGGAAATCGCGGCACAACGGCCTGCCAGCGCCTGATCCAACACATTTTCACCCTTCCAAAGATTGCCGATACGTCGGAATGTCCCTATGTGACAGGGAGTAATAGCGCGAGGATTTCTTCCAGACATGAGTAAACGCCACGACGACGAGGACACCACCCACAAGCGACGGTGGCGCCCCTTTGCCGGGACCCGGAACAATTTCCTTGCTGGTCTGGTCGTGGTAGTCCCCATCGCCATTACCATGTGGCTGATCTGGACTTTTGTGGGCTGGATCGACAGTTGGGTTCTGCCGTTTGTGCCGGGAAAATATCATCCCGATGCGCTGCTCAAATTCTGGTTCAGCGAACAGGGCTGGTACATCTGGCTGACCGATGGTGAGGATGTGAAGGTCAACATTCGCGGCGTCGGTGTTGTCGTCTTCCTGATCTTTACCATCATTGTCGGCTGGATCGCCAAGGGGCTGCTTGGGCGTAGTTTTATCGCCTGGGGCGAGAGCATGGTCGACCGGATGCCGATTGTCCGCTCGCTCTATAACGGGATCAAGCAGATTGCCGAGACGGTGTTCTCGCAATCCACCGAAGCCAAGTTCGACAAGGCTTGTCTGGTGGAATATCCGCGCAAGGGAATCTGGGCGATTGCTTTTGTCTCGACCAAGGCCAAGGGCGAGATCGACGCCAGCATTCCGGCGGATGAAGACATTATGTCGGTGTTCTTGCCAACCACGCCAAACCCGACTTCGGGGTTTTTGTTGTTCGTGCCGCGCAGTGAGACGATCGAGTTGAAGATGTCGGTCGAGGATTGTGCCAAATTGGTGATTTCGGCGGGGCTGGTCTATCCGAATCCAAAAGACCCGAGCAAGCCAGTGACAATATCAGCGACGGAAAATGCGCCCTAAGCCGTTTAAGGCTTCAGATAGGTGAGATTTCTGGCTTCATGCCAACAATGTCGCTTTCGGCCCTGTTGCCAGCTTTGGCTGTCTTCAGCGCTTGAGTCAGCAGCATTGTTTCAAGGGAACCAATCCCTATGTGCACGCGTTGAAAGACGAGAACAAAAAACGAATATCGAGAACAAAAAAACGAACAGAGGGACTGCAATCTTAGTAAGTTCAAAGGAGCTACAAGATGTCGGCAATGTTCAACAAGACACGATCTGCGGTCGCCTTTGCGATTGCGTTTTCACTGATCTCTTCGCCATCCAATGCAACAAGCCTACAGGCATTGAAACTGGGAAGTGGAATGCCCGTTGCGGGCAATTCGACGACAGGTGGTGGCGATATCATTCAGGTACAATCAAACCGCGATGACCGGAATCGGGATCGTTTGCGCTCGGATCGTGACCGTAATCAGTCACGTTCGGACCGTGAGCGTGATAGGTCGCGCAATGAAGGCAACCGGGATAACCCTCGCTTTGACAATCGGAATCGGGATCGCTCTGACAATGTGCGGAACCGAGATCGGGTACGTAATGACAACCATCGGGATCGGGACCGTTACAAACGCGGCTATCGAGGGTCGAGAGAGCATCGCCCGGGATATCGGCGCGACAATGATGGCTGGTGGTATCCGGTTGCGGCCTTTGCGCTTGGCGCCATTATCCTGAATCAGCAACTCAACAATCAACAACCCAGCAATCAGAGGTCGAGCGGTTGGAGCCACATTCCGGCGCGCAACATGCATGCGCATGATGACTGGTGCGACCGCAAGTATCGCAGCTATGATCGCAGGTCCAAGACCTTTCAGCCCTACAACGGGCCACGCAAATACTGCAACTCGCCCTATGATCGGCTTTGAGGGTTAGCACCAGCTAGAGCGCGGCTTTGAGCAGCGATGGATGGTAGAGACTTGTGTTTCCCCATCCATCGCATGGATTCAGGGATCATCCGGGATCACGAGGAGCTCGTGACATCCATTATAGCCGTCACATCCACTTTGCCCGGTGTTCGCCTCAGTTTATCTTTGCTTCAATGTCGATCGTGCTACGCTTGCCCAGATCGTTCTTGTGGTTGGCAAGGAACCGTTCTGCCGCCGCCTGCCCTGCGGCCTTGAGTTGCGACAGCACCAGAGGGTTTGGCAAGGTCTTGGTCGAGACCGAAAGTTCGTTCATCAGCGCGTCGTCGGCGATCATGTGGACCTTCACATCCTTCATGGCACCCGGTTTCAGCGCGCCCGTGGCCAAGAGACGCTTGGCAAAGTCGATGGCGCGCAATTCGCGCAAGAGCGAGGAATTGAAGCTGATCTCGTTGATCCGGTTCTGAATTTGTTGGGGTGTTTTGGGGATATCGTCGCGGTAAAGCGGGTTGATGTTGATCACTACGATATCGTCGGGCAAATCCGGCGCAAACAGCGGGAACAGCGCGGGATTGCCGGTATAACCGCCATCCCAATAGGCCTCGCCGTCGATTTCGACCGCCTTGAAGAGCGTCGGCAGGCAGGCTGAGGCCAAGAGGGCATCGGTGCTGATCGTGTCGCCCTGAAAGATGCGGATCTTGCCGTTGCGCACGTTGGTGGCACCGACAAAGAGGGCCGGACCATCGGCGGCGCAGACCTTGTCATAATGAAAGGCTTCGGCAATCGGGCGCAGCGGGTTTTGCCAGAACGGACCCCAGGCATAGGGGGTTGTCATTCGCGCGGCGGCATCGGCCATCATCATCGGCCAGGACATATCCACCATGTCCGAGACCTGCCCGGCAGCGCCCCAATACCAGGCGGCAAGGCTGCTGTCAGAGAGCGCGCCCATCTGGGACCAGAGCCATGCGAGGTTTTCGCGCGCGCCCTCGGCACCACCACTCATCCATCCGGCCTTGAGCGCGGCACCGTTCAGCGCACCCGCCGAGGTGCCCGAAATGCCCGCGATTTCAATCTCGGGTTCGGCCAGCAGACGCTCAAGCACGCCCCAGGTGAAGGCGCCGTGCGCGCCGCCACCTTGCAGGGCCAGATTGATGCGGATCACAGCGCCGTCCAGCCGCCATCGACGCTGATCGTGGTGCCGGTGATCTGATCGGCTGCGGGCGAGCAGAGGAAGACAGTGGTGCCGCCGATCTGTTCGGTGGTGGCAAACTCGCGGCTTGGCTGGCGCTCAAGCATGACGTTTTTGACCACGTCCTCGCGGCTCATGTTGTATTCCTTCATCGTGTCGGGAATTTGCGCCTCGACCAGCGGGGTCAGAACATAGCCCGGACAGATGGCGTTGCAGGTGATCGGTTCCTGCGCTGTTTCCAGAGCGGTGGTCTTGGACAGGCCGACGACGCCGTGCTTGGCGGCGATATAGGCCGATTTGAAGGGCGACGCTGTGAGGCCGTGGGCCGAGGCGATGTTGACCACCCTGCCCCAGCCTGCGCGGCGCATCATCGGCAGAGCAGCGGCGGTGGTGTGGAACGCCGAAGAAAGGTTGATGGCGATGATCGCGTCCCATTTCTCGGTCGGGAATTCATCAATCGGGGCGACGAATTGAATGCCCGCGTTGTTGACGAGGATATCGCAGGTGCCGGCCTTTTCGATCAACGCGCGGCATTGGTCGGCTTTTGACATGTCGGCCTGAATATAGCGGGCGGTGACACCGAACTCTTTGGCGATCTCAGCGGCGAGCGCGTGGTCTTCTTCATTGTCGGTGAAAGAGTTAAGCACAACATTGGCCCCGGCGCGGGCCAGTTCGCGTGCGACGCCAAGACCGATGCCGGAATTCGAGCCGGTGATGATGGCGGTTTTGTCCTTGAGAATCATGATCACACCCTTTTGCTGCGTTTGCAGCATAGTAGGCGTGATACGTGGGAAGGTCACGGGGGGGCATTTTGCATTGTGGCGTGGCGCGCAACAAAGTCTCGTGATAGCGGCAATGTAGAAAGCACGGGGTGCAACGTCAGTCATCGAAATTGGGAACTGCCGAAAAAAAACGCCCGCACGAAGCGGGCGTTAAGTTATTGAGGCAGGTTTCATACAGGCAAGAAACCTATCGAGCAGTGAGTCCTTTATAAGCATTCTCATGCCGGGGGCCAAGCTAAAAGTTTGATAACACATGAATCCCCCGTTAGCTTTCGGGTGAGGAAAACAAGGTAAGAGCAGGATTGTTGCCAAAATGAGACCAGTGTTTTTCCACCGGATGAAGGCCGGATTGGCAATTTTTGGCCTATGCGCCGCCGCTCTGATGAGTGCCGGAATGGCCTCGGGCGAGGCGCGCCACGGGCTATCTATGTATGGTGACCCGGCCCTTCCACCTGATTTTGTGTCCCTGCCCTATGCCAACCCGAACGCGCCCAAAGGTGGGCAGGTGGTGAGCGGCAATACCGGCGGATTCGATTCGCTCAATCCGTTCATCCTGAAAGGCACTGCCCCCTGGCAGTTACCTTACCTTGGATATGAGAGCCTGTTGGATCGAAATTACGACGAAGCGTTCGGGCTTTACGGGCTTTTGGCCGAATCGGTTGAGGTGGGTGCGAATCGCGAATGGGTGGAATTCACCCTGCGCGAGGAGGCCCGATTCTGGGATGGCAGCCCGGTAACTCTTGATGATGTGCTGTGGTCCTATGAGACGCTCGGCACCATGGGGCATCCCCGCTATCTCGGGTTCTGGCAAAAGGTCGAGACGATGGAAGCGACCGGGCCGCGCAGTTTCAAGATCACCTTCAACACCAATGACCGGGAATTGGCGCTCTTGGCAGGAATGCGCCCGATTCTGAAAAAGGCACAATGGGAGGGGCGGGATTTTACTGCCTCGGGGCTGGAGGCACCGATCGGGACCGGGCCATATATGGTCGCCGATTTTGAGGCGGGTCGGTTCGTCAGCATGAAACGCAATCCACAATATTGGGGCCGTGATCTGCCCTTGATGCAGGGGCGCGCCAATCTCGATGAGGTCAGGATCGAGTTTTATGGTGACGGGTCAGTTCTGTTTGAGGCGTTCAAGGCCGGGGCGTTGACGGTATATAGAGAGAGCAACGCCGAGAAATGGATGCGCGATTATGATTTCCCCGCCGTGGTTTCGGGCGATGTGGTAAAATCGGAAATCCCTGACGGCAAACCTTCGGGGATGACCGGATTCGTGATGAACACGCGGCGCGCGCCGTTTGATGACTGGCGGGTGCGCGAGGCGATGCTTCTGGCGTTCAACTTTGAATATATGAACGACACCATCACAGGCGGGCGGCAAAAGCGGATTGCCTCGTATTTTTCGGGAACCGAGCTGGGTATGCGGCCCGGCCCGGCGCAAGGGCGTGTGGCCGAGCTTCTGGCGCCCTTTGCCGAGTCGCTGTTGCCTGGCACGTTGGAGGGCTATTCGCTGCCCGTGTCGGACGGGAGCGAACGCAACCGCAAGAACCTGCGCGCGGCGATGAAACTGCTTGGGGAGGCCGGTTGGCGGGTGCAGGACGGCAAAATGGTGGACGCCAAGGGCGGGCCATTCGAGTTTTCTGTGCTGCTGCGGCAGGGTGCGCAGGAAAACCAGGCCTTTGCCAGCATCTTTACCAATGCGCTGGCGCGGATCGGTATCACGGCGCGGGTCGATATTGTGGACAATGCACAGTATTTCAAACGGCTTGAGACCTATGATTTCGACATGACCGATTTCCGCCGTGGCTTTTCGCTTTCTCCGGGCAACGAGCAGCGGCTCTATTGGGGTGCTTACGGGGTCGAAACGCCGGGAACGCGCAACCTGATGGGGATGAATGTGCCCGCGGCCGAAGCGATGATCGACCAAATGCTGGCAACCGATGATCCCGACGAGTTCACCGCTGCGGTGCGCGCGCTCGACAGAATCTTGACCGCCGGGCGCTATGTGATCCCGACCTATGAATTCGGGGTGGGCCGGATAGCGCATGCAAACGCGCTGAAATATCCCGACCATATCCCGGTCTATGGGGATGGCGTGTGGTTCATGCCAGATGTGTGGTGGTACGAGGAATAAGCTCAGGAGCGATAGGTGCGTTCTGCCATCGGCAGGCTGTCGAGTTCGCTGTTCAACATTTCGAGGAGCGCTTGCTCGGCGCGGTTCAGGCTGCGCCGAGCGTTGGTCAGCAAATGGATGTCCACGGCGGGCAGCGACTTATAGGGCGGCACCTGCCAGAGCAGGCCTGATTGCACATCGCGGCGCGCCACATGCACCGGTAGGGCGCCGATTCCGATATTGGTGACGATCATGCGGCGCACTTCCGGCAGGTTTGACGACAGCCCCTTGGGCTCAGAGCGCATGCCCAGACGTCGGCGCATATGGGCCACGCCAGAGAGCGGGCCTTCGATCTCATCGGTCTGAAAAGACACCACGTCTTCGTTTTTCAACTCGGTAATCTCGATATCTTCGCGCCCATAGAGCCGATGCGGCGGGCCGCAGAACAGACCGAAATATTCGCGGTAAAGCACACGGGTCTGCAACCCGGCGGGACGAGACCGGAACAGGCAAACGCCGCAGGTCACGCGGTTTTGCTGAAGTTGGGTGATCACATCGGCGCTGTCCATGGTGGAGATTGTGTAGCTGACCTGCGGATAGAGATCGTTGAAACGTTTCAGGATCGCATCGAAATGCGGTGACACGACATGGCTGGCGACTGCAATGCTGATCTGTCCTGTCACGTCTTCTTCCAGACCGTCGAGCAGATCGGGCAGTTGGGCAACCGCGCCGAAGATCACGCTGGCCTCGGCATGCAGCACTCTGCCCCATGGCGTGACGCTAAAATGCTTGGGCGAGCGGTTGACCAGCTTGCGCCCGGTGATGTCTTCGAGCCGTTTCAGAGCCGCGCTGATGGTGGGTTGTTTCAGACCGAGGAAATGCGCTGCCGGAGTGATGCCGCCTTCGTCGACGACGACCATGAAGGTGCGCAGGAGGTTCCAATCAAGGTTCCACGGAAAGCGTTGTTCATATGGCTTTAACATAGACCAAATCTATTGTCGGGATCACGAATATCTATTTGCCCTATGTGGCAGTGCGGCGCAACCTGCGATTCATGAGGTCTCTGGCCTGCGACTCGATGGGAGCAGGTAAGGAGGCACGACCAGAAACGACGACTTAGAACAGGGAAAAACAGAATGAAAAAATCCATGACACTCCTGCGTCGCAGCCTTTTGATCGGCGCCACCGCTTTGATGGGCGTGAGCCTTGCACCGATTGGTGCCAGCGCAGACGAGTTGGCCGAGATCAAGGAGCGCGGCGTTCTGCGCATCGCCATGACGGGACAGTATCCGCCGTTCAACTTTGTCAACGAAAGCAACGAGGTCGTCGGGTTCGACCCTTCGATCGGCACCGAGATCGCCAAGCGGATGGGGCTTGAGACCGAGATCATCACCACCGCGTGGGATGGCATCATCGGCGGTCTTCTGGCCAATAAATACGACGCTGTTGTCGGCTCGATGTCGATCACTGCAGAGCGTGACAAGGTGATTGATTTTGTCGGCCCCTATTATAACACCAAGCGCGCGTTCTTTACCGTTGCCGGGTCGGATATCACCACGCTTGAGCAGTTGAGCGACCCCGAAGTCAGAGTGGGTTTGACCTTGGGTGAGACGCATGACCAATGGGCGCGCGATCAGGGCTATAACGTCAAGACCTACAAAGGCTTGCCGGAACTGCTGCTTGAGCTGACCAATGGGCGTGTTGATGTGATCGTCAACGATTCAATCCCCGTTTTGCTGGCCATGAAAGCCGGGCAATACGATCTGGCCGAGATCCCTGCGCCGGATGCAGAAGCATTCCCTGCGGGGATTGCGATCCGCGAGGGGAACCCCGAATTGGCCGCCGCCATGCAAAAGGCGCTGGACGATATGATGGAAGACGGCACCTATATGAAGTTGGCAAATGAATGGGTTGGCGGCGATATCCGCTGATACGTTCCCTGCGGCCCGCCGGGTGTTTCCGACGGGCCGCGATTTGGCAGACCTGCGTTGTTGCCATGAGCCGAGCGTATCGCAAGGCCGCGCCAGCGCACAAACGCTACCGACAGCGTTGTCTGGTATGACCTTATCGGAGATTCCCTTTGGATATTGAGCTTATCCTGCGCGTCTATCCGTTCTTCCTGGAAGCGGCGCTTGTCACCGTCGAACTGTCAATTCTGACCTGCATTCTGGGCCTTGCCTGTGGTGCGCTGGGCGCGTCGATGCGGCTTTCGCGGCTGGCGCCGCTGCGTTGGATCGCGGCAACTTATGTGAGCGTGTTTCGTGGCACCCCTGCCCTCATTCAGGTCTTTATCCTGTATTTCGGGGGCCCGCAGATCGGCATCAACCTTGATGCCTTCACGGCGGGCACTATCGCGCTTGGGGTCAATATCGGCGCCTATATGACCGAAACCATTCGCGGGGCCATCCTGTCGGTGGACAAGGGGCAGACTGAGGCGGCGCGCACATTGGGGATGAGCCGGTGGGAGACCATGCGCAAGATCGTTCTGCCACAGGCGGCGCGTATGATGATCAGGCCCTTGGGTGTGAACATAAACGCGCTGATCAAGGGCACAGCGCTTCTGGCGCCGATTTCGGTGGTCGAGTTGACCCAGACCGCACAGCGTTTCATCGGCTCAACCTATAAGCCATTCGAGATGTTTTTGCTGGCGGGAATCCTCTACATGATCTTCATCTATGTGGTCGGTCACGGTATCAACTGGCTTGACCGTCGGGCGCGTATCACATGAGCCGCGCCACCCCCACCGCATCGCTGACAGGAGGCCGACATGGGTCTTGATTTCACGGTAGTCCCGGATTATTTCGGCATGCTTTTGCTGGGTATGGGCTGGACCATTGCCATCACGATTGGCGCAGGCCTGCTGAGTTTTTTCGGCGGTATCATCTTTGCTGTCGCTGCGCTCTATGGGCATTGGGTGATCCGGTTGCCGATGCGCGGTTTCGCCTTTCTGTTCATGGGCACGCCGCTCTTGCTGCAACTTTTCCTGATCTATTTCGGCCTGATCCAGATCGGCATCGACCTGCCGGCCTTTGTGGCGGGGGTAATCGGGTTGGGGCTGCATTTTGCGGTCTATAACTCGGAGCTTATTCAGGCGTCGATCCTGGCGGTGGACAAGGGCCAGTATGAAGGTGCGCGCACATTGGGTCTGTCGCGGGGCCAGACATTGCGGCGGATCGTTATACCGCAGGCGGTGCATGCGGTGATCCCGCCGATGGGCAACAATATGATCGCATTGCTGAAAGACTCAGCGCTTGTGTCGGTGATCGGTGTGGCCGAACTGACGCTGGCGGCACAGCAGGCAATCAGCCGAACCTATCGCCCGTTCGAATTCTATATCGCTGCCGCCGCCTGTTATTACGTCATCAACCTTGCGCTGGAGGCGGGACTGCGCCGTCTGGAACGTCGCATTGCTGCGTCGCGCTGAGAAAGGAAACCTGTGATGAGCGATCAAGCCTTTGTCACCATCAAGAATGCCGCCAAGAGCTTTGGTGCGCTGAAGGTTCTCAAGGATATTAACCTGACGGTCGAACGTGGCCAGATCGTTGCGATTATCGGTCCGTCGGGGTCGGGGAAATCGACGCTGCTGCGCGCGATCAACGAGCTTGACCCGTTGAGTTCGGGCGAGGTTTGGCTGGAAGATGTGCAGATCAACAAGAAGCTGCCGCATCGTCAGTATGAGGCGCATGTCAACCAGGTGCGCCAGAATATCGGTATGGTGTTTCAGCACTTTAACCTGTTCCCCCACCTTACTGTGCGCGGCAACATCACGTTGGCGCCGCGCATGCTTAAGGGGTTATCGGCGCAGGAGGCAGATACGCTGGCTGAAGAACAACTGGCCAAGGTCGGACTGGCGGAAAAGATCGACGAATACCCCTCGCGGCTTTCGGGCGGACAGAAGCAGCGCGTGGCGATTGCGCGCGCATTGGCGATGAAACCCAAGGTGATGCTGTTTGACGAGGCGACATCGGCGCTTGATCCTGAATTGGTGGAAGAGGTCAATCTGGTGATGAAGCAGTTGGCCGAGGAACATATGACGATGATCATCGTCACGCATGAGATGGATTTTGCCGCGTCGGTCTGTGACCGGGTGTTGTTCATGGATCAGGGCGTGGTGGTCGAGGAAGGCCCGCCGTCGGTGATCTTTGAGAACCCCAAGGAAGAGCGCACCCGCAATTTCCTGCGCAAGCATCTCAGCCGCTGAAAGCCCGCGCCGATGAGCAACCTGTTTTATCAGACGAAATCACCACGCCCGATGCTTGAGCGGGCCGAGGGGATTTATATGTGGGACAAGGCCGGGAGGCGCTATATCGACGGATCGAGCGGCGCGATGGTCAGCAATATCGGCCATTCCAACCCTGCCGTTCTGGACGCGATGCGCGCCCAGATGGAAAAGGCGACCTTTGGTTATCGGTTGCATTTCCAGACGGAAAGTTCCGAACGGCTGGCGGCGAAAACGGCTGCACTGGCGCCCGAGGGCATGAACAAGGTGTTTTTCGTCTCGGGTGGGTCCGAGGCGGTGGAAAGCACGCTGAAACTGGCGCGGCAATTCGCGCTGACGCAAGGCGAGGCGCAGCGTTTCAAGGTGATTTCGCGTTTTCCAAGCTATCACGGTTGCACGATGGGCGCGCTGAGCATTACCGGAATGGCGACGATGACAGCGCCGTTTGATCCAATGATGCAACGGATGCCCAAGGTGGCGGCGCCGCGTGCTTATCTCGATGGGCTGAACCCGGATGACCCGGCGACGGGGCTTTACTATGCCAACATGCTGGAAGCGAAGATTTTGGAGGAAGGGCCAGAAACGGTGCTGGCTTTTATCGTTGAGCCGGTGGGGGGCGCGTCGACCGGCGCACTGGTGCCGCCTGCGGGGTATATGCAGCGCATTCGCGAGATTTGCACCGAGTATGGCGTGTTGCTGATCCATGACGAAGTGATGACCGGAGGCGGGCGCACCGGGCGGTTCTTTGGGGCTGAGCATTGGGATGTGGTGCCTGACCTTATTTCGCTCTCCAAGGGGTTTGGCGGCGGGTATGTGCCGCTGGGCGCGATGATTGCGCGCGATGATATTGTCGAGGCTGTGATGGGTGCGGGCGGGTTCGTGCATGGCTTTACCTATGCGGGAAATCCGCTGGCATGTGCTGCCGGGTGCGCCGTGTTAGAGCAGGTTGAGGCGCATGATCTGACCGGGAATGCGGAACGGATGGGTGAGAAACTGAGGGCGCGTCTGGAAGGGTTGATGCAATGCTTTCCGTTGATCGGGGATGTGCGTGGCAAAGGCTTGTTGATGGCGTTTGAGTTGATGGCGGACCGGGAGAGCAAAGCGCCGTTGCCCACCGAGTTGAACGCCCATGCGCGGCTGGTTGATATTGCCTATGACAACGGCTTGATCATCTATTCGCGTCGCACGCGGGGCGGTGCCTCGGGCGATCATTTTCTGGTCTGCCCGCCGATGATCGTCAACGAGGCGCAGTTGGATGAACTCACCGACATGCTGGAGCGGTCGCTCTCGACTTTTATGGCGGAAATCCCGCAGCTTTCGGGCGCGGCATAAGGAAAACCCATGTCAAAGATCATCATCACCTGCGCCGTAACCGGTTCGATCCACACGCCCTCGATGTCGCCCTATCTGCCCGTGACGGGCGAGGAAATCATCGAGAACGCGCTCGGGGCCGCCGAGGCCGGGGCCGCGATTTTACATCTGCATGCACGGGACCCGGAAAATGGCCGCCCTTCGGCTTCGCCGGAGCATTTCATGGGGTTTTTGCCGCAGATCAAGCAACGCTCGGATGCTGTAATCAACATCACCACCGGCGGCAGTGCGACGATGACGCTGGAGGCGCGGCTGGCTGCGCCGAAACTGGCGGCGCCGGAGATGTGTTCGCTCAACATGGGGACGATGAATTTCGCGCTTTATCCGGCGGCCGAGCGGATCACCGATTGGAAATATGACTGGGAAAAACGGTTTCTGGAGGAGTCCGACGATCTGGTTTTCAAGAACACGCCGCGCGACATGGCGCATGTGTTGCGCGAAATGGGTGACGAGCGCGGCGCGCGGTTTGAGTTTGAATGCTATGACGTCAGCCATCTCTATATGCTGCGCCATTTTGTTGATCGTGGGCTGGTGCGCGGGCCGCTGTTTATTCAGTTCGTTTTTGGCGTGCTGGGGGGGATCGGGCCGGACCCGGAAAACCTGACCCATATGAAGCTGATCGCGGATAAGTTGTTTGGCGATGATTATACGTTTTCGGTCTTGGCGGCGGGGCGGCATCAGATGCCGTTGATCACCATGTCCGCCATCTTGGGCGGGCATGTGCGTGTCGGGCTTGAGGATAGCCTGATGATCTCACGCGGGACGCTGGCCAAGAACAATGCCGAGCAAGTGAGCAAGATCCGCCGCGTTGTCGAGGAGTTGGGCCGCACGGTGGCCAGCCCGGATGAGGTGCGCGGGATGCTTGACCTCAAGGGTGCGGACCGGACGGGGATTTGAGGCATGGATGAGATTGTAATTGCGCCGGTGACGCAAATGGATGTGGCGCAGCTTGACAGCGCGCTTAAGGCGTTGGCGGCGGATTTGGGTGACGCCTATACCAGCGATCAGACGGCCTTGGCCGAGGCGATCTGTGGGCCGGGGGCAAGTAGCCTTGCGTTGCTTGCCACGCGTGATGGCGCGCCGGTGGGTGCGACCCTTGCAGCGCCGGTGTTTTCGACCCTTCGCGGCGGCATGGGCCTGTTTGTCAGCGATTTATGGGTCGCACAATCAGAGCGCGGCAAGGGTTTGGCACGTCGCCTTCTGGCCGAGATTATGCGTGAAGGCGCGCGTCGCGATTCCGGGCGTTTTCTGAAGCTTACTGTTTATCATGACAATCCGGGCGCGCGTGCGGCTTATGACCGGATGGGCTTTGACGCATCAACGGGCGAGACCAACATGGTTCTGTCGGGCGCGCCGCTCGAAATACTGAAAGAGACAACATGAAAGCCATTTTCGATGATCGCCAGTGGAAACACCAACCGCGCTATTTCATGGCCAATGGTGCGATCCTGCGCAACCCGGAACAGGCCGAGCGGATTGATCGGCTGTTGGCGGGGGCCAAGGCGGCAGGGTGCAGTGTCGAGGCGCCGTTTGACGCCGGGATGAGCCCGATTGCGGCGCTTCATTCGCCGGAATATCTGTATTTCCTTGAGAACATCCACACACGCTGGAAACGCATCGAGGGGGCCGGAGAAGAGGTGATCCCCAATATTCACCCGGCCAACCGCACTGACAGCTACCCGAAATCTGCCGTGGGTCAGGCGGGGTTTCATCAGGCCGATACCGCCTGTCCGATTGCCAGCGGCACATGGGAGGCGGCCTATTGGTCGGCCCAAAGCGCGATCACCGGGGCGGATTTGCTGGCGGCGGGCGAAGACGCTGTTTATGCGTTGGCGCGCCCGCCGGGGCATCATGCCTTTGGCGATCTGGCTGGGGGGTTCTGTTTTCTCAACAATTCGGCCATCGCGGCTGAACGGTTGCGCGCCAATAGGTTGCGCGCGGCAATTCTGGATGTGGACGTGCATCATGGCAACGGAACGCAGGGCATTTTCTATCACCGCAGCGATATTTTGACCGTGTCGATCCATGCCGATCCCGAGCGGTTTTATCCGTTTTTCTGGGGACAGGCGCATGAGCGTGGCACGGGTGACGGCCTGGGCTATAACCTGAACCTGCCGCTGGAGCGTGGCACGCCGGACGATGCCTATCTTGCGACGCTTGATCTGGCGTTGCGCCGGATCGAAGCGTTCGGTGCTGATGTGGTGGTTGTGGCGCTGGGGCTTGATGCGTTTGTAGACGACCCATTCAAGGGGTTGGCCGTCACGACCGCCGGATTTGGCAGGATTGGGGCCGCGATTGCCGGGCTTGGCGTGCCGTGTCTGTTCGTTCAGGAAGGTGGCTATCTGTGCGATGAGCTGGGTGAAAACCTGACATCGGTATTGAATGGGTATGAAGCGAGCGCGGCTTGAACGGATCAGACCAGGGATGTGACCCAGAGCACAGTCGCATCCTCTTCGCTGATTGAGATCAGGTTGTGGCCCATTGCGGCGTCATAATAAGCACTGTCGCCACGGCGCATTTCGACGGGTTCGTAAAACTCGGTATAGAGCGTGACAATACCGGTGAGCACATAGAGAAATTCTTCGCCGTCATGGCGCACCCAGCCGTCGAACTCCTCCATCGAGCGGGCGCGCACCCGCGCACGATACGGCAACATCTGTTTGCGCGTCAGGCTCTCGGCCAGCAATTCATGCTCGTAGGTGCCTGTAGGATGGGCGCTGCCTTCACCCATTCGGGTCACGCTCATCCGGCCGTTGACTTGACCCGATTGTGGGGCGGTGAACAACTGGGGCACGGACACTTCGAGCCCCAGCGCCAGTTTCTTCACAGCATCATACGTCGGTGACATCTGGCCGTTTTCGATTTTTGAGAGTGTCGAGCGTGCCAGACCGGCAGCGCGGGCGGCCTGTTCAAGCGTGAAACCACGCGCTTTGCGCAGGCCACGCACACGTTCCCCGAGGTTCAGCGGCTCGGGGGTAGTTTCGTCGCCGCTTTGGCGCGCGATGCGCACGATGGCGCTATGGGTCCGGGTGGTCATGAAACGGCTTTTAAGCGTCGTAAGTGGGTCTTGCAATGGCTGTGCTCAGAGCCTAGCAAGCGGGCCATGCAATCCATATTCGATAATGGCCCTTGGCCACCCTGCCCCGCCCCGTTCAATTTCGCCGCCCATGTGATGGGACGTTCGGGAGATTTGCCTGACAAGGTCGCACTGGCCGTGCTTGGACCCGAGTCGTGCGAGAACTGGAGTTATGCAGAATTGGAGGCGGCCGTACGCGGCACTGGCACGGGGCTTTTGCAGGCTGGGTTGAAGCCTGGTCAGATCGTCTTGATGCGGCTTGGCAACAATGTGGAATTTCCCATCGCCTATCTCGGCGCGATGGCGGTTGGGCTGGTGCCGGTGCCGACCTCGACACAGCTGACCGAACCCGAAGTCGCCAAGATGATCGACACGCTGCAGCCTGCGGCGATCCTGCACGCCGAGGGCGTGGCCTGTCCGCAGACCGATATTCCCGTGATCAATCAGGATGCGCTGGAAGCGATGCGTGCACTGGCGCCTTGCGCGTGGGACTTGGGTGATCCGAACCGGCTGGCCTATGTGATTTTTACCTCTGGCACCTCGGGCAATGCGCGCGCGGTGATGCACGCCCATCGCGCGATCTGGGCACGTGGCATGATGCATGAAGGTTGGTATGGTCTAAGCGAAAACGACCGGCTGTGCCATGCGGGGGCGTTCAACTGGACTTATACGCTGGGCACGGGGTTGATGGACCCCTGGAGCGTTGGCGCAACCGCTTTGATCCCCGCGCCGGGCACGCAGCCCGAGCAGCTGCCGGTTTTGCTCAAACGCCATGGCGCGACGATTTTCGCGGCGGCACCGGGGGTTTATCGCAAGATCCTCAACACTCAAAAGGGATCGCTTGATCTGCCTGAACTTCGCCATGGGTTGAGTGCAGGCGAGAAGCTGTCCGAGTCGATCCGCAAAGGCTGGAACGAGGCTACGGGCAAGAATATCTATGAAGCGTTCGGCATGTCGGAATGCTCGACCTTTATCTCGGGGGCGCCGGGGCGTCCGGCGCGGCCCGGAAGCCTGGGGCTGCCACAGGAAGGCCGCCGTCTGGCGATTGTCGATGACGATGGCAAACCGGTGCCAATCGGCGAGGATGGCACGATTGCGGTGTCGAATCGAGATCCGGGGTTGATGCTGGGGTATCTTGGGGCAGAAGACGAGACCCGGGCGAGATTTCGCGGCGAGTGGTTCTTGACCGGCGATCACGGATCGATGGGGGAAGATGGTCAGATCGACTATCACGCTCGCGTCGATGACATGATGAATGCGGGCGGCTATCGCGTTTCGCCGCTGGAAGTGGAAAATGCGTTGCAGGATTTTCCGGGGATTGGCGAGATCGGCGTCACCGATGTCGAGGTGAAGGCCGATGCGCGCATCATTGCAGCGTTTTACACCGCCGATGCGCCGCTTGATCACGACGCCTTGGCCAAATACGCGGCCGAGCGGCTGGCGCGCTACAAGCAGCCGCGGCTTTTCGTTCATCTCAAGAGCCTGCCGCGCAATGCCAATGGCAAATTGCAACGGCAGGCGCTCAAACCGCTCGCCGGGGTGTAGTCAGCCCGCCTGGGAGCGATTGTCCTTTCACGCGCCCTGCCCTGCGCCAGTGCCGTTTGCAGGTGGTTTTGAACGGGCGTTTGGATACGTAAGGCGAAAAACATCCAGCGGATGCCAATGTTTCTCGCATATTTTGATTCAGTAACCCTGCAAAAGCCTGTATCAAGTCCGGATCAGACAAAGGGGGCCGTTCATGGTCAAGCTCGATATCATCTCCGATCCGATTTGCCCGTGGTGCTTTATCGGCAAGACCCTGCTGGATCGCGCGCTGGAAAAGCGGCCCGAGCATCCGTTTGTGGTGGAGTGGCACCCGTTTCAGCTCAATCCCGACATGCCCGCCGAGGGGATGGACCGGCGCGCCTATCTTGAGGCGAAATTCGGCGGACCCGAGGGCGCGTTGCGGGCCTATTCACCGATCATGGAACGCGCCAAGGAAATCGGGCTGAACATTGAATTTGACCAGATCAAACGCACGCCCAACACGATGGACGCGCATCGTCTGATCCATTGGGCCGGGATCGAGGGCCATCAAACGTTCGTGGTGGCCACCCTGTTCAAGGCCTATTTTCAGGAAGGGCGTGATATCGGATCGCGTGATGTGTTGGCCGATATTGCCGACAGTGCCGGTCTTGATGCGGCGGTTATCCTGAAGCTTCTGGAAACCGATGCGGATATTGATACGCTGAGCGAGCGCGAAGCGCATTCGCGCAAGATGGGCGTGAATTCGGTGCCGACCTTCATCGTCGCGGGGCAACATGCCGTGCCCGGCGCGCAACCTTCCGAGTTGTGGTTGAAGGTGATGGACGAGATCGCGGGGCAATCGGGCACACAAGACGCGCCGCAATGAACAAACCGAGCGTCATCATCACCTCGCTGGTTTTGGTGATCGTGATTGGCACGGTGTTTTTTCATCTGGTCGAGGGCTGGTCCTGGGTCGATTCCTATTTCTTCAGTGTCATCACCCTGTCAACCGTGGGCTATGGCAGCCTTGTCCCGGCGACTGCGGCAGGCAAGATTTTCACAACGATTTTCATTTTCATCGGGCTTGGCATCTTTGCCATCGCGATCCAGCAGTTCGGCGTCTACATGGTGCGCAAACGCCAGGAGCAGGATGATTGGATGGTGGCGCATCTGGGACGCCATCCGCATCACAACACCCCCGAGGAGCCGCCCCGCGCGGCGAATGAGGATGAAGACCCCGAGCCATAAGGCCCGACCGCGTCCTGCCTCACGCATTTGACATCACGAAGATGTGCCGCGCCGTCGCGGTGGCATTCGCCAAACCCGGCTGCTAGGAGAGCACGGTCCGGGGTGGCATTTTCCACCCGGCGCATCTCATGAGGCCTGCAATGAAATCTCCGATGTCGCGTGTGGAATTTGTCGTGCTGATGGCAATGATGATTGCCACCGTTGCTTTTTCAATTGACGCGATGCTCCCCGCTCTGCCCGAGATCGGGCGCGAGTTGAGCCCGGACAATCTGAACAATGCTCAGCTTATTCTGACCGCCTTCATGATCGGCATGGGGGTCGGCACGTTTTTCACCGGCCCATTGTCAGACACGTTCGGGCGCAAGCCCGTGTTGGTGGCGGGCGTGGCGCTCTATATGGCGGCGGCGGTTCTGGCCTATATGGCGCCGACGCTGGAGATGATGCTTTTGGCGCGCGCGCTTCAGGGGTTGGGGGCTGCGGGACCGCGGATCGTGGTTATGGCGATTGTGCGAGATCAGTATGAAGGGCGCGAAATGGCGCGCTTGATGTCTTTCGTGATGATGGTTTTTTCGCTGGTTCCTGCGATTGCGCCGGCACTTGGTGCGGTGGTGATTGACGCGGCGGGTTGGCGCAGCATTTTCCTGGCTTTCGTGGTGTTCACCTTTGCCAACACCGTTTGGTTGATGATCCGCCAGCCCGAGACCCTGCCGCGCAGTGAACGCCGCCCATTTCAGGTGGCGCCGATGGGTATCGCGCTCAAAGAGATTTTTTCAAATCCGATGGTGTGTCTTGCGATTGCGGTGATGACCTTCAATTTTGCAGCCCTTTTCGCGATGCTGTCGAGTGTTCAACAGGTGTTTGATATCACCTTTGGGCGCGGTGACAGCTTTCCCTTGTGGTTTGGCGGCGTGGCGATCGTTGCGGCAAGCGCGAGCGTGATCAATGCGGTATTGGTGGTGCGGATCGGGATGCGGCGGATGATCACCTTTGCGATGGCGGCGCAGTTGGTGATCTGTCTGCTGGTTATTTTGCTGGAGATGTCTGGTTTGCCAAACGCGGTGCGCTTTGGGCTGTTCGTGTTCTGGCAGACCAGCATATTTTTCATGGTGGGTTTGACGCTGGGCAATCTCAACGCCATGGCGATGGAGCCTCTGGGCCATATTGCCGGGCTTGCCGCGTCGATGATGGCGGGGATTTCCACGGTGTTGGCGATGGTATTTGCCATTCCTATCGGACTGGCTTTTGATGGCACGCCGATGCCGTTGGCCTTTGGCGTTCTGGTGTTGATTTCGTCGGGATTGGCGCTGATGCTCTGGCTCAAGCGGATCGAGGCGCGGCAATTGGTCTGAGGCGCGCGTCAATTTAGTATACTTTTGCATACCGTCTTTGCAATGCGTCTTAAATCAGCTATGACGCGCAGGAAATTCGAATCCTGAACGCAGGGCGAAGTGGCATCTTCACGCAACTTTTTGCAACCATGCGGCTCAGTTCACAACCTGATCCAGAGGGCTCAAACATGGCTAAGAATCCCAGCAATCCCGATATCATTTACACCAAGGTTGACGAAGCACCGGAGCTTGCAAGCGCATCGCTTCTGCCGATCATCCAGAAATTTGCCGCTGCCGCCGATATTTCGGTCGGCACCAAGGATATCTCTCTAGCCGGGCGCATTCTTGCGACATTCCCCGAAAACTTGAGTGCGGATCAGCGCATCGCCGATGATCTGGCGGAACTGGGTGAGTTGGTGAAAACGCCCGAGGCAAATGTGATCAAGTTGCCCAACATCTCGGCCTCGGTGCCACAGCTCTTGGCGGCAATCAGCGAATTGCAAGATCAGGGCTATGCCATCCCCGATTATCCCGAGTCGCCTGTCACGGACGCCGAGCGTGAGACACGCGCACGCTATGACACGCTTAAAGGGTCGGCGGTGAACCCGGTTCTGCGCGAGGGCAACTCGGATCGTCGCGCAGCTGCTGCGGTGAAGAAATTCGCCCAAGCCAACCCGCACCGCATGGGCGAGTGGACAGCCGACAGCAAGACCCGCGTGGCCGCGATGGATGGGAACGATTTCTTTTCCAACGAGAAGTCTGTCACGCTGGACGCCGACGCGACCGCCAGGATCGTTCTGGAAACCGCCAATGGCGAGACAGTTTTGAAAGACGCGGTCAGTTATCCGGCGGGCACCGTTGTCGATGCGACGTTCATGTCTGCCAAGGCGCTTGATGCGTTCTTGGCCGATGAGATCGAAAAGACCAAAGCCGAAGGTGTTTTGTTCTCGCTGCATATGAAGGCGACGATGATGAAGGTTTCGGACCCGATCATCTTTGGTCATGCGGTCAAGGCATGGCTGGCGCCAGTGTTTGAGCAATTTGGTGATCGGATGGCCGATCTGGGTGTGAACCCCAATTCCGGGCTGGGCGATCTGTTGGAGCGCGTGAAGGGCGAGGCCGACATCATAGCGGCAATCGACGCAATCAGTGAAGCGCGCCCGCCGATGTATATGGTGAATTCCGACAAGGGTATCACCAACCTGCATGTGCCTTCAGATGTGATCATCGACGCTTCCATGCCCGCCCTGATCCGCGCGGGCGGCAAGGGCTGGGGCCCGTCGGGCGAAGAGGCCGATACGGTCTGCGTAATCCCCGATAACTCTTATGCGCCGGTTTATGACGAGGCGATCAAGTTCTTCAAAGCCAACGGCAAGCTGAACCCGGCGACTGCCGGCACGGTGCAGAACATTGGTCTGATGGCACAAAAGGCCGAAGAATACGGCTCGCATCCGACGACGTTCGAGGTGCCGGAAGGTGGCACTGTGAAGATGGTGCTTGAGGATGGCACGGTGTTGCACGAGACCAAGGTCGAAAAGGGCGATATCTGGCGTTCGGCCTCGGCGCGTAAGGCACCGATTGAAGATTGGGTGAACCTTGCCATTGAGCGGCAGAAAGCCACCGGATTTCGCGCGATCTTCTGGCTTGATGCCAACCGCGCCCATGATGCGCGACTGATCGAATATGTGAAGCCGATTTTGCAAGCCAAGGGCGTGGCCGACAAGTTTGAGATCATGGCGCCGCGTGAAGCCACGCGCGCCAGCTTTGAGACCATCACCAAGGGCGAGAACACCATCGCAATCACCGGCAACGTGCTGCGCGACTATCTGACCGACCTATTCCCCATCCTTGAGTTGGCGACATCGGCCAAGATGCTGTCGATCGTTAAACTGATGAATGGCGGCGGATTGTTTGAAACTGGTGCCGGCGGGTCGGCCCCCAAACACGTGCAGCAGCTTGTGGAAGAAAACCACCTGCGTTGGGATAGCTTGGGCGAATTCTGTGCTCTGGGTGAGAGCTTCATGTTTTTGGCCGAAGTGAAGGGCAACGCACGTGCCAAGGTGTTGGGCGAAGCGGTTGAGGCGGCGACACAAGGCATTCTCGACAATGGCCGCTCGCCCTCGCGCAAGGTGGGTGAGCCCGACAACCGCGACAGTCACTATTGGTTTGCCCGCTATTGGGCCGAAGCACTGGCAGCACAAAGCGACGATAGCGCGCTGGCCGAGGAATTCGCACCGGTTGCCAAAGCGCTGGCCGAGAATGAGGCCGAAATCGTTGCTGAATTGGCCGCTGTGCAAGGCAAACCGGCGGATATCGGCGGCTACTATCACGCAGATCCGGCCAAACTGACCGATGTGATGCGCCCGAGTGCGACGCTAAACGGTATCATCGGGTAAGTCAGACCCAATCACGCGGCGGGCCGGATTGGGCCGCCGCTTTCATGTCCGGGTATGGTTGCGCGCTTGTGACCAGCCAGAACCAGCCGCCCCACGAAGGAGACCGCCCGATGAGCAAGATCAAGGTAGAAAACCCTATTGTCGAAATGGACGGCGATGAGATGACCCGGATCATCTGGGACTTCATCAAGCAAAAGCTGATTCTGCCCTATCTCGATATTGATCTGCTCTATTACGATCTGGGCATTGAAGAGCGCGATCGCACCGACGATCAGATCACCATTGATGCCGCCAACAAGACCAAAGAGGTCGGTGTCGCGGTGAAATGCGCCACCATCACGCCGGACGAGGCGCGGGTTGAGGAATTCGGCCTCAAGAAGATGTGGAAGTCGCCCAATGGGACGATCCGCAACATCTTGGGCGGTGTGGTATTTCGCGCGCCGATCATCTGCTCGAACGTGCCGCGTCTGGTGCCGGGGTGGACCCGGCCGATTGTGATCGGGCGCCACGCCTTTGGCGATCAGTATAAAGCCACCGACATGAAGTTTCCCGGCCCCGGCACGCTTTCCATGAAATTTGTTGGCGAAGATGGCACGGTGATCGAAGAGGAAGTCTATCAAGCACCTTCGTCAGGTGTTTATATGGGGATGTACAACCTCGATCAGTCGATTGAGGACTTTGCCCGTGCGTCGATGAATTATGCGCTCAACATGGGCTGGCCTTTGTATCTTTCCACCAAGAACACCATCCTGAAGAATTACGACGGGCAGTTCATGATCCTGTTCCAGAAGGTGTTTGACGAAGAATTCGCCGACCGGTTCAAAGAGGCGGGGATCACCTATGAACACCGTCTGATCGACGACATGGTGGCCTGTGCCATGAAATGGAACGGCGGGTTCGTCTGGGCTTGCAAGAACTATGATGGCGATGTGCAGTCCGACACCGTAGCGCAGGGCTTTGGCTCGCTCGGGCTGATGACGAGCCAGTTGATGACACCGGATGGCAAGATTGTCGAAGCCGAAGCGGCGCATGGCACCGTGACGCGGCATTATCGCCAGCATCAGGCGGGGCAAGCCACTTCGACCAACTCGATCGCGTCGATCTTTGCCTGGACGGGCGGGCTGAAGCACCGCGCCAAGCTGGATGACAATAGCGCTCTGATGAATTTTGCCGATACGCTGGAAAAGGTGATCGTGGAAACGGTGGAATCCGGTTTCATGACCAAGGATCTCGCACTGTTGGTGGGGCCGGAACAAAAATGGCTGACCACCATGGGGTTCCTTGAGAAGATCGAAGAGAACCTCAACGCGGCGCTGGTGGGATAAAGCAAGCTCAGCGAATTTCAGACGGCGGGTTGAAGGATTCGCCGTTTTTTGTTGGACAGTATCCAACGTTTGGGCGATGGCTGGGCAAAAAGGAGCACGCCCATGCATTACATCTATCTGCTTCTGGCCGTGGCGGCGGAAACCATCGGCACTTCGGCCCTGCAATCCAGCCAGCAATTCACCCGGCTTTGGCCATCGGTTCTGGTGGTGGTGGCCTATGCGATCAGCTTTTATTTGCTGTCCATGACGTTGAAATTCATGCCCGTGGGCGTGGTCTATGCACTCTGGTCGGGGCTTGGAATCGTGTTCATCGCGTTGATCGGGTTTTGGGTGTTCGGGCAAAGGCTCGACTGGCCCGCCGTGCTGGGCCTTTTGTTGATCATCGCCGGGATCGTGGTGATCCAGATGTTTTCAAAATCTGTCACGCACTGAAGCCCTCATTCATCTTGCCGAAAATATCCTGGGGGTTTGGGGGCAAAGCCCCCAAGACTCGCAGACAGCACGGCACGCACCTTATACCCGCTAACGACCCCTGATACCCCCCTAACTAGCCCATATCACGCAACCTTTTGATCAGGCTCGACGTATCCCACCGACCGCCGCCCATCTTCTGAATATCCTTGTAGAACTGATCGACCAGCGCCGTGATCGGCAGCGAGGCACCGTTTTCATTTGCGGTGGAGAGGCAGATGCCGAGATCCTTGCGCATCCAGTCGACCGCAAAGCCGTAATCAAACCTGTCTTCCAACATGCCTTCATGGCGGTTTGCCATCTGCCAGCTTCCAGCAGCACCACCCGCAATCACCTCAACGACGGCCCTGCCATCCAGCCCGGCTTTCTGGGCAAAATGCAGCCCCTCGGCCAAGCCTTGCACCAGACCAGCGATGCAGATCTGATTGACCATTTTGGTCAACTGCCCCGCGCCGCTTTCGCCCAGCCGTTTGATCGACCTGCCATAGGCGGCCATTACCGGTTCGGCCTTGTCATAGGCGCCTTGATCGCCGCCGCACATAATCGAGAGCACACCGTTTTCTGCCCCCGCCTGCCCGCCCGAGACCGGCGCGTCGACAAAGGTGATACCCTTGGCCGAGGCCGCCTCGGCGAGTTCGCGCGTGACCGCCGCCGAAACCGTCGTGTGATCGACGAAGATCGCGCCGCGCTCCATTCCTGCGAATGCACCCTCTTCGCCAAGGCAAACGCTGCGCAGGTCGTCATCATTGCCGACGCAAGACATCACGAAATCTGCCCCTTGTGCGGCGTCGCGCGGCGAAGGCCCGGAGCGCCCGCCGTGTTCCTTGACCCACGCCACGGCTTTGGCGGCGCTGCGATTGTAAACGCAAACGTCGTGACCCTTGGCGGTTAGATGTCCGGCCATGGGATAGCCCATTACCCCCAGACCCAAAAAAGCGACCTTGCTCATGTCTTTCCCCTTGCAATTCGTCGCTTTAAGGTTTGTCTGTCGCGGACCCGAATGGCAAGGGCCGAGCGCAGAAACCGACAAGAGGACCACCGACAGATGGCATGGCTTTTCCGATGGATGATGCGCTTTGTCGTGCTGTTTCTCGTGCTTGCCGTCGTGACTTTGACGGGTGTCTATTTCTTCGCTTCGCGCTCGCTACCCGACTATAACAAGGCCTTGCGGGTCGAGGGTGTGGGCGCGCCCGTCGAGATCGTGCGCGATCACGCCAATGTGCCCCATATCTTTGGCGCCAGCGACAACGATACGATGTTCGGGCTTGGCTATGCCCACGCCCAGGACCGGTTGTGGCAGATGATGATGCTGCGGCGCACGGCGCAGGGGCGGCTTTCGGAGGTGTTCGGCGCATCCACGCTGGAAATCGACACCTTGATGCGGCGGCTTGATATCTATCGGTTGGCCGGGACTTCGGTTGCGTCGCAAGATCCCGAGGCGTTGGCAGCGTTGGAGGCTTATGCCGCCGGGGTCAATGCACGGCTGAGCGAGATCAACCGTGACGCGCTGGGGCGTGGTGCGCCGGAGATGTTTGTCTTCAACGTGCCGGTCGCGCCGTGGCGCCCGGCGGATTCGATTGCCATCGGCAAGCTGATGGCGACCCGGATGATGAGCCAGTTGCAAAAAGAAGTGCTGCGGGCGCGGCTTTCCCTGGCGATGCGCGATCCGGCGCGGGTGCGCGACCTTCTGCCCGACGCGCCGGGGCCGGGTGTCGGCGCCCTGCCCGAATATGCGAGCCTGGTGCCCGATGCGAGCGTCGAGCAGGTGTTTGCTGATGCTCAGGCTGGGATGAAACCGCGCCCGGATCATCCGCTTTCGCCCTTCACGGCCCCCGGCTTTGGCAGCGGGTCGAATGCCTGGGCAGCGGCACCGGAACGGTCGGCCTCGGGCGGCACACTTTTGGCCAGCGATCCGCACATGGGGTTTTCCGCGCCTTCGATCTGGTATCTGGCGCGGATCGAGCTGACGCGCGGCGGGGTGATTGGCGGCACAATTCCGGGTCTGCCCGCGGTCTTGACCGGGCGCAGCAAATCGCTTGGTTGGGGGCTGACCGCCTCTTATCTCGACGATCTTGATGTTTATGTCGAAGCGCTGAACCCTGACAATCCGGAAGAATACCGCACGCCCGACGGCTTCAAGCGCTTTGAAAGCCGCAAGTCCATCATTGAAATCAAGGACCAACCGCCGATCACGCTGACCCTGCGATGGACCGATAACGGCCCTGTCCTGCCAGGCAGCTATGAGCGGCTGGGCAGTATCACGCCGCCGGGGCATGTTGCCTCGATCGCCTGGACGGCGTTGTCGGATCAGGATCGCTCTTACACCGCTGCCTACAATCTGATGCGCGCCGACACGATCGAGAACGCAATTGCCGCTACAGAAAGCTATGTTGCGCCCTCGCAGAACCTGATCGTGGCCGACAGGATCAACGTCGCGATGAAGACGATTGGCGCCATGCCGCGCCGTGATGCAGGACACGAAAGCGAAGGGCGCATGCCAACGCGTGGCTGGATTGCCGAGAACCGCTGGCAGGGAATCTCGGCCTATGCCGCCCTGCCCGAGTTCATCGCCCCGCCAGGTGGAATCGTCGGCAATACCAACAACAAGACCGTAAGCCGCCCGTTCCCGGCGCATGTCTCGCATGATTGGGGCGACACACAGCGCGTGCAACGCTGGAACGAACTGATGCAAAGGCGCCGGGTGCATAACCGCGACAGTTTCATCGAGGCGCAGCTTGATATCGTGAGCCATTCCGCGCGGGTGCTTCTGGCGTTGGTGGGCAAGGATCTGTGGTTTACCGGTGAAGCCGCGCCCGAAGGCACGCCCGAGCGGTTGCGTCAGCGTGCGCTTGAATTGCTGGTCAACTGGAATGGCGAAATGTACGAGCATCTGCCTGAACCGCTGATTTATGCGGCCTGGATGCGCGCCCTGCAAGCGCGGCTGATCCGCGACGAGTTGGGACCGCTGGCGGATGAGTTGAACTATCTTGAACCCTTGTTCATCGAACGGGTTTTCCGCAATATCGACGGTGCGGGAGTGTGGTGTGATGTAGCGCAATCCTCGAACGTGGAAACCTGCAGCGAAATCGCGATGGCTGCGCTGGATGATGCGTTGTTGTGGATCGACGAGACCTATGGCACCGCGCTGGAAAGCCTGCAATGGGGCGATGCGCATCAGGCCACGCATGACCATGGCGTTTTGGGCGAGGTGCCGATGCTGCGCTATTTCGTCAATATCCACCAATCCACCAGTGGCGGTGATTTCACGCTGAACCGGGGGGGTACATTGGGCAGCGGGCCAACCCCGTTTCGCAACGTGCATGGCGCGGGCTATCGCGGGGTTTACGATTTCGCCGATCCGGACAGTTCGGTTTTTGTTATCTCGACCGGCCAATCAGGGCATTTCCTGTCGCGCCATTATGACGATATGGCAACGCTGTGGCGGCGTGGCGAATATGTGCCGATGTCGTTGGATGTCGGGCTGGCGCGTGCTGCGGCGGTGGGCATCACCCGGCTGTTGCCAAGAGAGTGATACGCGCCGACGTAGCTGCCCACGCAAGCGGCCTGGAGTCGGGTTGATTTTTCGCAGAAGAGCCGTTGATCGCCGTGCTTATAACTGGCGAAAGCGCTGTTCCTGACGGTCGCTCCAGCGCAATTGCAGGCGGAAGCCTTTTTCTGTCTGTTCTTCGCTTTCCACCACGCCCTGTTCGTGCAGCCAGGCGCGTTTTCGACCTTCGGAAAACGAAAGATCAAGCGTTGTCTCATGGCGCACGTCGGCCAGCAGGGATGAAACCGCGGCCAGAAACTCAGGCATGCCCTGTCCGGTAGTGGCCGACAGCGCAACAATGCCGTCATCGCGGGCTGCAGCGTTCAGCCTGGCTTCGCGCGTCGCGTCGTCCAGCAGGTCGATCTTGTTCCAGACATCAAGCTGGGGCGTTTGCTCATCAACACCGAGAGACGCGAGGATGGCGCGCACGTCGACCGCCTGTTCATCGCTTTCGGGATGGGCGATGTCGCGCACATGCACCACCAGATCGGCGGCCAGCACTTCTTCCAGAGTGGCGCGGAAGGCAGCGACCAGCTCGGTCGGCAGATCGGAAATGAAACCCACCGTATCCGACAGGATCACCTCGGGGCCACCATCGGGCAGCGCGATGCGTCGCATGGTGGGATCGAGCGTGGCAAAAAGCATGTCCTCGGCCATCACTTCGGCCCCGGTCAACCGGTTGAATAGAGTGGATTTTCCGGCATTGGTATAGCCCACCAGGGCAACGATCGGATAAGGCACTTTGGCGCGCGCCTTGCGGTGCAATTCGCGGGTCTTGGCCACCTTGGCAAGCTGACGGCGCAGGCGGACGAGCTGATCGTCGATGGCGCGCCGGTCGGCCTCGATCTGGGTCTCGCCGGGGCCGCCGACGAAACCAAGCCCGCCGCGTTGACGCTCAAGGTGGGTCCAGGCGCGCACAAGGCGGGTACGTTGATAGCTGAGCGCGGCCATTTCGACCTGGAGCACACCTTCGCTGGTGCGCGCGCGGTCCGAGAAGATTTCGAGAATCAGCCCGGTGCGATCGAGCAGTTTCACCCCCCAGGCCTTTTCAAGATTACGCTGCTGCACAGGCGAGACCGGGCCGTCGATCAGCACCAGATCGACCTCGCCCGACTGCATGCGTAGTTTCAGCTCTTCGATCTTGCCGGTGCCAAAGAGCAGCCCGGGATGCGGGCGGGGCAAGCGTACGACCTCGGAACCGACCACCACGAGCCCGGGCAGTGCATCTGCGAGCGCGACCGCCTCGTCAAGCGCGCGGGCGGGATCGCGATCGCGTCTGGTATTGCGGATATCGGGGTGGAGAACCCAGGCGCGCGTATCACGTTGTTGCGTGTCGTGCGGCTCTCCGGTCGGGGTGTCACCCATCAGTGATCCAATTAAATGTTTCGCACAGAACCTGTATCACGGGCGGTGTGCAACGTGCCCGCGAAATTCGTCCGTCGCATAGCGCATCGCCCGGCCCTGTCACCGGTCCGAGGCAGAGCGCGCTAGTTCGCGTCTTCACCATCATAGAGGTTGATCGGTTGCGACGGCATGATGGTGGAAATCGCATGTTTGTAAACCAACTGGGATTGCCCATCACGGCGCAGCAGCACGCAGAAATTGTCAAACCACGTGATCACACCCTGCAATTTGACCCCGTTGATCAGGAAGATTGTCACCGGAACCTTGGTCTTCCGCACATGATTGAGAAACGCGTCTTGCAGATTTTGTCGGTCGGAAGCCATCAGATTTTCAGCCCTTGTTCTTTATCATTTTTCTTGCGCGGCGCCGCGGACCGGAGCCTGTCCCGTGAGGCCGAGTATGTCGTGGGGCCGTGCGGGCGTCCAGAGCAAAATTTCAGGCCCGCGTGACGCTGTCTGGTGAGGTTTTGCATAGGGTTAAAGCGTTTCTATTTGAACCTGAGGCTGGGTTACGTGGAAACGCCGCGCAACCGATCAACGTCGTGGCCGTCTCAAAGCATACCCGTGAGTCCGGTTTGTCTCGAAACACTCTAATCGCGCCAGAAAGCGAGATTGGCAATGGCGATGATGGCCAGCATTTCAAGCCGACCAAGCACCATTGCCGCGCTCAGGATCAGCTTGCCTCCCGTGCTCATCTCAACCAGAGAAACCGGCGCCTCGGCGGCGCTGGTGATCAGCGGGCCGGTGGTTGAAAGTGCTGCGACCGAGAGGATCACCGCGTTTTCGAAATCGGTGCCGGTCGCGGTAAGCCCGGCGATGATCAGCGCCAGCGTCATCGCGAACAGCATGAAGAAGACCCAAGCCACAAAGGCACCATTGCGCCGGATCCGACGCCCCTGCCCGCCCGAGCGCCCGACCGAGTTGGGATGCACCAGGCGTTCCATCTCGCGCAGGCCGTTGAGATAGAGCGCATAGACGCGCAAGAGCTTGACCCCGCCCGCCGTGGTGGCCACGCCGCCGCCGATCAATGACAGACCCAGAAGGATCATGCCTGAAGCGCCCAACCCCGACCAATTGCGCGCATCACTCCATCCAGCGCTTTCGAAACCCGTGGTGGTAAGAAAGCTCAGGACGGTGAAGGTACTTCCCCAGAGAGCGCGGCCTGCAGCGACGATATTTTCGAGTTCGTCAACCTCGAAGGCCGCCAGCCAATGGCGCAGAAAAAGGATCAGCGGCACGCCGGCGATCAAGAGAAGGCCGATGCGAAACTCGGGATCGTGATGCAGGCCGGGACGCGCCGAAGTGAGCGTATCGGAGGAGAAGGTGAGCCGCGACAACGCGAAGAACAGAAACAGGAAAATCAGAAATTCCCCGAGCATGCCGGAATTGGCACCCGCAACGCCTCCGACCGCGGAAATCCCGCTCGTGGCCAGTGTCGACATCGCGTGGATCAGCGCCACAAGGGGGCGATCACCTGCAATCACCAGACAGAACCATAGCACTGCAGTGAGCCCGATATAGATCGGTGCCAGCAGTTGCAGCGAGCGTTGCAGGCGGCGGGTGGCATCGGACATGTCATAGCGGTCAAGCGGGGTGTCGCCCTGCCCCGGTTCGGCCGAGGCGGTGACCTCGAACCCGCCGAGATTGAGCGGTGCAAGGATCGCCGCCGCCGCGACCCACATCAACAACCCGCCAATCCAGCCGACCTGAGCGCGCCACATATGCATGGTGTCTGACAGGCGTTCAGTCGGAAACAGCGTGGCACCTGTGGTCGTGAAGGACGAAACCATTTCGACATAGGCATTGAGAAACGAGGTGGTCTGGAGCGCATCATGAAACGGCACAGCGAAAAACAGCGGCAGTACCGTGAAGGAGGCCAGAAGTGCCGCCAGATCGGTGAGCCCGCCGCGCAGTTTGCGCGGGCGGCTTGAAAGGGTGATCTGTATCATGACCACCGCAACAAGCCCCAGCAGGCCAGAATAAAAGAATGCCCGCGCCTCGGCAAAACGCTGATGGACGAGACCATGCAACGCCGGGAACATCATGAACAGCGCCATGAATCCGGCCAACGCGAGAATCAGTGGGATATGCCGTGCGGTCGGGGTCATCTGCGTGACCGGTCCAGGCAGGGATCGGGATGTTGGTAGGGCAGCATCTGCACGGCGCCTAGAAGAAGTCGATCGAGACCTGCAACAGCCTCTCGACCTCGGGCACGTCGGCGGCCATTGCGAAAAGCACGATCACATCGCCCTCTTCAATCCGCAATGCACCGGTCGGTTTGAGCACCTTGTCCTTTTTCTGAACAGCACCGACGAGCACCCCTTCAGGGAAGTCGATATCGCGGATCTGCTGACCTGTCACCGGCGAGGTCGATAGCACTTCGGCCTCGATCATCTCGGCTTCGGCATCGCCGATGGAATAGACGCCGCGCACCCGTCCGTGACGGATGTGGCGCAAAATCGAGCTGACCGTGGTGGCGCGCGGATTGATATAGGCGTCAATCCCCATCGGGGCCATCAGCGGCACGAAGGTGGGATCGTTGACCAGCGTAATCGCCATCGGACAGCCGATCTGCTTGGCGCGCACGGCGGCCAGCAAATTGGTCTTGTCATCGTCGGTGACACAGAGCACGGCATCGGCGCGATCAATCGCCGCTTCCGCCAGAATCGACGCATCGAGCCCGTCACCATTGAGCACGATGGTGCGCTCCAATGCGTCCGCCGCATGTTCGGCAACGGCGCGGCTGCGCTCGATCACTTTGGCGCGAATGCGGGTCTCGCTATCCTCAAGCGCCTTGGCCACGGCGAGACCAACATTGCCGCCCCCGATAATCACCACGCGTTCCTGTTTGCGGCTCTTCTTGCCGAACACTTCGAGTGTGCGCGGCACGTCTTCGGTCGCAACACAAAGATAACATTCATCACCTGCCAGGATCTGATCCCCCGCGTCAGGCGCGAAAAGCCGCCCCTTGCGGCGCAACCCGACCACGATCACCTTCAGCGTCGAGAAAAGATCGGTGAGCTGGCGCAGCGGCGTGTTGAGCACCGGGCAATCCTCGCCGATGGTGATGCCCATCAGCTGAACCTTGCCTTCGAGGAAGGATTCAGTGTCGAACGCGGCGGGCGATTTCAGGCGGCGCAGTGCGGCCTCGGCCACTTCGCGTTCCGGGCTGATCACCACGTCGATCGGCATATGATCGCGCCGGTAGAGATCGGAATAGATCGCCGTCAGGTAGCTTTGAGAGCGCAGACGTGCGATTTTGCGCTGGATCGAAAAAGCCGAATGCGCCACCTGACAGGTGACCATGTTGACCTCGTCGGAATGGGTGGCGGCGATGATCATGTCGGCATCGCGCGCCCCGGCACGTTCAAGAACGTCGGGATAAGACGCAAAACCTGCGATTCCCTGCACATCCAGCGTATCAGTGGCCCGGCGCACGAGATCGACGTTATTGTCGACGACAGTGACGTCGTTGCGTTCGCCCGAGAGATGTCGTGCGATCTGCCAACCGACCTGACCCGCGCCGCAAATGATGACCTTCATGGCCGCAAGACCCCTTCATATCAAGTGATTTGCATGGCAGATGGGCGCGCGCGGGTCAATTGCTTTGTCAGCAGGCAACCGGCAGCTTAAGATAGCGCATCACACCCCGCCAGAAGGAAAGAAAAACCATGAAGTTTCGCGCGTTCCTTGCTCTTGCCCTGCTGGGCGCCTGTGGCCCAATGGGGGTGTATTACAAAGCCGGAGTGCCCGTAGCGGCGGCGGATCGTGCGCTTCTGGACTGTCGGGTAACAGCGGCGAACAAGGTGCCTGTGAACCAGGTGACGCGCGTGATCCCCGGGCCGCGCGTTCCGCCAAAGCGGGTTTGCGACGGCGATGGCAATTGCACCATCATCCCCGGACGTCACCTGCCGCCCCGGATCATCACCGAAGATGCCAACGAGGGATTGCGCAAGCAGGTCGTGACGCAATGCATGAATGACAAGGGCTATCAATACGTGCGCATCCCGAATTGCTCGGCGGGGATTTCGCAAGCCGTGACACCCCAACAAACAACGACCTATCCGCAGCTTTCGGCAAAATCCTGCGTGGTGCGCAAGAGCGGCGTCTGGCAGATCGTGACGCCGGGCTGAAAGCCGCTCTAGGGCGCGCCAATATAGCTTTCGATGGCGGCGGCCGCGCGGGCGTGGTGTTTGGGCGTATCAATGCTTTCGCAAAACCGAAACAACAGCTGATCGCCGACAAAGACCGCCAGCAATTGGTGACGCTCTTGCGCAGGCAACAGCCCGCCGCCGAGAAAGGCATTAAGATCAGCGGTGTTCAATCCGAATTCGCGCGGCCCCTCGGGGGCGTCGGCCTGCAATTGTTGCCAAGTCAGGAAGCGCGCGACCATGCGGGCCACGGGCAGCCGCGCCGGACCTTGAATATCGACGCCGTAAAGGGTGGAGCCGTCATAAACCAGATTGAGATCGACGAAATCGCCGTGACCCGGCGAGCGGGACAGGCGTGTGCCACGAGCGGCCAGTGCGTGTTCGACAATCGATTCGATCAGGGCGGCGGCCAGAGATCGATCGGCGGCAGAAAGATGCGAAATGTCTGTGGCCTCGGCGCGCCGCACCCAATGTTTGGCACCAAATCCAGCAGTTTCAAGGCGCGGGGCGGTATATGCCGCAAGCCAATCAGCGGCCATGCGCAGCAGCCGAATACGCTCGGGCGGCGTCGCCTCTGCCAGGCAATCGCGCAGGCGCCTGCCCGGCACGTCGCTGAGCAGGATGATACCCGCATCGGGCAAGGCCAAGAGGCAGCGATTGACCGCAAAGCGCGCATCAGTGAGATGGGCGACAGCATAGGCCAGTTCGGCCTGCATGCGCGTGACCGTATCGCCAGAATCGGCCGCGAGAAACCGTTTGACGACCACGGCGCGCCCCCGCCAAAGGGCGCGAAACACCACCGCGTCGGGCTTGACTGCAAGCGCCTCGGCCAGTTCGATTCCGGCCAGCGCCGCGACTTGCTGCATATCGGCGCTCAGCGCCTCCGCCGCGCGGCGGGTCCGGTCGAGCTGCGCAAGGCGTTTTTCAAGGGCGGAGCCCATCGCAGCGAGGCTCAGTCGGCGTCTTCATGGGCGGCGTCATCCACGGTTGCCACGCGTGCACCGGATTTGTTGGTGGTGACCACGCCGAGGGACTTGAGTTTTCGGTGCAACGCCGAGCGTTCCATACCGACAAACTGTGCCGTTCGCGAGATATTGCCGCCAAAGCGGTTGATCTGGGTCAGCAGATACTCACGCTCGAACGCTTCACGGGCTTCGCGCAGCGGCAATGTGGCCAATACGCCCGAAAGCACGACGCGGCCCTCCTCGCTGCTGCTCTCTTCTTTTGAGGGTAGTTCCTTGGCCAGGATCTCGCCCGAGCTATCGCCAAGGATCAGCAATCGCTCGATCACGTTCCTGAGCTGGCGCACGTTTCCGGGCCAGGTCATCGTCTGCATCAACGCCACCGCTTCATCCGAGAGCGGACGCAATGGCAGGCCCTGCGTCTGGTTGAAATCAGTGATGAAATGCTCGGCCAGAAGCGGAATATCCTCGCGGCGTTCCTCAAGCGAGGGCACGGTGATCGGGACGACGTTGAGCCGGTGATAGAGTTCTTCACGAAAGCGTCCGTCGGCGATTTCAGCCTGTAGATCACGCGAGGTTGATGAAATGACACGCAAATCGACGCGCACCTTGTCGGCACCGCCCACGCGCAGGAACTGTTGATCAACCAGAACCCGCAGGATCTTGCCTTGGGTGCCCGACGGCATGTCGGCCACCTCGTCAAAATAGATCACCCCGCCATGTGCTTCCTCCAAAAGCCCCGGTTCGACGCCACGTTCGGATGTCTCGCGGCCAAACAGCACTTCTTCCATGCGGTCCGGCTCGATCGAGGCGCAGCCGACCACGACGAAAGGCCCATCCTTGCGTGAAGAATGGGTGTGGATATAGCGCGCGGCGATTTCCTTGCCCACGCCCGACGGACCAGCCAGCAATACGCGGCCATTGGATTTCGTCACCTTGTCGAGTTGTCCCACCATCGTGCGGAAAACGGCCGAGGCGCCGATCATTTCGGCACTGGTGGTGTCTTTACGCTTGAGCTGGGTATTTTCGCGGCGCAGGCGCGATGTCTCCATTGCGCGGCGGATCACCACCAGAAGCTGATCGATATTGAAGGGCTTTTCGATGAAATCATAGGCGCCCTGCTTGATCGCGGCGACCGCGATCTCGATATTGCCATGGCCCGAAATGATCACCACCGGCACATCCGGGTTGTCACGCTTTACCGCCTTGAGAATGTCGATTCCGTCCATCCGGCTATCCTTGAGCCAGATATCGAGAATCAGCAGAGCGGGCGGGTCGGCCTTGACGGCGCTCATCGCGTCGTCGGAATTGCCGGCCAGCCGCGTTGCATAGCCCTCGTCTTCGAGAATATCGGAAATCAATTCCCGGATGTCGCGTTCGTCATCCACGATCAGAATGTCACTCATCGGTTTGCCTCACACTGCCAATTTTTCATTTTCACCACTCAAATCATTGTCTTGCGCCGGGGAAACCGGCAGCCGGATGACCGCCATGGCCCCGGCATGAGCGCACCCCTCAAATACGGGTGCATCTTCCAGAACAAGGCTCCCGCCATGTTCTTCGATAATCTTCTTGACGATCGGCAGGCCCAGCCCCGTGCCCTTGTCGCGGGTGGTCACATAAGGCTCAAACAGCTTGGCGCGGTCCTCTGGCAAGCCGATGCCGTTGTCGGCGATGGTGATCATCGCATGATCGTTGTCGCGGCGCGTCGCGATCCGGATTTCAGGCATGTAACCTTCGGGATCATGGGTCTCGCGATAGGTCTGCGTGGCTTCTCCGGCGTTCTTGATCAGATTGGTCAGAGCCTGACTGATCATCGCGGCATCAAATTCGCCTTCCAGCAGATCCTCGGCCATATCGGCGCGAATCTTCACGTCCGGTTGCCCGGACTTCTGCAATACCACAGAATCGCTCACCAGGTTGGTAAGGCTTTCATGGTGCCTGTCGGGTTCGGGCATACGTGCAAATTTGGAGAATTCATCAACGATACGACGCAAACCGTCGGTCTGGCGCACAATCACATCCGTCAATTCGGCCAGCTTGGCTGCTTCCGGTTCGGGCAATTCGCGTGAGAACTTGCGCTTGATACGTTCGGCCGAAAGCTGAATCGGCGTGAGCGGATTCTTGATCTCATGCGCAATACGGCGCGCAACATCGCCCCAGGCCGCCATCCTTTGAGCGCTGACCAGATCGGTGACATCGTCAAAGGCCAGCACATATCCCTCAAGCTCTCCATCTTCTCCCATGCGGGTGGATATCCGCACCAGAAGGTTTTCCAGCCGCCCACCGCGCGACACCTTGACCTCATCCTGCACCGTATTGCCAGCGCTCTGGCGCAATGTATCAAACAGCGGGCCGAATTCGGGGACTGCCACGCTCAGCGCCAGATTGGATTGATCCTCCTGCCAATCCATCAACCGTTCAGCCGAGCGGTTGACGAAGCTGATGCGCCCATCGGGGTCAAGCCCGACCACCCCCGACGTCACCGAGCTTAGAACGGAATCAAACAGGCGGCGGCGGCGTTCGATCTGTTCGGTGTTGCTCAGAAGCGTTTCGCGCTGACCTTTGAGCTGACGTGTCATCTGGTTGAAATAACGCCCGAGCATGGCGATTTCATCGTCGCCGTCTTCTTCGATCACCTGCACGTCGAGGTCGCCTGCACCGACCTGTTGCGCCGCGCCTGCCAACCTGCCGACGGGGCGCGCCAACCGCTCGGCAAACCACAGTCCAAGCCAGATCGCAGCGAGGATCAGAATCACCGCAAAGCCGAGATAAAGCAGGCCAAATTCGAAAAGCACCCTGCCCCGTTCGGATTCAAGCTGATTGTAAAGCCGCACGGTGGCCTGTGTGTCATCCAGCAGATTGAGGATCTTGCCGTCCACCTCGCGGCTGACATAGACCAGCCGATCAGGAAAATTCTCTAGCGGGACGATCGCGCGAAATTCGTTGTTGTCCCAATCCTGAATCACCGAAATGCCGGTTTCACGCGCCTGTGCGATCTGGGCGGCCGTGGGGCGCTCGAACTCGAAAAGGTAAGAGCGTTCGCCGCGCGCGCGCAACTCGCCCGTGCCGTCAATCACATAGGCTTCGCGCATTGCCGGTTGAAACCGGCGCTGCCCCAATGTGAGCACTTCGCGAATTTCCGGATCTTGCATGATCGGCACCGCCGCGCGCGCCAAATCAATCATCCGCCCGATGGATTGCGCGCTGTCTTCAAGTGAGCTGCGGTGCTCTGCCTCATAGGCTTGGGCCGCGGAGAAAGACGATCCGACCACCGAACGGACCCGTTCGGAAAACCAGCCTTCAAGCCCGATATTCACGGTAAGCACCGCGAATATCGCGACAGTGATCGTCGGGATAAGCGCCATGACCGTAAACACGCCGGTGAGACGCAGGTGAAGTCGCGAGCCTGCCGAGCGGGCGCGCCGCTCCGACACCATCCGCATCACCCGTTGCAACACCAGCGCCGCCACCACCAGCACATAGACCAGATCGGCCAACATGACAAAGCGCAGCCCCTGCGAGGACGCGCCCTGTTGCAGCGGCCCCAGCACCAGATAGGTCGCAAGCACGAGGACCGGCGCCAGAAGCACCAGCCCCAGGGTGGCAATATTCTGCGCGCGGCGTTGCCTGCGCAGGCGCACCAGCCTGTTCCATGTGGAAGTTGTTGTTCGGGAGACCACCCGCCACCCTCTTGATCTTGTGCCGCGATCGCGGCTCACCGCTTCATATCGAGGACGTCTTGCGCTCTGAGGCGCATGCGCCACTGTTCTGTTGCGGTTTTACATCAACTTGCGGCGACGTGTCACGCGAATATCCAGATCTGTGATTTTCTTGCGCAGCGTATTGCGGTTGATCCCCAGAAGTTCGGCACATTTGGCCTGATTTCCACCGGTGGCATCGAGCGCAATTTCGATCAGCGGCAGCTCAATTTCGCGCAGGATACGCCCATAGAGCCCCGGCGGCGGCAACATGTTGTCGTGCAAATCGAAATACCGTTGCAAATGGCGCGCCACAGAAGCCGAGAGCTTGTCACCGTCCACCAGTTTTGGAGCGGCCTCATTGCCGGGCTGATTGCCAAGCACGGCCTCGACCTCGGCGCGGGTGATGGCATCGAGACGCTGGTTCAGACCCAACCGTCGCACGGCATTCTCAAGTTGGCGCACATTGCCGGGCCAGCTGTATTTGCGCATCACGGCGATGGCTTCATCGGAAAATTGACGTTCCCCCGTCATGCCGCTTTCTTCGTCGCGTGACAGAAAATGCGCCGCTAGAAGCGGGATATCATCGACCCGCTCACGCAGGGGCGGCACATTGAGCGTTGCACCTTCCAGCCGGTAGTAGAGATCCTTGCGCAATTGCCCCGCCTCAAGCGCTTGCGCCAGGTTACGCTGGCTGGTGGCGAAGAATCGCGGTCTGATTTCGTTTTGCGCGTCGAACATGCGCACAATGTTGACTTGAAGTTCCTGCTCTATTTCGCTGATTTCATCCAATAAAACGGTACCGCCACGCGCCAGAGACAGCAGGCGCGCCGGGCTTTCAAGATCGCGCAGATCGCCGCTGGTGACGGTCACAAAGGGCAAGCTGCGCCGATCGGAGAGGTCATGGATTGCGCGCGCGATGAGCGATTTGCCCGTGCCACTTTCGCCCGAAATCAACACCGGGATATCGGTGTTCACCACCTGCGCCACCAGTCGGTAGAGCGCCTGCATTGCCGGAGTGCGCCCCACCAGCGGCAATTCTTCGGGACGCTCGGGGGTAGCTGGCCGTGGGTCGGGCCTGCGGCGATGCACCTCAAGCGCCTTTGCCGTGCGCTTCATCAGATCCGGCAGATCGAAAGGTTTTGGCAGATAGTCGAAGGCTTCTGCTTCGGTCGCCTTGATCGCTGTCATGATGGTATTTTGCGCCGAGATGACGATGACCGGCAGACCGGGGCGGTCTTCTGCTATTTTCGGCAGCATTTCCAAGCCGTTACCGTCGGGCATCATCACATCGGTAATGACCGCGTCGCCCTTGCCCTCGGCGACCCACCGCATCAGGGTGGTGAGGCTGGATGTGGCGTGCACTTTGCAGCCTGCGCGGGTCAACGCCTGTGTCAACACCGTGCGGATCGTGCGGTCATCATCGGCGACGAGAACAGTGCCATCCATGGTTTATTCCTTTGCTTCTTTTGGGGCCAACGGCAGGGAAATGCGAAATACGGTGTGCCCGGGAGCCGATTCGACAGCTATCCAGCCGCCATGGTCAGAGATAATCTTGGCAGTCAGCGCGAGGCCTAATCCGGTGCCGTTTTCGCGCCCTGACACGAACGGATCGAAAACGTCGCCCGCGATCTCGGGCGGCAGCCCCGGACCATCGTCAATGACCTCAATTTGCAGCGGCAGGTTTTCACCCGCCCCAGATGCGCGGCGCAGCCGGAACGAATGTTCAAAATAGGTGTGCAATCGGATGGTGCCACCTTCGCGACCGGCAGCTTCAGAGGCATTCTTGAGCAGATTCTGCATAACCTGCAAAAGCTGGTCCGGATCGCCCAGGGCCGGTGGAAGCGAGGGGTCATAATCCTCGATGATCTTCATATGCGCCCCGAAACCAAGCAGCGCCGAGCGGCGCGCACGATCAAGCATGTCGTGAATATTGACGGCACGAAGATCGGGGGGGGAAAGATTTCCGAACTGTTCAACCTGCGAAAGAAGTTTCACGATTCGTCGGGTTTCGCTTACGATTAAATCGGTGAGCTCAATATCTTGCGGGTCAATGCTCATGCTTAGGAGCTGTGCGGCGCCGGTGATCCCGGCGAGCGGGTTCTTGATTTCATGGGCCAGCATTTCCGCCATCCCGATGGCCGATTTGGCCGCCGATTTGACCGAATAGGATTGCGTCATCCGCCCGGCCAGTTCGCGTGGGGAAATCAGAACCAGCATTTGTCCGGGCATGCCCTGCATCGGCGCGATTTGCAGGTTGCATAGCAACGGTTTACGACCGCCTATGCCAACATCGACATCGTTGACAAAAAGCTCGGAAGTGTTGGTGCGGGCGCGCAGGAAGGCTTCTTCCAAGGGCGCATCTATCTTCAATCGGTCAAACACCTTTTGACCACGAATTGCCTTGGCCGAGGTGAGCAGGAAGCTTTCGCCTGCCGGGTTGATATCGAGGATGCAATTATTGCCGTCGACCAGAACCGCAGGCACGGGGAGTGACGCCCAGATGGCGGGGTGTTCGTTCATGCTGCCGCCTCGCTTTGCCGTTGCATGGCGATGGGGATCAGACGCAGCACCTGGGACGGCTCGCGCGTGGTCAGCACCTCGCGACGCAGAGCTGCGGGAACGGCACAGTGGTCCATATACCATCCCAGATGCTTGCGCGCGACACGGGTGCCCAGAGGATTCCCGTAGAAGGTTAGCATTGCTTCATAATGTTCTGTTATCAAATCGATTAATCCACTTCCTGTGGGGATGGTCGGAATTGGTGCGCCATGGTTTTCATGCGCCACCTGCGCCAGCAGCCAAGGGCGGCCCTGGGCGCCGCGCCCGATCATCACGCCATCCGCGCCTGATTGTGCCATGGCGGCGCGCGCATCCGCAGCCGAGCAGATATCGCCATTGGCCAGCACCGGAATCGAGACCGCCTGTTTCACGGCCCGGATCGCCGCCCAATCGGCGCGTCCTTTATAGAACTGACAGCGCGTGCGCCCGTGAATCACCAGCCGCGAGATGCCCGCCGCTTCGGCACGCGCGGCCAGATCCGGCGCGTTGAGCGTATCCGTGTCCCAACCAAGCCGGGTTTTCAGCGTGACCGGCACAGTGACCGCGCCGACCACGGCCTCGATCAGGCGCAGCGCATGGTCGGGGTCGCGCATCAGCGCCGAGCCCGACATACCGCCCGTGACCTTCTTGGCCGGGCACCCCATGTTGATGTCAATCACGCGGGCCCCCATGTCGGCCACACGGCGCGCCGCTTCGGCCATCGAATGCGCTTCGCGGCCCGCAATCTGCACGGCGGTGTTTTCCACCCCTGCCCCGAGTTCGGCTTTTTCGGCGCTGCCGGGGCGCGCGGTGAGGAATTCTCCGGATGCGATCATCTCGGATACCACAAGCCCGGCGCCAAAACGGCTGACCAATTGCCGGAAGGGCAGATCAGTGATCCCGGCCATCGGCGCGAGCGCCACGGGAGGGTCAAGCAATAGGGTTTGCCGGGACTCGATCAAAACGCTTAATCCTTGTGCATTTGTTTCCGGCTAGGGCCATGCGCGGTAAATCGCAATGAATTATAGGCAGATTTCGATGGTGCCGGAAGGGAGTGCCTAATTTTTGTGCAGTTCACACCGGGAAATGGCGGATTGCTCCGCTCCGGGCTTGTCCTTATTGATCGTTACCATGAGCCAAACTGCTGCCATCATTGTTGCCGCCGGCCGCGGCACACGCGCCGGACCGGGTGCGCCTAAACAATGGCGCGCGTTGGCGGGGCGACGAGTGATCGACTGGACGGTTGAGGCCTTCCTGCAAGCGCCGGGAATCGACCGGGTGATGCTGGTCTTGCCTGCTGGAGATGATGGTGCCTATGCCCCACCCGAAGGTGTTGAGACGTGCCAAGGCGGCGCGACGCGGGCGGATTCGGTCAAGGCCGGGCTTTTGGCGTTGGGCACTGCAGACAAGGTGTTGATCCATGATGTGGCGCGCCCTTGCGTGCCCCAAGCGGTGATCGAGGCGGTATTAACTGCATTGCAGGACGCTCCCGGCGCAGCCCCGGCCCTGCCCGTAACCGATGCATTATGGCGGGGCGAAAACGGCAAGGTTGCCGGAACCCAATCGCGCGCCGGGCTTTTGCGCGCTCAGACACCGCAGGGATTTCGTTTTGCCGCGATCCGCGCTGCGCATGATGCGTTTGCGGGTGAAGCGGCGGATGATGTCGAGGTGGCGCGCGCGGCAGGGCTTGAGGTGCGTATCGTTCCGGGGCATGAGGACAACCTCAAGATCACCCATGCGCAGGATTTTGCGCGCGCGGAACAGATACTGCAACAAAACCAGGGGCGTAGAATGGATATCCGGCTTGGTAATGGCTTTGACGTACACCGTTTTGGGCCGGGCGATCATGTCTGGCTCTGTGGTGTGAAACTGCCGCATGAGCGCGCGCTGCAAGGTCATTCCGATGCCGATGTCGGGCTACATGCGGTCAGCGATGCGATCTATGGGGCGATGGCCGAAGGGGATATCGGGCGGCATTTCCCGCCCAGCGATCCACAGTGGAAGGGCACCGAGAGCCATGTCTTTCTGGCCCATGCCGCTGCGCTAGCGCGCCAGAAGGGGTTCGAGATCGGCAATGTCGATTGCACCCTGATTTGCGAACGCCCCAAGATTGGCCCGCATGCGCAAGCGATGCAGACACGCATGGCCGAGATTCTCGGGCTTGCGCCCGAGCGGGTCTCGATCAAGGCGACAACTTCGGAAAGGCTGGGCTTTACCGGGCGCGAGGAAGGCATTGCCGCCCTGGCCACAGCTACATTGGTGAAATCATGAGCCGCATAATCGCAACCTTCTTTTTCGTCGGCTATATCAAACCGTTTTCCGGCACCTGGGGCTCTGCCGCCGCGCTGCCCGTTGCGTGGCTGCTTTACGCATTGGGCGGCTGGGTGCTTGTGGCGCTGATGGTGCCGGTGGTGTTTGGCCTTGGCTGGTGGGCTACAGCGGACATGACCCGTGGCAAGACCGACCACGACCCTTCCGAAATCGTGATCGACGAGGTGGCAGGCCAGTGGCTGGCACTTGTGCCGGTGATGATCGGGGCAAGCCATGCGGGGGCCGATGTGCTGGCGCTCTGGCCTGGCTGGGTCGTGGCGTTTGTGGCGTTTCGCTTTTTTGACATCTTGAAACCCGGACCGATTGGCTGGGCAGATCGCCAGCACGGGCCGCTGGGCGTGATGCTGGACGATATATTCGCCGGCATCGCCGCCGCCCTTACCGTGGGCTTGGCGGCTTATGTCTCGCATGGCATGCTTGGGGCATGAGCGCAGAACATATTCTGGAGAAAGCCCGTGCGGCGGGCGTGAGAGTTGCCACAGCAGAAAGCTGCACCGGCGGTATGGTGGCGGCTGCCCTCACGGATGTGGCCGGGTCGTCGGATGTATTTGAGCGCGGCTTTGTTACTTACTCCAACCTCGCCAAGGAAGAGATGCTGGGCGTCAGCCGCGTCACGCTTGATCGCTTTGGCGCAGTCAGCGAAGAGGTGGCACGTGAGATGGTCGATGGCGCATTGGCGCATTCCCATGCGCAACTGGCCGTTTCGATCACCGGCATCGCGGGCCCCGGCGGCTCAGAATTCAAACCCGAGGGTCTGGTCTGTTTCGGGCTGGCGCGTGATGGGCGCGTGACCGACACGGAAACCCGCGAGTTCGGGCCGCGCGGACGCGATTGGGTGCGCTGTGCCGCACGCGATCACGCCTTGTTTCTGCTGCTTTCGGCGCTGTCCTGACAGCGCCAGATTTCTCGTCATGACACACGCATGACGAGAAATGCCAAACGGGCCCGGGATAGGCCCGTTTCACCCCTGAAGCATGGCGGCAAGACCAACTGGTGCACCTTGCCCATCAACCAGGGTCTTGATGTGCAAATAGCGCTCCGCCCCCAGAAGTGCCGTGGCCTTGGCGGCGATCTTCTGCTCGCGTTCGGCCAATGGCAGCGGTGCATCAAGATCGTGAAAGACCTGGCGCGTTTCCCCGCTGACCAGATCAACCTCAAGGCGCGCCTGCATTTCGCTTAACGTGTCATCAGCCGCCACCACAACCTTGTCGCGCAGCGCCTGCACCGCGGGCTGAGCACAGAGCTTATCGCTGAAACTGTCGAGCCGCGCGGTATCAGCCCCGAGATAATGCATCGCCAACACCGTGGAATAGGAGAATTTGGCGCCGAGCCCTGTCTCTGGCGCGGGTTGATTGCAAACGCTGAGCCAGCGCGGATGGGTGTGAACCCGGATCGCGGTGATGTCATCACCTGCCACATCAATCTGCGCCGACGCCTCCAGCGTCGCATGCAACCCGTGACAACAGGCATGAAACTTGTGGCTGACACTCTCGAAAAGCCAGTCTTCACCCAAGCCGTCAAACGCGGTTCCGTCCGCCGCGCCGTGATGCGTCGGCCCAAATCCCTGCGGCCCTTCCAGCGCGCCGATGCGGGCCTCCATGCCCAGCCGCGCCAGCGACGCCGCCTCAACACCGTTCGACGCCGCCAACCCGGCATTGAAAGGCTTGCCCATGGTGCCAAACTGCGACTTCAACCCGCTTGCCCGCGTTGCCAACAGCCCAAGTGCGGTCTGCATCTGATCAGGTGTCAGCCGCATCAACCGACCAGCCGCCACACAGGCGCCCACCGATCCGGCTGTCGCTGTCTGATGAAAACCGGTCTGATAATGTGCGCGCCCAAGCCACACACCAAACCGGATCGACGCTTCCATGCCGATCAACGCCGCCGCCTGAAACTCGGCGCCATTCGCCCCCATCGCTTCGGCCACAGCCAGCGCCGCCGGGACAACCCCGACGGACGGATGTCCGATATGAGCGAAATGCGTGTCGTCATAATCAAGCGCGTGGGAGATCGTGCCATTGACCAGAGCCGCCATACGTATTGGCACGCGCCCGCCGCCGATCAGGGCCGCCTGCCCTGCGCCGCCTTCTTCAGCCGCAAGGGCATGCATCACGCCCGACACCGGCTCGCGCATGCCCGCAATCCCCACGGCCATCCAGTCGATCAACGATAGCCGCACAACCGCGCGCACTGCTTCAGGGGCCTGGCATTCGGACAAGGCAAATTCCGCAAGTTTCTCTGACACGCTCATGGTGGCTCCCTTTCCCTTCAAATTCCTGACGGCCCGATCCAGAATGAAAGCCTCCCCATGCCTTCCTCTGACCTGAAATATCCCGGGGGTGCGGGGAGAGAACTCCCGTTCCTGCCCTTCAAACCAACGCAACACTCAGTCATAGAGCGCCTCGGCCCGTGTCTCGAACGCCCGCACAATCCGCTGCATCGCCTCGTTGAAGAATAACCCGATCGCCTTTTGCAGGATCAGGTTCCTGAACTCGAAATCAACATCGAACGTCACCTCGCATGCCGACTCACCAAGATCGCGAAAATCCCAGGTCGAACGCAGGTATTTGAAAGGCCCATCAAGATATTCAACCTCGATCCTCCCGGCCTCGAGATAAAGTCGCACCCGGCTGCCGAAACGCTCGCGAAACACTTTGAAGCTGATCACCAGATCCGCCAACATCTCTTCGCCGCCATCGGACATCGGCGTGACCGAGCGGATGCGCGCCGCGGCGCACCACGGCAGAAATTGCGGATAGGATGCCACATCGGCCACCAGATCGTACATCTGGCGCGCGCTGTAGGGCAGTTGCCTGGTTTCCGAGTGGGTCGGCATATCGCTCCGTTTGGCAGGTGACAGGGACGCCCCATGTCGTATGCTGCCCACAAATATTCAAGGGGAAATCATGCCACACCGCCCATACGTGATCGACACAATGATCTCGGCCAAGACAATTGCCGCAAGGATCGAAGAGCTCGCACGCGAGATTCGTCGGGAATATGCCGACACCGACAAACTGGTGGTGGTTGGCCTTCTGCGCGGCTCGTTCGTGTTCATTGCCGACCTGGTGCGCGAACTCGATCTGCCCGTCGAGGTCGATTTTCTCGAAGCCTCTTCCTATGGCAACGACATGGAATCAAGCCGCGAGGTGCGCATCCTGAAGGACATTCGCGGTCAGATCGAAGGGCGTGATGTGCTGGTGGTCGAAGATATCGTCGACACCGGCTACACGCTCGATCACGTCATTCATCTGCTGAAAAGCCGTCTTCCGCGCAAGCTGCGCACCATTGCGCTGCTCGACAAACCGTCGCGGCGCGAAACCGGGGTCAAGGCCGACTGGATCGGCTTTGAGATTCCCGACGAGTTTGTCGTTGGCTATGGCATCGACTTTGCACAGCGCAATCGCAACCTGCCCTATATCGGCAAGGTGCGCTTTACCGATCAGGTCTGAGCGCGTTACCAGTCGGCGTAAATTTGGGCGGCTTCGGCCTTATCTTCCTCCGACAGTTCCGCGTTCACATCGCTACAGACCGTTTCGAACTGTGCTTGCTGATCGTCACGCGCCAGATCCAGGCCCAGCATGCAATAGGCACCTGCCATGGCACCCGATTGCCAATAGCCGGGTGTGTTGAGCACGAAATCGGCCAGATTTACCGCCGCGTTGCCATCGCCAAGCGCCACGGCCTCAAGGTAGAGCGCATAGGCCGCTGGCGCGTTGATCTCGCCGCCAAATCCGGTTTCATAACTATAGGCCAGATTGCCAATCGCAATGCCATAACCGGTCTCTGCCGTTTCGCTGTAAAGCGCGCGGGCGCGGGGCTCGTCTTTCTCGACACCCTGCCCAAGGCGATAAAGTTCGGCCAACGCATTGCCGGATTCGCCGTTGCCATGCTCAAGCCCGCGTTCAAACGCGGCGCGCGCGGCGTCAAGATCGACGGGTTCGCCTTCACCATCGCGGTGCATGCGACCGCGCTCCCAATAGGCCGCCGCTATACCCTGGGCGATGGCCGTCTCAAGAAGTGTTGCGGCGCGGGCATAGTCCTTGGGCACTCCAGGCGCCCCCTCCCGCAGCAAAGTGCCTAGATTTATGGACGCTTTGCCAAAATCCTGAGCTACCGATTTTTCATACCATTCCAGTGCCTTGACAGCATCTTGCGGAACACCGTTACCATTTTCATAGGCGATACCGACAATATTTTGTGCATTGGCATCCCCCGCTTCAGCGGCAGGAATCAAGGTCTTGAGTGCGGTTTCATAGTGGCCGGCCAGATAGGCGTCGCGGGCATCGTCGATCTCACCTCCCGAAACTGGCGTGACGACAGCAAACGCGAGGGTCAATCCGCAAAGCGCGGTGGAAATGCATTGGGTCATTGGAAACTCCAGTCTAGAATGTGATGAGTGTATCCTGTTTCGAGCAATGGCCAAGAGGAGAGACGCAATGATCGGCATCAGACAATTGTTGCGGATGTCGAAATGGGCACGTCATCCCCCCTCGACGCGGATGGTGATCATGGTGGCGGGCATTATTGTCGTCGCGCTGGTGATTGCGGGGATCGAACATTTCATCGGATGGCCCGATGCCTTGAGCATGGAACCCCAGCCGCGCCGCCCTCGCCTGCCGCTGCAATAACCCCCACATCACGAGAAAGTGAGCAATTGTTTGCTGATGCACAGTAGCCCTGCGCATGGTGACGCTATGCGACACGCCATCGCGCGCTATAGTGGTGCAAGGATATAACTGGTTCACCAAGGAGTTATTCGATGAACAAGACCACCGCAGCCCTGTCCGCTCTGGTTCTTGCCGGAGCCCTCGCCGGCACCGCCTTTGCCCAGAGCGACATCGACCCCAACATCGCACGCGCAATCAAGGCCCGCCAATCGCAGATGACGCTCTATGCGTTCAACCTCGGTGTTCTGGGTGGAATGGCCAAAGGCGAAATGGAGTATGACGCCGATGCAGCCTCAAAAGCCGCCGGCAATCTGGCGGCACTGTCGAGCCTTGATCAGTCGCGCTTGTGGCCACAAGGGTCGGATAACTTTGAGGTTGGCACCGAGGTGACCGAGGCGCTGCCCAAGATCTGGGACGCAGATAGCGACATTGGTGCCAAAGGCAAAGCGCTGGCCGATGCGGCAGCAGCAATGAATGGTGTGGCTGGCAACGGTCTTGATGCGTTGCGTGGTGCCATGGGGCCGCTTGGCAAAGCCTGCGGCGATTGCCACAAGGCCTATCGGCAACCCGATTCCTGACCTCCCGCCAAACGTGAGGAACAATGCGTAGAGCATTGAAAATACTAGCGATCCTTGTGATCATTGGGTTGGCGGCCTCCTGGTGGCTGACCCGACCCGGCAGGATTGATCCGGCGGATCTGGCCGGGCTTTCCGGTGATGCGGCGCGTGGCGAGATGGTCTTTTGGGTAGGCGGCTGCGCTTCGTGCCATGCTGCGCCCAAGGCCGAGGGCGACGCGCGTCTGGTGCTGTCCGGTGGGCTGGCTTTCGAGTCGCCATTTGGAACGTTCTTCGCCCCCAATATCTCGCCTGATCCGACCCACGGCATCGGCGGCTGGAGCGTGGAAGATCTGGCCAATGCAATGCAACACGGCACCGGGCCTGACGGGGCGCATTATTATCCGGCCTTCCCCTATACCTCCTATGCACGCGCAGATTTAAGCGATATTGCCGACCTGCACGCCTTTCTCGCCACGCTGCCCGCATCCGACAGCCCGAGCCAAGCACATGACGTGGGCTTTCCGTTCAATATCCGCCGTAGCCTGGGCGGCTGGAAGCTGCTCTTTGCACGCACCGATTGGGTGCGCGATGTCAGTGGAGAAGAATTGGAGCGCGGGCGCTATCTTGTTGAATCCCTCGGCCATTGTGGCGAATGCCATACGCCGCGCAACGCATTGGGCGGATTGGATTATTCCCGATGGTTACAAGGTGCGCCGACACCTGACGGCAAGGGAAAAGTGCCCGCGTTGACCCCCGACAAGCTCGACTGGTCGGCACTTGATATCGCCTCTTATCTCGCCACCGGTTTCACCCCGGAATACGACGTGGCTGGTGGCGAAATGGCGGATGTCGTGCAAAACCTTGCTCACCTGCCAGAGAGCGATTTGCAGGCGATCACCGCCTATCTCATGGCACTGCCAACACCTTAACAAGACGTGGCTGATGGCACCGCCAAGCCCCTAGGCTTGCCCCAGCTTGGCCAGCCGATTGGCCCGCAGACGCGCGAAATCATCACCCGCGTGATAGGATGAGCGCGTCAAGGGCGTGGCCGAAACCATCAAGAACCCTTTGCCATAGGCGGCTTTTTCATAGGCTTTGAACTCATCCGGGTGCACAAAACGCTCAACGGCGTGGTGTTTGGCTGTCGGTTGCAGGTATTGCCCGATGGTCAGAAAATCGACATCCGCCGCGCGCATGTCGTCCATTACCTGCCGCACACCTTGGCCATCTTCACCAAGGCCCACCATGACACCGGATTTGGTGAACATCGAAGGATCCAACTCCTTGACCCGTTGCAGCAGACGCAGGGAATGAAAATAGCGCGCGCCGGGGCGCACCGAGGGGTACAGCCCCGGCACGGTCTCAAGATTGTGGTTGAACACGTCTGGGCGCGCCTCGACCACCACTTCCAGGACTTTGTCGTCACATTTCAGGAAATCGGGCGTCAGAATTTCAATCGTCGTCTTCGGGCTTTGATGGCGAACGGCGCGGATGGTTTGGGCAAAGTGGTCAGCGCCGCCATCTTCCAGATCGTCACGATCCACCGAAGTGATCACCACATGGGAAAGACCCAGCGTTTTCACCGCATGCGCCACCCGTCCCGGCTCAAATGCGTCCAACGCATCGGGGCGGCCGGTGGCGATATTGCAGAACGAACACCCGCGGGTGCAAATCTCGCCCATGATCATCATCGTGGCGTGGCCCTGGCTCCAGCATTCCCCGACATTGGGGCAACCGGCCTCTTCGCAGACCGTTACCAGCTTGTTCTCGCGCATGATCTTGTGAGTATCGGCATAGCCCGTGCCACTGGGCGCCTTGACGCGAATCCAGCTCGGCTTCTTCGGCTGGGCCTTGTCGGGCCGATGGGCTTTTTCGGGGTGGCGTTCGCCGGGGATGTTGAGATCGCGCATAGGGTCGTCCTTAGCCGGGTTTGCACCCTTATATATGCCGCTTTGTCAGGACACCACTTGTGAATGCGCAAACACCGTCATGCGCGCGGATCATGGCGCAGGTTTCGCGACGTGCAGCTAGCTCAGTAATCCGACGTGATGGTGTGTTGCGTTTCGCTATCACGCGCGCTGGAAGACATCGCAACACCCGATTCCGACTCCGCTTGGCGCGCGCGATGCAACACGCGCGTGCCAGCGGTGCGCAAAATCGCAGCCAGATCATCGAACCAGCCGGTTTGACCCTGCAAATCGCGCCGCACAAGGCCGATGGTGCGTCCGGGTTCAGGCGGGCAAAACCGCATCAGAGCAAGTTCCGGTGTGGCTGCAAGCGTGCTGGTCAGCGACATTTCCGGCAGGAAGGTCAGGCCAAACCCTTCCGCCACCAACCCTGCCAGCGTGCCCAATGACGACGCCCCGAGATCAACCCGCGTGACGGCGCGCTCCAACCCGCAAACCTCAAGCGCCTGATCGGCAAGACAGTGGCCCTCATCAAGCAAGAGCAAACGCTCTGGATCAAGCGCGGCGGGCCGCATTGGCTTTGGTCCGGCCTGAAGTTTGGTCAGTTGCGCTCGTGAACCCGCCAAAAGAAAGCGGTCTTCAAACAGGATCGTCTCACAAAGCCCCGAGCCGCCCGCAGGCAGCGCCATCACCGCCGCATCAAGCCGCCCGTCAGCCAGATCCTCAAGCAATGCATCCGTCTGCGCTTCGCGCACCCTGAGGTCGAGCGACAGATCACCCATGCGCAAAATTGGCAGCGCGACAGGCAACAAATAGGGTGCGACGGTGGGGATAACCCCAAGCCGCAACCGCCCAGACAGGCCCTCCTTCCAACGCACAGATTCGTGCATCACTTCAATCTCGGCCTTGATGGCGCGCGCCGAGCGCAGCACCGCCTGCCCCGCTGGCGTCAGCGCCAACCCCTGCCGGTCAATCAGTTGAGCACCAAGCCGTGCTTCCATCTCGCGAATCTGGGTGGAAAGTGCGGGCTGGGTAACATGGCACTTCTCAGCCGCGCGTCCGAAATGGCGGGTTTCGCTCAAGGCGATAAAATACGAAAGCTGGCGCAGAGTGATTTCCATTAGATCAGATTATCAGAATGGAAATAATATGCAATTTCTAGTTATAGAGAAGATTCCGTAAGGTGCTCCGTAGGAAACGCGCGAACTTTGGGACAACAGGAATGACCGGAAATTCACCGCCATTAACCCAAAGGTAACCCGAGACATTTATGGAGGAACAAATGGACGGCGATATCAAATGCCCGATCATGGGCTCAAAACGCAGAACCAATCGTGACTGGTGGCCAAACCAGCTTAACATCAACGTGCTGCACCAACATTCGGCAAAATCTAACCCTCTGGGGCCTGATTTCGACTATCGCGAGGCGTTCAAGACGCTTGATATTGATGCGGTCAAGCGAGACCTGTTCGCGCTGATGACCGATAGCCAGGATTGGTGGCCTGCCGATTATGGCCATTACGGGGGCCTGTTCATCCGCATGGCATGGCACGCGGCGGGCACCTATCGCACCGCTGACGGGCGCGGCGGCGGCTCGACCGGAAACCAGCGCTTTGCCCCGCTCAACAGCTGGCCTGACAACGGTAATCTCGACAAGGCGCGTCGTCTGCTTTGGCCGATCAAGCGCAAATACGGCAACAAGCTCTCTTGGGCCGATCTCTATATCCTGGCCGGAAATTGCGCCATCGAATCGATGGGCGGGCCGGTATTTGGCTTTGGTGGCGGGCGCGAAGATATCTGGGCGCCCGAAGAAGACGTCTATTGGGGTGCGGAAGACGAATGGCTGGCGACCACCAATCACGAACTCAGCCGTTATTCGGGTGATCGCGAGCTGGAAAACCCGCTGGCCGCGGTGCAGATGGGTCTTATCTACGTCAATCCCGAAGGACCGGATGGCAACCCCGATCCGCTGGCCTCGGCGCGTGACATCCGCGAAACATTTGCGCGTATGGCGATGAATGACGAGGAAACTGTCGCACTGACCGCAGGCGGCCATACCTTTGGCAAGATGCACGGTGCCGGGGACGTATCACATGTCGGACCCGAGCCGGAGGCCGCACCCTTGCAGGCGATGGGGCTCGGCTGGCTCTCGACCTACAAGAGCGGCAAAGGGCGCGATGCCATCACCAGTGGCCTTGAAGGCGCATGGACCCCGAACCCGATTCAATGGGACATGGGCTTTTTCGACGTGCTGTTCAAATACGACTGGGTGCTGACCAAGAGCCCGGCAGGCGCGCATATGTGGACGCCCAAGGATCTGCAAGAAGAAGACATGGCCCCCGACCCAGAAGATCCGACGAAAAAAGTGCCGATCTTCATGACCACCGCCGATATGGCCATGATGATGGACCCGGAATACGCCAAGGTCTCGCGCCGCTTCCATGAAAATCCGGCTGAATTCGCCGATGCTTGGGCGCGCGCATGGTTCAAGCTGACACATCGCGACATGGGACCAAAAGTGCGCTATCTCGGGCCGGATGTGCCGCAGGAGGAGATGATCTGGCAGGATCCCGTGCCGCCGGTCGATCATACATTGATCGAGGCGCATGACATCGAAGAGTTGAAATCGCGCATTTTGGCGTCGGGTCTTTCAGTGGCCGATCTGGTGTTCACCGCTTGGGCTTCGGCCTCAACCTATCGCGACAGTGACAAGCGCGGCGGCGCCAATGGCGCGCGTATCCGGCTGGCCCCACAAAAGGACTGGGCCGCCAACGAGCCGGACCGCGTCGCAAAGGTGCTTGGTACACTGAAAACCATCCAGCATGCATTCAACGAAGATGAACCGGGCGACAAACGCGTCTCGCTCGCTGATCTGATCGTGCTGGGCGGCGCTGCGGCGGTTGAGGCGGCGGCGGATGCGGGCGGGCATGCCGTCAAGGTGGCGTTCACACCGGGGCGCACCGATGCAACGGCCGAGCAAACCGACATAGAGAGCTTCGAGCCGCTGGAGCCGGTTGCCGATGGCTTCCGCAACTACCTCAAGAAGACCTATTCGTTGCGGGCCGAGGAATTTCTGATCGACAAGGCCCAGCTTCTGACGCTGAGCGCGCCGGAAATGACCGTGCTTGTCGGCGGAATGCGGGTGCTCGGAGCCAATCATGGCAACAGCGCGCATGGCGTCCTGACGGACCGCCCCGGCACGTTGAGCAATGATTTCTTCGTCAATCTGCTCGATATGGGTCTGACCTGGGCGCCCACTTCCGAGGCCGAGGAAATCTTCGAGGCGCGCGATGCCTCAGGCGCGGTAAAGTGGACCGGCACGCGGGTCGATCTGGTATTCGGTTCGAACTCGCAACTGCGGGCGCTGGCGGAAGCCTATGCGCAGGACGATGCCAAGACGGCATTCGTGCGCGATTTTGTGGCGGCCTGGAACAAGGTGATGCAAGCGGATCGCTTTGACCTGGGGTGACCCCTGGCCGACCAAAAACCCGAGTGGGCGCGGCAGGGGAACCTGTCGTGCCCGTTTTTTTGGCACTTTAGCCCATCCAAACTTGCGCTGCCACGGCCCCCTGCCATGCGACGAGACTACGCATTGAACTCACCTTTAAATCATTCTAGATCGCAGGTTGGATTCAAGTAACATCAAGAGGGGATATACCGATGAAGCCAGGAACACGCATACCCGACGTGACCTTCAAGACCCGCGTTCGTGACGAAAGCGTTGGCGGGCCGAACCCGTTCCGCTGGCAGGACATGACATCGGATGACTTTTTCAAGGGAAAACGGGTCATCCTGTTCTCGCTGCCAGGAGCCTTCACACCCACCTGCTCGACCTATCAGCTGCCCGGCTTTGAAAAGAACGCCGAAGAATTCGCCAAGCTGGGCATCGACGACATCTATTGCATGTCCGTGAACGACAGCTTCGTGATGAACAAATGGGCCGAGTCCCAGGCGCTGAAGAATGTAAAAGTAATCCCCGATGGGTCGGGCGCATTCACCGCGCAGATCGGCATGCTGGTCGACAAGGATAACCTTGGTTTTGGCAAACGTTCATGGCGCTATGCGGTGATCATCAATGACGGTGTTGTCGAAGCCTGGTTTGAAGAGCCCGGTCGTGCCGACAATCATGGTGAAGATCCTTATGGCGAATCCTCGCCCGAGACCCTGCTCAACTATTTGCAGAAGAAAGCCGCGTAAGCGACTCCTACTATTCAAGGAAAGGCCTGCCAATCTGGCAGGCCTTTCTGTTTTATGGGGTCCAGGCCACCCGTGTTGCCGCGTCTCGCTCATCGCCCTGCGACTGCGCGACCGCTTGCAATGGCTGCCTGCTTGCGGCAGTCAGGGGACGACAATCGAAGGAGACGCGCCATGGATTGGCAAGCACACAGGCGCGACGCCCATGCGCTGGGACGGACCCAGGAATTTCTCAAGCAGATCACCTTTGGCGGCAATGACGGCATCGTCACGACCTTTGCCATCGTCGCCAGTTTCGCGGGCGCCGGCGCCGATGGCGTGACCCAGATCGGCGCCATGGCGGTATTGGTCTTTGGTCTTGCCAACATGTTTGCCGATGGCGTCAGCATGGGGCTGGGTGAGTTTCTTTCGACGCGTTCAGAGCATGATCTCTACCGCTCAAGACGCGCACAGGAGTTGGCCGAAATTACCACCAACCCGAAACAGGAACGTCTTGAGTTGTCCACCATCCTGCATCAACGCGGGCTGAACGAGGCTGACTCCGCCGCCGTCACCGAAGTTCTGGTACGAAACCCCTCGATGATGGCCGATCTGATGATGACTTATGAATTCGGCATGATGGATCCCGACGATGACAACCCGGTGATCAAGGGCCTGTTCACCTTTATAAGCTTCGTGGTGTTTGGTGCGGTGCCGCTCTTGCCTTACCTACTGTTGCCGCCAGATATGCAAACCTTCTATCTGTCCCTGATTGCCTCGGGCGGCGCGCTGATCGCGTTGGGCCTTTTGCGCTGGAATGCCACGGGCGAGCACTTGCTGCGTTGTGTTGGCGAAACCGTCGCAGTCGGCTCGACTTGTGGCGCGGTGGCCTTTGGTGTTGGTTGGATCGTGGGGGGCTGAGCCCCCCGTTTCGAGGCGTCGACTCACCCGATCATATTGGCCGCAGACCCCAGCTGAGCATAATGTTGTCTCAAGCGTTGCAGCGCGATTCTGAGCACGATCTTGCCCGAACGCGCGCTCCAGCCCATGCGCTTTTCCGTCATTTCCAGCCCTTCGAGAAAGCAGCAACACCGGAGTGCTACATCTCCCAGGCCGGGCCCCAGATCACGCAGCGCATTCGCCACCCGGTCGCGCGCCCCTTGTGATCCGCCCAATGCGTCGCCCGCCCTGCAACGCTCATCCACAGGCCCAGTCAGGAAACGCTCCCAGTTCTGGGCGTTGCGCGGCCCCATCTGGGCCAATTCGAAATCTTCGCGCAGCCGCTCGCCCGCCGCTACCAGATCACTACTCAGAAACGGCTGGCCGTTACGGTCCTTGCGCCGGGCCAGCGCCGTCATCGGAGATTCAGCGAGATTGACCCTGAGCTTGCGCCGGGTGCATGACCCGGTGCCAAACGCCGTTTCTTTCGCCCCGTCGTTCTGGAGCTGGAAGGGCAATTGCGCCTCGCCAAATCCGCTTGCGGCGTTTTCCGCCTCGGCCAGCATCCGGCTGACGGCAGCACGCCCCGCCGAGGTAATGCGATAGCGCGCGATACGCCCAGGCTCGGCGCAGGCAATCCAGTCTTTCAACGCCAATGCCTGAGCCACGGCGCGATCGACCACCGCGGTGCGCGTGGTTTGCCCCCCCTCGCCGTCGCGCACGACCACAGCCTTGTCCATCTCGGCCGCCACCGCCAAAACCGCTCCCGGCTCGCTGAGCCGTCGCAGCACGCGGCGCGCCTCGCGATCAAGCGTTTCGTCATCGGGTGCGGTCTTTTCCTGCCGGTCATAAAAGCTCATATCGTCTCCGTTCTTGTTACGGTCCCGCGCAAATGGCGGGTGCAGCATATGCCCCAGATACTGCAACGCCTCGTCGATCAGGAAATCGTCGCGCATGTTTTCAAACCTGCGAACCTGGCGCAGCACAGTGGACGGCGCGCAAGCACTGGTGCGCGCCAGTGCGCGGATCGAATCCCCGCGCACGGTATGGGCGAGATAGCGGCGTGCCGCTTCCGGCACCCAAACCGGCAGGGGCGAAACACTCGGCCCGATTGTTCCCGCGCGTGTCATGTCGTCGTGCCCTCCCAACGGGTTATCCACAGTTTTTCCACAAAACCGCCCACAACCTAAACGTGTAAAAGTTACTTCAAGGTTAATTTTTGCGTTATCAGCAACAATCGTTTCCAAATGATAAACAATCTTGAAGCAACCGCGCGCCGCTGCACGCACCAGCGCAACACCCTCGGGCCGCGTGCCATTGATAGGTCGATGACAGTCCAGAGATGCGAGGTGCTTAGAAATGACCGATCTGTTTAGCATGTTGAGCCAGTTGCGCCGCCCACGCCTTCCTATTCAGGCGGCGCGCGCCGGAAGCGAAGAATATCGCCGCGATCCACATCTTTACCGCCTGCTCGGGCACAGCCGACTGCCCAGGAGCGGTGAAGCGCTGATCCGGCTGATGGACATTGAGGGCGAGCTGAACCAGCAGCGCCGCACGCGGGCGGGCAACTATTCACTGGTGGCACATGTCGATGTGTTAATCGCGATGATGGGCGAAGCGCGACTGGTGCGCGCCGCTGATCCCGAGGCGGTTTGATCGGCACAGGTGCAGATACAGGCCGGGAAACGCCCCGCCCTGTATCTATGCAACTCGATTAGAGAAAGCTGTCTGGCTCGGCAGCTTTCTTGCGCGCGACATAGCCCGCCAATTCTTCGGCCGTGCCGGGGTCCATCGCCGGTTGCTGATACTGTGACAGCATTTGCGCAACCTTGACGCTGGCCAGCGCCTGCGTGTCGCGCGCGCCCTCTTCGTCCCATGTCTCGAAGGGTTTGTAATCCAACAGGTTGGTTTTCCAGAACGCCGTCTTGAAATTCGCCTGGGTATGGGCGCAGCCAAGGTAATGCCCACCTGGGCCAACCTCGGCGATGGCCCCCATCGCCTGGTCATCTTCGGACATCGAGATACCCTCGGACATGCGGTGCAGGGTGCCGAGCTGATCTGCGTCCATCACGAATTTCTCGTAAGATGACACCAGCCCGCCCTCCAGCCAGCCACACGCATGCAGCATGAAGTTCACGCCCGAAAGCAGCCCCATGTTGAGGCTGTTGGCGGTTTCATACGCTGCCTGCGCATCCGGCAGCTTGGAGCCACAGAATGACCCGGCCGAACGATACGGTAGCCCCAGACGCCGCGCCAATTGCCCCGCGCCATAGGTGATCAGCGAGGCCTCGGGGGTGCCAAAGGTGGGCGCGCCTGACCCCATATCGATCGAGGCAACAAACGCACCGAAGATCACCGGCGCACCGGGTTTGACAAGCTGTGAATAAGCAATGCCCGCCAACACTTCGGCCAAGACCTGCGTCAAGGTGCCCGCCACAGAAACAGGCGCCATCGCGCCGCCGACGATAAAGGGCGAAATGATACAGCCCTGTCCGGCCTCGGCATAAATCTCCAGCGCGCCCATCATCACATCGTCAAAGGTCATCGGCGAGTTGATGTTGATCAGCGAAGTCATCACGGCATTCTGTGCCACGAATTCCTTACCAAAGAGAACCTCCGACATCTCGACACTATCACGCGCACGCTGCGGGTCGGTGACCGAACCCATGTATGGCTTGTCGCTCAGCGTCATGTGGGCATAGAGCATATCAAGATGGCGTTTGTTCACCGCCACATCGGTCGGTTCGCAAACTGTGCCGCCGGAATGGTGCAGCCATTTGCTCATATAGCCCAGCTTCACGAAATTGCGGAAATCCTCCATCGTGGCATAACGGCGACCACCCGCCGCATCGCGCACGAATGGCGGGCCATATACCGGCGCAAGCACCAGATTGTTGCCACCGATCTCAACACTACGCTGTGGGTTGCGCGCATGCTGCGTATAGCTTGACGGGGCCGTCGCACAAAGCTTGCGTGCCAACCCGCGCGGGATATGCACCCGCTCGCCCTGAATATCGGCGCCCGCCTCTTTCCAGCGTGTCAGTGCCGCAGGATTGTTGACGAAATTGACGCCAATCTCTTCCAGCACCGTCTCGGCATTGGTCTCGATAATTTCGAGCGCCTCTTCGTTGAGCACCTCGAAATTGGGAATGTTACGCGAGATATAGCGTGCAGTCTCGAACGATACGCTGGTGCGCTCTGCCCGCCGGGCTGCCCCTCCGCCCGAGCGTGCACGCCGTTTTGTATCCGTTTCCGTCATCGTTGCCATGCTCCTGTTTTGCACGCAATTTCCCTGATTGCCCCAGTCTTACGGCAACACACTCCAACAGATTGCTCAAATAGCGGCGATTGGGGGGGAAATACGACATTGCCCCACGCAGGCGCCGCGTCTTTTGTGCTCAGCCCTGCCCGCGCAAGACCCAACCCGATTGCAGCGGCAAGAACACCTCAACCGCAGCGGCCGCAACAACATGCACCTCGCCGCTTGCGTCGTCGTGCATATCCAACCCGCCATGTTCGACGCAAACGTCTGCCGCTCCGCCCAGATGGTCGGCAAGTGCCTGCACATCAACGGATTCGGGGTTCTGAACCCCGATGGTCGCCTTCACCCTGAGGCCGTCGCGCGCAATGCCGGGCAAACCCAGAATCGTCAGTGAAGAATGGCGCATCGCGTCCTCAACAGCACGCAGCGCCGCTTTGGTATAATCGCGCCCATGCAGCGAATTGCCCATGCCCATCTCGATGATCACCCGGCCCTCACCGGGGCGCGCCGCGCTCATTGTGCCGGTTCCATGTCAAAGCTGACTGACAGGGCAACATTGGCGATAACCGTCGGGTTTCCTGTGCCTTCAGGTCGTGAAATATCAAGCCCGCCTTTGGTGACGTGAATATCAGGCGTGCCATAGGGAAAGACCTGCGCCAGAGCGGCTACATCCACGGCCTCGGGATTCTGCACCCCCACATCCACCCGGACGCGCATCGCCTCTTTGGAAAACCCGAACAACTCGGCCAGATTGATCGAATTGTGCCACAAGGCATCTTCAATCGCGCGTTTTGCCGCTTGGGTGTAATCGCGCCGTCTGAGCGACGTTCCCATGCCAAATTCAGTCAATAAACGCTGCATCCTGCTCTCCCGTGGCTTCTCAGCCCAAGAGTTAGGGGGATCGGTGCGAAAACCCAAGGCGAAAGCGCCCACTGCCCATTGCGCTTTTACACCTGCGCGACTAACTGGTCTCATGACCGATATATCCCATGACCGCCTTCTCATCATCGACTTCGGTAGCCAGGTTACGCAGCTGATTGCGCGTCGCCTGCGCGAGTTGAATGTCTATTGCGAAATCCACCCCTATCAGAACGTGAGCGACGCCTTCCTGGACGAATTCGCACCCAAGGCGGTGATCCTGTCGGGTGGCCCGGATTCGGTGATGCGCGAAGGCTCGCCCCGCCCGCCGCAATCGGTCTATCAACTTGGCGTGCCGATCCTGGGGATCTGCTATGGTCAGCAGGTGATGATGCACGATTTGGGCGGCAAGGTTGAGGCCGGCGAACACGCCACCGCCGAGTTTGGTCGCGCCTGGGTCAAGCCCGCCGAAAGCCGCTGCGATCTTCTGAATGGCTGGTTCATGGACGGCTCGGGACGCGAGCAAGTCTGGATGAGCCACGGCGATCATGTCTCTGAAATTGCTCCGGGTTTTGCGGTTTACGGCACCTCTCCCGGCGCCCCTTTCGCGATCACCGCCGATCTTTCCCGGCATTTCTACGCCGTCCAATTCCACCCCGAAGTGCACCACACGCCCAACGGCAAGACGCTTTACGAGAATTTCGTGCGCGCCGCCGGCTTCAAAGGCGATTGGACCATGGGTGCATATCGCGAAGAAGCCATCCGCAAGATCCGCGAACAGGTCGGTGACAAACAGGTGATCTGCGGTCTTTCCGGTGGCGTCGACAGCTCTGTCGCCGCCGTGCTGATCCACGAGGCGATTGGCGATCAGCTGACCTGTGTCTTCGTCGATCACGGCCTGCTTAGGCTCAACGAAGCCGAAGAAGTCGTTGCGATGTTTCGCGACAACTACAACATCCCGCTGATTCACGCCGACGAATCCGAGCTGTTCCTTGGCGAACTCGACGGTCAGTCGGACCCAGAAACCAAACGCAAGATCATCGGCAAGCTCTTCATCGACGTGTTCCAGAAATACGCCGGCCAGATCGAAGGCGCCGAATTCCTCGCCCAAGGCACGCTTTACCCGGACGTGATCGAATCGGTCAGCTTTTCGGGCGGGCCATCCGTGACGATCAAATCGCATCACAATGTTGGCGGCTTGCCCGAAAAGATGGGCCTGAAGCTGGTCGAACCCCTACGCGAACTCTTCAAGGACGAGGTCCGCGCCTTGGGTCATGAACTCGGTTTGCCCGCCTCTTTCATTGGGCGTCATCCCTTCCCCGGCCCCGGTCTTGCCATTCGTTGTCCCGGCGAAATCACCCGCGAAAAGCTGGAAATCCTGCGCAAAGCTGATGCGGTCTTCATCGACCAGATTCGCAAGCACGGGCTGTATGATGATATCTGGCAGGCTTTCGTCGCAATCCTCCCCGTGCGCACCGTCGGCGTGATGGGTGACGGGCGCACCTATGATTTCGCCTGTGCGCTTCGCGCGGTTACTTCTGTCGATGGCATGACGGCCGATTATTACCCGTTTAGCCATGATTTCCTCGGCGAAACGGCGACCCGGATTATCAACGAGGTCAAGGGGATCAACCGCGTGACCTATGACATCACCAGCAAACCTCCGGGCACGATTGAGTGGGAATAAGGCGCCAAACCCGCCTTACCCCCGCTTCTTCAACGCCCTGAAATCAAACGCCCCGTCACGCGGATCGACACCTGTGGCGAAAATCTTGTGCTTCACCACCTTCTGCGTCCCCGTCACCGGCAGGCTGTCGACAAACAAGACCCATCCCGGCGGCTTGTAGTACGCCATCCTGGTGAAGCAGGCGTCGAATATTGCGCGCGCTGTGACCTCGCTCGGCGCCTCTCCCTTGGCAAGCACGATCGCGGCCAAAACCTCCTCCTCGCGGATATCATCGGGCACCGCCACGCAAGCCGCGCTGACCACACGCGAATCCGCAAACAGCGCGTTTTCCACCTCTGCTGCGGCGATATTCTCGCCCGCCCGGCGGATGATGTTCTTCTTGCGGTCAACGAAGATCAAAACCCCGTCCACGTCCATCACCACCGTGTCACCGGTATGAAACCAGCCACCTTCCCAGGCCGCCCGCGTCGCTTCTTCCTTGTTCAGATAGCCCGAAAAGAACCCCTTGCGTGGCGTCTCGGCCGAGTGGCGTAGCACCATCTCACCCGCCACACCGCGCGGGCATTCGTGGTATTGCTCGTCCCAGACCTGCACCTCACAGCCCGGATAGGCCCGCCCAAAGGCGCGCGTGTCGATCTTTCGCGGCTCATCTTCCATCGAAAAGACGCGGCACATTTCCGTCATGCCCCAAACCTCGATCAGCGGCAGGCCAAACCGCCGCTCGAACTCCACATGCAACGCCGGTTCCACCCCGGCGCCCAGGCCGACGCGCAGGTTACCCAAAACCTCGGGCCCGGCCTTGTCATCGGCCAGCAGCACCGAAATCACCACTCCGAGATAATGAAAGATCGTGGCACGCGTCTCTGCGATGTCACGCCACCATGTCGCCGCGCTGAACCGGGGTGGCTGGATCAGCGCCGCACCCGCCAGCATCACGCCAAAGAATGCCACTACCCCGGCATTGATGTGAAACGCCGGCAGCGGGTTGAACACGCGGTCATCGTGCCCAAGCGCGACCGGCGGCCCGATACGGATATAAGACCCACCCACCATCAGCTCGTATTCATGGCTGAGGATGCAGCCCTTTGGTTGCCCCGTGGTGCCCGACGTATAAAGCAGGCTGGCTTCGCTTTCATGGGTGATTTCGCCACCGGGCGGCGCCGTGGGCGATGGCGGCAACGCCGTCAATAACGCCTCGAAGGTCACAAACCCGGGTGCGCTCACCGCTTCGGCGATCCCGGCACGCATCGCCGCCTCATACTGCGCCCCGGCAATCGCCAGAACCGCCGTGCTGTCATCCAGCAGATAAGCCAGCTCGGCCGGGCGGTAATCGGGATTGACCGGCACGAAAGACATCCCCAACCGCGCCAGCGCCAGTTTCAGCAAATAGTGCTCGGGGCATGTGCCGAGCAGAACCGCCACGCGTTGTCCCGCGCCGTAGCCCGCATCGCGCAGCGCAGCGGCGATGGCCTCTGCCCGCGCCGCCGTCTCGCCATAGCTCAGCGTGCGCACCGCCGCGTCTGCTTCGCGCGGCGCAATCAGAAAATCCTTGTCCGGCCACCGTGCGGCGGCTTCGTCAAAGACATCGCCGATCACACGGCCTTCATAAGCTATCATTGCCACCCCCCTAACCCCATGGACAAGACTGCCAAATATCGTAGAGATGACGGTATGACATTCGCAAGCCGCTCCCTCCCGACCAGACGATACGACCGATGAGCACAGGCACGCAACCTGCGCCGATGGCACCGCTGCGCGCGGCGCTCTGGATGACCGGCGCGATTGCGTCGTTTTCGTCAATGGCTGTGGCTGGACGCGAACTTTCAAGCAATCTCGATACCTTCGAAATCATGCTCTATCGCAGCTTCATCGGCATCGTGATCGTTCTGCTTGTCGCCTCACTCACGGGCAAACTGGGCCAGATCCGGACAAGCAACCTTCGGCTTCACGGGATCCGCAATCTGGCGCATTTCACCGGGCAGAACCTGTGGTTCTTCGCCATCACGGTGATTCCCCTGGCCCAGGTCTTTGCGCTCGAATTCACCTCGCCGATCTGGGTCGTGTTGCTCTCGCCGTTGATTTTAGGCGAGCGGCTCACCCCGATGCGCGTGTTGGTGGCGTTGATCGGTTTTGTCGGAATCCTGATCGTCGCCCGGCCCAGCCCCGATAGCCTGAATGTCGGCATCCTGACCGCGGCGCTGGCCGCGATCTGTTTCGCCTTCACCAACGTTTTTACCAAGAAACTCACCCGAAGTGAGCCGATCATGAACATTCTGTTCTGGCTGACCGCGATGCAGGTCGTGTTCGGAATGATCACCGCCGGTTATGACGGCGACATTGCATTGCCTACGGTTGAGACTCTGCCGTTCATCATCGTGGTCGGCTGCGCCGGACTTCTGGCGCATTTCTGTCTGACCAACGCATTGTCCTTGGCCCCTGCCACGGTTGTCATGCCGATTGATTTCGTCCGCCTGCCTGCCATCGCGCTGATTGGCATGGCGCTCTATGGCGAGCCGCTCGATTGGTATGTTTTCCTCGGCGCTGCGGTGATTTTCGCGGGCAACTACCTCAATATCTGGCACGAAACTCGGCCCGCGCGACAACCCGCATGATCCGGGTCGCCCGCCCGCGCTCTGCGCGCTAGGCCTGCGCCATGTCACCACAAAAAGCCATCTCCACCACCGCGTGGTTTCTTATCTTTGCCCTGGCCACCATCTGGGGCGCGATCTTTCTCGCCTCGCGTCTGGCGCTCAACGAGGTCGGGCCGCTGACCATTGTCGCACACCGCACCTTCTGGGCGGCGCTGCTGCTTTGGGGTGTAGTGGCGGCACGGCGCATATCCCTGCCCCGAAGCCCGCGTGTGTGGATCGGTTTTCTCGGGATGGGCGTGCTCAACAACGTCATCCCCTTTGGTTTGCTCAACTGGTCGCAGCAATACATCGAGAGCGGCCTCGCCTCGATCCTGAATGCCACGACGGCGGTGTTCGGCGTGCTGGTTGCGGCGATCTTCCTTGCGGATGAGCGGCTCAATACCCGCAAGGTTGTCGGCGTTCTGATCGGCTTTGCCGGGGTGAGTGCGGCAATCGGGCTCGACTCCTTGCGCAGTTTCGATATCCGCTCGGCGGCGCAACTGGCAGCGCTCGCCGCCACGCTGTCTTATGCTTTTGCCGGTGTCTGGGCGCGCCGTATGCTGGGCGGATTGGCACCCGAACTGGCCGCGGCCGGCATGCTCACCGCCTCGGCGCTGGTTTCCATCCCCGCCGCCACGTTTCTGGAAGCCCCGCTCACCCTGGCACTTTCGCCTCTCACGCTCGCCGCGCTTGCCTATTCCGCCTTCATCGGCACGGCGTTGGCCTATCTGTTCTACTACCGGGTGCTGGCGTTGGCCGGATCAGGCAACCTGCTGCTTGTCACCCTGATGATCCCGCCCTTCGCCATTGCCCTTGGCGCATTGTTTCTGAACGAGGCGCTACCGCCCGGCGCTCTGATCGGTTTTGCGCTGTTGGCGCTGGGTCTCGCCATCATCGACGGTCGACTGCTGCGCCGCTTTCGGGTTTGACCGCGCCCGCGCGGGTCATTACCAAGCTGGCACAGAGGTATTCGGGGTTTTCGGGAAGTCACATGCTCTATTCATCTGCAAAAGACTGGCGTGACGCGGCCCACAAACGGGTGCTTCTCTTTGGCATGTCAGGGTTGGGCAAAACATATCTCTCGAATATGCTGCGCGATACCGGAAGCTGGTATCACTACTCGATCGACTATCGTATCGGCACCCGGTACATGGGCGAACACATCTCAGACAATGCCAAGCGCGAGGCGATGAAAAACCCTTTCCTGCGCGAATTGTTGATGACGGATTCGATCTATATCGGGTCCAACATCACCTTTGAGAACCTCGCGCCGCTCTCGACCTATCTGGGAAAACCCGGCAACCCCGCGCTCGGCGGCCTGGCGTTCGAAACCTACATGCAGCGTCAGGATCAACACCGTACGGCCGAAATCTCGGCGCTGCTCGACACCGCCCATTTCATCGACCGCGCGCAGGGTCTTTATGGCTATGACCATTTCGTCTGCGACAGCGGAGGCTCGATCTGCGAGGTGGTCGATCCTGATGACCCGAACGATCCGGTGTTGAGCGCACTGGCGCAAAACACCCTGATGGTTTGGATCGAAGGCTCGCAGGCGCATACCTCCGAACTGGTGCGCCGCTTCGACAAATCGCCCAAACCGATGTATTACCAGCCTCAATTCCTGCAAGAAAACTGGCAGGCATATCTCCGCGAAAACAACTGCCTGGAAGGTGATGTTGATCCGGATGCCTTCATCCGGTTCACCTATGCCAAGGCCCTCGCCCACCGGCAGCCACGCTATCGCGCCATGGCGGAGAACTGGGGCGTTGCCATCCGCGCCGAAGAGGTTGCCAAGGTGCGCGATGCCGATGATTTCACCGCATTGATCGCCACCGCCCTTGAGCGCAGCTGACCACACGACTATCTCGAATCAAACGCCAAAAGGACAAAACACCCCATGCCGATCCGCCTGCCCTCCTCGCTTCCCGCCTTTCAGATCCTGCGCCGCGAGGGTGTACAGGTCATGGGACGTGGCGCCGCCGACCGGCAGGATATCCGCCCGCTTCGCATCGGCCTGCTCAATCTGATGCCAAAGAAGATCCAGACCGAGAACCAGTTCGCCCGCCTGATCGGCGCCACCCCTTTGCAGATCGAACTGTCGCTCATCCGCATGAGCGAACATCAGACCAAGAACACCGCCGCCGAGCATATGGAGGAATTCTATCGCTCGTTCGAAGAGGTAAAGGCCTCGGGCGAGAAATTCGACGGGCTGATCATCACCGGCGCGCCGATTGAGCATCTTCCTTTTGATGAAGTCACCTATTGGGGTGAAATGTGCGAGGTGTTTGAGTGGACCCAGACGCATGTGCATTCCACCTTTGGCGTCTGCTGGGGCGGCATGGCGATGATCCACTATTTCCACGGCATTCAAAAACACTTGCTGACGCACAAGGCCTTTGGCTGTTTCCGCCATCAAAACATCGTCCCAAGCTCGCCTTACCTACGCGGATTCTCGGATGAGTTCGTGATTCCGGTCAGCCGGTGGACCGAGTTGCGCCAAAGCGAGATCGACGCTGTGCCCGCTCTATCCACCCTGCTGGCCAGCGAAGATGTCGGCCCCTGCCTTCTGGAAGACACCGACCGCCGCGCGCTCTATATCTTCAATCATTTTGAGTATGACAGCGACACGCTCAAACAGGAATACGACCGTGATGTCGCGGCCGCGGCCGAGATCATCCTGCCGGTCAATTATTTCCCCGGCGACGACCCGGCCAATCCGCCCAAGAACCGCTGGCGCAGCCATGCGCATTTGCTCTATGGCAACTGGATCTCCGAGATTTACGGAACCACCCCGTATGATATCTCGAAAATCGGTATCGAACGAACCGACCTGCGCGGTTAACCCGGAAACCTCACCGGCGACTGGTCGAGTAGATGCACGCGGCGGAATACCTTTTTCACCGCCGCTAAATCCGCTACTCCTTGTGCGAGACCCGCAAGGAGAGGATTTGCAAGGTGAGCCACCCCAAGCCATTTGACGGCGCCATCAGCACGTTTTTCGAGCAAGAGGCACCCGACCCTATCCGCAACGCCATCAAGCGTGGCGAAAAGGGTGATATCCTCGATCCCGACTACCCCTATTCCGATAAGATGCCGCGCAAGGCCTATGAAAAAGACATGGCCTCGCTGCAAATCGAACTGGTCAAGCTGCAAAGCTGGGCCAAGCAGAGCGGCGCGCGAATCGCCATCGTGTTCGAGGGTCGTGATGCAGCAGGAAAAGGCGGCACTATCAAACGCTTCCGTGAGAATATTAATCCTCGCGGCGCGCGTGTCGTCGCCTTGTCCAAACCCAATGATCGCGAACTGACCGAATGGTACTTCCAACGCTACATCGATCATCTGCCCGCTGGCGGAGAAATCGTGTTCTTTGATCGCTCGTGGTATAATCGCGGCGTGGTCGAAAAGGTTTTTGGCTTTTGCAGCGATGCACAGCGCGAACATTTCTTTGCCCAGGTGCCCGATTTCGAACGCATGCTGGTCGAAGAAGGCATCCATGTCTTCAAGCTCTGGCTCAACGTCGGACGTGCCGAACAACTGCGGCGTTTTCTGTCACGCGAGGAAGACCCGCTCAAGCAATGGAAGCTCAGCTGGGTCGATGTCGAAGGCCTGAAGAAATGGGACGCCTACAGCGCCGCGATCAAGGAAACCTTCGAGCGCAGCCATACCGCCGACGCCCCCTGGACGATCATCCGTTCCGACGACAAGCGCCGTGCGCGGCTGGCGGCGATCCGCACGGTCCTGCACGCGATCCCCTACACCAACAAGGATGACAAGGCGATCGGCTCCATCGACCGGGAGATCTGCGGCGGGCCCGATGTCTGGCATGTCTAAACGCGGCTATCATCACGGCAATCTGCGACAGGCGCTGGTCGAAGCGGCGTTGATGCTGATCGAGGCCAAGGGTCCGACCGGCTTTACCCTCTCCGAGGCTGCCAAGCAGGCCGGCGTGACTCCGGCGGCGGTCTATCGCCACTTTGAAGGGCGCGAAGACCTCATCGCCGAGGCGGCCCGCCAAGGCTATGAGATTTTCGCCGACGTGATGCAATTTGCCTATGACAAGGGCCAACCCTCGGCACTGGCCGCATTCGAGGCAACGGGGCGCGCCTATCTCGCCTTCGCACGCAAGTATCCCGGCCACTATATTGCGATGTTTGAATCCGGCATTTCGGTCAACCGCACGCCCGAACTGGCCGCTGTCTCGGCGCGCGCGCGTGGTGTGATGGAAAAGGCGGCAACCGATCTTTCACGCCACATCCCGCCGGACAAGCGCCCGCCCGCGTCGATGTTTTCGGCTCATATCTGGGCGATGTCACATGGGGTCGTCGAACTTTTCGCGCGCAATTCCCCCGGCACGCAAAGCCCCTTCCCGCCCGAGGATTTGCTTGAATCCGGCATCGGCGTCTATCTGCGCGGCCTTGGGTTGATCAAGCCGGACGAGTGACCTCTGCCAACAGCCAAATACCCACAAACGAAAAAGGGCCACCCAAAGGCAGCCCTTTCCAAATCCATCTTCCCAGAGCTTAACGCTTGGAGAACTGGAAGCTCTTGCGGGCTTTCGCCTTACCGTATTTCTTACGTTCCACAACTCGGCTGTCGCGGGTCAGGAAGCCGGCAGCTTTCAGCGCCGCGCGCAGGTTCGGATCATAAAGCTGCAACGCTTTGGAAATGCCGTGCTTCACAGCCCCGGCCTGTCCCGAAAGGCCGCCGCCCTTGACGGTGGCGTTCACGTCAAACTGATCTTCCACACCGGCCACTGTAAAGGGCTGGCGCAGGATCATCTGCAAAACGGGACGCGCGAAATACTTGTTCATCTCGCGGCCATTCACCACAACCTTACCGGATCCGGGTTTGATCCAGACGCGTGCAACCGCGTCCTTACGCTTGCCGGTGGCATAGGAGCGGCCCAGTTCGTCGCGGACGGCGACGTATTTCGGCGCTTCATCCACGGCTGCGGTTGCCGCAACACCTTCGGCCACTTGGCCCAGCTCTTCGAGTGAGTTCACTTGATCGGTCATCTCTCTCAGCCCCGCGTGTTTTTCTTGTTCATGGATTTTACGTCCAGCACTTCAGGCGCTTGCGCCTCATGCGGATGCTCGGCTCCGGCATAAACCCGAAGGTTGGTCATCACCTGACGGCTCAGGCGATTGCCCGGCAGCATGCGTTTGACCGCCTGCGTCACCAGACGCTCGGGGAATTTCCCTTCCAGGATCTGACCAGCGCTGCGCTGCTTGATCCCGCCGGGGTGCCCGGTGTGCCAATAGTGCAGCTTCTCGGTGCGCTTCTTGCCCGTCAGCTGAACCTTGTCGGCGTTGATAATGATCACGTTGTCGCCCATATCCATGTGCGGCGTGAAGCTGGCTTTGTGTTTACCGCGCAGGCGCGTGGCAACGATCGACGCAAGACGGCCCAGAACAACGCCTTCGGCGTCGATCAGGATCCATTTCTTGTCGATATCTGCTGGTGTCGCAGAGAAGGTTTTCATGTCGAAACCCCTGGAATTCCTAAAGTTACGGTTGATCGCGATCTGCGGGGTTCCCCACGGCGCGGTGATGGACGGGTTATAAAGCCCCCGCAAACCCAGTCAAGCGGAATAGACCGCAAAACTTACCAATAAATCAATAGGTTATGAATATGGTATTATAATACCCCACATTCATGCGCGATTTTGCCACCGCCGACCCTGCTTCATCTTGCCAGAAATATCCCGGGGGTGCGGGGGCTGGCCCCCGCTCCTGCCCTCAAAACCTAATTTGGCGGGATCGAATAGGTCATGCTGGCCCGCGCCACCGGCGCGTCCTGCCCTTCCGAATAGATCAGAACGTCCCCCACCGCCAGCACCCGCCCCAGCTTCAAGAGCCGACAGCGCGCGATCAGATCCTTCCCGGCCGCAGGCTTGCGCATGAAATCGAGCGAACACGAGGTGGTCACGGCCAGCGCCTTGCGGCCCACCATGGCCAGCACGATGGCGTAAACCGCACAATCGGCCAGCGCGAACATGCTTGGCCCCGAAACCGTGCCGCCGGGGCGCAAGTGCCGCTCACCCACCAGAAGACGCAGGTCGATCTCCATCTCAGACAAGCGGTCAACCGCAAAATCACTACGCACCTGTGGAAAAACCTCTTCAAGATAGGCCATCAGCTCTTCGGCATTCATTTCCAGCGGCATCTCTTCCCTCCCACTTCATGCGCCGCTAAGTTGCTGACAAAATAGCAGGAGAACAAGATGGCTTTGCTGGAACGTTACGACACGGGCGCGATTGCCCGGCTACACCTCAATGATCCGGGCAAGCTAAACGCCCTCAGCGACGAGATGATTGCCGCCCTGCAAACCGAGTTCGACACGCTCAAGAGCGATAGCGCGATCCGCGCCATCATCATCTCGGGCGAGGGCAAGGCGTTCTGCGCGGGCCACGATCTCAAACAAATGCAGGCCGGGCGCCAATCCGAAGACAAGGGCCGCGCCTATTTCCAAGATCTCTTTACCCGCTGCGCCGCCATGATGATGGCGATCCGCGCCCTGCCCCAACCGGTCATCGCCATGCCCCACGGCATCGCAACCGCAGCGGGCTGTCAACTGGTGGCGTCCTGTGACATGGCCGTGGCCGCACAAGGCACGCGCTTTGGTGTCAACGGCGTCAATATCGGCCTCTTTTGTTCGACCCCCATGGTCGCTCTCAGCCGCAATGTTTCCGCCAAACAGGCCTTTGAGATGCTCACCACCGGCGAATTCATCGACGCGACCCGTGCGCGCGAAATCGGGTTGATCAACCGCATCGCCGCGCCCGAGGCCCTGCTGGACGAGACGATGCAATTGGCCGAAACCGTCGCTGCAAAACTCTCGGGCGCCGTCAAGATCGGCAAGCAGGCCTTCTATGATCAGATCACCATGCCACTGGACCAGGCCTATGCCCATACCGGCGCGGTGATGGTCGAAAACATGCTGTGGCGTGACACTGACGAAGGCATCTCCGCCTTCCTGGAAAAACGCCCCCCGGACTGGCAGCAATGATACCGCATCTGCGAATTGCTGAATGACGCTGTTCGGCTTCTCCCTCGTTCTTTTCGCAGCCATTTGCCATGCCAGCTGGAATTTCCTGGTCAAACGGATCAATGCCGGTCCCGAGTTGGTGTTCCTGTTCTCGGCGTTATCGGTCGTGATCTACCTGCCGCTGGCCATCTGGTATGGTGCGGCGATTTTCACGTTCACAGCCATCCACTATCTCTTCCTCTTCGGGACGGTCTTGTTGCACACCGGCTATTTCGTGATGCTCAATTGGGGCTATCGCCACGGCGCGCTCTCCATCGTCTACCCCACGGCGCGCTCCACCGGGCCGCTGCTATCCGTCACATTCGCGGTGCTGGTGTTGGGCGAGATTGCCTCCTGGCAGGCGGTCGCAGGCGGCGCACTGATCGTGTTTGGCGTCCTGATGCTGGGCGGCGGCCTGAGCGCCAAACGCGGCGATGGCACGCTCAAGTCGCTGGGTTTCGGGCTCATCGTCGGTGCGCTGATCGGCTCCTACACGGTCTGGGATGCTTACGCCGTCGCGACCCTGCTGATCCCGCCCCTCCTGATGGACTGGTTTTCCAACCTGGGGCGCGCCCTCCTCATGGCGCCAGTGGCCTATCGTCGACGCGCGGCACTCGCCCTGCTCTGGCACAATCATTGGCACGAGGCCCTGCTGGTCGCGGTTATCTCGCCGCTGGCCTATATCCTGGTGCTTTATGCCATGACCTTCACACCGGTGCTCTACGTCGCACCTTTGCGCGAAACCTCGGTCTTGCTGGCGGTGCTGCTGGGCTCATGGCTCCTGCACGAGGGGGATCTGGCGCGCCGCCTCAAATGGGCCTGCGTGATCCTCGTCGGCGTCGCCCTTCTGGCCACGGGCTAACCCCGCTGTCTAACTCCACCGTCGACGGCCTTGGCAAACCTGCGATTCTCTGGCCTGCACAGGCCTCGCGACTGGATTGCGCCGCATTCGGAAACAAACTTGATTGCGACGCTCTTACTGTCGCCATCATGGAAAATAACGGCACATAGCACACCGTTTTTCGCCCTAATTTTTCCACATTCGCCACTGTTCAGCCTCATTCTCTTAGGCTATGACTGTGGTTAACAAAACCCAGGAACCCCATGGTTCATATCATGCGCAAGTGGGTCACCGTCGGCATTCTGTCTCTCCAAGCCAGCCTCTCACTGGCAGCCGAACTTCCAAACCCGGTGACCCACTCGGATATCCCCGACATCCCGTTTTCCACCATCCTTCTCGGCCGCGATCTGTTTTTCGATCCGATCCTTTCGGGCAATCGCAACATTGCCTGTGCCACCTGCCATCATGTCGCGCTGGGGTCGGCCGATGGCGTGGCCCTTGCGGTGGGCGAAGGCGGCACTGGCCTTGGCACGTCGCGCCATGGGCAACCCGACTATGGCGCGCGCGCTCATATCCCGCGCAACGCACCGGCGCTGTTCAATCTTGGCGCGCCCGAATTTACCGTCCTGTTTCATGATGGCCGCGTCGCTGCCGACCCGAACGCGCGCATGGGCGTTGCCATGCCCGAAGGTGCCACGCTGGAACGCCCGGTGCCCAACACGCTCGCCGCGCAGGCGCTTATGCCGCTCACCAGCCCCGAAGAAATGGCTGGCAGCCCTGGGGAAAACCCGATTGCCGATCTCGTCGCTGCGGGCCGCATCCGTGGCCCCAATGGCGCCTGGCAGAAGCTGACCGAACGAGTCGAGGCCGTGCCGAGCTATCGCAGCCGCTTTGACGCGATCATAGGGGCGCACGAACCGCTGCACATTACCGATATCACAACCGCCATCGCCCGCTTCATCGCCTTTGAGTTCGCCAGCACCGACAGCCCATTTGACGCCTACCTCTCGGGTCGACGCCACGCGCTCACCCCGCCACAAAAACGCGGACTCGACCTCTTTTATGGCAATGCGGGCTGTTCGGGCTGTCACTCCGGCCCCTACCTCACCGATCACGCCTTCCACGCCATCGGCATGCCCCAGATTGGACCGGGCAAAGGGGATGGTGCCCGGTTTTCGGATCAGGGCCGCGCCGCCGTGACCGGGGATTCGAACGACCTCTATCGTTTCCGCACGCCCAGTCTGCGCAATGTCGCCTTCACCGCGCCCTATGGTCATTCCGGCGCCTATGCGAGCCTCGAAGAGGTGGTGCGTCACCATCTTTCGCCCCGCGACAGCCTGCTTGCCTATGACGCGCGCCAAACCGTTCTGCCCGGCCTCGACCAGCCCGATGGCGCGCGCCCCCCAACCCCGGACGCCCAAGAAATCGCCCGCATCGCTGACGCCATTGAACTGCCCCCCGTGCAACTGAGCGACCCCGAGATTGCCGATATTCTGAGCTTTCTTGACGCGCTCACGGATCTTCATGCCGCCACCGGGCGGCTTGGCGCGCCTGCAATGGTGCCCTCGGGGCTGGCCATCGACAAACTCACCCTGCACTGAGCAACGCAGCAAGGCTTCCCATTCGCCGCCGAAACGCCTAAGTCCGCGTCATGGACACACTACATATCATCGGAGGCGGGCTGGCCGGATCAGAAGCCGCCTGGCAAGCCGCACATCAGGGCATCCGCGTGGTCATTCACGAAATGCGCCCGCATGTCGAAACTTTCGCCCATAAATCCGGTAATCTGGCCGAAATGGTCTGTTCCAACTCCTTCCGCTCGGATGACAGTGAACAAAACGCCGTCGGCCTACTGCATTGGGAAATGCGCGCAGCCGGTGGGTTGATCATGGAAATGGCCGATCTGCATCGCCTGCCCGCCGGCGGTGCTCTGGCAGTTGATCGCGAGGCGTTTTCCGAGGCCGTGACCGCACGCCTCACCGCCCATCCGCTGATCTCCGTCGAGCATGGCGAAATCACCTCCCTGCCCGCAACGGGCCATTGGATCATCGCCACCGGCCCGCTTACCTCCTCTGCCCTCGGAGAAGCCATACAGGCCGAGACCGGCACCGACCGTCTGGCGTTTTTCGACGCAATCGCCCCCATCGTCTATGCCGACAGCATCAACATGGACATCGCCTGGCGCCAGAGTCGCTATGACAAGGGCGAGACGGAAGACGAGCAAAAGGCCTATCTCAACTGCCCGATGAACCGGGATCAATACGAAGCCTTCATCGACGCGCTTCTCGCTGCCGACAAAACCGAATTTCACGACGGCGAGACCGCCAAGTATTTCGACGGTTGCCTGCCGATCGAAGTCATGGCCGAACGTGGGCGCGAAACCCTGCGCCACGGCCCGATGAAACCCGTAGGCCTGACCAACGCCCATAACCCGACCGAGAAAGCCTATGCCGTGGTGCAACTGCGCCGCGACAATGCGCTTGGCACGCTCTACAATATCGTCGGCTTTCAAACCAAGATGAAATACGGCGCGCAAACCGATGTTTTCAAAATGATTCCCGGACTTGAGGATGCCAGTTTCGCACGCCTCGGCGGGATTCACCGCAATACGTTCATCAACTCGCCCACGCTTCTGGATGATCAGATGCGCCTGCGCTCCAAACCCAACATCCGTTTTGCTGGGCAAATCACCGGCGTCGAGGGCTATGTCGAATCCGCCGCCATGGGCCTTCTGGCCGGGCGAATGGCAGCGCAGGAAATCAAGGGGCGCACCCTGCCCGCACCGGCCCCCGAAACCGCGACAGGCGCGCTCATCACCCATATTTCGGGCGGTGCCGACGCCAAGACATTTCAACCGATGAACGTCAATTTCGGCCTCTTCCCGCCGGTCGATGGCCTCAAGGGCGGGCGGCGTGGCCGCAAGGACCGCTACAAGGCCTATACCGACCGTGCCAAGGCGCATTGGCAATCCTGGCTAGACGCACAGTCGGCGGAGTGAAATACTCAAGGGCATGACTCACCCGGCGATACATTACATTATATACTCCGCTCAAGCGGTTGTAATATCGTGACTTTCAGCACCCGCTTCGCCCCATCCCCGACCGGCCCCTTGCATCTGGGCCACGCCTACTCGGCGCTTCTGGCGTATGACATGGCACAGGCGGCAGGCGGTATATTCCATCTGCGGATCGACGATATCGACCAGAGCCGCGCGCGCCCCGAATGGCAGGCGCAGATTTATGATGATCTTGCCTGGCTCGGCCTCACCTGGCCAACCCCGGTGCGCCGCCAATCCGATCACCTGCCCGCCTATCGCGCCGCGCTGCACCATCTTTGGGTGCGCGGATTGCTCTATCCCTGCACCTGCACCCGGCGCGACATCGAAGAAGCCGCCAACGCCCCACAGGAAGGCGCAACACCCATCGGCCCCGATGGACGCGTCTATCCCGGCACCTGCCGCCCCGCGCATCCGCCGCGCGGCCCTTTGCCCGACAGCGCCCTGCGCCTCGATATGCGCCGCGCCCTCGGCACGCTGGCCGCGCAAGCCCTGCTCCCGCCGCTCGGATTTTATGAGGGGGGCAGCGGGCCCGAGGGTGAGGCTGGCCAGATTACGCTATCGTCAGATGAGTTGATCAAAAACATCGGTGATGTCGTGCTCGCCCGGGCCACCATGGGCAGTTCGTATCACCTGTCAGTCGTGATCGACGACGCGGTTCAGGGCATCACCAATGTCGTGCGCGGACAGGATCTCTTCTCTGCCACAGCTATCCATGTGGTGCTGCAACGGCTCTTGCAACTGCCGACACCGCGCTATCACCACCACGGCCTGATCCGCGACGAGAATGGCAAACGGCTGGCCAAACGCGATGATGCTCGCGCCATTGCCACTTATCGCGACGCGGGGCTCTCCCCCGCAGATATCCGCGTCAAAATCGGTCTTTAGTTCAACGATCTCCATGGCTTGGGCATCCAAACCCAACGTCCACCGACATAGATAAGACCGTCATATGCCATCCCCAGCGTTTCGCCCTGTTCAACGAATTTGAATCTTACAATCGGGTGGCTTGCGTTAAAAAACCCTACGACATCGCGATACCCACCGGGAAACTCTTCAAGCATGGGAGAGCCAGTCTTAAGCGCGTCCGTGGTGGCATACCACGTCAACAAATTTGATTGCCCCGGCTTGGGGCCGATGGCGACACTGCGGGTCAGATGCTCGTCATAGGTGGCGATCATCTTCGAGGCCAGCGGCTCGGCATAGACCGCACGCACATCCTCGGGGCTGGGCACCAACGCCCATGTCAGCGCATGTCGATCGGCATTTGGCTCAAAAAACTTCATCAGCAAGGCACGCGCCTCGGCTTCACTCCCCGCCGCAGGACCGGCATCAACGTCGGGTGATTTGCTGGGCTTGTTCGCCATCACAAGCTCCAGCAGGCTCTTGCCGCCGCTGTCAGTGCAAGCCTGGATCAAATTCCCCAGTACAATCTGGCTTTTTTGAGTATCGACCTGGCGCACCAGATCGTTCTGCGCGGCGAGATACCCAAAAACCCACGACGCGATCATCATCTGATCGGTTGTACCGCCGGTATTGGAAAGTACCTCTGTGCACGAACGTGTCGGATCAAACCCATTTATATCTTCTGAAACGGCTTGCCCCGGCGCCAGAAATAGGGTGAGAATACAAGCGTAACCTAATGATTTCATGATATTATCCTCAAGTGCTAAACTAAATATGCAGCAAGCTTAGCACAAGGATTGTCTTTCACGAAGTCATGTTTCGGGCGTCATGATCTCCACTTCTTCGCCCTCGCGGATAGCCGTATAGAAACAGCTGCGCCGGTTGGTATGACAGGCCGGCCCCGTCTGACGCACTACCGCAAGAAGACAATCGCGGTCGCAATCCACCCTCAACTCGACCAACTCCTGAGTATGCCCGCTGCTTTCGCCCTTGACCCAGAACGCCGCACGCGAGCGCGACCAATAGGTCACACGCCCACTCTCCAACGTCCGCGCCACCGCCTCAGCATTCATCCAGGCCAACATCAATACCTCGCCACTTTCGGCGTCCTGCGCAATGACAGGCAAAAGCCCCTGCGCGTCATAAGTCAGATTCTCAGCATCAAACTTCATCCTGCCCCCCTTTGCATCTTTGATTTCCCGGACTATCTATGCCAGATCGAACAAAGAGGGAATGGCCCGGATCGCGGCCAAAGAGATTGCCATGAGCGAAACAGACCTGATCAAGCTCTACTCGGCACGCATCCTTGCGCTGGCGGCTGACATTCCGCATCTCGACCGGCTTGAAGCCCCCGACGCCACCGTAAAACGCCGCGCACCGCTCTGCGGCTCTACCGTGACTGTCGATATCAAGGTGAAGGACGGGGTGATCTCTGATTTTGGCCAGGATGTGAAAGCCTGCGCGCTCGGTCAGGCCTCGGCCAGCGTTGTCGGCGCGAACATCATTGGCCGAAGCCGAGACGAAGTCGAAGCCGCGCGCGACGCGCTCCTTGCCATGCTCAAGGAAGACGGCCCAACGCCTGCCGCGCCTTTCGATGGGCTCGAAGTGCTGCGCCCGGCGCGCGAATACAAAAATCGCCACGCCTCGATCATGCTGACGCTTGAAGCAACACTCGAAGCAATGGATGCCGCCCTCCAGAGCGATTGCGCCTGAACCACCCACACAGCCTCTAGCAAAAAAAACCGCCGCTCTTGGGGTTTCCAAGGCGGCGGCAAGGTGCGTGATCGCATTTAACCCTGTCAATTCCGGGGGCGGTTGAGGCAGTCCCCATGGGATGGTCAGACAGGCAGTCTACTCAGGGCGGCGCTTTAGTTTGGGACAGAGTGCGCCGCCGATCAGGGCCACGCGATCACGTGGCAGAAAAGTCAAAAGAATCTCAGGCAAGCCCCGGCAGGTGCAATCCGGCCACCAGCATGACCATCAGCGCAACAGCCCCTATCGCATCCTGCCAGAGGGTGTCTTGGCTGCGTTCAACGATGGCTTTGATCTGGGTCAGCATAATGTCGGCTCCTGCTCTCGGGCATGTTTGTTGCCTCTTTGTTCTCATTTTGGAAACCTTTTGTAAAGAACTTTTTGAGAACATTAGTGAACATTGTAAGACTTCTGCTTCTAACCTACTGAAATCAAACGAATTGCCTGATCCTGGCTCATTAGCCAAAGCAGGCAGCGCGCCGCTTGGCCGCGTTCCCCCTCCAATGTTGGGTCGTCTGACAGCAACTTGCGCGCGTCTGATTGCGCCACGGCCATCAATGCCGCTTGCCGTTCCATGTCGGCGATACGAAACTTCGGCAGCCCCGATTGCGCCGTCCCGATAAGATCACCCGCGCCGCGCATTTCCAGATCGACCTCGGCGATGCGAAACCCGTCTTCGCTATCCCGGATCGTGGTCAGCCGCCGCTCGCCGCTTTCGCTCAGCGGCGCCTGATAAAGCAGAAGACAGGTCGAAGCCGCACTTCCTCGCCCGACCCGGCCACGCAACTGGTGCAACTGCGCCAGCCCGAAAATTTCGGCCCGCTCGATCACCATGATCGTTGCACCCGGCACATCCACCCCAACCTCGATCACGGTCGTGGCCACCAAAACGCTGGTCTCGCCGCGCTGGAACGCTTTCATCGCCGCGTCTTTCTCCGGCCCCGGCATCTGCCCGTGGACCAGACCGACAACCCCCTCGCCCAAGGCCGCGCGCAACTGCTTGAACCGCTCCTCGGCCGCCGTCAGATCGACATTTTCGCTCTCTTCCACCAACGGGCAAACCCAATAGGCCTGTTTGCCCTCGGCCACCGCCCCGCGCAGATGCTCAACCACCTCGTCGATCCGCCCGGTGCTCACCATTGCGGTCTTGATCGGCTGTCTGCCGGGCGGTTTTTCATCCAGAATCGAAATGTCCATATCACCATATTGCGCCAGTGACAGCGAACGCGGAATGGGCGTAGCCGTCATCACCAACACATCCGCACCCGCGCCCTTACGGCCCAACTCAAGCCGTTGACGCACCCCGAAACGGTGCTGTTCATCCACAATCGCCAGCCGCAGATCGTGAAATTCCACGTCCTTCTGAAACACCGCATGGGTGCCCACCAGAATCTGAATATCGCCCCGTGCAAGCGCCGCCAGCTTGGCCTTGCGCTCGGCCCCCTTGTCGCGCCCGGTCAGGATCTCCAGAACCACACCGGCACTTTCCGCCAACGGGCGCAGCCCTTCAAGATGCTGGCGCGCCAGAATTTCGGTGGGCGCCATCATCACACCCTGCCCCCCGGCCTCCACCGCGATCAAGAGCGCCATGAACGCCACAAGCGTCTTGCCCGCGCCCACATCGCCCTGCAAAAGCCGGTTCATCCGCTCGGGCTTGCCCATATCCGCCGCAATGTCATTGATCGCGCGCGTCTGTGCATCGGTCGGTCGATAAGCTAACGCTTCCAATACCTTGCGCTGCAAAGCGCCGGTGCCGTGGCTGTCGCGCCCCTTGGCCTTGCGCAGGTTTGAACGCGCCAATGCCAAGGTTAGCTGATGCGCCAGAAACTCGTCATAGGCCAAGCGTTCACGCGCCGGGGCCGTGTCCGCCAGATCGCCCAAGTCTTGTGGCGCATGCGCAGCCTTCAACGCCTCAAGCCAATCAGGCCAACCGGCATGTGCCTTTTGCAGCGGGTCAATCCACTCGGCCAGATCCGGCGCGCGCGCCAGCGCCGATTGCGCCGCCTTGAACATGGTTTTCTGCGTCACGCCCTGGGTCAGCGGATAAACCGGCTCAAACTCCGGTATCTCCCCCGCCTCTTCGGGCGGCAGCATATGATCGGGGTGCACCATCTGCGCAATCCCATCAAACAACTCGACCTTGCCCGACACCACCCGACGGCTCCCCACCGGCAACATCCGGTTCAGATACTCGTCACGCGCATGGAAAAACACCAACTGAAAGGTGGTTTTTGCATCCTCGACCGTGATGCGATAGGCGCCACCGCGCCGCGTGGCATGACGATGCTGGCCCACCGTGACCTCTACGGTGACAACCCCCGGCAAATCCGCGTCCAGCACACTATCACGCCGCCGCCGGTCAACCCCGGAATAAGGCAGCGTCAACAAGACATCACGCGGCAACACAATGTCGATCTGCGCCAGATGCTCGGCCGTTTTCTTGCCCACGCCTTCCAGCGTCTCAATGTCCGCAAACAGCGGGAAAAGGGGCTCCGGGCGCCCGCTCATAACCCCTCGATCAACGCGATCCAGGCGTCCTCATCGATCGTTTCAACTCCAAGACTTTCAGCCTTCTTGGCTTTTGAGCCCGCCCCCGGCCCGGCAATCAAAAGGTCCGTCTTGGCACTGACCGATCCTGACACCTTCGCGCCCAGAGACTCGGCACGCGCCTTGGCCTCGGCCCGCGTCATCTTTTCCAACGTGCCGGTAAAGACCAACGTCTTGCCCGCCACCGGGCTGTCGCTTGTGGCTGGTGCTTCGGCCTTTTCGACCTCCAGTTCATCAATCAACCGGTTGATCCCCGCACGTTCAGACGCCTGTGCGAATGCCGTTACCAGCGAAAGAGCCACCGTTGCGCCGATGCCTTCGATATTGACCAATTCATCCCAAGCAGCGCGCGCATCAGCAGGAATCTCAGGGTCTTGCGCCCAGACCGCATTTCGTATCTCGGAAATCTTCGCCCGCCGCCCCGCATCTGCGGCATTGCGGCGCTCTTCCTGAACGGCAATTTCAGCCAATTGATAGCGTTGCGCCGCCGGGCGCGCGCTGTCCACCGCCGCAACAAATGCATTCCAATCGCCAAAATGGCGCGCAATATCCGCCGCAGCCACCTCACCGACATGCCGAATCCCAAGCGCAAACAACAGCCGCGCAAAACCGATCCGGCGTTTTTCCTCGATTGCACGAAACAGATTGCTGGCCGAAGTCTCGCCCCAGCCATCGCGGTTTTTCAGCTTTGAAAGGTTCGCCTTGTCTCGCGCTTCCAGCGTGAAAATATCGGCCGGTTCGCGAATGGGAAGCTGATCGTCGCCGTAAAACGCCTCGATCTGTTTGGCGCCCAATCCGTCGATATCAAACGCCTTGCGCGACACGAAATGCTTGAGCTTTTCCACCGCCTGCGCTGGACAAATCATGCCGCCAGAGCAACGCCGCACCGCATCGCCTTCTTCCCGAATCGCTTCCGATCCGCACTCCGGACAGATCGTCGGAAATTCAAACGGCTGCGCCCCCTCGGGCCGTTTCGTAAGATCCACATCCGCGACCTTCGGAATCACATCGCCCGCGCGGTAAACCTGCACCCAATCGCCGATGCGGATATCCTTGCCACCGCGTATTTCCTCGCCCGAGCGCGCACGCCCGGCGATATAATCCTCGTTGTGCAGCGTCGCATTGCTGACCACCACGCCGCCCACCGTCACCGGCAAGAGCCGCGCCACCGGCGACAACGCCCCGGTGCGCCCGACCTGAATGTCGATCGCTTCCAGTCGCGTCCAGGCCAGCTCCGCCGGGAATTTATGCGCAATCGCCCATCGCGGCGTGGTCGAGCGAAAGCCGAGACGGTGTTGCAGCCCCAGATCGTTGACCTTGTAAACCACCCCGTCAATATCATAGCCCAAGGTCGCGCGTTGCGCCTCGATCTCGCGGTAATGGGCAATCATCTCCTCTGGCCCTTTGCAAAGCCGGGTCAGCGGATTGGTTTCAAACCCCAACTCGGCCAGCCGCGCAATCGCCTTCATTTGCGTGGCGGCCAGAGGTTCGGACAGCGCCCCCCATGCGTAGGCAAAGAATTTCAACGGCCGAGCGCGCGTGATGGCAGCATCCAACTGGCGCAGCGACCCGGCGGCGGCGTTGCGCGGGTTGGCAAAAGCCTTGTCTCCGGCCTCCAGCGCCCGCGCGTTCAACGCCTCGAAATCGGCATGGCTCATATAGACCTCGCCGCGCACTTCAAGCACCTCGGGCGCACCGACCAAAACCTGGGGAATATCGCCGATCTCGCGGGCATTGGCGGTCACATTCTCGCCCACTGCCCCATCACCGCGCGTCGCGGCACTGACCAGCTTGCCATCCTCATAGCGCAGGCTCAGGCTGACCCCGTCAATCTTGGGTTCGGCGGTATATTCCAGCCCCCCCGTATGTCCGAGATAGCGGCGCACACTGTCGTCAAACTCGCTCACGTCGGCGTTGTCAAAAGCATTGGACAGCGACAACATACGCACCGTATGGGCAATCTTACCAAAGCCCCCTGCCGGGGCCGCGCCCACCTGTTCGCTGGGGCTGTCAGGTCGTTTGAGATCGGGAAAGCGCGCCTCGATCGCGGCATTGCGCCGTTTGAGCGCATCATAATCCGCATCCGACATCTGCGGCGCATCTTCGCCGTGATAGGCAGTATTGGCCGCTCCCAGAAGCCCGGCCAGCCGTGCCAACTCAGCGCGCGCCGTCACCTCGTCAAGCTTATCCACCGGTGTTTCGCCGTTCACGCCCGTCTCCATTTTCGCACAGATCATGCCATGCACAGATGTAGCACGGCAAATGGCGAGGTCCAGCCCACAGACCGCACCTCAGATCCAAGCCGCAGTCGAGGCACAATGACGCCCCAGAAACACAAGACGCCGCGCAACCAGGAGGGCGGTTGCGCGGCGCGAGGCTCGGGAGTGGTGGGCAATGCCCTGGAAAATCGAGCCTTGGGAAACCGTCAGGCGCCGACCGCCATCGCCGGTGCATCCTCAATTTGCGACGGCTCAGGATCGCGCAGCACATAGCCGCGACCCCAGACGGTTTCGATATAGTTTTCGCCATCTGTGGCCGTCGCCAGTTTCTTGCGCAGTTTGCAGATAAACACGTCGATAATCTTCAATTCCGGCTCGTCCATGCCGCCATAGAGATGGTTCAGAAACATCTCCTTGGTCAGGGTCGTGCCCTTGCGCAGGCTCAACAACTCGAACATCTGGTATTCCTTACCCGTCAGATGCACCGTCTTGCCGCCCGCATCCACCGTCTTGGCATCGAGATTGACGTTGATCTTGCCGGTCTTGATGATCGATTGCGAATGCCCTTTTGAGCGCCGGATGATCGCATGGATTCGCGCCACCAGTTCTTCGCGGTGAAACGGCTTGGTCAGGTAGTCATCGGCACCAAAGCCAAACCCCTTGAGCTTGTTTTCGGTATCATCGGCACCCGACAGGATCAAAATTGGCGTATCGATCCGCGCCATGCGCAGTTGACGAAGCACCTCATGCCCATTCATGTCGGGCAGGCCAAGGTCCAGAAGGATCAAATCGTAATCGTAAAGCTTGGCGAGATCGATCCCCTCTTCCCCCAGATCCGTCGTATAGACGTTCAGATTGGCATGGGTCAGCATCATCTCGATGCTCTTCGAGGTCGTCGGGTCGTCTTCCACCAGCAGCACACGCATTTTCGATTCTCCACAGTTTGACTTGTCGGAATTAAACGTGAACAAAAATGGTTAACTACAAGTTACCGACGATACCTTTTTTACGTTCTCGCCCTAGGGTTGTCTATATTTTTGTAAGAATGTGGTCTTGAGCGCTTCTTCCCCATGCATGCTAACTGCTGAAATCCATTCGAAAAACTCATCACTGCTGAGGCCGTAACGCTCAAGCGCCTCATCTTGCGAGATCAATCCGTAGAGAACACCGCGCACGACCGCGGCTTTGCGGCTGGCCACCCAACGCACGGTTGTATTGGGCGGTAGATCGGCGCGCGTCATGATCGACCCATCCGGCAAAGTCACGGCCCGCGACCCCTCGATCTTCTTCAGATACATGGCTGACACCTCATCGTTACTGCAATCTCTTCGCCTTTGCCCCTTGATGCCGCCCCGCCTGTTAATGTCCGATGAAATCCGCGCCTGAGAATAGGTCGCATTTTCCTAAATCAGTTCACGTCTTGCCCCCCATACGCCGGCAGAGCGGGCGTCATTGCCTGCTCGTGCGACGTTTTTCTCGAATTCGGTGGTTTCGGGTGGGCCAAATCCGCCCTATATGGGCAAGGATTCCCAAAGGAAGACTCCCATGTCGCTCGATCATACCGCCCCGCTCAATTCGCTGGGCTTCGCCAAACCGCCCTCAGAAACCCGCGTGGTTGTCGCCATGTCGGGCGGTGTGGATTCCTCTGTCGTAGCCGCCATGCTGGCCGAGGAGGGCTATGACGTGGTCGGCGTCACGCTCCAGCTTTATGATCATGGGGCGGCGCTGGCCAAGAAGGGGGCCTGCTGCGCCGGAATCGACATTCACGACGCGCGCCGCGTGGCCGAGGACATGGGCTTCCCCCATTACGTGCTCGACTATGAAAACATCTTCAAGGACGCCGTGATCGACGAGTTTGCCGACAGCTATCTCGCCGGGGCCACCCCGGTGCCCTGCATCCGTTGCAACGAGCGGGTGAAGTTCAAGGATCTGCTGCAAACCGCGCGCGATCTCGATGCCGATTGCATGGCGACCGGGCATTACATCCAACGCATGACAGGCAGCCAAGGCGCCGAGCTTCATTCGGCGGTCGATGCCGCGCGTGATCAATCCTATTTCCTGTTCTCCACCACCCGCGAACAGCTTGAATTCCTCCGCTTCCCGCTGGGTCATCTGGCATCCAAGGACGAAACACGCGCCCTGGCGGCAAAATATGGTCTTCCGGTCGCGATGAAACCCGACAGTCAGGATATCTGCTTTGTGCCCAATGGCGACTATGCCTCGGTAATCGAAAAGCTGCGCCCCGGCGCCGCCGAGCCGGGCGAAATTGTCGATATGCAGGGCAACGTTTTGGCCGAGCACAAGGGTGTCATCCATTACACCATCGGCCAGCGTCGCGGCCTTGGCATAGGCGGGCTTGCCGACCCACTCTACGTGGTCAAACTCGACGTCGACAACCGCCGTGTGATCGTCGGCCCAAAAGAAGAGCTTGCCACAAGCATCGTGCCGGTGCGCGAGATCAACTGGCTGGGAGATGACGGGTTGGAGGACCAGAGCGAACGCGAGATTTCCGTGAAAGTCCGCTCGACACGACCGCCCCGCCCGGCAATCCTGCGCCCCACCGGGCCGGATACGGCCGAGATCGAACTGCTGACACCCGAGGAAGGCGTCTCACCCGGCCAAGCCTGTGTCTTCTATGAAACCGATGGCAGCCGTATCTTCGGTGGCGGATGGATTCACCGGGGCTGAGCATAGATCGGGTGAGAGCGTGAACCGGTCCTCACAGACCGGAAACGCCCCCTACCCCAACGTCGCCAGCGCCGGGAACTGCTCAAGCAGCCAATAGGAGAAGGTCGAAAAACCGCCCGTCAGCATCAACAAGCCGATGGTCCACAACAGCAAGCCCATCACCCGTTCAATCTGTTCCATATGCCGCTTCATCCAGCCCATCAGCCCGGTAAGACGCGGCAGGAACGCCGCCACCAGCAGGAACGGAATGCCAAGCCCCGCCGCATAGACCGCCAACAAGGCTGTGCCCCGGCTGATTGACGCCTCACTGGCCGCAAGCGACAGGATCGCACCCAGCTGTGGCCCAATGCAGGGCGTCCAGCCAAAGGCAAAAGCCAACCCAAGAATATAAGCCCCAAGCGCGCTGCCGCCCTGATCCCCGGCATCCATCCGCGTATCCCGGTCAAGAAATCCAATCCGGTAAATCCCGATGAAATGCGCGCCAAAGATCATCACCAGCACGCCTGCAATGGTGTTGAACCAATCCTGATACTGCAAGAACATCGTGCCCACGACGGACGCGGCAAAGCCCAACAGCAAAAACACTGTGCTAAGGCCAAGCACGAAGAACAGCGCAGGCAGGATGGCCCGGTTACGCCCCTCGTTCAAATCGCTCACCGACACGCCTGACATATACGCCAGATAGGGCGGCACGATCGGCAGCACGCAAGGCGAAAGAAACGACAAAACCCCAGCGGTAAGGGCAACAAGCATGGCCGGCAACAGGGCGGCGTCGATGATCTCGATTCCAAACATGCCAGCAGCTTTAGGGTATTCAGAGACCAAGGTCACGCGCTGCGAGGTCACAAAACCGTGGACAAAGCATCGCACCCTTTGAGGTTGCCTGAAAACTGCTTCAAATCGCGCCACAAACGGCTTATCTGCATCGCCATGGACGATAATCCCGCCTTCCTCGATGCCCGTGGGCTGCTCTGCCCTCTGCCCGTGCTCAAGGCGCGCAAGCGGCTGATGGGGCTGGCAAGCGGGGCGCAATTGCAGGTATTGGCCGATGATCCGGCGGCGGTGATCGACATGCCGCACTTCTGCGCCGAACAGGGACACGAGTTGCTATCCACGCAAGAGCAGGACGACGCCACGCTCTATCTGATCCGCAAGGGGTAGCGCCTTCTGCAGTCGATCCGGGCGATGACCATGATATCAGCGGCCCCTAGTATTGGGCGCGCATTGGCCCTCTCCACTTTCCCCAAAGCATAATACCCGCAAGTCTCCCCAAACACGCGCGCTCTTCACCCGCCTGACGACAGCCATCAAGTTCACGCCTCTCATGCGAAAAAGCCGCGAGGGGTCCCGCGGCGTTTTCCAGATCTTCGATAAATCGCAATCAGTGGTCTCAGCCCTTGCCGAGCGACCACCACCCCATGCGCTTCGTCTTCTTCTTCGGCGCTTCCACAGCTGCCTCTACTGGCGCAGCCACAGGAGCCTCCGGTTCCGGTGCTACTTCGGCCACCACTTCGGCCGATGCTTTGGGCGGCGCTTCGCTCTGGGCGTCAGGCGTCACCTCGGCTTCGACCTCGGGCTTGGCGGCCTTTGGTGCTGCCTTGGGCTTGGCCTCAGCTGGTTCTGTCCCATTTGTCTTGGCACGCGACGTTCGGCTGCGTGTCTTGGGCTTTTCCTCCGCGGCCTTGGCGTCATCCGCCGATCCGGCTTCTGCCACTGCTTCCGCGTCCTTCTTGGGCTTGGCGCGGCTGGCACGCTTCTTCGGTGCCGGTTTTTCGCCCGCTACCTCGGCATCCGCCGAAGCGACTTCCGCCTCAGGTTCCTCCACCGCCTTACGGCTACGCACGCGACTGCGCGGCTTGGGCTTACCTTCCGCTGTCGCATCCGCTCCGGCATCTGGCGCGGCCTCGGCCTTCGCCGTCACCTCACCCGCCGCGTCGGCGTCATCGGTTTTCTTGCGGCGCGATCTGCTGCGCGGCTTGGGCTTTTCTTTCTCGGCTTGCTGTTCATCCGCACCCGCTTGCACCGTCACCTCAGATGCAGTCGCTTGCGCGGCAACCGGTTCGGCATGGGCAGGCGCATCATCACCAGAGTCAGCCTTACCAGACTCGCTCGCATCAGCCCCGTTGTCCTGTCCCTCATCACCATCATTGTTGTGCGAGGGCTTTTTCCTGCGACGCCGACGACGGCGTTTGCTGCGCGGCTTGGTATCCTCATCGCCGTCGCCATTGCCGTTTCCATTGCCATTCGCTTCGACAACATCATCATCGGTATCGTCATCGCTCGCGTCATCAGAGTCGTTGTCGATCTCGGCCATCAACGAAGATTCCGCCGATACGACAGGCACCACCATTTCCGGCACGGCCCGCGTCGCGGTCTTGAACTTTTCAAGCGCGAAATCAGGCGAAATCAACATCGGATCGCCCTCAATCCGCACCGAAATGCCATAGCGCACCTCGATCTGTGCGACATGCTCGCGTTTCTGGTTCATCAGGAAGTTGGCGATGCCCACCGGACATTTCACCAGAACCTCGCGCGACCGGCGCCGCGTGCCTTCTTCTTCGATCTGACGCAGAATCGACAGCGCAAGGTTGTCGTCCGACCGGATCAGCCCGGTACCATGACACGATGGACACGGCTGTGTCGTCGCTTCGATCATACCGGGGCGCAAACGCTGGCGGCTCATCTCCATCAGGCCAAAGCCCGAAATCCGGCCCACCTGAATGCGTGCGCGGTCGGTCTTGAGCTTGTCCTTGATACGTTTCTCGACGGCGGCGTTGTTCTTGCGCTCGTCCATGTCGATGAAATCGATCACGATCAGGCCCGCAAGGTCGCGCAGACGCAATTGGCGCGCGACTTCCTCGGCGGCCTCAAGGTTGGTCTTGGTCGCCGTATCCTCGATCGAGCCTTCCTTGGTGGCCCGCCCCGAGTTCACGTCGATCGCCACAAGCGCTTCGGTCACGCCGATCACGATATAGCCACCGGATTTCAACTGAACCGTCGGATTGAACATGCTCGACAGATAGCTCTCCACCTGAAAACGCGCAAAAAGCGGCATCGTTTCCTGGTAAAGCTTCACGTTCTTGGCGTGGCTCGGCATGATCATCTTCATGAAGTCCTTGGCGATGCGATACCCACGCTCGCCTTCAACCAGAACCTCGTCAATCTCGCGGCTGTAAAGATCGCGGATCGAGCGTTTGATCAAATCGCCCTCTTCATAGATTTTCGCCGGCGCAATGGATTTCAGCGTCAACTCGCGGATCTGCTCCCAAAGCCGTTGCAGGTATTCATAATCGCGCTTGATCTCGGTCTTGGTGCGCTTGGCCCCTGCCGTGCGCACGATCAGACCCGCACCCTTGGGCACGTCAATATCGTTGGCGATTTCTTTAAGCTTCTTGCGATCAACCGCATTGGTGATCTTGCGGGAAATGCCGCCGCCGCGCGCGGTGTTGGGCATCAACACGCAATAGCGCCCGGCCAGGCTCAAATATGTGGTCAGCGCCGCGCCCTTGTTGCCGCGCTCTTCCTTGACCACCTGCACCAGAAGGATCTGGCGCACCTTGATGACTTCCTGGATCTTATAACGACGCGGACGCGGCTTGCGCGGCGGGCGGATGTCTTCGACCGCATCATCGTCGGCAACGGATTCGATGGTTTCGTCCTTTGACGCCGCATCGGGGGTGTCATCCCCGTGATCGTCGTCATCATCGGTGTCGGCGTGCGAAGTGTCGGGCTCCTCCACTGGCGTTTCCGCCACCAGATCCATCGGCGAATGCCCTTCGAGCGCGTCGGCTTCGTCGTCGCCAAACTCGATGGTTTCCATTCCGTCGATTTCGCTGCCGCTCAACTCGCGGGTCTCTACGGCATCGTCTGTCTTAACGTCAGCCGCCTTGGAGCGGCTGCGACGACGGCGTGACCGGCCGGATTTCTTCTCGTCATCATCCTCGCTGGCGTGCTGCGCTTCCGCATAGGCACGCTCTTCCTCCATCAACGCCTCGCGGTCAGCGATGGGGATCTGATAATAGTCCGGGTGAATTTCCGAAAAAGCGAGGAAACCATGCCGGTTTCCGCCGTAATCCACAAAAGCCGCCTGGAGCGAAGGCTCTACGCGGGTAACTTTTGCCAGATAGATATTGCCAGCAAGCTGGCGTTTGTTTTCGGATTCAAAGTCGAATTCCTCAACCTTGTTTCCGTCCACCACCACGACGCGGGTTTCTTCCGCGTGGGTGGCATCGATAAGCATTTTCTTGGCCATGTTTTCCATTTGCACGCCAAACGCCCCGCGCGCCCCGGATTTCCGGGGGGTGCTGCGGTAAGTTCAGGGTGACTATTTCGGGCAATCAAAGACGCGCTGCACGGCCAGGCATCTTGTGCCCCCGCTCGTGCCCTCGTTATGGTCGCGCGCTTCATCGCGTTTCTTCTCCGGCACTACAGATTTATCCTGACAGCGCCCGTTCATAAGCTCGGAGCACCCCTACTTTCGGGGTGGCGAGCATTCGTATGGCCATGTTGCCAGGGCCCAATCGGTCTGTCCGGAAAGGGGCCGGTTTTTCCGTAACCCAATACCATGACAGCGAAACTCATGCGGCCAGTGCCTCAGGGCACATCAACCGTTCTGCTTACATAAGTCGGATGGGGTTCCGATTACAATGGTGAATTCATGAACCCGTAACATTTGTTGGCCTACTGAAGCGGTATCATTCGCCTTCGTTCAAGGCCCGCAGAGCAGGCATTCCCGCCCTTCGCATTTGTTGAAACACAGGTCTGCTAACGCTTCGCGCCTTGTTTCTCGTGCCAATGGCCGATTGCCGCGTGCCACAAGACGGATGGCACGATCACTGCTGCGCCCAAATTGCGACATTGCGGGCAATGCGCACAGCGTTTCAGGCGAGAGGCGCGCATCAAACCGGGCTCAATAACACCCCACACCAAACCAATGCGGCTTGCTGATCAAAGATAGTCCGAGCGCTGAAGCCCATACTTGGCCATCTTCTCGTTCAGTGTTCGACGCGGCAGGCATAACTCATCCATGACATTGGCAATGCTGCCTTTGTGGCGGCGCATCGTGTTGTCGATCAGCATCCGCTCGAACGCTTCCACATATTCCTTGAGCGGCTTGCCCTCGGTCGTCATCACCGGTTGCATTTCCTCGTGGTCATTCATCAACAGCGATGTGATCGAGCCGGACCCGCGCCGCGATTGCAACACCGCACGCTCGGCCACATTGATCAACTGACGCACATTGCCCGGCCAGGGTGCCTGCAACAATTGCGCGGCTTCCTGCGCGCTCACTTTGGGCGCCTCACAGCCGTATTCATCGGCATATTGATCCGCCAGACGCGTGAACAGCGTCAGAATATCCTCGCCCCGTTGCCGCAGCGGCGGCACGGTAATGCGCAAGGCCGCCAGGCGATAAAACAGATCCGAACGCAGCGCGTCCTCACAAGTCTTGCCCTGCTCCTGAAGGTTGGAAATCGCGATGATCCGCGTCTCGGGCGGGTTGCCTTCTTCGTTGATGAAACTCAGCAACCGCGCCTGCACGGCATCCGGCAACGTCTCGATATCTTCCAACACCAACGTGCCACCGCGCGCCTCCTCCACCGCCGGAAGCTGGCTGCCTTCCGGTTGCATCGGGCCAAAAAGCCGCTTGGTCAACACATCCTCTTCCAGTGCAGAGCAGCTCAGCAGCACGAATTTCTTGCCCGCACGCGCCCCCACCGCATGCAACGCATGCGCCACCAGCGTCTTGCCGGTGCCGGTCTCTCCATCAATCAGAACATGCCCATCCGCCTGCCCCAGATCGAGAATATCTTCCTTCAGCCGCGCCATCACCGGGCTCTGTCCGATCAGCTTCTTCATCAACTGCCCGCCATCCGACAACTCGCGGCGCAAGGCGCGGTTGTCCAGCGTCAGACGGCGCATGTTGGTCGCCTTCTTGGCCAGTTCGGTCATCCGGTCGGGGTTGAACGGCTTTTCAAGGAAATCGAACGCGCCGACGCGCATCGCCTCTACCGCCATCGGCACATCACCATGCCCCGTGATCATGATCACCGGCAACGCACTGTCAGAGCCCATCAGCTTCTTGAGAAACTGCATCCCGTCCATCCCCGGCATCTTGATGTCGGAAATCACGATCCCCGGATATTCCGGCCCCAACGCCTTCAATGCATCCTCCGCACTCGGGAAGGTCTCGGTGTCATAACCTGAAAGCGCCAACCACTGGCTGATTGAACGGCGCATATCCTGTTCGTCGTCGACAATTGCGATTTTCATTGCCTTGGCCATCGCGTCTCATTCCTCATTAGCGGCGTCTCGTTACTCGGCCGCCTGCGTTTCATTATCTTCCAAGATAGGGAGCTGCATTTCAAAAACAGCCCCCCCCGCCGCAGCATTGCGCGCGGTAAGTCTTCCGCCAAGGTCGTTCACGATCCCCGAAGAAATCGCAAGCCCCAGCCCGACCCCCTCGCCCGGCTGCTTGGTCGTGTAAAACGGCTCGAACAACGTATCGAGATCTTCGATGCCATAGCCATTGTCGCGCACGCTCAACGTCGCGGTTTCCCCCTGCACCAGCAGAAGATCAATCTGCGGATCCGGCACCCCCTGAATCGCATCCAGCGCATTGCGCAAAAGATTGATCATCACCTGCTCAATACGCAGCCGATCCCCCATCACCATTACCGGCGTATCGGGCATCGAGCGGGTGATCTCGACCTTGCGGCTCTTGAGCTGCGGCTCCATCATCACAACCGCAGACATCAACGCATCGCCCACGTTTACAGGGGCAAGCGTCTCGCCACCTTTACGCGCATAGCTCTTGAGCTGGCGGGTAATCGCGCCCATCCGCTCGATCAGATCATCAATCCGTGAGAAACTCGACAGCGCCTCTTCCGGGCGAGAGCGCCGCATCAGCAAACGCGCCCCCGCAAGATAGGTCTTCATCGCCGCCAGCGGCTGGTTCAACTCATGGCTGACCGCCGCCGACATCTCGCCCAAAGCCGCCAGCTTTGAGGCCTGCGCAAGCGTCTGTTCGGCCACGACAAGCTGATCCTGCATCTTTTTGCGCTCGGCAATTTCCCGCTGCAAGCGTGCGTTCAGTGCGCGAAGTTCTGCCGATTCCCGCTGAAAGAAAACCATCCGCGACGCCGTCTTGCGGCTCAGGAAATAAAACGCCAGCGCCAACAGAATGGCGAATCCCATGATCTCCAGCGCCAGGAACCCGTTCACCTTCTCACGCACCCCGGCATAGGGCGTGAAGCTGGCGATCTTCCAGCCGCGAAACGCCACCCGCCCCTCCATCCGCATCACGGCTTCACCCTGCACATAGGCATCGGCCGGCAGCACGCTCCAGTTTGCGGTGGTGCGAATGGCACGCTCGATCGCGCTTTCCACCGGCTCGTGCTGCAACGCCTCCGCCTCGGTCAGCCCGCGCCAGCGCGGCTCAGTCGCAAGAATGATATTGCCCGTACTGTCCGAGACCAGAACCGCATCCGATATCCCCGCCCAGGCGCGTTCGAACTTTTGCAGGTTCACCTCGACAACGATCACCCCCAGCGTCTCGGCCTGCCAATCGACCCTGCGCGTATAGCTGAAGATATACCCCCCCGCCTCGCGCTCGGTGACCGTAAAGATGGTGTTATTCGAGCGCAGAGCATCAAGAAAGTAAGCCTTCGGGCGATGGTTCTCACCCAGCCGCGCACGGTCGGTCGCAGCCACGGTGCGCCCGTCGCGGTCAAGCAGCATCAACGAGGCCGCCCCGATCTCTTCGACAAAGGACAAGAGCCGCTGGGTCGAGCGGCTGTAATCGGCCGAGTCCAAGGCCCCGATCAACGCCGGATCGCGCGCCAGAAGCTGCGGCACGATGGAATTGCGCCTCAATTCGCTCAGCAGGTTGCCGGAATAAAGCGCCAGACGCAGCTCTGCCCGGTTGCGCGTGGTTTCGGTAAAGCGGTCCGTCAGCAATCGGTTGGTGGTCAGGATCGTGGCCACAGCAATGATCAACAAAAGGATCAACGCGGCGCGCGTGCGCCAACCCGTGGTGCGGGTGCGCGTTGCCTTGACGATCTGGGTTGTTGGCTTGCGGCTCATGGCTTCAATCTACGCCGCACCGCGCCCGCGCTCAAGCTATGCTGCGGGCCCAGCCCACGCGCGCCCAGATTTCCGCCGATACCCTGCATCAAACCCGGCACATGCATCACACGCACACCCCTTCAGATGATTTCATCCTCATCAAACAGTGGCGCCTCTTCCAGTTGCGCGGCCAGATCCCCAACAGCGGCTTCCGCCATATCCGATGACTTCACGGCCGCAATATGCAACAAGGCATCGCCTTCATAAACCACCGGCATCACGGCCCGCCCGACGATAATTCCACCGTTGCGCGCGACAACTTCCACTTCGCTCTCGCCAAACGGATCGGAAATCGCCCCAACCACCTCGCCATCCTCGACCACGTCTCCCTCGGCCTTGAACATGCGCAACAGCCCGCCCGCAGGCGCGCGCAGCCATTTACTGTCGGAACACAGCAGCGATCTGGCGCGTGGTTTGGCGATCCCCGCCGTCGGCAACATGCCGACGTCCTTCAATACCCGCCTGATTCCGGCCAATCCGGCCCTGACCGACATCTCGTCAAACCGCATCCCCTCCCCGGCTTCATAGAGCAGCACGTCGACTCCGATCTTCTTGGCCTCCTGACGCAGGCTGCCATCACGCAGCGCACTCGTCAGAATGACCGGCGCGCCAAACACCTGCGCCAGCCTCAACGTCTCGCGATTGTTCGCCGAAACCCGGACCTGCGGCAGATTTATCCGGTGGATCGCCGCCGAATGCAGATCAATCCCAAGCGAACACGGCGCGACGATCTCGGTCATGAAGATATGCGCCAGCCGCGACGCCAACGACCCATTGGGCGAGCCGGGAAAACAGCGATTGAGATCGCGCCGGTCGGGCAGATAGCGCGAATGGTTGAGAAACCCGAAAGTGTTCACGATCGGCACCGCGATCAACGTGCCGCGCAGCGATTTGAGGGTCTTGGTTCTGAGAAGACGGCGCACGATTTCAACACCGATGATCTCGTCACCATGCACGCCTGAGCTGACAAAAATGGTCGGCCCGTCAACGCGCCCGTGGATGACATGCGCCGACAGCGTGACGGGCGTGTGATCGGACAACGTGCTGACCGGAAGGTTGACCGTCTTGCGGGTGCCGGGCGCAATGCTATGCCCGCCAATCGCGAAACTTGCGCGTTTGCTCATCCCTGGCCTTTGGTGCGGGTTGCGTTGGGCTTGGCGTTCTTCTCGATATACTCAATGATCTTGCCCGCGATATCCAGACCGGTTGCCTTTTCGACCCCTTCCAGCCCCGGCGAAGAATTCACCTCCATCACCACCGGCCCGTGGTTCGATCTCAGCATATCGACACCACACACATTCAAACCCATGGATTTTGCCGCCCTCAGAGCAGTTGAACGTTCCTCCGGAGACAGCTTGATCAGTTCCGCTGACCCGCCACGATGCAGGTTCGAACGGAAATCCCCCGCCGCGCCGGTCCGTTTCATCGCCGCCACAACCCGCTTGCCAACAACGATGGCTCGAATATCTGTGCCCCCGGCTTCCTTGATGAATTCCTGAAGCAGGATGTTGATTCCCGCCCCGCGAAACGCCTCAACCACGGATTTTGCCGAGCGTTTGGTGTCCGCCAGAACCACACCGATGCCTTGCGTGCCTTCCAGCAGCTTGATCACCACCGGCGCGCCGCCCGCAAGCTCCAGAACCTCTTCGGTCTGTTTAGGGTCGTGGGCAAAAGTCGTCACCGGCAGGCCGATGCCATCGCGCGCCAGCAATTGCATTGAGCGCAGCTTGTCGCGCGAACGCCCAATCGCCACGCTTTCATTCAGCGGATAGACCCCCTGCATCTCGAATTGCCGCAATACCGCCATGCCATAAAAGGTGACAGACGCCCCTATACGCGGGATCACCGCATCATACCCTTCCAGCTTTTCACCATTGTAATAGACCTCGGGACGACGCGAGGCGATGTTCATGTAACACCGCAGGGTGTTGATGATATCAAGCCGATGCCCGCGCTCTTCTGCCGCTTCTTTCAGCCGTTTGTGGGTGTAAAGTTCTGCGTTTCGCGCAAGCATTGCAATCTTCACGGCCTACTCCTTGAAATGGGGTTTCTTGCTGACGAGATAAGAGCGTCCCGGATGGACGACGATCTGTCGGTTTCTCAGGGCGCGTCGCCCCAGAATGAGTGGGAATCGCATGGTGCCACGGTCGGTCAACGAGATGTCGATCTTCCATTTTCGCCCCGAGATTATCATGGGCGTGCGGATAACGATACGGGTTTCCGGCGTGCCGCTGGTATTGGTGATATCGCGTTTGGTAAAAACCGGAAATTCACAGATGCGCGGCGGCGTTCCGGGGATTTCGGGACAGCGAAACCGCACCCATTCCTTTCCCCGCTTGGTGAACGTCTCAATATCATCGGCATGCAACGCCGTCGTCTTCGCCCCGGTATCCACCTTCACGGCAAAGTCCTTTAGGCCCAGCTCCGGCAGGCTGATGCATTCATGCCAGCCAATCACCGTAAGCGGCGTTGCGGGATGCGATAGGCGGTTGGTCATTTTCACGCTTTCCATGGAGATGCCAAGACGCACCACAATGCGGCATCTGCGTGAGACTTACCAGAGATGCAGTGCCATCGCACCCGCGACGGCCTCAAAAGGGCGCCTCTGCGTTGGCCAGAGGTCGCGTGCCGCCCAGCCCGAGCCACCCGGTTTGAGCGGCATGGTTAAAGGGCTGCCATGCGGATATTGCTGCCGCTCACGTATTTGGCAGGGCAAGGATGATCCTGCCCCGCCTATTCTTACCCTCTAAGACGCAGGGTCGCGTTCGGGAAGGGGAAGCCGAAGTCGTCAACATCACGCCGGGATACCTCGTTGAATCCAAGCGCCCTGTAGAATCGGACAGCCTGCTCATTCGCGGTATAAACCTCAAGGGACAGCTCACCCTTGCGGGCTAGCGTATGTGCGATTAGCTTGCGCCCAACGCCGAAGCCCTGCCGGTCCGGCGCGATGAATATCCCCCCGATGAAGCTGCCCAAGAGGCTGATGAAGCCGACAACTTCCTCGTTGAGGCAGGCAACCGAAGTTTCTGCATTCGGCAGATATTCCTCTTCGATCATCTGGCGTTGTTCGATCAGCCTCGGCTCACCAATGAACGAATGCGCCTTCAAGGAGGCTTCAAACCAGATATCGGATAGTTTTTTCAAATCCGTTTCCTCGAAAAAGGGCCGGATCAATACGTCTTTGCTCTCCATGAGAACTCCACTGAAATCATGTAAAAAGGTTCGGCAGCCATGTGCCGAAGCGATGCCGCTATATGCGGTTCAACCTTAGCCTCTGTACATAGATCTCCTTCTGTGGCAGCCCGAATATAAATTCCTTGATCGTCGTGTTCAATGACCGGAAGCGGCGGTGAGCAGACACTCAAGCCTCCCAAAACTGCCGCCTGCAAACCCCGCCTCAGACCAGCGCCATTTCCCGCATCAAACCCTCAAACATCGCTGCACCATCGGTGCCACCATGCGCCGCCTCGGCCATCCGCTCGGGATGCGGCATCATCCCCATAACGCGACGATTGCGGCTCACCACCCCAGCGATATCGGCGACCGACCCGTTGGGGTTATCAACATAGGTAAACGCGATGCGCCCCTCGTCTCTCAACTGCGCAAGCTTCGCATCATCGACGAAATAATTGCCGTCGTGATGTGCAATCGGCACAGTGATTTCCTGTCCGGCCTCATAGCCTTTCAGGTAAACCGTGTCACAATCCTCAACCCGCAACACCACGGGCTTGCAGATATATTTCAGATTGGCATTGCGCCTCAGCGCCCCGGGCAACAGCCCGGTTTCCGTCAACACCTGAAACCCGTTGCAGATCCCAAGCACATAGCCACCCTTCTCGGCATGCGCGACAACCGAACGGCAAATCGGTGAATTCGCAGCAATCGCACCGCACCGCAGGTAATCGCCAAACGAAAACCCGCCGGGGATTCCCACAACATCCACCCCTTCGGGTAGCGCCGTATCCTTGTGCCAAACCATCGAAACCTTGGCCCCGGCGCGTTCAAATCCCAACGCCAGATCCCGATCACAGTTCGAACCGGGGAAAACGATGACAGCTGCATGCATGGGGCTCTTGCCTCCCTATTTCAACGCGCGCGCCAATGCGCGCCGCTGATTCAGATTTCGATCCGGTAGCTTTCGATCACGGTATTGGCGAGCAGTTTCTCGCACATCGCCTTCACGGTCGCCTCATCCGTACCCGCCGCTAGGTCAAGCTCGATCACCTTGCCCTGGCGCACGCCTTCGACACCGTCAAATCCAAGCGCGCCAAGCGCATGTTTCACGGCCGCGCCCTGCGGATCGAGAACCCCATCCTTCAGCATCACATAAACCTTGGCTTTCATCGCCCGTCCCCCAAGTTTTCGCGCGGGGCCGCCCCCGCTTCATCTTGCCTTAAATATCCAAATCCAACTGCGCCACAAGAAACGCCGTTGCCTTAAGAGCCCCAGGTAGACAAACCGCCCACCCTGCCCCTAATTGATCAGCGTCGGCTTGATCGGCACCGCGCTCTTGGGCATCACCCCCAGCCGCTTGGCCACTTCTGAGTAGGCATCCATTAGCGAGCCGAGATCGCGGCGAAACACATCCTTGTCCAGTTTCTGTCCCGTCTCGATATCCCACAGCCGACAACTGTCTGGCGAAATCTCATCCGCCACGATCAGACGCTGGAACTCGCCCTCATAAACCCGACCCACTTCGATTTTGAAGTCGATCAGCTTGATTCCCACGGCAAACATCACACCGCTCAGGAAATCATTCACCCGCAACGCCAGGCTCACGATATCGTCCATGTCCTGCTGACTGGCCCAGCCAAAGGCGGCGATATATTCCTCGGTAACAAGCGGATCGCCCAACCCGTCATTCTTGTACGAATACTCGATGATCGGACGCGGCAGCGGCGTGCCTTCCTCGATCCCCAACCGTTTGCTCAGACTTCCGGCCGCGAAATTGCGCACGATCACTTCCAGCGGAATGATCTCGCACTGGCGCACCAGCTGTTCGCGCATATTCAGGCGGCGAATGAAGTGATTGGGCACGCCAATATTGGTCAGCCCGTTCATGAAGAACTCGCTCAACATATTATTGAGCACGCCCTTGCCTTCGATCACATCGCGCTTCTCGGCGTTGAAGGCGGTGGCATCGTCCTTGAAATACTGCACGATCGTGCCGGGTTCCGGCCCCTCGAACAGGGTTTTGGCCTTGCCTTCATATATCTTCTTGCGCCGTGCCATGTTGGCTCCTCGCTTGTCGGCAGGGTCCACCGGACAATCACCTGACCATCCATGAGTCCCAACCCTTGGCGCGTCTCATATTGCATGGGCCGCTTTTTGCAAAGGGTGCATTGTCACAGCTTGCCTCTCTCGCCCTGTCTTGAGCAGAATCTCGGGTCCCAACCCGGCCTGCGTCACTGTTGGCACCACATCGCGCGCGAACGGGTCTTGCACGCACGGCTCTGGATGGGCATATCAGAGGGGAACAATTTGAACCTGCTTTTACCCTGCGGAGAGCCCCATGACAGCATTTGACGAGCGCGAAAGCGCATTCGAGAACAAATACGCCCATGATGAGGAAATGAAGTTTCGCGCCACCAACCGCGCCAACAAGCTTCTTGGCCTCTGGGCCGCCGAACTTCTCGGCAAGACCGGCGAAGATGCCACCGCCTATGCCATCGAGGTGGTGAAATCCGATTTTGAAGAAGCCGGCCACGAAGATGTCGTGCGCAAGGTCGCGGGTGATCTGGGCAATATCGCGGATGCAGATACCATTCGCGCCAAACTGGCCGAACTGACACCGGTCGCCAAACAGCAGATCATGAATGAGGTTTGATCGACCTTTGGCGCGTCGTGCGGCCTGACACCTTGCCCGACCGCAGCTGAGCGATATGCAAAGCCGCCGCGCCGCCCCACCTGGCTGGCGCGGTTTTTCTTTTCGCCCGCCCCTTCGCCACCCTCCCGAGGAATTCAGAGATTGCGCCAGAGCCCCAAATATGACACCTCGGGCGCGAATTCCACGGCCACGGAGATCCGCTATGACCGATACGTTCGCCCGCCTCCTCGCCTCGCGTGACTGGCTCATGGCCGATGGCGCCACCGGAACGAATCTGTTCAACATGGGCCTCGATGCTGGCGAGCCACCCGAGATGTGGAATGTCGATCATCCCGACCGGATCACCAAGCTCTACAAGGGCGCTGTCGATGCCGGTTCCGACATCTTCCTGACCAACTCGTTTGGCGGCAATTCGGCCCGTCTCAAGCTGCATGGCGCCGAAAGCCGCGCCCGCGAGCTTTCGCGCATCTCTGCCGAAATCGGTCGCGACGTGGCCGATAGCGCCGGGCGCACCGTGATCGTCGCGGGGTCCGTCGGCCCCACTGGCGAAATCATGGCCCCGATGGGCAGCCTGACACACGAGCTTGCCGTCGAAATCTTCCATGAACAGGCCGAAGGTCTCAAGGAAGGCGGCGCAGATGTGCTCTGGTTAGAGACCATCTCGGCCCCTGAGGAATACAAGGCCGCCGCAGAAGCCTTCGCGCTGGCCGGCATGCCGTGGTGCGGCACGATGAGCTTTGACACCGCCGGGCGCACCATGATGGGCGTCACCTCGGCCGACATGGCCAACATGGTGGAAAAACTGTCCAACCCGCCGCTGGCCTATGGCGCCAATTGTGGCACCGGCGCCTCCGATCTGTTGCGCACCGTGTTGGGCTTTGTCGCCCAGGGCAACGAACGTCCGATCATCGCCAAAGGCAATGCCGGTATCCCGAAATACCATGATGGTCACATCCACTATGACGGCACGCCCGACCTGATGGCCGATTACGCCGTGCTGGCCCGCGATTGCGGTGCCAAGATCATCGGCGGCTGTTGTGGCACCATGCCGGAACACCTTAGGAAAATGCGCGAATCCCTTGAAAACACTCCCCGAGGGCCGCGCCCCACGCTTGATCTGATTACCGAACGGCTCGGCGCCTTCTCTTCGGCCGCCGATGGCACCGGAGATGACGTAAACGCCCCCAAACGGCGCCCGCGCCGTCGCAGAGGATAACCGGATGACCCCAGCAAACATGCGTTTTACCTTTCTGACCGCCGCCGCCGGCGTTGCAGCAGTTTCGGTCGGATTTGCCCTCTACTTCAACAACCTGCGCTGCGCTGCGCCCACCGCAAGTGCCGATTGCAACGCATTCACACTCGGGTCGGTCAAAAACGGCGAGCTCTATCTGCTCGTCGGCCTGCCACTGACAATCATCATCCCTCTGCTCGCTCTTGCCTGGCTTATGGGGCGCACCCCGCCGCCACGCCCGACCCGCCAACACAACGACACCTGATCGCCGCCTTCTGGCGCACGCCGCGCTCTCGTCCGGGCAGATCGAAAAGCAGGCAAATCACCACCGCCTGCTCCACCCAATCGCGCTTTCGCCTCCCCCGGACACTTTGTCACCTTGTAAACGCGTCACGGTGTTGCATTGCGCGCAGATTTCATCCTATGGTATAAAGACACGCGGACACTCGCCCCATTTTTGCCGATTAACCTATTGATTTCCATTGCTGTGAGAGCCGCCAACCCCGTAAACGGGATGTCGACCAAAAAAATGAGGTGACGTCGTGCAGTGGAAAGAAGAGTATGCCACCGGCGTGCCGGAAATAGACGAGCAACACCGCTCTCTTTTCGCTTTCTCCGAAGAATTTCGCGAGGTGCTCGAAAACGGGTTTGGCGAGAAAACCTACGACCTGTTCCTTGAGTTTCTCAAATCCTATGCCGAGGCGCATTTCAGTTTCGAAGAAAAATGCATGCTGGCGCGTTCCTGCCCGGTGGCCGATCGGAATCGCGCGGAACATCTCTCATTTACCCGCCTGATCACACAGGAAATTTCCGATTTCGCCGCCCATGGCTTTGACCGCCAACGCGCACTGGATTTGACCGACAAGATCGATCATTGGCTCGACAGTCATATTTGCCGGATCGATATTCAGCTCAAAGACAGCGCGAGCTGAAATCGCCACCAGCGCGATACTGTATTCTCGTCTTTCCTGTCATGAAAATCTATTTAACCCTGTAACAACCGGCGCTGTTGCAGCGCCCACGCCAACGCGCACCCCCTGCACACCCTTGAAACAAACGCTCTGCGCCCATGTGCACTGGGTCTTGCCGGGCACCTGCAAAATCAGAATCTATCGTGACCAATCACAATGATCCGCATGATCGCCATGAAAAGTTTTCACTCATAGGAAAGCGAAATTGCGCGTATAGGTCGGCAAACGCGCCGCCAATGTCGCAATCCAGCCAATCGGCAAAGCAACATTCTGGCATTCGTGGAGTCAGCAAACAGCCATGCCGCGGCGCCCTGCGCCCCGCCCAGACCAAGGATAAGCCCATGTCCGACGAAGACGAAGAAATCATCCTGAGCGAACTCGATGACGAAGAGCTGGTCATGCAGATGTTCGACGACCTTTATGATGGCCTCAAAGAGGAAATCGAAGAGGGCGTGACCATCCTGCTCGACCGCAAATGGACCCCCTATGACGTGCTGACCAAGGCGCTTGTCGGTGGCATGAAAATCGTCGGCGATGATTTCCGCGACGGTATCCTCTTCGTGCCCGAAGTCCTTCTGGCCGCCAACGCGATGAAGGGCGGCATGGCCATCCTCAAGCCGCTTCTGGCCGAAACCGGCGCGCCCCGCATGGGCAAGATGGTGATCGGCACGGTCAAGGGCGACATCCACGACATCGGCAAGAACCTCGTCGGCATGATGATGGAAGGCGCCGGTTTCGAGGTGGTCGATCTCGGCATCAACAACGCGGTCGACGGCTATCTCGAAGCCCTCGCCAGCGAAGAGGCCGACATTCTTGGCATGTCCGCCCTGCTGACCACGACGATGCCCTACATGAAGGTTGTGATCGACACGCTGGTCGAACAGGGCAAGCGCGATAGCCTGATCATTCTCGTGGGCGGCGCACCGCTGAACGAGGAATTCGGCAAGGCCATCGGCGCCGATGCCTATTGCCGCGATGCCGCCGTCGCCGTGGAAACCGCGAAAACCCTCGTGGCGCGCAAACACAACCAGACCGCCACCGCATAAACATAAAAGGAGATGCGCCAATCGCGCACCCTACCCATATGATCCCAGACGATCAGACACTCACAGACTCCGGGCTGGCTCTGAAAAGCGCCGATTCCCGGATTCTGCTGATCGCCTGCGGTGCCCTGGCCCGCGAAATCCTCGCCCTGACCCGGATAAACGGCTGGGATCATATGGACCTGCAATGCCTACCCGCCAATCTGCACCTCTATCCCGACAAGATCGTCGATGCCGTGGCCGAGACGGTTGCGCGCAACCGCGCCGCCTATGACCGTATCTTCGTGGTCTACGCCGATTGCGGCACCGGCGGGCAACTTCAGGCGAAATGCGACGAATTGGGCATCGAGATGGTCGCCGGCCCGCATTGCTATTCCTTTTATGAGGGCAATGATGCCTTCGCCGCGCGCGGCGACGACGACATGCGCTCGTTCTATCTCACCGATTTTCTGGTGCGCCAGTTCGACGCCTTCGTGTGGAAACCCATGGGCCTCGACCGCCATCCCGAACTGCGTGACATGATCTTCGGAAATTACCGAAAACTGGTCTATCAGGCCCAGACCGACGATCCCAAACTGCTTGAGCTTGCCCGCGAACGCGCCGACCGATTAGGGCTCGAATTCGAACACCGCGTCACCGGCTACGGCGATCTCGCAGTCGTCCTCAAGGATCAGGCCGAACGCTGACCCGCCCCTTCATCTTGCCGAAAATATCCCGGGGTCCGGGGCAGCGCCCCGGCGCGCCAGGTCAATTCATCCCCTGCCAATTCATCCCTAGCCAATTCACGCCGCCTCTGCCGCCACTGCCCTGATCCGCTCGATCATCGCCCGCACCCCGTTGGAACGCTGCGCCGACAGATGCTCATCCAGCCCCAGCCGTGCCAATTCGGCATGCGCATCCACCGCGCTCACCTCGCCCACCGGCAAGTCGTCAAACAGCTTGCGCAGCACCGCAATCAGCCCGCGCACAATCATCGCGTCCGAGTCACCGGTAAAAGAAAACACGCCGCCTTCGATTCTGGGATGCAGCCACACCTGGCTCGCACAGCCATCCACCTTGGTCGCAGGCACCTTCAACGCCTCGTCCAACGGGTCCATAGCCTTGCCCAATTCGATCACATGAGCATAGCGCGCCTCCCAGTCTTCCAGAAACTCGAAATCTTCGACAATCTCTTCAAAGGCTTGTGTCGCCATGTCCGGCCCTCTTTTTGCGCCCCTTTGAGATACGCAGCACACTACCAAAGGTCCAGTGTGTCTTTTCAACGCGCCTGATATGCGCTAACCCAGTGAAAAGAGAAACTTGGGCAGATATCATGCGGAAATCACTTCTGGCGCTTCTCGTGGCAACGATGACGCTTTCGGCCTGTGGCAGCATACGCGATTCGGCCGTTAATCCGTTCAACTGGTTCGGCCGATCCCGCGCCGAGGCAGCACCCCAAGGCACGACCAATGCACTGATCCCGAAACGCAGCGGCATTTTCGCGCGTCGCGCCCCCGGTCCCTATGCCGGTATTCCTGTCGCCACGATCAAGGATCTGGCCGTCGATCGCGCTGCCGGTGGCGCCATCATCCGGGTCACGGGTGTGGCCGCGCAACAGGGCCCCTATGAAGTGCAACTGGTCAAGGATGAAGACGCCGCGGACGGCACACTCAGCTATACGCTCAAAGCCCTGCGCACACCCACACGGCTTGTCGGTCCTGAAACCAGCCGCGAAGTTGTGGCGGCGCAGTTCGTCACCGACGGCGATCTCGCAGGCATCCGTACAATCCGCGTCAATGGCGCACAGAACGCCCGCAGCACCTCTCGCGGCCGCTTCTAAACCCTACCCGCGTGCCGTGGGCAATCTGCCCACCACCACGCCATTGGCCTTAAAGCTCTACAACCACTACATTTTGCCCCTTGGCAGCCAGCGCAATCTTCCCCTCACAAAGCCTGAGCGCATCTTCGCCAAAAACCTCAGAGCGCCAGCCCTTAAGCGCCCGCACATCACGCTTGCCCGCAGCCATCGCATCAAGATCCGAGGTTGAGGCGATCAGCTTCGCGGCCACCCCAACGCTCTCGCTCTTGGCCTTTAGCAACACACGCAAAAGATCGGCCAACGCCGGATTCACCTGTAGCTTGTCGCGGTTGGTATCCACCTTCGGCATATCCTCGGGCGCACAGTCCAAACCCTGCTTGACCGCCGCCAGAATCCCGTCGGCGATCTCGCCCTTGCGCGCCTCACGCAAAAGCAGTCTCGAACGCCCCAGATCCGTCAGGTTGGCTGGCTTGGTTGACGCCAGTTCAACCAGCGCCTCATCCTTGAAAACCCGGTTGCGCGGCACGTTGCGCGACTGGGCATAGCCTTCGCGAAACCGCGCCAATTCGCGCACAATCGCCATGAAGCGCCCAGAATTGGTGCGTGTCTTTACCCGTTTCCACGCTTCCGAGGGTTTCACCTCGTAGGTTTCGGGATTGGTCAGAATCTCCAATTCCTCGCGCACCCATTTCTCGCGGTCGCGCTTGATCAATTCCTTGCTCAGGTATTCGTAAATCACCCGCAGATGCGTCACATCCGCCAAGGCATAGGTCTTTTGCGCCTCGGTCAACGGGCGGCGCGACCAGTCGGTAAACCGCGAGGTCTTGTCGACGCCATCCTTGGCGATCTTGCGCACCAGCGTCTCATATCCCACCTGTTCGCCAAAACCACAGACCATCGCCGCGACCTGCGTATCAAACAGAGGTTCCGGCAGCACCCCGGCATCAATCTGGAATATCTCCAGATCCTGACGCGCCGCATGAAAGACCTTCACTACATCGGTGTCGCGAAACAACTCGTAAAGCGGCTCCAGGGAAAGCCCCTCGCTCAGAGTATCAACCAGAACCGCATTCTCGTTGCCCTCCCCCGGGAACGCCATCTGCAACAGGCAAAGCTTCGAGTAATACGTCCGCTCGCGCAGGAATTCCGTGTCGAGTGTTACGTAAGAATGCTGGCGCGCATCCGTGCAGAATTCGGCAAGTTCCTGGGTGGTTGTGAGGGTGCGCATGGCGGCCTGTCTGTTATGGTTTTTTTTCGTGGCTTGGCGCGTTCTACGCGGTTTTTCCGGCGAAGGAAAGTTGCCGTGCACGCCAACGCAATACCCGATCAAATTGACAACCGCTACGGCGTCCCGCGGGCTTCCGGGCCTATTTCTGATAAAGCGGAATCGTCGAAATCGCCATCTTGGCCGACCCCTGCTGCACTTCGCGCGCATGCGAAATGTAAATCAGAGTCTGGTTCTTCTCGTCAAAAATCCGCTTCACATTCAATGACTTGAGGATGATCGAGCGCCGCTCTGAAAACACCCGCTCGCCCTTGTTCGAGCGATCAATATCACCAATCCTGATCGGCCCCGTCTGGCTGCAACTGATGGCCGAATTCGATGGGTCTTCAAACCAATTGCCGTTTTGCAATCGATCGATCACGCCGCGTTCGAAATACGATACATGACAGGTGATACCCTCGACATCAGGATCGTCAAAAGCCTCAATAACGATATCATTGCCCAGCCAATCCACATCGACTTCACCAACCACCTCGGCGCGCAGTTGTCTTGGCACCCCTACAAGGATCAACGCGGCCAAAGCCGGCCAAAAGCACGCCGTTCGCGCCAAGCGAACAGCCATCATCTCAATCCGAAAAAGGACAGAATGGCGAGTATGATGACGATCAGACCGATGATATAAATAACGCGGTTCACGGGAACGCTCTCCTGGGGCTGTTGCTAGACGGCAAGCATCAATTGCCGTGCCTCACCTCATAACAACGCCCCAAACGCAGTTTTGTTCCAATTTTTCTTCAGGCTCACGTGGCGGGCGGCACCCCCCTGCCGTCACCCAATAAAAACCGGCGCCCGCTCACCGCTCGCAAACCGTCGCAGCACTGCCGGATAGAGCACATGCTCCTGCTCCAGCACCCGCGCCGCCAGGGCTTCGGGCGTATCACCGGGCAGCACCGGCACGCGCGCCTGCCCCAAAATCGGCCCATCGTCCAACTCGGCAGTCACTTCATGCACCGTACACCCGGCCTCCGAATCGCCCGCCTCCAACGCCCGCGCATGGGTGTTGAGCCCGCGATACTTCGGCAGCAGCGACGGGTGAATATTCAACATACGCCCGGCATAGTGGTCAATGAAAACCGGCGTCAGAATCCGCATGAACCCGGCCAGACAAACGATGTCAGCACCGCTGGTATCAATGATGGAAATAAGTTCTTTTTCAAAGGCTTCCCGATCACCCTTAAAGTCTCGGTGATCGACAACCGCAGTCGCCACGCCACGCTCGGCCGCCTTGAGCAATCCGCCCGCGCCCGCGCTGTTGGCCACCACCAGACAGGGCTCTGCCGGATGATCGCCACACATACTCTCAACCAGCGACACCATATTCGAGCCACCGCCCGAAATCAGAATCGCCACGCGTTTTTTCACAGCTTGCCCTCATAGCGCACGCCGGTTCCCTCACTCACCCGGCCCAGCTCGAACACCGCCTCTCCGGCCTCCTGCAACAGCGCCTTCAATGCCGCCGCACGCCCGGCGTCCACCACCAGAATCATGCCAATACCGCAGTTGAAGGTCTTGAGCATCTCCGCCTCGGCCAGACCACCGGTCGCCGCCAGCCACTTGAACACCTCGGGCAATTCCCAGGCCCCCAGATCCACCTCAGCGCCCAGCCCCTCGGGCAACACCCGCGGCAGGTTCTCGCTCAAACCCCCGCCGGTGATGTGGGCCAACCCGTGCACGCCACCCGCCCGGATCGCCGCCAGCGCCTGTTTCACATAAAGCCGCGTCGGCGCCAGCAACGCCGCCCCCAACGTGCCGTCGCCCCAGGGACAATCGGCGTCCCATCCCAGCCCGCTCACCTCGACCAGCTTGCGCACGAGGGAATAACCGTTGGAATGCACCCCGTTTGAGCCAAGCCCAAGCAGAACATCGCCCGCGCCGACACCGCTTGGCAAATCGCCGCCCCGCTCCATCGCGCCGACGGCAAAGCCCGCCAGATCGAAATCGCCATCAGGATACATCCCCGGCATCTCCGCCGTCTCGCCGCCGATCAACGCACAGCCCGACAGCGCACAGCCCTCGGCAATCCCCTCGATGATGCGCGCCGCCACATCCACATCCAACTTCCCCGTGGCAAAGTAATCGAGGAAAAACAGCGGCTCTGCCCCCTGACAGACCAGATCGTTGACACACATCGCCACCAGATCGATCCCAACACCGTCAACCTCACCGGTATCAATCGCAATCCGCAGCTTGGTGCCAACCCCATCTGTGGCCCCCACAAGAATCGGGTCCTCATACCCGGCGGCCTTGAGATCGAACAGCGCGCCAAACCCGCCCAACCCCGACATCACACCGGGGCGCGCCGTGCGCTTGGCCGCCGGCTTGATCCGCTCGACAAGGGCGTTGCCCGCATCGATGTCCACACCCGCCTGCGCATAGGTGATCGCGTTTGTCTTCTCAGCCATGGCCCATCTCCGCCCGCAAATATTCACGCCAGCCCCTAGCCCATCTGCCCCGCCCATGCAACGCGGCGCAGGTATCCGGCTTCATCTTGCCAGAAATATCCCGGGGGTGTGGGGGCTGGCCCCCACTCTAGCCTGCGCCAAACACTCTTACCGTGTGAGTTCAGGGCACGACTCTTGGACGTGATCGAGAATAAGATTGGCCTGATCAAGTAACTCGCTCGCCATCGCCTTACTCGGATTGGGCATCTGCGCGAGTCGCTGCAACCTCAACCGTCCGCGCGCAACAGCCTCAGCCCGCACGGCGGCACTAACACGCCCCTTCGCCAACAGATCATCATACTCTGCGAGTTCCGCTTCTACGGCCGCTTCGTCTCGAAAAACTTTCGAAAACGAATCTGGTACAACTGTATTGAACGTCTCAGAACCTCTGTTTTCCATCGCTGCACTAACAAATACCCGACGATTTGGCCCCGATATCTCGGGAATCTTCCTGGCGACGATCTGGGCGCGCAAAGCTGCCGCGAGCGACGGGGGAATTGAGACATTCACATTTCCAGCGCGATTGGAAATTTGCTCAATATCCGGCGATGCCCGTCCTGCCACGCACTCGCTAAATCTCGTGAAAAAATCATCCGGCTCAATAGGGCATAGGATGACAGGGGCCAAATTTGACAACCGATCAGACACCGCCGCAAGTGATTTGCAACGGCCAAGTAAATTGATCTCCCAAGGAGATTTATACAGCCATCCGCTCCAGCAATACTCCGACATCACCAAAGGCACAGGCATGCGCACAGTTAGAACTGTTCGTACGATGCGAAAGCGTTTGGCCAAGGCCTCCACCATATAATCATAGCTGCACAACGCTTCGGATGACATGAAATAGGTAAGCGAAGCATCCAGATCGAGAGTCTCAACATTCCTGACCGAAGCCTCTTTCTTGTACATGATTTCTGTACCGGCGGCTCCGTTTGACCAGACCTTGATACCGTTTCCTATCCAAACCAGGTCAAGCGCCTTGGAGACGGAATGAGAGTCCATGCAAAAGAGTTTTTGAATCGTTGAAGTTGCGCATTTTGGAAACCCAGCATGCAAAATAAGTTCCGGTAAATCAGCCAAGGAATCACCCCATAAAACAGGTCTTCCAACCTCAATATTGTGATGCTGGGCCCCATTCAATCAATAACGGTCATGATTTTCCCTATTCCGTCCTGCTCACACGAATCAAAGCCCCCACTCTCCCGCCCTTCTCAAACACGCCCCGGCTTGACCTCGCGCGCCCACCTGCTAACAAAAGCGCCGGAGGGGCCTGTAGCTCAACTGGTTAGAGCAGAGCGCTCATAACGCTTTGGTTGCGGGTTCAAGTCCTGCCGGGCCTACCAAATCCCCCCGCGCCGCCAAGGCCCCGGTTTTCGTCGGCCCGTTGCCGGCCTCAAACCGGCTCAAAGGAGCGCATGATGCCGCTGCCGCGCCTTGCCTTGATCACCCTCGCACTCTGCCTTCTTGGCGGGTTTGCCGGGCTGGCGGCCTCCTTCACGCCCCTGCCCCTGCCCTGGCTTCTGGGCAGCCTTGCAGCCTGTGCCACGCTCACCATCGGCTTTCCCCGCGCGCTTCCCACCGGCTATGAGTTTCCGCAGAATTTTCGCGTCGCCTTCATCGCCATGATCGGGCTGGTGATCGGCGCCCAGGTCTCGCCCGAATTGCTGAGCGCGCCCGGCGCGCTGGTGCTCTCGATGGGGGCCATGGTGCTCTTCGTGCCGCTCGCCTTCGCGGTCAACTACGCGATCTTTTACCGGATCGGCGGGTATGACCGCGCCACCGCGCTCTACAGCGCCGCCCCCGGCGGGCTGATCGAATCAATCGCCATGGGCGAAGCCGCGGGCGCCGATATCCGCCGCCTCGTTACCCAGCAATTCCTGCGAATCATCCTCGTCATCGGCCTCGTGCCGCTCGGCCTGTCGCTTTGGGAAGGTCACGCCGTCGGCAGCGCCGCGGGCATGGGCACCAACACCACCGCCGCGGCCACCAACTGGCCGCTGCTCTTTGCCGCCCTCCTCATCGGAATCACCCTTGGCAGGCTCTTGCGCCTGCCCGCCTGGCAACTCACCGGCGCACTCATGGTGTCCGCAGCCCTGGCGCTCTGGGGGCAACCCATCTCGGTGCCGGGATGGCTGCTCGGCCTCGCTCAGGTGATCGTGGGAACCTCGCTCGGCGCGCGCTTTTCCGGCCTGTCGCGCGCCATGCTGCTGCGCGGTGTCTGGCTCTCATTGCTCTCGGTCGCCGCGATGCTTGCCATCGGCGCCGCCATTGCCCTCATCCTCATGCCCCTCTCGGGGCAGAATTTCGAAGTACTGCTGATCACCTTTGCTCCCGGCGGGGTCAACGAAATGGCGCTGGTGGCGTTATCGCTGCATGCCAACCCGGCCTTTGTTACCCTGCATCATGTCTTCCGTATCGCCGTCACGGTACTCTCGCTCGGGCTGGTCAACCGCTGGCTCAGGCGCTCCACCCCGCCTGCAGGGTCAGAACACGACCCAACGAAACTTTGACAGAACGCCCTCTCGGGGGTTACTGAACACTTGTTCATTTCACATCCGCCAAGGAGCTCATCCCCATGAAAATGTCCGATATCGCTGCCATCATCACCGGGGGCGCCTCTGGCCTCGGCGAAGCCACGGCCCGCCAATTCATCTCTGCCGGAGCTCAGGTCACCCTGCTTGATCGCGACGCCGAACGCGGCAACGCCGTCGCCGCCGACATGGGCGCCACCTTCGCGCAAACCGACGTCACCGACGAAGACAGCGTCGCCGCCGCGATCCAGACCGCCAAAGAGGCCATGGGCAAGATCAATGTCGCCGTGAATTGCGCCGGTATCGGCACCGCCGAAAAGACACTGCACAAGAAAGGCGCCCACGCGCTCGATCATTATCAGCGAATCATCAACATCAATCTGGTGGGCAGCTTCAACGTCGCACGCCTTGCCGCCGCCGAAATGGCCACTAACACACCCGATGACGATGGCGCGCGCGGCGTGATCATCAACACCGCCTCGGTCGCCGCATTTGACGGTCAAAAGGGCCAGGTCGGTTATGCCTCGTCCAAGGGCGGGATCGTGGGTATGACCCTGCCGATGGCGCGTGATCTGGCGCGTGAAGGCATCCGCGTGATGACCATCGCGCCGGGCATCTTCGCCACGCCGATGCTCACTGGCCTGCCGCAAGAGGTCCAGGACAGCCTGGCGGCCGATGTCACCTGCCCGCAGCGTCTGGGGGATCCGAATGAATATGGACGCCTGGCCCAGTTCATCGTCGAATGTGGCTATCTCAACGGCACCGTGATCCGCATCGACGGCGCCTTGCGGATGCAATAACGCGCTCTGCGCGTCTCGCAGGGTGCGGATTTTGCGCGCCCTGCACACCCAAAGGTTAACGCATGCCCCGGCAGCCGGGAGTCAGACGCCTAACAGCCGCGAGTCACCCCCCGCTTTTCGGGCTCGGTTAACCCTCGGCCTCCGCCTTTTCAGCAAGCATTAACCATTCTTCCTCAGCCGCCGCCAAGGCCGCCTGCCGCTCGACCAACGCCTCGGTCGCCTTCTTGAATTTCATCGGTTCCTTGTTGAAAAGATCGGGCTGCTCGAGGAACTCTTCCAGCTTGCCAATCTCCGCTTCCAGCCGCTCAAGCACCTTTGGCAGTTCTTCCAAACGGTGCTTCTGGGTGAAGGAAAGGCTGGTTTTTTGTGTCGAAGACGGCTTTATGTTGTTCTTTGAAGATGTTGTTTTTTCTTGCTTTTCTTCGGCAACCGCTCGGGCCGTCTCGGCTCTTTGAGCACGATAATCGCTCCACCCTCCGGCATAGGTCACGGCGCGCCCATCCCCCTCCATCGCGATGGTGATCGAGGCCACCCGATCGAGAAAATCACGGTCATGGCTGACCAACAAAACGGTGCCATCATAGCCATCCAGCAGTTCTTGCAACAGGTCCAGCGTTTCAACATCAAGATCGTTTGTCGGCTCATCCAGCACCAACAAATTGCTCTCGCGCGCCATCAATCTGGCCAACAAAAGCCGCGCCTTTTCACCCCCTGAAAGCGACCTTACAGGCGCTCTCACCTGACGCTCATCAAACAGGAATTCTTTAAGATAACCAACGACATGGCGGGGCATTCCGCGCACCATGATCTGATCTGATCGTCCTGAAACCTGCATGCCGGGACCGGCGGTCAGACTGTCCCAAAGCGTCGCATCTGGATCAAGCTGGGCACGCGCCTGGTCAAACACCGCCGGCACAAGATTCGTGCCATGTTTGACGCTGCCCTCATCCGCCGCGATCTCCCCCATCAGTATTTTCAAAAGCGTCGTTTTGCCGACCCCGTTAGGGCCAACAAACGCCACCCGATCGCCCCGCATCACGGTCAAATCGAAAGAATTCAAGATAAGCTTATCACCGTAATGCTTTGTAATCCCGCGCGCTTCAATGACCTTACGGCCAGACTTCGGCCCCGCCTCAAGCGCCATGCCCGCCGTGCCTTGGCGTCTGATCTGGCTGGCGCGGTCGGCGCGCAAATCCTGAAGGGCGCGCACCCGGCCCATATTGCGCTTGCGCCGCGCACTGATTCCTTCGACCGCCCAACGCCCTTCTTCCTTGATCTTGCGATCAAGCTTGTGGCGCGCCGTATCTTCCTCATCCCAAAGCTTATCGCGCCAAGCCTCAAAATCGCTAAATCCCTTTTCCTGACGCCGCACTTTTCCCCTGTCTATCCAAAGGGTTGCACGTGTTAGCGCAGTCAGAAATGCGCGGTCATGGCTGATCAACACAAAGGCCGCGCGGGTGGCTTTCAGTTCCTCTTCCAGCCAAAGCGTCGCTTCGATATCAAGGTGGTTGGTCGGCTCATCCAGCAACATCAGCTCCGGTGCCTCAGCCATCAGCTTGGCCAGCGCCGCCCTGCGCCGCTCCCCACCCGAAGCCGTCTGCACAGCCCGAGCCGGGTCGAATTTAAGCCCCTCGCTGGCCCGTTCCACCCGGTACAGCTCCCCCGGCTCCAATCCGCTCGACGCATAGTCGCCCAGCGTCGCAAACCCGCTCATATCCGGGTGCTGCTCCATATAGCCCACGCTGACGCCCGGCCCGGCGACACGCGCCCCGCGATCTGGTTCAACAAGACCGGCCATCACCTTGAGAAGTGTAGATTTTCCGGATCCATTGCGTCCAACCAATGCGACCCGGTCAGCCGGTTGCACCACCAGCGACAAGGCATCAAAAATCGGCTCTCCCCCAAAGGTGAGCGAGACATCGGTGAGTTGTAATATAGGAGCTCTGGCCATGCCGCCTCAGCTATCCGTCCCGCGTCACAGCGTCAAGCCGCCACCGCCCGCAACAGACGTCGACGTGTCGGCGGGATTGCGGCGACCTCCAGCCCGGTAAAAACATGCAGCGTGTCCATTTTCATGTCCACCACCGCATGATCGCTCACCCATCCGCCCATCGCCAGATAAGTTCGCAGCAAAGGCGGCATGCGCTGCATCGCCCGCTTCACATCCGGTTCTTGCCGGAGCCGGTTGGAAAAGCGAACGACCTGCTGCGCCTTCACCCGCGGCAGCCACCGTTTGGGTGCCAAATGGCGTTCATTCAGCATGGTAAACGCATCGAGATAGAGGGCTGCGTCGGTTCCCGCAAAAGACGAGCATCCAAACAGCATTTTAACCCTGTTTTCATCGACATACCGGGTCAAAACAGCCCAGGAAATGCGCAGAATATCGGGATCGGTTTCGCCCGGAAGAACGCAAAAGCGGCCAATCTCAAGCAACGTTCCCTCAAAACTCTCCAACGCCGAGAGCTCGTAATACTGGGCCGAGTAGCTCTCAGTGATCTGCCCCGCGTCCAGCGGTAATATCCGACAGCAGGCCAACAACCTGCCGGTAGAGCGGTCTTCGATCAGAAGATGCAGGCAACGCGCGTCGAATCCATCGCTATCCTGTCCCGCGCGGCCGAAAAATGCACGGTGCCGCAAAGCTTGCGCCGCAGCGATGTCGGCTTTGCAGGTGGTCAGGCGCGCGCTATAGCGGCCTTTGATCAGAGCCAGCCCCATGCATCGGACTCCTGCGTTGTCTGCCTCACGCTAGGCTTCCCCGCCGTGGCGCGCAAGAACTGACACAGCAGGTGCACAACGACCGATCACAAACCGCAGATCAATTGTTGTTCAGCAGCGCAGCGGGATTGAAATTCCCGATGTTACCCAGAAGCTGGCGCAGGAATCCCTTGTCCTGAACACTCGAACTGGTGACCCGTCGAGTCAGCGGCACGACCCTGCCATCTGCAAGACCGAACCGTTCGATATTCTGCACCACGTCGCGGCTATCAAAGCTGATCGCAAGCACCTGGCGTTCCATCACCTGGGGCCGCATCATGCCAAAATGCTTCACTCGGCTACGCACGTAATAATAATCGCCACCTTGCAGCAATCCGCCTGCCGAGGGGGCCCCGATAACTTCGTCTACTGTTGTACGCGAATCCACTCCGACCACGATCTCAGACAGTTCGTCTTCGCTTGGCACATAACCATGGTTGCGATAGATGGACGCGCAGGACGTAATCAACGCCACCGCCAGGATCGCCACCGAAACACGTATCCCGGATTTTCTGCTCATGCCGTTGCCCTCTTGTCTTGGCGATTAGCGCCTTTTATCCCGCTTACAACAGCTTCACCCCCTTCTTCAAGAATTGAAAGCCTATGCCCGAACCAAAGCCCACCCGCCAATTACGCGTTTCTGACTTGCCCGAGCGTAGTCAAACCGCTTTCGAGATCGTCCCCGACGCGCAAGAGTTGAACACAATTGCAGAAGAGCTCGACCTCGGCGGCCTGCGAAAGCTGCGCTTTTGCGGACATATCATGGCCGAAGGGGCGCGCGACTGGCGACTTGAGGGCGATCTGGGCGCCACGGTCACTCAACCCTGCGCCGTCACGCTTGTTCCTGTCACCACGCGGATCGACGACAAGGTGGTTCGCCGTTTTCTGAGCCAACTGCCGGAAGACAACCTCGAGGACGAAGAGATCGAGATGCCCGAGGATGAAACCATAGAACGTCTTGGCCGTGTGATCGATCTTGACGCCGTGATGATCGAGGCGTTGTCGCTGGCGCTACCGCTTTACCCGCGCGCACCCGATGCCGCGCTAGAAAACGCCCGGTTCGCAGAGCCTGGGGAAACCCCGCTCAGCGATGACGACATGCGGCCTTTCGCGGGGCTGAAGGCTCTGCGCGACAAACTTGAAAAAGACGATTGAAAAGCTGTGAAAAAGGCGCAAGAAACCGCTTGCACATTGAGCAGTTCAGACTATGTTCCCAGCTTCTTGAGAAATTAGGGTTGGACAGGTAGGCTCGGACCGAATATGAGCCACCAACACCCGTGAACGGGGCGGCAACGCCCAGAGGAAACAGGGCCAAGGCCCTAGCAATTAACTGAGGTTGGCGACATGGCTGTCCAACAGAACAAAGTTTCGAAATCGCGCCGCAATAACCGCCGCGCACATGATGCACTGGTTGCGGCAAACCCCAACGAATGCTCAAACTGCGGCGAGCTACGTCGCCCGCATCACGTCTGCCCCTCTTGTGGGCACTACGATGACCGTGAAATCGTCGCTATGACAGACGAGATTGATCTGGACGAAGACGCGGCCTAAGTCCGCGCCCCTGGGGGCAGCCCGTCGAATGACGCTATTGCAAGACAGCACTGGCAGTGAGACGGGCGAAAGCACCGGGCGTATCCTGATATCGGTTGACGCTATGGGCGGCGACAAGGGGCCGGCGACTGTTGTCGCCGGCATTTCGCGTTCGGCCAAGGACGACCCACGGCTTTCGTTCATCCTGCACGGTCCGCGCGACGCACTTGAGCCACTTGTGGCCCGCAAGAAGAATCTCGCCATGCGCTGCGAGATTCGCGATGCGGCAGATGTGGTCAAGATGGGTGACAAGCCCTCCCAGGTTCTGCGCAATTCGAAAAACTCGTCCATGTGGTCGGCACTCGAATGTGTTCGCTCTGGCGAGGCGCGTGTCTGCGTCTCTTGCGGCAACACCGGGGCCTTGATGATGCTGTCGGTCGTGCGATTGCGCAAGTTGCCTGGCGTCTACCGCCCGGCCATTGCGGTCTTGTGGCCCTCGCGCAACCCACAGGGTTTCAACATGATGCTCGATGCCGGCGCCGATGTGAAAGCCGATGAGCGCGATCTCTTGCAATACGCCTTGATGGGCGCCTCCTATGCCCGCAACGGGCTGGGACTTGAGCGCCCGCGCATCGGCCTCTTGAATGTCGGCACTGAAGAATTCAAAGGCCGTGCGGAAATGCAGGCGGCCAATTCTCTGATTGCCGAAAACGCCGCCAACGGCAAGTTCGACTATGTCGGTTTTGTCGAGGGGTCCGACCTGCCCGGCAGCAAATGTGATGTTATCGTAACAGACGGGTTCACCGGCAATGTTGCGCTCAAGACCGGCGAAGGTGTCGCTTCGCTGTTCGGCGATTTCTTGCGCGAAGCGTTTCGCTACACTCCGCTCTCGCGTTTGGCATCGGTTCTGGCCTATACCTCGATACAACGCCTGAAAAAGCGGATAGATCCGCGGCGTGTAAACGGTGGCGTGTTTTTGGGCCTCAATGGCACGGTTGTAAAATCACATGGCTCGGCAGACGCCACAGGCGTGGCAGCTGCCGTCAAGCTAGCGTCGCAACTGGCTGAGAGCAATTTTTCGGTCAAGCTTGCCGCACGGATCGCAGCCGCAACCATGCTGGCCCGAACCGGTGACGATGAAAGAGAAAGCGAAACCAAATGACGATACGCGCGGTGGTTCAAGGGGTCGGGCACTATCTGCCTGAAGAGATCGTGCCGAACAGTCATTTTGAAAAGACGCTCGATACCAGCGACGAGTGGATCAAGACCCGTTCGGGTATTGAAAGACGCCATTTTGCCGCCGAAGGCGAAACCACTTCTGACATGGCCATCAAAGCAGCGCGCGCCGCGTTGAAATCGGCGGGCATGCAGGCCGACGACATCGACACCGTGATCGTCGCCACCTCGACGCCTGACCTGACCTTTCCCGCTGTCGCCACCATGGTTCAGGCAGGCCTTGGCATGACACGCGGCTTCGGTTTCGACGTTCAGGCCGTCTGCGCCGGGTTTGTCTTTGCCCTGACCAATGCAAATGCGTTGATTGTCTCTGGCCAGGTCAAGTCAGTGCTGGTGATCGGCGCCGAGACCTTCTCGCGCATCATGGACTGGAGCGACCGCTCGACATGCGTGCTCTTTGGTGATGGTGCTGGCGCCCTTGTGCTTCGCGCCGCGGAAGGTGTCGGCACCAGCGATGACCGTGGCATTTTGTCCTCCGATCTCAACTCCGACGGCCGCCTGCGTGACATGCTTTATGTCGATGGTGGGGTCTCCTCCACCGGAAGTTCGGGCAAGCTCAGAATGCAAGGCAATCCACTATTCCGTCAGGCGGTGGAGAAACTCACCTCGACCGCACACGCCGCGCTTGCCAAGGTCGGGCTTGATGACAACGCGGTTGATTGGATCGTGCCGCATCAGGCCAATATCCGCATCATTCAGGGCACTGCACGCAAGATGGGCGTCCCGATGGACCGTGTGATCGTCACCGTGCAGGACCATGGAAACACCTCTGCCGCATCGATCCCTCTTGCGCTGTCAGTGGGGGTCGAGCGTGGCCAGATCAAGCGCGGCGATCTCCTGCTTACCGAGGCAATTGGCGGCGGCCTTGCCTGGGGTGCAGTGGTGCTGCGCTGGTAACCCTCGGTTTCGGGCCTGAAAACAAGCAAATATCGCCCTAAACGCCGCCTTCCAAGCCATTGATATTGACTCGGAAATTCCGATGCCCCTAAGGTTGCTCCAAAAGAAGGGGGACGATGAAGAATGAATGACAATACATTGACGCGCATGGACCTGAGCGAAGCTGTCTTTCGCGAAGTCGGTCTGTCACGCAACGATTCCGCACAGCTTGTTGAGAGCGTACTCAAGCATATGTCCGACGCTCTCGTAGAGGGTGAACAGGTCAAAATATCGTCCTTCGGCACCTTTTCGGTTCGTGAAAAAGCGGCCCGCGTAGGCCGAAATCCGAAAACAGGTGAGGAAGTTCCAATCAAACCCCGCCGGGTTCTCACCTTCCGCCCCTCGCATCTTATGAGAGAGCGTGTGGCTGTCGGGAACAAACGTTAAGGAGGCATAGCAGCACAATGGCCAAGTCTGCCGAAGCTTTTCGAACAATCTCCGAAGTGGCTGATTGGCTTGGTTCTCCGGCCCATGTGTTGCGGTTTTGGGAAAGCAAGTTTTCCCAAGTGAAACCGGTAAAGCGCGCCGGAGGGCGGCGTTATTACCGCCCTGCGGATATGTTGCTTCTGGGCGGTATCAAGAAGCTGTTGCACGATGATGGAATGACCATCAAAGGTGTTCAGAAAATCCTTCGTGAACAGGGCGTTAAACACGTATCCGACTTATCGGCGCCGCTGGAGGACAACACTTCGGACTCGGCAACGATCGAGGGTCGCGCCAACGAAGTTGCCGCCTCTCAATACGATACACCTGACAGCGCGCAAGTGCTGCAATTCCAGCGAGAAGAGACAGCTCGCGACACCCCCTTGCCTGAACACGCTCCGGAAACGTCAACCACACAGGCAGATGCTCATCTCGACTCACCGGAATCGACAAGCGCGCCAGAAACCACGCCTGAAACGCCAATTGCCGAAGACGTGGCTGAAAATACCACCACACTGACGGGTGATGATGGTACCGATGATGCCCAAGAGCCGCTCATAGCGGAGTCAGAGAATACTCAGCCTCCTCCCGACGCGTCTCTTACAGACCCAAGCGAGGACGTATCGGCGGCAGACACCACCGTGTTGGAAGATTTTGCCGCACCCGACATCGCTGAGACCGGCGAAACAGAAGACGCAGCAGCCGAATCGGAAGACCAACCCAACGATGAACCAACCACCAGTGACCCGAGCACCGTCGCTGGCTCTGAAGAAGACCGGCTCACCGACATTCCTGCTTTTCTCTACCGCTCCACCCGCAATTCTCCTCAGGAAACACCTGTGGAAACAACAGCAACAGGCGGCACAGATGCAACAACCGACGCAGACGCTCACGCCGAGATAGAAGCCGAATCTGCGCCGACGCCGCCACGGCCCGCCATCATACAGCTGCCGCCAGATCCGGCAGACGATGCCATTGATGCCCCTCCGGGCCTGCTCAAAGCGCTCGCTGCCCGGCGCGGATACCCGCTCCAAGGGGCGGCGCGCGCCGCCGCCATCATTCAACGCGACAAACTGAGCGCGCTTTTGTCCAGACAGCACGACCCGCGCCGCGATTAACCTGCCTCTTGGGTCAAATTCCCCCTTGCCCCTCCGACCAGATTCGCTATGAAAGCCCGAGTTGTCGGGCTATAGCGCAGGCTGGTAGCGCGTCCGTCTGGGGGACGGGAGGTCGCAGGTTCGAATCCTGCTAGCCCGACCAACTTCTTCCACCCCATGCACGCTCCGTGAAATCGCACAGTTTCGCGTTTCCTTCTCCGCATCGGGGCGCTATCACCTTGGCAGGTTTCTGAAAAGCCATCGAGAATATGGGGCGCTGAGAGATGACAGGGGTTCTGGCAAGTCAGCAGATCGAAGCAATGATCGCCAGCGGCGCGCTGCGCGGCTCCCCCCCTATTCTGCCCGAACAAGTCCAGCCAGCCAGTCTCGATCTGCGCCTCGGCAATCGTGCCTGGCGGGTGCGGGCCTCGTTTCTCACCGGACGCGGGCGCACTGTGGCTGAACGGCTCGGCGAATTTGAGATGCACCAGATTGATCTCTCCGGCGGGGCGGTGCTGGAAAAAGGCTGCGTCTATGTCGTGCCGCTGATGGAAAGCCTTGAACTACCACAAGGCATTCAAGCCGTCGCCAATGCCAAAAGCTCAACAGGTCGGCTTGACCTCTTGACCCGCACAATCACCGATGGCGGCGAAGAATTTGACCGTATCGCACCCGGTTATGTTGGCCCGCTCTATGCCGAAATCTGCCCGCGCAGCTTTTCGGTGCTGGTGCGCCCCGGCATGCGCCTCAACCAGATTCGCTTTCGCGAGGGCCATGCGGTGCTTGACGATGCCGAGTTGAACGCGCTGCACGAGACATGCACACTGGTCGACAGCCCGCCGCTGATCGACGAAGGCCTCGGCTTTTCCGTCGATCTCAAGCCCAAGTCGGGCACGCTGGTCGGCTATCGCGCCAAGCCGCACACCGGGGTGATAGATCTTGACCGTATCGGCTTTTACGATCCAGCCGAATATTGGGAAGACCTGCATAGCGCTAGCGGTCAGATCATCCTTGATCCCGGCGCGTTCTATATCCTCGTCAGCCGCGAAGCCGTACACATCCCACCGGCTTACGCCGCCGAGATGGCGCCATACCTCGCGATGGTGGGTGAATTCCGGGTGCATTATGCCGGTTTCTTCGATCCCGGTTTTGGTCATGACGAAGCGGGCGGCGCCGGGTCGCGCGGCGTGCTTGAGGTGCGCTGCCATGAAGCCCCCTTCGTGCTCGAACATGGACAAGTGGTCGGGCGACTGGTCTACGAACGCATGTCAGAAATCCCGACACAGCTATACGGCGCCGGGATCGCTTCAAATTACCAAGGCCAGGGGCTCAAGCTTTCCAAGCATTTCCGCGCGCGCTGACATCGCCTAGCCGGTTTGCTGACACTGGGTCTCGACGTTGACTATGCCACCATCATTGGTCGGTCCGCTAAATTGGTTATACATTCTGCCTTGCCCAATGGGCCGCACGAACCATGTGATGATCGGATGCGTCTGCGGTTGCATCCGGAATTTGTAAAGCGGAGTGCTGTTGTTGTTGTCAGGCGGCAACAAGGTCCAGTCGCCATAGCCCTTCACCTTCTGAAGGTTGTTGGCGAGCAGCGGGTAAATCACCACGCCTTGCGCCTGCAACTGGCCATTCGGTGCCACCTGCATGTTGACCTCAAACCCGTAATTGTGGGTCGGGCTGTTGGATTGAGCGTTCACGGTGCAATACCACGACCCCGCCGGATTGTATTGTTGTGCAATAGCCGGTGCAGTGTTCACCGCAGCGAAAACCGCAACAATCACAGGGATAAAAAGCTTCATGAAATTGTTCTCCGATGCACGAAAAGAGCGTAAATATCGCTCTATCATCGGTCAGATCCGCCTCTTTGGGCAAGCGGAATTCAAAACACCCCGATTCGGGTCCATATAGTTTCTTGAAGTGAGGCTTTCAAAAAGGAGTCAGAGCCGCCCAATCCGGCGCGCCATCTTCATGCCCTGCTTGGCTCGCTTCACCGATTGTTTGCCCATCTTCGCCGACTGGCGCTCTTTTCCAGTCATCTCAGCCTGCGGCTTGCCACCTCCGGCAACCCGGTTGATTCCCGCATTCATACCCTTGCTCACGGCCTTGCGGACAAACATACGCACGATCATATTGATGATCTGATTTGCGTTCATGACGCTTCTTCCTTTATTTCTGCCTCGCGGCTGAGTTTAGTGGCAAAATACGCCGAGATTGAGGCGCAACGCGATACCCCTGCCCGGCTCAATCCTCAAACAGTTCGCTTTGCCCCTCGGTGGCCTCATCTTCATCCTCAGATTCAGTCAGTTGCGGAGCCAGCGATGGTGGCGGGCGGTTTTCCAACAACCCGGCCGAGCGCAACTCTTTCAACCCCGGCAGATCACGTGCATTTTCCAGGCCAAAATGGTCAAGGAAAACTTGTGTTACCACGAATGTGACCGGCCTTCCCGGCGTCATCTTGCGGCGGCCAAAGCGAATCCACTCCATCTCCAAGAGCTGATCCACCGTGCCGCGCGACACGCTGACGCCGCGGATCTCTTCGATCTCGGCACGAGTGACCGGCTGATGATAGGCGATGATCGCCAGCGTCTCGATTGCCGCGCGTGACAGCTTGCGGGTCTCCACCGTTTCTTTCTGCATCAGAAACCCAAGGTCCGGCGCGGTTCTGATCGCCCAGGCGTCGCCCACCTTCACAACCCGCACGCCACGTCCTTCATAACGCTTGCGAAGATGCACCAGGGCTTCGGCTGCGTCCGAACCATGTGGCATCCGATCATTGAGCTCTTTCGCGGTAACCGGCTCGGCGCTGGCAAAAAGAACGGCTTCGCACATGCGTTCCTGCTCAGCAATCGGCGGCGCCTCGAACAGGCTTTTCCCTTTATCTTCCGTTTCTTGCGTCACCATCCTAATCCTTTTTACGCAACTGGATCGGGGCAAATGTCTCGGCTTGGCGGATCTCAACCTTGCCTTCCTTTGCCAATTCCAGCGAGGCAGCAAAGGTCGAAGCCGTGGCCGAACGGCGTTTGGCCGGGTCGCTCTCCCAACCATCCGGCAAATAGCTCGTCAGGTCTGTCCATGATCCGGCAAATCCGATCAACCCACGCATCCGTTCAAGCGCCTGTTCCATCGTGAACACCGCATCCCGGTCCATGACAAACGGGCGAAAATCATCGCGTGTCCGGATACGCGCATACGCCTGCATCAAATCAAGCAGGTTGGCGGTATAGATCACGCGCCGGGTCCGCATGACATCTTCTGGAATACCCCTGGCAAAGAAATCGCGCCCCAAACGGTCACGCCCCATCAGCCTTGCTGCCACATCGCGCATCGCCTGCAAACGTTCCAACTGAAACGCCAGATGCGCCGCCAGCTCCTCTCCCGATGGCCCCTCTTCGCCGGGGTCCGGAGGCAACAACAGGCGCGATTTCAGGAATGCCAGCCACGCCGCCATGACCAGATAGTCGGCGGCCAATTCAATCCGCAGCACCTTGGCCTTTTCCACAAATGCCAGATATTGCCGTGCCAACTCCAGAACCGAGATTTTTCGCAAATCCACTTTCTGGGTCCGCGACAGCGTCAAGAGCACATCGAGCGGGCCTTCGAACCCATCGACATCAATGATCAGCGCTTCGGCCGCCATCCGGTCGGCGACCGATATCGCATCTTCCTGAAATTCGATTTCCTCAGCCATGCCCGGCGCCTTTCAAAAGCGCCTCAAGTTCGGCTTCCAGCGCCGCGATGTCAATGTCATCAGGGATTTTGCGCGCGTCCAGTGCGCGCTCGGCCCGGAGTTGCGCCGATGTGGTCATGTTTCCCGCCGCCTCGGCAACCTGTTGGCGTTCTTGCAGCGTGCCATTGCAATGCAGAACCACATCACATCCCGCCGCAATCGCCTGTCGCGATAACGCACCAAGATCACCTTGCAGGGCTTTCATCGAGATATCGTCGGTCATGATCAGCCCGTCAAAGCCCAGATCGCTCCGAATATGCTGCATCATGGTTTGCGACAACGTGGCCGGAAGATCATCAAGTGCTTCGTAGACCACATGCGCGGTCATCCCCAACGGGAAGTCGTTCAATGCATAGAAGGGAAAGAAATCAACGTCTTGAAGTTCGCTCTTCGTGCTGGTCACCCGTGGCAACTCATGATGGCTATCGCTGCGTGCGCGACCATGGCCGGGGATATGCTTGACCACCGGCAGCACGCCACCATCAAGATGCCCCTGCGCCACCGCCCGACCGATCCGGGCAACCGCTTGCGGATCCGTCCCATAGCATCGGTTGCGCAGGAAGGGATGCGTCTCGGGCCGCGCCACATCAACCAGCGGCGCGCAATTGCTGTCGATCCCTGCGGCGCGCAACTCATCGGCAATCAAACGATAGCGCAGATACATTGCCCGCTCGGCCCGTTCGCCCGCCGCCTCCACATGTTCAAGCGGTGCAAGCCACTCACGCCAGATCGGCGCACGCAACCGCTGCACGCGCCCACCTTCCTGATCAATCGTGATCGGTGCATCGCGGCCAACCGCATCGCGCATCTCGCTGGTCAGACGTCGCAGTTGCTGCGGGTTTTCCACGTTGCGGGCGAAGAGGATAAAGCCGAACGGATCGGCATCGCGAAAAAAGGCGCGCTCATCGACGCCCAGACTCAGACCGTCTGCATCAAGAATGGTTGCGCCCCATTGGCTCACTTGGTTGTCACCGGGATACAATCGGCTTTTTCTGCCACAAGCGCCGAACAGAAACGACGCGCATCACTCAGATCGGCAAAGCCCATCGCGCGCAGCCGGTAAAAAATCCGCCCCCCGCTTTTGGCTTTCTGAATTACGCGTTGTTTTCCTTCGAGATAATCAGAAAACTTGGCGTTCAGCTTCTCCCATTCGTCACGCGCTGTTGCGGCACTGTCATAGGCGCCCAACTGGGCGAGCCGCGTACCCGCCGGAACCGAGTCCGGGTCGACTTCAACAACTGCGCCAGCGGCCTCTGTCCCCAGAACGGGGGCTGCTGTTGCCGTCGCCTGCAACCCACTGGGGCGCAATACCGGGCGCAACGATTGTTTGATTCCGCCCTTCACCGCTACTCTTTTGGGCTTGGCCTCTTCCACGACCGGGTCGCTTGGCGCAGACGGTACTTTCATAGCCGCAGTTTGAACTGTCTCCGTTGCAATCTCAGGGGATTGTTCAACTTCGGCCAACGGTGCAGACCCCGTGGAAAGCTTGTCAGCCAAGGCACGGATCGAGGCCATTTGCGGCGCCTCAGGTGCCACAGAATCCGTTGAGCGGGGAAGCAGCGGTTTCGGCGCAACCGCCACCGTAACTTCGCCCGTGGGCAGATCCTCATCAGCCAGCGAAACAGGCGCCGGCGCAAGTATCAGACGGTCGGCGGGCCGCTCTGCTGCACCCACGGCCGCAACACCATTGACCGACAGGCCCTGATGCAAGGCGGGGCTGCCGCCTGGCTCATCGGGTTGCACGCGCATCGGCTGGCCGCTGGCCGCGCGCACCACGGGCACGCCCGAAACATCCCGCGCGAGCGTCTTGTAGCTCCACACCCCAATCCCGACGATCAGAGCCAGCGATATCGCCGCACCTGCCCAATTGGTCATGGTTCCAAGGGTTTGAACTGCGCTCACACGCCCGCTCCGTGCATCCTGCTCGGGCGCCGAGTCACCATAGGGGACATCCGCCATTTTCGCCTCGCTTTCCCCAAGCGATACATGGCCGCCGGGGATTGTTACTGCTTTCTCCCCGGCGCAAGCAGTTTTCTTACCGCATTTCTTCAGCCGGAGTTACACCCAGAATACCAAGACCAGCAGAAATAACAACGGCCACGGCCCGCGAAAGGGCGATTTTCGCCTGTGAAGTTGTCACATCGCCTTCCTGCAGGAAGCGAAGGCTCGGGTCGTCATGGCCCCGATTCCAGAGCGAATGGAAATCGCTGGCCAATTCATACAGATAAAAGGCAACCCGATGCGGCTCGTTCGCCCGTCCTGCCGTCTCCACCAAGCGCGGCCATTCGGCGATCTTGCGGGCCAGCCCAAGCTCGGCCTCGTGGTGCAGTTTCGTCAGATCCGCCGCCGCGGTCGTTGCCTCATCGACTGCGATACCGGCGTCTTGCGCCCGCCTCAACACCGAACACACCCGTGCATGGGCGTATTGAACATAGAAAACCGGGTTGTCCTTGGATTGCTCCGTCACGCGCGCGAAATCGAAATCCAGCGTCGCGTCGTTCTTGCGCGTGAGCATGTGAAACCGCGTGACGTCCGCGCCCACCTGATCGACCACATCGCGCAGCGTGATGAAAGTGCCGGCCCGTTTTGACATTTTGAACGGCTCACCATCCTTCCACAGCTTCACCAGCTGGGTAAGCTTGATGTCGAGCGATACCTTGCCATCCGAAAGCGCCGAAACTGCCGCCTTCATCCGCTTGACATAGCCGCCATGATCGGCGCCAAACACATCAATAAGGGCATCGAACCCCCTGGAAACCTTGTCATAATGATAGGCAATGTCAGGTGCAAAATAGGTCCATGAGCCATCGGATTTCTTAACCGGCCGGTCTACATCATCGCCGTGCTCGGTGCTTTTGAACAATGTCTGAACGCGCGGCTCCCAATCCTCGGGCGCCTTGCCCTTGGGCGGCTCCAGAACACCTTCATAGATCAGACCCTTTTCATCCAGCTCCTTGAGCGCCGCCTCGATCCGGCCTGTGCCGTAGAGCGATTTCTCGGAATAGAAGACATCCATCTTCACACCAAGCTGCGCCAGATCGCTGCGGATCAGGTCCATCATCGCTTCGGTGGCAAATTCGCGAACTTCCTCAAGCCAGACATCTTCGCCCTTGTCGATATAGGCGTCCCCCACCTTGGCCTTGAGAGCCTCGCCCACAGCGATCAGATAATCGCCGGGATAGGTGCCGTCTTCAAATGCCACAGCCTGCCCATGCGCTTCCAGATAGCGTAGATAGACCGAGCGCGCGAGAACATCGACCTGCGCACCGCCGTCATTGATGTAGTATTCGCGCGTGACATCATACCCCACGAAATCCAGCAACGAGGCCAGCGCATCACCAAACACTGCACCGCGCGTATGGCCGACATGCAATGGCCCGGTCGGATTGGCCGAAACATACTCAACGTTCACACGATGGCCCGCCCCCAGCGATGAGCGGCCGAAATTCGCGCCCTCACTCAATGCGGCCCCAACCACACCCTGCCAAACTTCGGGCGCGAGCCTCAGGTTGAGAAACCCAGGCCCGGCCACATCGGCACTCGTAACCCGCACATCCTCCAAAAGCCGTTCGGCCAACGCCTCGGCAATGTCGCGTGGCTTCATGCGTGCCGGTTTGGCCAAAACCATCGCCGCGTTGGTCGCCATGTCTCCGTGTGCGGCATCTCGCGGCGGTTCCACCGTGACGTTGGCAAAATCCAGCCCCTCGGGCAGCGCACCTGCGCTCTGCATTTCGGCAAGGGCGCCGGTCACGAGATTACGCATTTCGGAAAACAGGTTCATTTCGGGCATCCTTGAGGAGGTTTCGCTCGGGATTTATCACAATAGCCGCCTATCGCAACCCAAGCCCCCCTTTTCGCGTCTTTCGTCCTTAATATCTGGCCTTTTCTCTGGCCTTTTGACTAATCGCAATGTAGTCGCAGCTTCTAATCTTCAGGAAAGAACGTATATGGACCTGCGCAATATTGCGATCATCGCTCACGTGGACCACGGAAAAACCACACTGGTGGATGAGCTTTTGAAACAATCCGGTGCCTTCCGCGCGGGACAAGCCGTGGCCGAACGGGCGATGGACAGCAACGATCTCGAACGCGAGCGCGGCATCACCATCTTCGCCAAACCCACATCTGTCGAGTGGAAAGGCACGCGGATCAACATCGTCGACACCCCCGGTCACGCCGATTTCGGTGGCGAAGTCGAGCGGATCCTGTCGATGGTCGATGGCGTCGTGCTTCTGGTGGATGCTGCCGAAGGGCCGATGCCACAGACCAAGTTCGTGACATCCAAGGCGCTCGCCCTCGGCCTGCGCCCGATTGTTGTGCTCAACAAGGTCGACAAATCCGATGCCGAACCGGACCGCGCGCTAGATGAATGCTTCGATCTTTTCGCCAATCTCGGCGCCGATGATGATCAACTTGATTTCCCCCACATGTATGCAAGCGGCAGGAACGGTTGGGCCGATGCCGAACTGAACGGCCCGCGCAAGGATCTGCACGCGCTCTATAATCTGATCGTCAATCACGTGCCCGCGCCGCGCCAACAAGCGCATGCCCATGAAGATTTCAGAATGCTGGCCACCACGTTGGGCGCCGATCCATTCGTTGGCCGAATCCTCACAGGCCGGGTCGAGGCAGGACGCCTCAAGGTTGGCCAGACGGTGCAGGCCTTGTCGCGCATCGGCCAGAAAATCGAACAATTCCGCGTCAGCAAGATTCAGGCATTCCGCGGCCTTACCATGGCCGATATCGATGAAGCTGTGGCAGGCGATATCGTTTCCATCGCCGGCATGTCCAAGGCCACCGTGGCCGATACGATCTGCGCGCTTGCTGTCGAAACGCCGATTGATGCGCAACCGATCGACCCGCCCACCATCTCCGTCACCTTCGGGATCAACGACAGCCCGCTGGCCGGGCGCGACGGCAAGAAGGTACAATCCCGCGTGATCCGCGAACGTTTGATGAAAGAGGCCGAATCAAATGTCGCCATTAAAATAGCCGACTCACCCGGCGGCGAAGCCTTTGAGGTTGCCGGGCGTGGCGAATTGCAAATGGGTGTTCTGATCGAGAACATGCGCCGCGAAGGATTCGAGCTCAGCATCTCGCGCCCACAAGTCTTGATGCGTGAAGAAAACGGTCAGCGGCTTGAGCCCATCGAGGAAGTCACCATTGATGTCGATGATGAGTATTCCGGAGCCGTGATCGAAAAGATCACCGGCACGCGCAAGGGTGAACTGACCGAAATGAAAGCGGCCGGTGCCGGCAAGACCCGCATCATCGCGCTTGTTCCGTCGCGTGGCTTGATCGGCTATCATGGTGAATTCCTGACCGATACACGCGGCACCGGGGTTCTGAACCGCGTGTTTCATGGCTGGGCCCCTTACAAGGGTAGCATTCCTGGTCGTCGCTCGGGTGTTCTGATCTCGATGGAAAATGGCGAGGCCGTGGCCTATGCGCTCTGGAACCTGGAAGATCGTGGCAAGATGTTCATTTCGCCACAAGAGAAGATCTATACCGGCATGATCATCGGCGAACACAGCCGCGAAAACGATCTCGAAGTGAACCCGCTCAAGGGCAAGAAGCTCACCAACGTGCGGGCTTCGGGTACCGATGAAGCGGTGCGGCTGACCACGCCGATCACCCTCACGCTGGAACAGGCGATCTCTTACATCAACGATGATGAGCTGGTCGAAGTGACGCCCAATGCGATCCGGTTGCGCAAGCGCCACCTTGACCCGCATGAGCGCAAGCGCGCGTCAAAACAATACTGACATGACCTTGTAGGGTGCGCATTCTTGCGCACCCTCTCTCTAGTTACTCAGTCGTTTCGACGACCATCAATTCGCGCTCGGATGCACCGCGCGCATGGCTCAAGGCTTCCTGATATTCTGGCGAATTGTAGCATTCAACGGCTGCTTCAACGCTTGGAAACTTTGCCACCACGTTGCGTGCGCGCTCTTTCCCCTCAAGCTGAACGAATTTCCCACCTCGGGCAATGAACGCCCCGCCATGTTTGGCAATCGCAGGGCCAGCCAGCTCGGCGTATTTGCCGTAAGCGTCGGCATCCGTCACTGTCACGTGCGCGATCCACAAAGCACCCATCTTATCCTCCTATCACGGCTTGCGCCGCCTTGATTGCTGCATCCGCATTGGACGCATCCTTGCCGCCGCCCTGAGCCATGTCGGCCCGTCCGCCGCCGCCCTTGCCGCCAAGTTCGCCCACCGCCGCGCGCACCAGATCGACGGCAGAGAGCTTGCCTGTCAAATCGTCGGTCACGCCCGCCGCCACAGCCGCCTTGCCGCCGGCATCCGCAATCAGCAGGACCGCACCAGAACCAATACGCGACTTGTGCTCATCAATCAGCGCCGGAAGGTCTTTGCCCGAAACACCCGAAAGCACCTGCGCCAGAAAGGGCACGCCGTTCACGTCTTGCGCCTCAACGCCACCGCCCTGCCCCGTGCCGCCCGACATGGCCAACTCGCGGCGCAGCTGCGCTACCTCGTTCTGAAGTGCCTTGCGTTCATCCAGAAGGGCTTTCACCCGTTCCGACAACTCTCCTGTCGGCGCTTTCAGCGCCCCTGCCAGATCGGCCACCAAACCGGCCTGCCGCTCAAGATATTCAAACGCCGCCGCCCCGGTCAACGCCTCAATCCGGCGAACCCCGGCACTCGATGCACTGTCCCCCAAAATAACGCAGAGCCCGATATCACCGGTCTGTTTCACATGGGTGCCGCCGCAAAGTTCGAGCGAATAGGTCTCGCCATTCGCCCCTTTGCCGGTACTCGCCTGCCCCATCGACACCACGCGCACCTCGTCTCCGTATTTCTCGCCAAAGAGCGCCTGCGCCCCAATTGCGCGCGCGTCGTCCGGTGTCATGATCCGCGTGCTCACCGGGCTGTTTTGCCGGATGAAGGCGTTCACTTCTTCCCCCACCACGCGCAACTCTTCAGGGGTGAGCCCCTTGGCGTGGCTGAAATCGAACCGCAGCCGATCCTCGGCATTGAGCGAGCCGCGCTGTGCCACATGCTCGCCCAGATGAACGCGCAACGCCTCGTGCAGAAGATGCGTCGCCGAATGGTTGGCGCGCACCTTCGAGCGACGTTTGTGATCCACCTCAAGCGACACGGTATCGCCAACCGAAAGCGTGCCCTGTTCGGGTGTCAGCTTATGCGCGATCACCTTGCCATCGGCAAACTTCTGCACATCGGTGACATGGCTCACATCATCCATATCGTCGAGTCGGCGAACATAGCCATGATCGGCCACCTGCCCACCGCTTTCGCCGTAAAACGGAGTCTGGTTCAAAACCGCCCAGCCTTCTTCGCCCTTGGCCAACTGCTCAACCGGCGCACCATCCTTGACCAAAGCGAGAATCTGCCCTTCGGCTACTTCGGTGTCATAGCCAAGGAAATCAGTCGCCCCATGCGCATCGGCCACATCAAACCAATAGGTCGCATCCGCCGCCTCGCCCGAACCGGACCATGCGGCACGCGCCTTGGCCTTCTGTTCGGCCATCGCCGCATCAAAGCCCTCGGTATCAACCGCACGGTCTTTCTCGCGCAGCGCATCCTGCGTCAGATCAAGCGGGAAACCATAAGTATCATAAAGCTTGAACGCTGCTTCCCCGGGAAGTGCTGCACCCTCCGGCAACCCAGCCAACTCCTCATCAAGCAACTTCAGCCCGCGATCCAGCGTCGTCTTGAAGCGGGTTTCCTCCAGCTCAAGCGTCTCCTCGATCAGCGCCTGCGCGCGTCCCAACTCAGGGTATGCCGCACCCATCTGGCCAATCAATGCGGGCACCAGCTTGTGCATCACCGGGTCTTTCGACCCCAGAAGATGTGCGTGCCGCATCGCCCGGCGCATGATCCGGCGCAAAACATATCCGCGCCCGTCATTGCTGGGCATTACCCCATCCGCAATCAGAAAGCTGGTCGAACGCAGATGATCCGCAATCACCCGATGGTGCGTCTTTCCCGGCCCGTCGGGATCGGTCGATGTCTTGTCCGCCGATGCCTCGATCAATGCGCGCATCAGGTCGGTGGCATAGTTGTCATTGGTCCCCTGAAGCAGCGCCGCAACCCGTTCGATCCCCATACCGGTATCGATCGATTGCATATCCAGCGCCTTCATCGAGCCGTCCTCAAACTGCTCGTTCTGCATGAAGACAAGGTTCCAGATTTCGACAAACCGGTCGCCATCCTCCTCAGGTGACCCCGGAGGACCGCCCCAGATATGATCGCCGTGATCAAAGAAGATTTCGGTGCAAGGCCCACAAGGCCCGGTCGGCCCCATCATCCAGAAATTATCGTTGGTCGGAATGCGAATGATCCGCTCATCCGGCAGGCCAGCAACCTTCTTCCAGATATCAGCCGCCTCATCATCGGTATGATAGACCGTGACCAAAAGCTTCTCGGCCGGAATATCCAATTCCTTGGTGATCAACTCCCATGCAAACGGAATTGCATCGGCCTTGAAATAATCGCCAAAGCTGAAATTTCCCAGCATTTCAAAGAAAGTATGATGCCGCGCGGTATACCCAACATTGTCGAGGTCATTGTGCTTGCCGCCCGCGCGCACACATTTCTGTGCAGATGTCGCACGTTTATAGTCGCGCGTCTCAACCCCGGTGAACAGGTTCTTGAACTGCACCATGCCCGAGTTGACGAACATCAGGGTCGGATCATTGCGCGGCACCAGCGGCGAACTTGCCACCACCTCATGATCGTTTTTCGCGAAATAGTTAAGGAAGGTCGACCGGATGTCGTTCAGACTGGGCATGTCTCAGGGCCTCTCGCGGCATGGAAATACAGGTTGAGAAGCGGTTTATCCCCAAGCCTTCCGGCTGTCCATGGGGGCAGGCTCCGAGCGCGGCAATCTTGCTCGCACAAGCCCCATTGCGCACACCCTTCGACACCGTTTGGATTGGGCAGCCTTTCCGAAATGGTCAGACTGCCCAAACCTTGGGTTCAGCTATTGCGCCGAACCCGCGCGGCGCTCTTGTCGGCAAAGGCAGCCAGCCGGGCGCGCGCATCGGGCTGGGTATTCACCACACCCGCGACAACCGCCTCGGCATAGGCCGCATCCATCGCCGACATGTTCTGCATATGGCTTACTGCTGAACAGATCGCGAAGTTCGAAAGCGGCAGGTTTTCTGCCGTCTTGCGCGCCAGTTCCAGCGCCGCATCAAAGCTCGACCCCTCAACGATATATTGTGCAAGTCCAAGGTCCACGGCCTCTTGCCCCTGATAGACCCGCCCCGTCAGGATCATGTCAATCATACGGGATTTACCCACCAGGTCGCTGACCCGGATCGTTGCGCCCCCGCCGGTAAACAACCCGCGCTGCCCCTCTGGCAACGCGAAATAGGCGGTTTGATCCATCACCCGGATATGGGCCGAGCTTGCCAGCTCCAAACCACCGCCCACAACCGCGCCTTGCAGCGCTGCGATAATGGGAACGCCACCATATTCCATCTTGTTGAACGCTTCATGCCAACGCAGACAGACATGCATGAAATCAGCAGGGCTGCGGTCTGCGTCGTGATGCTCGATAAGGTCCAATCCGGCGCAGAAGTGATCCCCCGCTCCGGCCAGAACCACCGCTCTGACCCCGGCGCGTGGCGCGGCCGAGAAGAACTCGACCAGTTCCTCAATCGTGTCGATATCAAGCGCGTTGCGTTTCGTCGGCCGGTTCAGGGTAACAACCCAGACCCCGTCTTCATATGCTTCAAGCGCAAGGTTCTTGTAGCGCGAAATATCAATCTCGATGGTCATGGTCTCGTCCTTCAGGAAAAAATTTGCTCATGATCAGAGCATCTTGGTGAGTCTTGGCGAAACAGCGCCCTGCTTGTCGCAAATAGGCACGCTCCGGTGACGGGTTTGGTAGCGGCTTGTATTCACAACACCGCTGACAACAGGCTCTCGCCACCTTCCAGAATGCGCAGACGCTGGATCTCGGTCTCGGGCAGGATATGGTCGGCATAAAACCGCGCTGTGGCGATCTTTGCCGTCATGAACTCTGCATCGTTGCCACGCTCCATCGCAACTTCCGCCGCAAGAAGCGCGCGCGCCAATTGCCAACCCGACACAAGATTTCCCGCAAGCATCAGGTAAGGTACACCCGCCCCAAACGCCGCATTGGGTTCCGATTTTCCGATGCTGAGAAGGTGCTCAACGACTGCCAAAAAGGCCGCGCGCGCATCGCCAAGCCGTTTTCCAACAGCCTTTGCCGCGTCAGAGCCCTCTGCCAATGCAGTTTCCGTCTGCTCAATCAATTCCGCAAAGCGACGCGCCGCTGCCCCACCATCTCGCAATGTCTTGCGACCCACCAGATCGTTGGCCTGTATGGCCGTGGTTCCCTCATAGATCGGCAGGATCCTGGCATCGCGATAGTGCTGCGCGGCTCCGGTTTCCTCAATGAACCCCATTCCGCCATGAACCTGAACCCCAAGCGAGGCAACCTCGACGCCGTTCTCGGTTGAAAACCCCTTGACCAGAGGCGTCAGAAATTCCGACAGCTTCGCCGCCTCTGCCCGCTCTTGCGATGTCGGGGCATGGCGCGCGATATCCTGCCACCCGGCGGTATAGGCCGCCATCGCCCGCGCCCCCTCGGTCAGGGCGCGCATCCGCATCAACATGCGCCGCACGTCGGGATGGTGGATGATGGCAACCGCCTCGCGTGACGACCCATCGACGGGGGCACTCTGAACACGTTCTTTCGCCATCGAGAGAGCCTGCTGATAGGCGCGTTCGCCAACTGCAATCCCCTGAAGACCAACGGCGTAGCGCGCCGAATTCATCATCTCGAACATATAGCTCAGCCCGGAATTCTCCTCGCCAATCAAAATTCCGCTGGCCCCTTCAAATTCCAAAACTGCCGTCGGGCTGGCCTTGATCCCCAGCTTATGTTCGATGCTCTGACACCGCACCGTGTTGCGCTCGCCAAGCGTTCCGTCGTCTTTCACGAAAAACTTCGGAACAAGGAAAAGGCTGATCCCCTTCACCCCCGCCGGTGCATCCGGCGTGCGCGCCAACACCAGATGAACGATGTTCTCGCTCATGTCATGTTCGCCGTAGGTGATGAAAATCTTGGTGCCGGTGATACGATAGCTGCCATCCTCTTGCGGTTCGGCGCGGCTACGCACCAGGCTCAGGTCGCTCCCGGCTTGGGGTTCGGTCAGGTTCATTGTCCCGGTCCATTTGCCCGAAACCAGGTTTTCCAGATAGGTTGCCTTGATGTCATCCGACCCAGCCGTCAGAAGCGCTTCGATCGCACCATCCGTCAACAGCGGGCACAGCGCAAAGCTGAGATTGGCTGCGTTCAGCATCTCGGTGCTCGCGGCCCCGACACAACGCGGCAATCCCTGACCGCCATATTCGGCCGGATGTTGCAAACTCTGCCAGCCCATTTCGGCAAACAGCGCATAGGCCTCGGCGAAACCGTCGGGCAGAATCACGCGCCCGTTCTCAAACCGCGACCCGGCAATATCGCCCACCCGGTTCAGCGGCGCAATCTCTTCGGCACAAAACCGGCCCATTTCCTCAAGCACGGCAGATGCGTCATCCAGATCCAACGCTTCATACTGCGCCAGTGCAGCAATCTCGGGCCAACCCGAAATATGTTCGATGTTGAAGAGCATATCTTTAACGGGTGCTTCATAGGTCAATGATCAGACTCCCCAATAAGTTTCCTGTTACTGCCATTTAAACGCTCCCTTGGCGCCGGTCTATCTCTATAACAGACTCAGAACTTGCAGAAAGTGACAAAAGGTGCGGCCTGATGCCTGGTATGGATGGTGAACGAAGCTCACAAACTCTCCCCACCGTTTCCCGCGCCTTTCTGGAAGATTGGCTCTCTGCCCTGCGCAGGCATTGCACACAACAAGAGCTTGCGGAATTCCTTGATCAGACCGGATTGAACAACGCGGCACAGCCCCGTGCCCGCGTCACCCACGATCAGATCGTTCGCCTCTATCAACTGGTCGCTGTGGAAACAGGCGACGAAATGATGGGGCTTTGGAGCCGGCCAATCCGCACCGGCGCGCTCAAGCATCTTTGCACCTATGTGCGCGGCGCATCCTCGCTTTCTGCGGCGCTGTTTCGCTTCACATCTTTCTGGAACCTGCTGCTTGACGATTTCGAACTCGAATTGCAGACCGAGCAGAACGCGCTGCGCGTTGTGCTGATACCGCGCGGTCCCCATGACGCACAGCGATTTGGCCACATGCTGCTGCTCAAGCTGGCGCATGGCGTCGCGTCGTGGCTGACAGGGCGCGAACTCCCCCTGCGACAGGTCAGCTTTGTGTTCGAGCGCCCCGACTTCGCCGAAGACTACGCCATCCTTTTTCCCGCTCCCGTCCGTTTCGCCCAACCGAACTCGGCGATCGAGTTTTCCGGTCACCTCGGCGATTTGCCGGTATTGCGCAGCGAAGCGGAAATGCAGGAATTCCTACAACGCGCCCCGCGCGACTGGATCTTCACCACCTACCGCGATCACGCCTTGTCGCTTCGTGTCCACGAACTGCTTTTGCTTTCGGATCGTCTGGGCTGCCGTCTGGGTGACGCAGCGGCCGCGCTGAACCTCACACCGCGCACATTGATCAGACGGCTCGAAAGCGACGGAACATCGTTTCAGGCAATCAAGGATGGTCTGCGGCGCGACATCGCAATCCGCCATCTGTCGGTCGGATCAAAGAGTATCGAGGCCATCTCGCAGGATCTCGGGTTTGCTTCTGCCGCGAACTTTCACCGCGCTTTCAAACGGTGGACAAACGTCACCCCGGCGAGTTACCGCAAGCTTTAACACTGGATGCAACCTTGCCAAGACGAGAAACGCTGTTGGCATGGCTCGTCTTGTCTGGGTATTCTAAACGCGTCGGCACATGATATCCTGAAACCCGACATGCCCTGTGAAACATAGAGAGCCCGATCATCCGAAACCCTACACCAGCATTCCGCCCTGCCCTTCGCCACGCCAAAGAGGTGCCCGAAGGTGATTTTCGCTTCATCGCCCTCGATGTCGAAACCGCCTGTAGCGATAGCGCCAGCATCTGTCAGATCGGTATCGCCTGTGTTCAGCCTGACAACCGCATTCAAACCTTCTCAACGTTGGTCAATCCCGACACCCGGTTCAATGCGTTCAACATCCGACTGCATGGGATCGGCCCGGATCATGTGACAGACGCGCCATTCTTTCCCGATGCGTTCGCAATGCTCTTGCCGCTCTTGTCACGCCATCACATCATCCAGCACAGCAATTTCGACAAACAGGCAATCAACGCGGCCTGCGGCGCTTGTGGCATCGAGATTCCACCGCTGCGCTGGAGCGACAGCGTTGCAATCGCCAGACGCGCCTGGCCCGAGCTGAAGGGCAATGGCGGGCATGGCCTTGCCAACCTCAAGAAGACCCTGAATCTCGCGTTTCATCATCACGACGCTGGCGAAGATGCCCGCGCTGCGGCCTTGGTTGTCCTGCACGCCGAAACCCGTCTTGCGCTGCCGTTCAATGACCTGATCGTGCCGTCACGCAAACCCGCCAAAAAACGATTTCCCAAAGCCGTAACGCGCACTGCGGCCGCCGACGGCCCTCTGGCCGGGTGCATCGCGGTATTCACCGGCAACCTCAGCATCCCACGGGATCAGGCCGCAGACCTCGCCGCGGGTGTCGGAATGAACGTCAGAGCGGGTGTCACGAGCAAGACAACGCATCTTGTCGTCGGCGATCAGGATCTATCGGTTCTGGCTGGCCACAGCAAAAGCAGCAAGCACCGCAAGGCCGAAGACATGCGCGCGCAGGGTCATCCGATTCAGATCCTTGGAGAAACCGAGTTCCTCAATCTGCTGACGAGCGCTGAAGAGACCGCATCAAAGGCGGCGCGCTGACCTGCGTCCTTGGCCATCGCTCATGCCTCATGCTTTAACAAACAGTTCGCGAGGCGTGGTGCAGAAACACTCATACCCTGTCTCCGTGATCCGGATCGGTTCGGTAATCTCCAACCCACCGTCATCCAGCCAGAGCGCAGGCATGAAATGAAACGTCATATCCGGCTCCAGAACGGTCTGATCGCCGCGCCGGAACGAAATCGTGCGCTCACCCCAGTCGGGCGGATAGCTGATCCCGATGGCATAGCCACACCGGCTGTCCTTCTCGAACCCCGCCTTGTTCAGCGTGGAATTGAAGGCATTGGCGATATCCTCGGCCCGGTTGCCCGGTTTGGCCTGTTCCAGCCCCGCCTCGATGGCATCAAGCACCGCCGTCTCCGCGTCGCGGTATTTCTGCGGCACCTCCCCCAGAAACAGCGTGCGCGATTGCGGGCATTGATAGCGCCGATGCGCCCCCGCAATCTCAAAAAACGTCGCCTCGCCGGTTTCCATCGGTCGGTCGTCCCATGTCAGATGCGGCGCGGTCGCATCCAATCCTGAGGGCGCCATGGGAACGATGGCGGGATAATCCCCCCAAAACCCGTCTGCGCCGCGAATACCGGTGGCATAAATCTCGGCCACCAGATCATTCTTGCGCATCCCCGGTTCGGCCACTTCAAGAATTTGCTCGTGCATCACCTCCACGATCCGCGCCGCACGCTGCATATATTCGATCTCGCGTTCGGATTTGACCGCGCGCTGCCAATTGACCAACCCGGTCGCATCACTCAATCGCGCCTCGGGCAATTTGCGCACAAGGGTCGCATGGGCCGCAGCCGCGTAATAGTAGTTGTCCATCTCGACGCCGATCCGCGCCTTTTCCAATCCCAACTCCCCAAGCAATCCCGCCAGATCCTCCATCGGGTGCTTGTCGGGATTTTGCACATAGATGTCGTCATAGCCGCGGATACAGTCATCATCCTCCATGAACACGGTGCGCCGCGCGCCAAGCGCATCCATACCGCGCCCCCACCAAATGGGATCTCCTTCATGCCTGAGAATAACCGCCTGATAGGTATAGAATGACCAACCGTCATACCCCGAAAGCCACGATATATTGGAAGGATCAGACACCACGATCGCTTCCAACCCCTTGGCAGTCATCGCCTTGCGAGTTTTTTCGATCCGCCGCCCATATTCGCCGCTGGTGAAATTTGCCTGAAAAGTCGTCATTCCCTGCCCCTTGCCGTTATCCCGGTTCCACACCAAACAGAGGTTTGGCGCCGCCCCTCACACCTTTATCCCACCAGCAAACTCTGCCGGCATGTCGCACCCCAACAACCGCCCGAAACCAACCGGGCATCCCTTCAGCCCCGCCATCCGTCCAAGCGCCCAGCATAGTGCCTGATTGGACGTCACCACAGGTTTGCCCAGCCGGGCTTCTATCCGGTCAATCACATCCACACCACGCATCGCAGTGCACGACAAAAACAGCGCCTCGACCTCGGGACCATCCAAAGCACAGGCTGCCTCGATCATGCTCGTGTCATCAATACGCGCCATATCGCGATCATCCTCAAGTGCAAAACACGCACTTCGCACGACATCCAGCCCCTGCGCACAAAGATAGCGCGCCATCGGCTCGGTCGTTTCCTCAAGATATGGGGTCAACAACGCAACCCGCCGCGCACCAAGGGCGCCGAGCCCGGCCAGCGCGGCAAATGACGGCGTGATCACGCGAACCCCCGGCAGGCTGCTCTGAATAGCTTCGGCCACCGCCCTGTTGCCGATCGTGACCGAGGCAGAGGTGCAGGCAAACGCCACCACCGAAAGCTCGGCCCCCGGCACGAGCAACCCGGCAGTGCGCGCCAGATCCGGCGCCATCGCACAGAGTCTTTCGGGCGTCGTCGGATTTTCAAACCCGATCCGCGCCACATGCAAAACGGCGCGATCCGCGTCAATCAGTCGTGCCGCATCCCCTTCAAACACCAGATCGGTCGAGAGCAGAATCGCTCCCAACCGCACCGGTCCCTCATCGGCTGGGCGCAAACGGCTAGCAAAAATTTCGGTTTGCGCGGATGTCGTCACATCCACCTCTCGCCCGTCAGACAACAAGAACGGGGCATTTCGACAGCCCCGTAACCTTGTGCGACACGCTGCCCAGAAGATAGCCGTCACCGGACGATCCAAGCCCCCGGCTTCCCAGAATGATCAGATCAACCTCATGCTTGCCCGCAAATTCATGGATCGCCCGCGCCGGGCGACCCGAGCGCACAAACGCACGCACGCTCTCAACGCCCGCCTCGCGCAGCAACGTTTTGCCATGTTCGGCAATGCCGCTGGCATGTTCGCGCATCGCATCATCAATCCTCCCCGGATCACTGACGCGCACCATCGACAGCGACGCCTCCAGCATCGAATGGTGACGATAGACGGTCAGCAAACTGACTTTTGCACCCGTCAGCTTGGCCATTTGCGCGGCCTTGTCCAATGCGCGATCGGCATTTTTCGACCCGTCATAAGGCGCAAGAATATGGGTAAACATGCGGGGCTCCTCCCTGGGGGTCATTTGGCAAAGGCGAGATCGCGCAGGAACAAGGCAATCTGCGGAAAGAAGATCAACGCAACAGACACGCTGAGCAGCATGATGATGAAGGGCGGCGTGCCGCGAATGACCTCGATGTAGGGCCGTTTGAACACCGCAATGGCGGTGAAGATGTCACAGCCGAACGGCGGTGTAGCCGAACCAATGGCAACCTGAAGCGTGATCACCGTGCCCACCAGCACCGGATCAAGCCCAACCGCCTTCACCACCGGGGCAAAGATCGGGACAAAGACCAGAATGACCACGATCGGATCAACAAACATGCAGCCAATGAAGAACGCGATGGAGATGACGAACAGCACGCCAATCGGCCCCATCTGGTCAATCCCGATCCCGCCCAGAATGGCCTGCGGAATCTGCGCAAACGAGATCACCCAGGAAAACGCAGCCCCGGCAGCAACCAGAATGAACACCACCGCCGTGATCAACCCGGTCGATTTCGCCGTGTCATAAAGCCCGCGCAGATCAAGCGAACGGAACACAATCAGCTCCAGAAAAATCGCATAAAGCACACAGGCCGCCGCCGCCTCGGTCGGAGAAAAGATACCGCCATAGATGCCCCCGATGATGATCGCCGGAAACCCCAAGGGCCAGAGCGCCTGTTGCACCGCACGCGCCCGCGCGCCCCATGTCGCCTTTTCCTCGGTGGGCACGTCGTTGCGGATCGCGTAAATTACCGAATAGATCGAAAACAGCAGCAGGATGAGCAAGCCCGGCCCGATCCCGGCGATGAACAGTTCGGCAATCGAGGTGTTGGAGACAACACCATAGATGATCATGCCAATCGAGGGCGGGATCAAAAAGGCGATGTCCGAAGAGTTAACGATCAGCGCGAGCACGAAACTGTCCTTATACCCCGCCTTCAGCATCCGTGGCCTGAGCGGCGAGCCGATCGCCACAACAGTCGCCTGGGTCGAGCCCGAAACCGCGCCGAACATGGTGCAGGCCGAAGCCGTCGAAATCGCCAGCCCGCCCTTGATGTGGCCCATGAAAGCCATGACCATGTCAATCAAGCGCCCCGCCGATTGCCCGCGCGTCATGATATCGGCGGCAAAGATGAACATCGGCACCGCAATCAAAGACGCGGGGCGAATGCCCGCCATCATCTGCTGCACCATGGTTTCAAGCTGCCCAAACCCGCCAAACAGCGAATAGAACCCGACAAACGCCCCCGCAATCAGCGGAATCATCATCGGAAAACCCAGAAGCAGCAAAACGATCATCAGGGAAAAGATTGTGATGGCCATGGTTCAGACCTCCATCTCATTGTCGTCATAGCCTTCCAGAACATTGGTCGAGAGATAGATATCCTTTTCGATCATGTTCTTGATGGCAGTCAGAAGGTATTGCAGCCCGGTCATGAAAAAGCCGACCGGCACCCAGACCAATGTGATCCAGACCGGAATTTGCAGCGAAGGCAGAACCCGCCCCCGCCCCGCCTGTGTCAGGATGTATTGCAGCGAATACCACGCCAGCCCCAGCATAAAGACCGCCGTGACCAGCGAAATCACGATCATCAGCGGCTTGCGCAGACTGCTGGGAAGCGCGTCAAAAATCGCCGACATGCGGATATGTCGCCCATGGCGCGCAGCATAGGAAATCCCGGCAAAAGTGATCATGATGATCAGAATCCGGTTCAGCTCCTCCGAGAAAAAGATCGAACTCTGAAACACGAACCGCCCGATGACATTGGCGCTGGTATTGGCCGCCATCAACAAGACGCCCACTGCCAGCATCAGCGATTCAATCTTGCCAACCCAGGTGTCGATTGTTCCCAGAAACCCCGGCAGACTGGATTCATAAACCTCCAGAGGCGCGTCATCCGTGCCGGTGGTGTCTGTCTGCGATTGTAATTGCGAGCCGTGTTTTTCGTCTGTCACCGGCATGATCCCGTCAAAATTGATATTGAACGAAAGCGAAAAGCCCCCCGACAAATCCGCGCCGGGGGGCCTTTGAAATGTTGTTATTTCTTGACCGCGTCGAGATCGGCCTTGAATTGATCCAGCAACGCCTTGCCGCTATCACCCGTCATCTCGATGAATGTCGCTTCGACCTGCGCGGCGGCATCCTTGAACGGCTGGCGTTCTTCTTCGCTCAGCGTGGTGATGGTATAGTCAGGCTTGGCTTCCATGATACCCGCAATCGCTTCCTCGGTCTGACCATTCTGGTATTCGAGGATGTATTCAAAGGCGACATTGATCGCATCACCGACCACCTTCTTGTCCTCGTCAGACAGACCCGCATAGAAGTCCTGATTGGCCATCACAGCGGTCGTGAAGTTGTTGTGACCGATATAGGTCATGTGATCGCTGACCTCATAAAGCTTGTTGGACAGGATATAGAAGGTTGGATTTTCCTGACCCTGAATGATCCCTGTCTGGAGCGCGCCATACACCTCACCCCAAGGCAGCGGCGTCGGCGTCGCGCCAAACGCCTTGTAGCTTTCGACCAGCAACGGGTTGGTCATCACGCGCATCTTGACCTCGTTGAAGTCTTCTGGCGATCTCACCGGTTCGCGCGTGGTGATCGCTACATCGCCCTCCGGGAACATGGTCAAAAGTTCCAGACCCTGCTTGGCATAAAGCTCGGGAAACATCTCGGTGATTGCCTTCGAGCTGCGGAAGAACTCAAAAAGCTCCTCGTCATCCTGCGGCAGAAGGTAGGGCACGAAAAAGACCTGTGCTTCGGGAATCAGCGCGCCGGTAAAGCCCGGAGACTGGTCCACGAACTGCAAGATCCCGGCCTGGGTCTGCTCCATGATATCGGCAGATTCGCCAAGCGTGCCATAGGGAAACAACTGGATCTCGTGGTCGGAATTGGCCTCGACCTCCGCCTTGAACTTCTGGGCGAACTTGCCCTGCACCTCGTCCATCGCCTCTTCAAAGGCATAGCGCCAGGTGTCGGCCTGCACGCTGTTCACGCCCGCGAGCGTGGTCGCAGCAGCAAGGAGGCTCCCTGCCAGAACGTTTTTGTAAACAGCCATCATTCTCCCTTTCTTTCATTCACTTTTGCCCAAGGCACACGGCCAGAAGCCACAGCACTTGGATTGTCCTGATTGAGGGATCATTGAAAGGCAGAGCAATCATGTCAATGTGATTATTGAACCATGACAATTACACCGCGCCTATTCAGACCTTTCGACACGGCCCGGCCGCGGCCTAACCCTGTATTTCGCGAGTCACCCGCTCGACAATGCGCAATCCTCGGGCGAAATCCGGGAATGATTGCCCGCCAAGCGCGACCCTGAAACCGGTATGCAGATAGTGCGGACCAATCGAAAAGCTCCCTCCGGGCGCCACGGCAACACCTTCACGCCGCGCCGCCTCGACCAGCGCGCGCTCCTCTTGCGCATCCCGACTTCTGATCCAGACATGCAATCCGTTCGGGCTGGTGCGATAGTCCAACCCGTCGAGCACCCGCATCGCAAAATCCTGTCGGTCCCCCAACGCCAACCGCTGACGCAGCAGCAGCTTTTCCGCAGTCCCATCCGCCAGCCAACGATCGGCAATTTCCGTCATCAGGCTGGTCGCCATCCAACTGGTCACAAGATGCCGGTTCGCCGCCGCCGAACCCAGGTGATCCGGCACCACCAGATACCCCACCCGCAACCCAGGCATCAGGCATTTTGTCAGGCTGGTAAAGAACAGGGTTCGCTCCGGCGCAAGCGCTGCCATGGGGCGCGGCGGGGCATCCTGAAGCGGCCCCCAGGCGTGATTTTCAATGATTTGAAGATCATATCTGCGGGCAACATCGGCGATTTCCTCGCGCCGCGTCTCCGTCATGGTAAACGCGAGAGGATTCTCTCCGCTTGGCATGATATAAAGGGCGCGCACGCTTTGCGAGCGACAGATATCTTCTAACGCCTGCGGGCACATTCCCCCTTCATCGACACGCACCCCCTGCAACCGCAACCCCAGAAAGCGTGCCAAGGGGCGCAGGGTGTGATGACCGATCTCTTCGCTCACGATCAGATCGCCAGGCTGCGCCGCCGTCATCATCGCCACCGTCATCGCGCTGGTGCTGCCGTTAGTCGGTATGACGACAATCTCATCCAGATCCAGCCCGCACAGCGCAAGCCATCGTTTCAGCGGTTCCTGCTCGGCTCCAAAACCGTGATTGGGCCGAAATGCCTCTAGCACCGAGCGTGGCACCGACCGCGCCATCGTGCGTAACACCCCTTGCAGCGCTTCTTCATGGGCATGGTCGATCACCGGCTTGAGGATCGACATGTCCAGAAGCGTGCGTGCCGTCTTGCGGGTGACAAACGGCATCCTCATATCCTCATGGGACGCCCGCACAAAGGTACCGCGCCCGACCTCACCCACGATCTTGCCGGCCTCGCTCAACTTGTCATAAGCACGGCTGACGGTCTGCACACTGAGATCGAGATCAAAGGCAAGCTGGCGCTGTGTCGGCAAGCGGTCCCCCGGCTTCAGGTGTCCATTGAGAATCGCCGTCTCTATCGCCTGAATCAGCGAACGATACGCAGGGCGTTTCAAGGTGTCGGGTTTTGGCGGCCAATTTGTCATGGTTTGCACCCTGTCCAAAATCAAGACAATTGACAAGCCCACGCGCCCCGCGCATCACTGCGCCATGAGCTTTCTGAAACTCGATAAACGCGACATCGCAATCCTTCAGGTGCTGTCCACCGAAGGGCGGCTCTCCAAAACCGCTTTGGCCGAACGCGTCAATCTGGGGACCAGCGCCTGCGGCGAACGTCTGGCGCGGCTGGAAGACGGCGGCGTCATCTCCGGCTACCGCACCGAGGTCGCGTTGCGCCGTCTCGCGCCGCACGTCACGGTGTTCGTGCTGGCTGAACTCGCCAGCCATCAGGCCGCCGCCTTTCAGGTCTTCGAGGCCGCAATCGAGAGGCATGACGAGATCACCGGCTGCTGGGCCTTGGGTGGCGGCTATGACTACCTGCTTCAGGTGATCACCCGCGACATCGACAGCTATCAGCGACTTATCGATGTATTGCTGGGCGAACGGGTCGGCTTGGCGCGCTACTTCACCTATGTCGTGACCAAGCCGGTCAAGTCCACACCTCCCCCCTTTGCGCTGCTGCACCCGGCCACTGGCGACTAAGACCGCAGATCTTGCCACCAAACGGGCCGCAACAGCGCAAAACGACCCAACATTTCCCACAGATTCCGCCGTTCCTGCGCCGCCGCATCGCTACCCTGCCGGTAAATCCAGCGATCAGACCACACAGGACACGTCACAAATGAGCAAATTGATCCCGCCCCCCGCCACCGGCCTGCCCGTTCTTGAACACCCCGAACTCGCGCGCAGCTTTGCCTATGTCGACGGGTGCTGGGTATCCGGGCACGAAAACGCCACCCTCACGGTCACCGATCCGGCAACAGGCGCCACTCTGAGCGAAATTGCCCGCCTGAATGGCGATGACAGCCGCCGCGCCGTCGATGCTGCCCACGCGGCGTGGAGCAAATGGGCCGCCCTGCTGCCGCAGGAACGCTCCAGCTTGCTGCGCCGTTGGTTCGACCTGATGATCGAGCACCGCGAGGATCTGGCCCGCATCATGACCGCCGAACAGGGCAAGCCGATCTCGGAATCGCGCGGCGAAATCGATTACGGCGCCGCCTTCCTTGAGTATTACGCCGAAGAGGCCCGCCGCCCGAACATCGAAGGCATTACCTCGCATCTGCCCGATGCCGAGGTCGAGCTTTGGCGCGAACCCGTCGGCGTCGCCGCCCTGATCACGCCATGGAATTTCCCCTCCGCCATGTTGACGCGCAAGGCAGGCGCCGCTCTGGCCGCAGGCTGCACCGTGGTCGCACATCCCTCATCCGAAACCCCTTTCTCCGCGCTGGCCCTGGCCGAATTGGCCGAGCGCGCCGGGCTGCCGGCGGGTGTGTTCAACGTGGTGACCGGCAATGCGCCCGAAGTGGTCGGCGCATGGATGGAAGATTCCCGCGTGCGCGCGGTGTCCTTCACCGGCTCCACCGAAATCGGCCGCCTGCTCTATTCCCAGAGCGCCGATACGATCAAGCGGCTGATACTCGAACTCGGCGGCCACGCACCCTTTCTGGTGTTCGCGGATGCTGATCTCGGCCGCGCCGTGGACGAGGCGATCAAGGCCAAATTTGCCACCTCCGGGCAGGATTGCCTTGGTGCCAACCGCTTCCTTGTGGCCCGCGATGTATACGACTCCTTCTGCACCCGCTTTGCCGAGGCGACAAAAGCCCTCACCATCGGCCCCGGCAACACCGACCCCGATATCGGCCCGCTGATGAACGAACGTGCCGTGGCCAAACAGGAAGAACACGTCGCCGACGCGCTGGCACGTGGCGCAAAACTGCTTTGCGGTGGAAAACGCGACCCCGCCGGGCCGCTGTTCTTTCAACCAACGGTGCTCGCCGACGTGCCGTCCGACGCCAGGATCATGCACGAGGAAACCTTCGGCCCCGTCGCCGCCATCGCCGCTTTTGACACCGAAGACGAGGCGATCATGCGCGCCAACGACACCGAATACGGGCTGGTCGCCTACCTGCACACCCAGGATCCACGCCGCATCTATCGCGCCAGCCGCGCGTTGCGTTTCGGCATGGTCGCGGTAAATCGCACCAAAGTAACCGGCGCCCCGATCCCCTTTGGCGGCATGAAACAGTCAGGCCTCGGGCGCGAAGGGTCGCGGCTGGGACTTGAGGCTTTCACCGAGGTCAAATACGTCTGTCGTGATTGGGCCTGACGCACAAATTGAAAATACGGATTGAAAAATTGGCGGGGAAACACGCCAGACGAAAGGAAAGACGATGCTGAAAAACGATATGCTGGAACAATGGGACCGCGAGAATTTCTTTCACCCCTCGACCCATCTTGCGCAACATGCGCGCGGCGACACCCCCACCCGCGTCATCAAGACGGCCCAAGGCTGTCACATCACAGACCGCGAAGGCAACCGCTCGCTCGATGCCTTCGCCGGGCTCTATTGCGTCAATGTCGGTTATGGGCGCAGCGAAATCGCCGAAGCCATCGCCGCGCAGGCGCATGAGTTGGCCTATTACCACGCTTACGTCGGCCATGGCACCGAAGCGTCAATCACCCTCTCCAAGATGATCCTTGATCGCGCGCCCAAGGGCATGAGCAAGGTCTATTTCGGGCAATCCGGCTCGGACGCGAACGAGACCAACATCAAGCTGATCTGGTATTACAACAACATCCTTGGTCGCCCCGAAAAGAAGAAGATCATCAGCCGTTGGCGTGGCTATCACGGCTCGGGCCTGATGACCGGCTCGCTCACCGGACTTGAGCTGTTTCACAAGAAATTCGATCTGCCGCTGGCACAGGTCGTCCACACCGAGGCGCCCTATTATTACCGCCGCCCCGATCAGGACATGTCCGAAGAAGCCTTCACCGCCCATCTTGTCGGCGAGTTGGAAGCCCTGATCGAACGCGAAGGCGCTGATACCATCGCCGCCTTCATCGGCGAGCCGGTTCTGGGCACTGGTGGCATCGTTCCACCCCCCGCCGGGTATTGGGCCGCTATCCAGGAGGTGCTTGATCGCCATGACATTCTTCTGGTCGCAGATGAGGTGGTCACAGGGTTCGGTCGTCTCGGCTCGATGTTTGGCTCGGATCACTACGGCATGCGCCCCGATCTTATCACCATCGCCAAGGGACTGACCTCAGCCTATGCGCCGCTCTCGGGCTCCATCGTGGGCGACAGGATGTGGAAAGTGCTGGAACAGGGCACAGATGAGAACGGCCCCATCGGCCACGGCTGGACCTATTCGGCCCACCCGATCGGTGCCGCAGCCGGTATCGCCAATCTTAAACTGCTGGATGATCTCAAGCTGATCGACAACGCCCGCGATGTCGGCGCCTATCTCAACACCCAGATGCAGGCCGCCGTTGGCGATCACCCGAATGTCGGCGAAGTGCGCGGTGAAGGCATGCTCTGCGCCGTGGAGCTGGTCGAAAACCGCGACACTCGGCAATTCTTCGATCCCGCACGCAAGGTCGGACCGGCAATCTCTGCCGATATGGCAAAGCAAGGCGTCATAGCGCGCGCCATGCCCCAAGGCGATATCATCGGCTATGCGCCGCCGTTCTGCCTGACCCGCGAGGAAGCTGATACAATTGTCGGCGCAACACTCAACGCCCTGAACAGCGTTCTCGGCGCCTGATCACTGCCGTGACCTCTAAAACGTTTCGAGACAAACCAGACTCACGGGTTTGTCTCGAAACGCCCACGAAATTGAACCATGGCGCGGCATGTCTGCTTAGTCGATCCGCACATTTCCCTTGGAAACCGTAGTGCCTCCGGCCGAAAAATCGTTGTGCACCAGGATCCAGTTGGCACCGTAAGTAATCACCACCAACGCTATCATTGCTATCAGGAACGCTTTCATTTTACGCTTCCTTGCCCTGCTGGATTTCGGTTTCCCGCACTTCATCAACCCAGAGACTATGGTGTTCGCGCGCCCATTGCTCCTCAACTTCGCCACTGCCCATGGCATCAAAAGCCCCCTCCATACCAATCGAGCCGATATAGATATGGGCAAAGATGATAGCCGTCAGCACCAGACTGACAATTGCGTGCCAGAGCTGCGCGTATTGCATTTCTTCTTGTGGCGACAGCGGAAGCGTCACCGGCTCGAACCCGAACCAGCCCGGCACGCCCCATTCATTCAACATCTCAAATGTCGCTCCGAACATGTTGAACTCAAACGGAAATAACAGGGAAATTCCCGACGCCGCGATCGACCCGCCCAGAACGATTACCGACCAGAAGATCAATTTCTGTCCTGCATTGAACTTCTTGGCCGCAGGATGGCCGCCGCCGACAATACCGCCCCCTTTCGCGATCCAGTTCAGATCAGTGCGATCCGGCAGATTGTGAACCACCCAGACGATAAAGATGATCACAAGCGCCACAATGAATGCCCAGGAGATGTTGTTATGCACCCATTTGGTTGCAATCGCGACACTTGAAAACGCTTCATGTCCGAACGCCGGGATCAGAACTTTACGCCCGAAAAGTGATATCAGACCGGTCACCCCGAGGATAAGAAAAGACCCCGCCAAAAGCCAATGGCCAAAACGCTCCAATCCGGTGAAACGGGTGATCGTGCGACCGGTTTTCTGACCTTCAATACGAATGCGCCCTCGGATCAGATAGAACGCGGCAAGCAGCAGCAACGTCCCCCCCAGCAGAGCCGCCCCATAGGTCAGCAACGGACCTTCACGAAACTTCAGCCACCACATGCCGCCCGACTGAATAAGCACCGCTGACGCTGGCCCGCGCGATTGGGTCGACGCATCCGCCAGATCATAGCGCAGCGCGCGCCACAGATCCGGGTCCGATTGTCCACCGAGCGTGCCAAGCTGTCCCGTTGGATCTGCGGCAGCCGCAGGGTCGCCCGTAACAGAGCGGCGGAAAGTATCATCTACCTTCTGCTCGGCCTGACGGCGCATGATATCGTCAAGCGTCTGCGCCCCGCCCGTTTCAGCACGCGGATTGTCCACCGCCTGTTGCGCCAAAGCCGGGGTCACAAAACCACAAACAAGCACGAAAACAGCTAAGAGACGAAGCATCTGAGCGATCCTAACTTATGTCGCAAAAGACGGGCGGCCCAGCAAAGGCCGCCCGCTCGATTTGGTAAAGGACGGGCGGGTGTTGGCCTATCCGCCGCTTCCCAATCGCACTCCTGATCCAGACTGATCCTTCTTGCCATAGGCGGTTCCCCAACCCCAGGCCCCCGCACCAAAGCCACGCGCAACAATGCGTTCGCGATAGATACTGGAAACGGTGTCGCCATCACCCGCCAGAAGCGCTTTGGTGGAACACATCTCGGCACAGATCGGCAGCTTGCCCTCTGCAATCCGGTTGCGCCCGTATTTGGAAAACTCCGCAGGCGAATTGTTTTCCTCGGGGCCACCGGCGCAGAATGTGCATTTGTCCATCTTGCCCCGCGACCCGAAATTGCCCGCCTGCGGATATTGCGGCGCGCCGAACGGACACGCATAAAAGCAATAGCCGCACCCGATGCACAGGTCTTTGGAGTGCAGCACGATGCCATCTTCCGTCTGATAGAAGCAATCCACCGGACAAACCGCCATACAAGGTGCATCCGAGCAATGCATGCACGCCACCGAGATCGAGCGTTCACCCGGTTTGCCGTCGTTGATTGTCACGACCTTGCGACGGTTGATGCCCCACGGCACCTCATGTTCGTTCTTACATGCGGTGACACAGGCGTTGCACTCGATGCAGCGTTCAGCGTCGCAGAGAAACTTTGCTCTAGCCATGATCTTTCTCCTCTTATGCTGTCCAGATTTTGCAGAGAGTCGCTTTGGTCTCCTGCATCTGGGTTACGCTGTCATAGCCATAGGTTTGCGCCAGGTTGGTCGATTCCCCCAAAACATAGGGGTCCGCCCCTTCGGGATAATTCTCGCGCAGGTCCCTGCCCTCGAAATGCCCGCCAAAGTGGAACGGCATAAAGGCCACGCCCTCACCGACCCGGTCGGTCACCATGGCCATCACCTTGACCTTGGCGCCCTCCGCGCCCTCGACCCAGACCTGTTCACCGTCACGAACACCAAGGTTATTGGCGTCGCGCAGGTTGATCTCGACGAACATGTCCTGCTGCAATTCCGCCAACCATGGGTTCGAGCGGGTTTCCTCGCCCCCGCCCTCATATTCGACCATGCGGCCAGATGTCAGGATCATCGGATAGTCCTTCGAGAAATCCTTCTCCTGGATCGAGCGATACATCGTCGGAACACGCCAGAACTTCTTGTCCTCATAGGTCGGATAATCGGCCACAAGGTCACGACGGTTGGAATAGATCGGTTCGCGATGCAGCGGAACCGGATCCGGGAAGGTCCAGACCACGGTGCGCGCCTTGGCGTTGCCGAATGGCGCACAGCCATGTTTGATGGCAACCCGCTGGATACCGCCCGACAGGTCGGTCTTCCAATTCACACCGCCCGTCTTCTTGTCGTAATCCGATGGGATTTCCCCCTGCTGCGATGTTTCTCCCACCTCTTCGCTGGCGTTCGATCCACCGTCATCCGCAGGCTCGGCCATCAGGGGGGCGCCATCGGGGAAGCCCGCCACACGGTCTATGCTGGCTTTCTCCTCATCGGTCAGATCGCCGTCCCAGCCCAGATCACGCAGCATCTGCATGGTGAACTCCGGGTATCCGTCCTTGATCTCGGACCCGGCGGAGTAGACCCCTTCCGCCAGAAGGTTTTCGCCGTTGCGCTCCACGCCAAACCGGGCGCGGAAGGTCAGCCCGCCTTCGGCCACCGGGATCGACATGTCATAAAGCACCGGCGTGCCGGGATGGTTCATCTCGGGCGTGCCCCAGCACGGCCACGGCATGCCATAGACATCACCATCCGCAGGCCCGCCAACGGCGCGCAGCGTGGTCTTGTCAAAGGTGTGCTGATTGGCCATGTGCATCTTCATGCGCTCAGGGCTCTGGCCAGTATAGCCGATGGTCCACATGCCGCGGTTGAACTCGCGGGTGATGTCCTCAACGTTCGGCTCACCCCCCTCGTCAATCGCGATGTTGCGGAACAAACGGTCATGGAAGCCGAACTTTTCGGCAAATTTCGCCATGATCGTATGATCGGGAAGCGATTCAAACACCGGCTCAATCGTCTTCTCGCGCCATTGCAGTGAGCGGTTGGAAGCCGTGACCGAACCACGGGTTTCGAACTGCGTGCAAGCCGGCAGCAGGTAAACACCGTCAGTGCGGTCCTGCATGACCGCCGTAACGGTCGGATAAGGATCAATAACCACCAGCATGTCGAGCCGCTCCATCGCGGTCTTCATCTCCTTCATGCGGGTTTGCGAGTTCGGCGCATGGCCCCAAAACACCATCGCACGGGTGTTGTCGGGCTGGTCAAGGTTGGCCTTGTCCTCCAGAACCCCGTCGATCCAGCGGCTCACCGGAATACCGGTCAGGTTCATCATCTTGGTATCGCCAAAGCTCGCGTCCGAGAACCGCCCCTTAAGCCAGTCGAGATCCTCTTCCCAAACACGCGCCCAATGCGCCCACGAGCCTGCCGACAGCCCATAGTACCCCGGCAATGTATCGGCCAGAACCCCGAGGTCTGTTGCACCTTGCACGTTGTCGTGACCGCGGAAAATATTGGCCCCGCCGCCTTGGCGACCGATGTTGCCAAGCGCAAGTTGCAACACGCAATAGGCCCGGGTGTTGTTGTTACCGTTACTGTGCTGCGTGCCACCCATGCACCAGATCAAGGTGCCGGGGCGGTTGTTGGCCAAAGTACGCGCCACTCGTTCAAGCTGCGCTCCGGGGGTTCCGGTCACACGCTCGGTCTCTTCCGGGGTCCAGCGTTTCACCTCATTGCGGATTTCATCCATCCCCCAGGTGCGGGTGCGCATATAATCCTTGTCTTCCCAGCCATTCTCGAAAATGTGCCACAGAATACCCCAGATCAGCGCCACATCCGAACCGGGCCGGAAACGCACATATTCATCGGCATGTGCCGCCGTGCGGGTAAAGCGCGGATCGCACACGATCAGCGGCGCGTTGTTTTCCTCTTTCGCCTTGAGCAGATGCACCATCGAAACAGGATGCGCCTCGGCCGGGTTCGAGCCGATCAGGAACATCGCCTTGGAATTATGGATGTCATTATAGCTGTTGGTCATGGCGCCGTAGCCCCATGTATTCGCCACACCCGCCACCGTGGTCGAATGGCAAATCCGCGCCTGGTGGTCGACGTTGTTGGTGCCCCAATAGGCGGCAAACTTGCGGATCAGATAAGACTGTTCGTTGCTGTGCTTGGCGCTGCCCAGCCAATATACCGAATCCGGCCCGCTTTCGTCGCGGATCTTCATCATGCCATCACCGATCTCGTTGATCGCCTGATCCCAGCTGATGCGAACCCACTCGCCATTCTGCTTTTTCATCGGGTATTTCAGACGGCGCTCACCATGCGCGTGCTCACGCACCGCAGCCCCCTTGGCGCAATGTGCCCCAAGGTTGAACGGGCTGTCAAAGCCGGGCTCCTGCCCGATCCAGACGCCATTGTCGAGCTCGGCAATCACCGTGCAACCGACCGAACAATGCGTGCAGACGGTTTTCCTGGTCTCGATTGCGCGCTCTGCGGCGGTCTGTGCCGTGGCGCGCGAAACAGTCCCGCCAGTTGCGGCAACAGCGGCCAACCCGCCAATCGCCAAACCCGAGCCGCGCAAGAACGTGCGCCGGTCAACAGAACCCGTAGCGGCAGGCGTAACAGACGATCTTGCCGTCCGGCGCGCACTGCCATTTGTCTTTTTCCTGAGCATGGTTTTCTCCCTACTTCTGCGCTGTCGCAGTCTTGGTAGCACTCAATTCCCCCTGCCCTAAATTTCCCCGGCAGGTTGCATTGATCTAGAAGCGCGCACTTTCAAAATAGGCGCGCGTATGTTGCGTATCCTGCATCACCTCGGATGAAAGATCGGCCTCAACCGGCGTGTTTTGCGCTGCGGCAGTTGATCCTGTGGCAACAGCCACAACACCCGGCACCGCCGTGCCGGCAATCTTCAGGAAATTCCGTCGGGTTGTGCCCTTTTTCGTATCTGCCATTCTAGATCCTCCCTTTTCCCTGTCTTCTTGTCATGGTGGCCTTGACCACCGATCAATCGGCACGATGTCAGCTTGCCATCATGCGAAATGCTTCCTGTTCGATCGCCAGGAACTCGGACCCTACGGCCCCGAGAGAGGCATAAAGAACCGACGTCTTGGCCCCTTGCAGATCCGAAAAGAAATGGCCCGCCCATGGGCCTATATGTTTGCTGAAAAATTCTTTTTGCCGCGCCAGCGGTGCAACATCACCAAAACGCCCGACAATCATGCCCCCCATCATCTCCATCAGTGAGGCAATATTGTCTTCCGGCTCAAACGTGTTTTCAGCCCGCGTTATTCCCAAAGCCGCCATATCCGCACGCAGATTTGCCAGCGGTTTCTCATTCAGAAATCCGGTCATGTAATAACTGGCATAAGGCAATAATTCGCCCCGCCCCAACCCGATGAACAGCGCGTGATACTCGGTGCTTGCCGGTTTGGGCCGGGTGACTTTTGCAACCCGCGCCAAGCCCGCAATCGCGCTCCCCAAAGGGGATGCATCCCCGGTCAACCCGGCCGTCTGCGCCAACAGCAATTCATCCGGCGGCCCCGAAAGCATGAGCCCGAGATAGTTATAGAGATCCGCACGCAGACGGTCCTCTTCGGCAATCTCGGAATGTGCTTGTGCCACGGTCATGCGTTGTTCCCGTCAAAGTGAAAAACCATCCTGCGCGGCCTGCTGAAATCCGGCTCTTGGCGCGCGGGTTCCTGATCTCCTGCCATTTCGCGCTCGGACTCGTCTGTCTCGTCGCTTTCTTCGCCTGCCAAGAGGCAAGCATCATCATCCTTGGCCAAATTTTCTTCTTTGTCGAGTGACCTTAGGTCATCTTCCGCCATTTCATCCTGACGCGCCATCTCCAGCACATGTTCCAGAAGGCCCTTGCCAACCTGATAACTCGTCTTGATTGGCGCATTGCCATAGCTGCCACTCAGGTAATCATCGTCATAATCATTCAGCCCATCGACACAGGCCAGCACCGGGTTGCTGCGCCACAGCTTGCGCAGCGCTCGTTTGCGGATGTGTTCGGGAACGGCTTTGGCCATAAACGCTGCAAAATCATCGCCCTGCACCAGAGTTTCAGGATCAGGCAGGCCCAGTTCCTCTAGAACCTCCTCATCGCTTTTTTCGGCCAAAGCCTGCTGTTGAAGTGCCTCCTGCGCGGCCTGTTCCGCTGCGGCTTGTGCCTCTTCCTCGGCCCTGACGGCGGCGCGACGACGATCCCAGAACGAAGCTTCGCGGGTCATTTCAGCCCCTCCCTGTTCCGGCCCGGCGCGCGATACACATCGCTGTCCTGCGAGATGCGCGGATCGCCAATTCCATCCTCGACTTCATCCAGACTCATCTCTCTGCGCTTACGTTTGACGAATGCCTGTGCCTCGTGGTGCTGTGTCACGAAGTCGCCAACCCAGGCTTGCATGCCTGCGGGCATGGCCACCTTCTCGACCATCACCTCCCCCGAGTCGCAATAGTCCTGCCCCTCATAAGGCGACGCCGTAACCAGCGTCACCTTCCACGGGGTCTCTGGCAATGTGTCATCAGGGCTCAGAACCACATAAACCGACGGCTCAACCGTCTGCAATTCATGCACATAAGCTTCTGTGTCGGAAACGTAGAGTTGCAGAGGCACGGTTGCCGCGTGAAAGTCCGTCACCTCGCCTTCGCGGCGCATGACCGACCAGTTCGCAGGCCCCGCACCGGGCAATATCGCAACCGCCCGCCATGCCCATTTTGCCCATCGCGTCACCCCCGGAGTTTTCCGAATCACTACGCCAATCGGGATGGTTCGGGAGTTTGGAAAGACAAAAGACAAGCTGGCACCTGCTGGCAGAGTCAAATCTGAGGACACCTTTATATGCATTGAGCATACACATTTTGTAAAACTTTCAAAGAGGCTATCGGCTAATATCGTTTTTTATGGCGCGCTAATTGGAAATGATCGCCAAAAGCCAGAGGATCAGCTTTCATCTGGAGAAGTTCCGTCCTACCTTCACATCAATAGGGGGGCGGCATGAAAACAACTCTGTTGATTTGTAATTGTCTCGACACTCAGACCATTGACGACGCTGCTTTGGGCGCGGCAACCGGCTTTGAATGTTCGCGAATGCACACCGATCTCTGCAACTCCCAGATCGACCTCGCCGCCAAGGCAATGGGCAAAGGCAAGGTGATGATCGCCTGCCAGCAGGAAGCCTCACGGTTCAGCGACCTTGCCGACGACATCGGCGCGCCCATGCCCGATTTCGTCGATCTGCGCGACCGCGCAGGCTGGAGCGCCGACAAAGCCGACACCAGCGCAAAAATGGCCGCCCTGGTCGCTGACGCCGCATTGGCCCAGCCATTGCCCAAAACCCTTGATGTCATTTCGGAAGGTATCTGCCTGATCATCGGCGCGCCCGAGGTGGCGTTTGCCGCTGCCGAAAAACTCGCGGATATCCTTGCGGTGACGGTGCTTGTGCGCGACGCCACGGACATGCCGATCACCGGCCGCTTTGATACCTGCGTCGGACGGTTGCACCGTGCAAGCGGCACGTTTGGCCAATTCAACATCTCGATTGACGCGTTTCAGCAGGTCATGCCCGGCGGGCGCGGCACGCCAACCCTCAGCCCGCCGCGCGATGGCGCGCAATCCGAATGTGACCTGATTCTCGATCTCACGGGCGATACCCCCCTCTTTCCCGCCCCCGACAAACGCGATGGATACCTGCGCGCCGACCCGGCCAGCCTGACCGCCGTGGCCGACGCCATCCTTAGCGCCAGCCAGATGATCGGCACCTTCGAAAAAGCGCTCCATATCCGTCTGGAAACATCGCTCTGCGCCCATTCGCGCGCCGAGCAACCCGCCTGTTCCAATTGCCTGAACGTCTGCCCGACCGGCGCAATCATCCCCGCGGGCGAACATGTGATCATCGATCCGCTGATCTGCGCGGGCTGTGGTGCCTGCTCGGCCGTCTGCCCGTCCGGCGCAATCAGTTATGACGCCCCCCCGGTCGAGCATGTGTTCCGCCGCATCTCCACGCTGGCCTCCACCTATCGCAAGGCCGGTGGTCAGGCGGGCACGCTTCTGGTGCATGACGCCCACGGCAGCGAAATGATCCGCCTCGCCGCACGGTTCGGCAATGGCCTGCCTGCGCATGTGATCCCGCTGGAAATCGACGCTCTGGCGATGTTCGGTCATACCGAAATGCTGGCGGCTCTGGCCTGCGGTTTTGTCGGCGTGGATATCCTGCTCGCCCCCAAAACCGACCACGACGTGATCGAGGCGCAAAGCGAACTCGCCGCCGCCATGGGTGCGGGCAATGGCGTGGCCTTGCTTGATTTCGCCGACCCCGATGCGCTCTCCGATCACCTGTTCAGCCGCGAAATGCCGCCCGAACCGACCATCACCCCGATCCTGCCACAAGGCTCGCGCCGCCAGATCACCCGTCTCGCCGCCAAGGCCTTGATGCCCGAGGCTGCGGTGATGCCCCTGCCCGACCACGCGCCTTATGGCGCGGTGCTCGTCGATACAGATGCCTGCACGCTCTGCCTCGCCTGTGTCTCTCTCTGCCCCTCCGGCGCTCTGGTCGACAACCCCGACATGCCTCAGCTGCGCTTCAAGGAAGACGCCTGCCTGCAATGCGGTCTCTGCGCCAATGTCTGCCCCGAAGACGCGATCACCCTGCAACCACAACTCGACCTGACCGATGCGGCCCTGACGCAGGTCGTGCTGAACGAGGAAGAACCCTTCGCCTGCGTCGAATGCGGCACCCTCTTTGGCGTCAAATCCACGGTTGAACGGATCATGGAGAAACTCGCCGGAAACCACGCGATGTTCGCCAATCCCACCGCCGCACGAATGATCCAAATGTGTGACAATTGCCGCGTTCAGGCGCAGTTTCACTCACAAGACAACCCTTTCACAGGCCCCGAACGCCCGCGTGTGCGCACAACGGACGATTATCTGTCCAAGCGCAACGACCACTAGATAAGACAGACACCCCCCATCAAGAAACGGAGACCAAGATGAGCGAAGATTTCAACATGTCGATGCGCAAATTCCTCAAGCAGGTCGGTGTGACCTCGCAACAGGCCATCGAAGAAGCGTTCCGCACCGCCGAGGGCACCGAAGGCAAACAATTCGAGGCCCGCATGGTGCTGACCGTCGATGGCGTCGATCTCGAACATGTCGTGACCGGCACGATCAAGGGCTGATCCTGACATGACGCTTCGTCGCGAAGACGTTCTGGGCGTGCTGAAAACACTGACCGACCCGGTCAGCGGCACATCGCTGCTCGACACCGGCATGGTCAAGGCGCTTACCGTAGAAGACGGCGCAGTGCGCTTTGTGCTGGAGGTGAGCGGCAACCACACCGCTGCCTACACGGCCCTCAAGGACGAGGCCGAGACCAAGATCAAGGCCCTGCCCGGCGTCGAGAAACTGGCCATCGTGATGACGGCGCACAGCGCGCCTTCTGCTCCGCCCGATCTCAAGATGGGCCGCCCGGCAGAGCCCAAGGGGCCGCAAAAAGTGCCCGGGATCGACCGCATCATCGCTGTGGCCTCGGGCAAGGGCGGCGTCGGAAAATCCACCGTCTCGGCCAACCTCGCCTGCGCGCTGGCCGCCGAAGGGCGGCGCGTCGGGCTGCTTGATGCCGATGTCTACGGGCCCTCGCAACCGCGCATGCTGGGCGTGTCGGGGCGGCCCTCCTCGCCCGATGGCAAGACAATCCTGCCGATGCGCAATTTCGGCGTCACCATGATGTCGATCGGCCTGATGACCAATGATGATCAGGCCGTCGTCTGGCGTGGCCCGATGCTGATGGGGGCCTTGCAACAGATGCTCACCCAGGTGCAATGGGGCGCGCTCGACGTGTTGATCGTCGATTTGCCACCCGGCACCGGCGACGTGCAAATGACGCTGGCCCAAAAGGCCCAGCTTGAAGGCGCAATCATCGTTTCCACCCCCCAGGACATGGCGCTTCTGGACGCCCGCAAGGGGATCGACATGTTCAAGCAACTTGGCACCCCGATCCTCGGGATGATCGAAAACATGTCGACCCATGTCTGCTCGAAATGCGGCAACGTCGAACATATCTTCGGTTATGGCGGGGTGGCCGCCGAAGCTGCCAAGCTCGGTGTGCCGCTGCTGGCGGAAATCCCGCTGCATTTTGATATCCGCGTGGCGTCGGATGGCGGCGCGCCCATCGTGGTGTCCAAGCCCGACAGCCCGCAGGCGGCGGGCTTTCGCGCCGTGGCACAACAACTGATCGCCCTTGGCCACGCATGACCCAGCCGGTATTTCCCCCGCTGTTTTACGCTCTGAATGCGGACGGTGCCGACCCATTCACGCTGGCCTGTGAACAGGCGATGGCCGTCTGCGACGCCGGGTTGGTCACCTACGATCTCGCGCCCGACCGGCTGCGCGCGGCGGTGGTCTTCGCCCCCGAACTGCCCCTGCGCGAGGCCGCCTGCATGTTGCCCCTCTGTGGCGTCGGCTTCCAAAACGCCTTGGGCGCACTTGCCCCGCCCGAAGTGGCGGTGCATCTCGGCTGGAGCGGCAAGATATTCCTCAACGACGGCCATTGCGGCGATCTTAAAATCGCCGCCTCCGGCAACGATCCTGAAACCGTCCCGGACTGGCTGGTGATCGGCCTGTCGCTCGTACTCTGGCCGCCCTCCGAAGACACCGGCCTCACGCCCGACCTCACCGCGCTCTATGCCGAAGGCTGCGGCGACGTCGATCCCGTAACCCTGCTTGAAGCCTGGGTGCGCCACACGCTGGTCGAACTCAACGCCTTCAGCGATGACGGCCCTGCGCGACTGCACCGCAACTGGCTTGGCCTCGCCCACGGGCTGAATCGCGAAATCACGATTGCGGGACAGCACGGAACCTTCCTCGGGATCGACGAAAACCTCGGCCTGCTGTTGAAAACCGATGGCAAATCCCGTCTGATCCCGCTCACCACCCTGCTGACGGAGCCCGCATGAAACTTGCCCGCGCAATCCATTTCGATGAAAGCGACACCCGCGTTTTCCACAATCCTGCCCGAACCGGCGAATGGTGCATCTCCGGCGGGTTCGAGTTTTCCAACTGGAGCGACGCCGATCTGACCGGCAAGGCCCGGCAGGCCTTTGCCAACGGCTGGATGGGGTGTGAAACCTTTGGCCGTGTCACCTTTGTCGCCATCACCCAGATTGAACTCTCCGAATTCGAGACGCTGGCCGACCACCTGGCACAGCATTTTGTCGACATCTACGGCGCCCCCTCGCCCGAAGCTGCCCGCAACGTCGCGCTGGAGGAACTGTCACAAATGGCTGACCTGTGCGATGAACATGACGCCAACACCCTGCTGACCGTTGCGCGCGAGCTGACCGACGTGGGCGTGCGCGAAACTTATCGCACAATCGAAGCGCAGGCCGCAGGGCTTGATCAATTCGCGATCCACGGGTCGCTGGACGACCCGCATCAGCACTGAGGTTTACGCCGGCCCTTTTCCCTTGGGCGAAAACGCACAGCGCTCGGGCTTGAGATCAATCAACGGCGTGCCGTCCAGACAATCCAGCCCCCGCACCCTCAGCTTCATCCCGTCGATCCCCTCAAGACGCACCCGCGACAGGCCAATCGGGTTTGGCCGCTGCGGCGATCGCAACGCGAACGTCCCAAAGGTCTTGCCCTTGGTCCCCGGATTCTGCACCACCAGATCACGCCGCGACCGATCCAACCAATACAGCAGATCGACATACTCATACGCCTCCAACCCCGCAAGCGCAGGCCCCCAGGGCTCGAACAACTCGACCGTGCAAACCGGCCCGTCCGGCGCGCCCTGTCTCGGGCATTCGGCGCGCGTGCTCCATGGCGTATGGATTCGCCCGATAAAGCGAAGCTGCGCATCGCTGGCCTCTGGCAGATCAACGCAAACCTCATGTTCGCGAACCTCAGATGTGTTGGTTGTCATGGCGGTGTCTTCCCTCGACTGTCCCTCATCTACCCCAGTGTATCAGCCGCGCCGCGCCGTTGCCTGCGGCGAATTTGCACCCGCACCGCCTCGGCCATCAGCCCCGCAATTAATCCCGCGCCCGCCCCGAACGCAAAAGTCACCCCAGCCGCGACCCCGATAACCGGGCGGCAATCGGCACGCGCGTCAAACATCCGTCGGCTCAGTATCAGATCCGCCGCCGCATAGAGCAAAAGCGCGCCGACCACCGGCATCGGGATCATCGCCAACCAGCCAATCACCTGCGGCCCGGCCAACGCCCCCGCGCCGCAAAGCGCCGCCATGACCAGAGGCGCGCCAACCCCGCGCGCGCCAAAACGGTGGTGCGCCGTGATGCCCCCGGCACCGTGACACATCGGCAAGGCTCCAAAAGGCACGAACACCAGATTGAGCAGCCCGCTCGTCGCCGCCAGTTTGCGCTCGCTGACCCGCGCCGCGCGCGCAGGAAAGAGCGAACGCGCCACCGCCGCCGCCACAACAACCGCGTTAAGAAGCGTCAGCGGAAGCTGCGCCACAATCCCTGACGTCACCGCCCGCACCGACGCCCCCACCTCGGGCGTAACCACGGCCGAGGCAACAGCGACAGGATCGCCCGCGGGCACCAATACAACCGCCCCGCCAACCACAATCAAGGCCCAAGGCCCCCGCCCCCAGATCAACGACAGGGCCAGAACCGCCAACGCAGGAAGGGCAATCGCCCACTGCCCGCCCATCAATTCAACCGCAACAACGCCCAGCACCAGCCCCAATCCCGCCTGCAGGCCGGTCACAACCGATTGCGGAATCGCACGCGCCGCCGCGCCAAGCCGCGCACTCGCGGCAAATGCCAGCAAGAACCCGCCGATGATCGCACCGGTCCACGCAACCTCGGGCGCGCTCAGACTTCCGGCGATGATCAGAGCGCCCACCGCCTTCATCGGCTGCACCGCAACCGGACACCGATAGACCAAAGCCACCAGAGCATAGCCCGCCGCGAAAGCCGCAAAAACCGGCGTCGGCGCCAGAATACCCGCGCCGGTGATGGCGATAACATAGGGCAGGAACGTGCCCAGATCCCCAAGCGCGCCGGAAAACTCTGCACTCAAGGTGCAAAGCCTGTCGCGGATACCGGGGTTTGTCTGGGTCATCTTCGGGTCCATCCGCTGCCCTTGGTGTCATGCGCTTTGCCGACAGAATACCGCGATACCCGGCCATAACCAGCCGTATCATTTCAAAATTCTCTTAATCCCTATGGATTATCATGCCTTATTGTGCAAAATTTCCCTTACTTGGGAGGAAATGCATAATGGAGAGCTTTTCAGCTATCCTGATCGAGGCGATTGGGCTGATCCTGTCTTGGGATTCGGATGTCATCGAGATCATCATGCTGTCTTTGCGCGTGACCCTGACGGCGGTCGCCGCAGCCTGCCTGATCGGGCTTCCCCTGGGTGCCATCGTTGGCGCGTTCCGATTTCCCATGCGCACCGGCGTGATCGTGGCGATGAACACGCTGATGGGCCTGCCGCCAGTGGTGGTTGGCCTCTTGGTCTATCTCATGCTGTCCGCGTCCGGACCGATGGGCGTGCTTGGTCTGCTCTATACCCCCACCGCAATGATCATAGCCCAGACTATTCTGGTGACACCCATCGTCGCCGCCCTGACCCGTCAGGTGATCGAAGACCTCAACAGCGAATATTCCGAACAGTTCGCCTCGCTTGGCGTCGGCCCACTTGATCGCGTGCTCGCCCTGCTTTGGGACGCGCGCTATAGCCTGCTGACGGTGGCGCTGGCCGGGTTTGGCCGCGCCGTGGCAGAAGTGGGCGCGGTGATCATCGTCGGCGGCAACATCAACCATGTCACCCGCGTCATGACCACCACGATCGCGCTCGAAACCTCCAAGGGCAATCTTCAACTGGCGCTGGCGCTGGGCCTCATCCTGTTGGCAATCGCGGTGTTCGTGAATGGCCTTTTGATGGCCATCCGCGGCACAGCGGCACGGGCGGCCTATGTCTGAGGCACTTGTTGACATAAACGCGCACAGCGCTGTCAATCCATCCCCCTTGCTGTCTGCACAGGGCCTGTGTTTTGACGCGGGCGGGCGGCGTCTGATCAACAACGTCGATCTCAACATCACACCCGGCCACTCAACCGTCATCATGGGCGCCAACGGCAGTGGCAAAAGCCTTTTGTTGCGGCTGCTGCACGGCCTGCTCGATCCGACCGCCGGCGAGGTTCTGTGGCGCGGCCAGCCGCTCGATCGCGCGGCAAGGCAAGAACAGGCGATGGTCTTTCAACGCCCCGTCATGCTGCGCCGCTCGGTCGCTGCCAACCTGCGGTTCGCCCTTTCGGTGCGCGGGGTGCGCGGCGCAAAACGCAAAGCCCGCGAAGCCGAAACAATCGCCCTTGCCCGTCTCGATGATCTCAAAGACCGCCCTGCCCGCGTGCTGTCCGGCGGCGAGCAGCAACGCCTTGCCATGGCACGCGCCATGATCTGCGCGCCGCGCCTGTTGTTCCTTGATGAACCCACGGCAAGCCTCGATCCCGCCTCGACCCTCGCCATCGAACAGTTGATCCAAGACGCCCGCACAAGCGGCGCAACGATCATCCTCGTGACCCATGACGCGGGCCAGGCCCGCAGGCTGGGCGATGATCTGATCTTTCTGCACGGCGGGCGCGTCGCCGAAACCGGCCCTGTCGCACATGTCCTCGACACCCCGAAATCCGAAGCCGCACAAGCCTGGCTGAGCGGTCGCCTTTTCGTTCCAAACACACGCTAAAAAGGAGTATCACCATGTTCAAACGTAGCTTCCTCGGTCTCGCCACGGCGGGCCTTCTGGCGCTTGGCCTCACCGGCCCCGCCGCTGCACAGGATGATTTCATCATCGTGCAATCCACCACCTCAACCCAGAATTCGGGCCTCTTCGGTCACATGCTGCCAATGTTTCAGGACAAGACCGGGATCGAAGTGCGCGTCGTCGCCGTTGGCACCGGTCAGGCGATCAAGAACGCCGCCAATGGTGATGGCGATGTCCTGTTCGTCCACGCCAAAGCGGCGGAAGAGAAATTCGTCGCCGATGGTGACGGCGTCAAGCGTTCCGACGTGATGTATAACGACTTCGTCATCGTCGGCCCGCCCGCGGATCCCGCAGGTGTTTCCGGCATGTCCGATGTCGCCGCCGCCATGGTCAAAATTGCCGAATCCAACGCCCCCTTCGCCTCGCGCGGCGACGATAGCGGCACCCACAAGGCCGAACTGCGCCTGTGGAAAGACGCCGGCGTCGATGTCAACGCCGCTTCGGGTGGCTGGTATCGTGAAACCGGCTCGGGCATGGGTGCCACGCTCAACACCGGCACCGGCATGGGCGCTTATGTCATGACCGACCGCGCCACATGGATCAGCTTTGGCAACAAAGGTGATTATCAGGTCGCCGTTCAGGGCGATGCCAAGATGTTCAACCAATATGGCATCATTCTCGTGAATCCTGAAAAGCACCCCAACGTAAAGGCCGAACAGGGCCAGAAATTCATCGACTGGGTGCTTTCCGAAGAGGGCCAGAGCGCAATCGCTTCCTATAAAATAGACGGTCAGCAGCTGTTCTTCCCCAACGCTGACTGACCCACGTCGGGGGCGCGCCATCTCCCGGCGCGCCCCTTTTTTCAACGTCAGGAAATTCCCCATGAAACCGATCATCTCAGCCGGGCTTCTTGTAACGGCAACACTCGCAACGCCCTCTTCTGCGCAAGAGGTCCACCTGCACGCCGCAGGCAGTCTGAAAGCCGCGATGACAGATATTGCCGACGCGTTTGAAGCGGCCAATAGCGCAAGTGTCGCGCGTAATTTCGGGCCCTCCGGCCTATTGCGTGAACGCATCGAAAAAGGCGAAACCGCCGAGGTATTCGCCTCCGCCAACATGCGCCACCCGCAAACCCTGGCCGACGCCGGGCTTTCCGGCCCCGTGACCATGTTCGCCCGCAACAGCCTATGCGCTTTGGCGCAACAAGGCGTCGCGCTCACAACAGACACCATGCTCGATGTCATGCTTTCTGACGACACCCGCCTTGGCACCTCAACGCCCAAGGCCGACCCCTCGGGTGACTACGCCTTTGAACTTTTCGACAAGGCCGAGGCGCTCAAGCAAGGCAGCACCGCCAAGCTCAAAGCCAAAGCCCTGCAACTCACCGGCGGCCCCGACAGCGCCAAACCGCCAGAAGGCCGTAACCCCTACGGCTGGGTGATGAGCGAAGATCGCGCCGATGTGTTTCTGACCTATTGCACCAACGCCGTGCTGGCCCAACGCGACACGCCGACATTGCAGATCGTGCAATTGCCCGACGCGCTGTCGGTGGGGGCCAGCTATGGGCTTAGCGTGCTGAACAACAGCTCGTCAGAAGCCTCCGATCTGGCCGGTTTCATCCTCGCCCCCGAAGGGCAGCAGATCCTTGCAAGTTACGGGTTCAAACCCGCGAACTAAGCGACAAAGCGAGGGATGCACGCGCTTGCGCTCATCTTAGGCACCAACCAACAGCCAGCGCAGGCAACATGCCTTCGCTGGTGCGTCAGACCGATAGCCAGCGCACCGCGCCCATCTGCCCAAGATCATACCCGCCCATCGCCTGCGCCTTTTCACGACATGCCGCGCCTTGCGCGAAGCCAAGCAATTTCTGCACGGGTTCCGTGAAATAGGCCCGCCGGTCGATCAACAAATCAAAGCGTTCCACAGCCAGCGGCAGAAATCCAAGGTTGAACTGCCGCGCCATCGCCTCGATCCCCGTCGCAGCATCCGCCTGCCCTGCCGCCACTGCTGCCGCCGCGTCATATTCGGTATGCGCCAGCTCGTTGACCGGTTTCAGATCGCTCATGCTCAAACCCTCGCGCGCCAGCATGTCATCGAAAAACGTGCCCCCCCCGGCACCGGGCTGGCGCTGAACGACGCGCTTGCCCCTGAGATCGCCAAACCCGGTGATCGTGTCACGCACCCCCGGCGCCAGAACAAGCCCGCGCGCACGGCTCGCCCAGGCAATCAGCACACAGTTTTTCAACCCCTGCGCAGCGACAGCATCAACATTCCAATCGCCCCCACAGGGAATATGCAGCCCGGCAAGCGCCGCCTGCCCCTCTGTAAAACTGTCCAGCCCGGCGCGGCTGCCATTGAACAGGGTCGCAAGGTTCGATCCACATTCGCGCAAGGCCCAGTCCAGCAACGGATCATGCGACCCGCTCAGCACCGCAGGACGCTCCGCCTCCGCGCTCCCCGCGCCGGTTTCGATCCAGTTCAGCAATTCGCCTTGCGGAAAAAGCAGCTTGCCGGTGATGCGCCGATGCGGAATCTCTCCCGCCGCCGCAAGGTCATACACCTTGCGCTCCTTCACGCGCAAAATCTCGGCGACCTCTTTGGTCGTCAGATAACTTGGTGCGTTCGCTGTCTGGTCTTGTGGCATCTGGCGGCTGATCTCCCGGAGCTTGAAAATGGACTACCCGACCGCCCTGCGCAAGACAGAGGTGCGATCATGCCCTGATCCGGGCCGTCACAACCCACAACGCGCCACAACCGCAGCGGCGCGCAACACAAGAGAATGGTGCAAAGGGGAAATGGTGGGTCGTGAGAGGCTCGAATTCTTCGTGGTTATAATAATTTCCAAAACTTACGTGACGTTTTGTAACCGCATAAGCACCTTCCGAACGGACCGACTGACGTAACGCTAAGCAATCACTCGTCAACTAAATTGCAATCGTGCAGCAATCGGACTGCATTATGTTGAGCACTATTTAATTTTAATTGCACTATTTTGGTAGCTTATTTTGCCACAATTGCAACATCTTTCAAAGATATTTGCAGGCAAAACAACTCTACTGCTGGCATATTTTCGCCGACGATAATAGCCTCGAAACTTGTAGTGCTAACGCTGAAACAAACTGGAATAACCCCATGAATAGAAAGACAACACTCATCATCATATCAGCACTTGCTCTATCCGCGTGCGTCAATCAAGAAACGTTTGTTAAACAAAATATGCGATACACGGATTTTGAACGTGATCGCGCTGCCTGTGAAACTAATGCTGCCCAACAAGTTCCTGTAAATAGAAGCCCCGGAGCTGAAATCGCTGTAGCACTAATTACGGGCATTTATCAGGTGAACGATGCGAATGCGCCAGCCAGAATTCGAAATTATGAATCTTGTATGATATCAAAAGGGTATCAACGAATGGAGCTTCCTCCGTGTAAGGATATGACCGACGCTCGTGCCAACGGGGTTGGGCCGTTGACTCACAATAGGCGGGTGCAGCTTACCCCCAAGAGCTGTGCAACTAATGACACCTCAGGTCGGATTGTTTTTCATCAGCAAAGCTAGAATAGAAAACCCGCCGGGGTAATCCGGCGGGTTTGTAATCTCGCCAAGCGCGGTCACGATCTCGGTATCAGCATCGGTGCCGTAAAATTCGGGGCTGTTGGCGATTGATCATATGCGCACCTTGCCAGCCATTCTCATCTCCGTTTGTAACCAAGTTTGTTACATCAAAACCGACATTGCGGCCTATCTGAACGGGTTTTGTTTGTTTTCAACAAGTTAGAATGGTGGGTCGTGAGAGGCTCGAACTCCCGACATCTTCGGTGTAAACGAAGCGCTCTACCAACTGAGCTAACGACCCAAGCGTCGGTGTGATTACCTCGCGTCTGCGCGCCTTGCAAGCCTTTTTCAACACCAAATGTCACTTGACGTTACGCGCCCTCCCGGCTCCCCTTGTCGTGATACCCAAGGAGACCCAGATGACCTTTGATCCAACAGCCCATAGCACCCACAACACAAGGGCCTTTTCCGATTTCACCCCAGGCGAGGTGTTTCGCGCACCATCGCGAACAATGACCGAAGGCGTGTTTGCTGCGTTCCAGGCCGCCAGCGGCGACAATCACCCGATTCACTATGACCGGGCCTACCTCAAGCGCCTCGGACACCCCGATCTTATGGCGCATGGCTACCAGACGCTGATCCAGGCGGCGATCGGCGCGTCTCCCCTGGCGCATCAGATGGGCGAAGCCTTGATCGGATTTCTCGAACAATCCTCGCGGTTTCTCAAACCGGTCTATTGCGGTGACACGCTTTATCCCAGCTTCACCATCACCGAAATGACCCGGCGCACCACCACCGGCACGATGACCTTGGCAATCACCATCCACAACCAGCACGGTGCGCTGGTCATCGACGGCCACCAAACCTACCTGATGCGGCTTTGACGACAGGCAACGGCCCGTCTGTTGCACGCGCCAATCTCCCTTCTGGCAGAACGGGCCATCGGCCTCTTGATATAGATTGATGTCAGGGGGCCGCTTCGCCCCGCCATCCAAGCAAGACCCTGATGCTTTATCCGGAACGCTCCAGCACGCTCACACGCAGCTATTGAGCGTTATCAGCAGAAAAACTGCGCAAACGAATGGCTGAGAGACGCAGCAATGTCAGCGAGCTACAAGCTTAGCGATGCGTCACTTCCAATCCATCGCGCAACTCAATCACCACGCCTTGGGCGCGTTCCATCGCCTCCATGTCATCAAGCGACGCGCCCAAAACGATACCGCGCAGGAAACTCATGATAATTCCATGGCTCACGATCACCGCCGGGCCACGCAACCCGTCAAGAAAGTCAGCAGCCCGCGCGCGCATATCATCGGCGTTTTCGCCGTCGCTTTGCAGACAAAGGTTGAAGATCCCCTGCGTCGCAAGCTCGGGGCGCGCTTTCAACAGATCGGCGTAATACTGCCCCTCCCAACTGCCCATCGAAACCTCTTTCAGCCGCACATCGAACGTCGGTTCCAAACCAACCGCTCCCAATGCAATCCCGGCCGTCTGACGGGTGCGCCGTTGCGGGCTGCAATAGGCCGCAATACCGTCGGGCAAATCGAGCCCACGCAGAATTTCGCCCTGGCGGCGGGCATGATCGCGCCCCAGATCGCTCAGGTCCGATTCCATCTGCCCCTGAATGCGCCGATCGCGGTTCCAATCGGTCTGCCCGTGGCGCAACAGAAAAAGCGGTGGATAATCTGCCATCGTGAAGTCCTCTCTTGCCCGCCCAATGCCCAAGTGATCCCTATGCCCTCGCCCCTATCACGGCAGAGCCACCATCACACGCGCCAGACCGGCGCATCCGGCGATAACGTTGCGTTTCCCTGGCGGCCCCTTCTTGCGCCTTGGCGGCGACACCAATACGCAATCGGCCCCGGGGAGACATCCCCAAGGCCGATCCGGCACTCTTGCAAGCGCCTCATTCAAGCGGTTTCCGCCTGGCTTATTGCAGTTTGCTGACGACGTTATCGGCAAAGGCAGCCAACATCGCCTGGTAAAACACCTCGCTGCTCACCTCCAAGACGCTCAGATCCGTCCCTTCAGGATAGTAAACCTGCGCCTGCTGAGCAGACACCGTCAGCTCATAAAGTTCCTCAGGCGCTTCGACCGGCTGTTCCTTCTCCTTGTAGGTCCGCTCAATCTTGACCCAACCGCGCAGGGTGGCATTTTCCAAACCGGTGGCCAGTTCGAAGTTATTGGCCAGCGACACCTCGTCGATATCAACCATCACGATTGCGCCGGACTCGTCCATCCGATCAACCACGCGCGCCAGAATCGCAGCCTCCAGATCGGCGCTGATATCGTGCCAGACCGTGGCGGCCTCGGCATTCTGGATCGCTTCGATTTCGGTCTGCACCTCAATCTCTTTCACCATCATTTCGTCTGCCATCGCGGCACTCGACAGGGCCATCGCGCTGACAAGCGCACCGCTGAGAAGAATCTTGTTCATGATCTGCTCCATTCCTTGTGTTGCCCTTTCGGGCTGTGCAGAACCAACCGCCGGTATCTGGAAAAGTTCCCGACAGTTTCCAAAGCAGTCCCACCTTTCACAGCAACCACACCCAGCCGATCCGGCACAATACACCCATGACCCTACGCACCCGTATAGCCCACAACCTCAAAGCGTACCGCAACGCCCAAGGCATGACACAGGCAGCACTTGCCACCAGATCAGCAGTCAGCCGTTCCTATGTGTCGGATATTAAGCGGGCGAAGGTCAGCGTGACCTTGGATGTGCTGGAACGGTTGACGAAGGCGCTGGGTGTTGATCCCTACGCCTTGACGGGAGAGCCACTTCCGAGCGATTGAGGGAGATGGGGTGCAAAAGTGACCACACCGCCCTCACAGCCCCCTAATTAGTGTCATACACAGCCCCCAAGCGTCAAATATTTGGGGGCTAGTGTCATACATTAGTGGCTTAGATGGCTATCTTCGCCATTGATTTCCTTGAGAAAATGATGGTGGGTGATAAGAGATTTGAACTCCTGACATCTTCGATGTGAACGAAGCGCTCTACCACTGAGCTAATCACCCGTTGCCGGGGCTTTTAGCCTCACTCGGCAGCCTCTGCAAGAGGGTCTTTGCCCGCCGCTGGGCCACTCTCGTCACCGCTCTCGCCCGAGGCTCCACCTCCGGTTCCACCGGTATCATTGGGCTGGCGGATGCGGGTCATGAAGACCTTTCCGTTGGTCAATTGCTTGGTCCGGGTGACCTTGAGCTTGCCAAATCCCGGCAGGTTGATCGACCGGCCCTCGGCAATCGCCTCGCCAAGCAATTCCAGCGCCGCTTCCAGGGCCGCCTTGGCATCGCGTCGCTTCACACCCGACCGTTCGGCCACGGTTTCGATCAGATCCTTCTTGCGCAATGCCGCGCCTGAGACCACGGGTGTGACCTCGCTCACCACCACAGGATCGACCGCTTTTGCCACCGGCACCGCAGGCGCGCTGCCCGATGTTGGTTTGGCGGTCGTTTTCTCGACCCGCTTCGCCTTCTTGGCCAATGTCAAATCCGCCGCCACCTTGACCTCGGGTGCAGTCGCGTCTTTTACCACCGTCGTCGTCGCCGCGGATGCTTGCGCGGTCTTGGCGCCGCTACGCTTGCGGCTTGCGCGCGATGTCTTGTTGGATTTGCCCGTACCGCTCGCCGGTTTACGGGTGCTGGATGCCCTCGTGCTCATCTGCTTTTGCCTCTGCTCTATCTGACATTTTCGTCAGCTTTTTTAATTGTGTTTTGTAGTTTACCCGCTCTTAACCCCAATATCTAGTGAAAGTTGCGACCACCCATTGCACCTGCCAAGTGGAAATACCGCCCCGATTGGCGCGGGCAGAGTGCCCGTCACGGTGTCGTATCCCCGCCTGTCACCCAACCGGCCCGCAACGCTCCGCCACGAAAAAGGCCGCCTCCAACCGGAAGCGGCCAATTTTCAGCGTAAGGAGGACCGGTTCAGTGCGCCGTCGCGCCACTGCCCGCACCCTTCGCGGCCAAGGCAGCGGCCGCCGCCTCTTCCGCCGCCTCGTCCCATTCCACAGGCTCCGGCGCAGAAACCAGCGCCTTTTCAATCACTTCCGAGACGTGTTTGACCGGGATAAGCTCCAACCCTTCCTTCACGTTGTCAGGGATTTCGGCCAGGTCCTTCACGTTCTCCTCAGGGATCAGCACGGTTTTGATACCCCCGCGCAGCGCCGCCAGAAGCTTCTCTTTCAGCCCGCCAATCGGCATCGCATTGCCACGCAAGCTCACCTCGCCGGTCATGGCGATATCCTTGCGCACCGGAATGCCGGTCAGCACGCTGACGATCGACGTCACCATGGCCAACCCGGCGCTCGGCCCGTCCTTGGGGGTCGCGCCATCGGGCACGTGAACGTGGATGTCCCACTTCTCGAACTGCGGCGGCTTCACCCCGATCTGCGGCGCAATCGAACGCACATAGCTTGAGGCCGCATCGATGCTCTCTTTCATCACATCGCCCAGCTTGCCGGTGGTCTTCATCCGCCCCTTGCCCGGAAGGCGCAGCGCTTCGATGTTGAGCAACTCACCGCCCACCGAAGTATAGGCCAGCCCGGTCACGACACCGACCTGATCTTCCTCTTCGGCCAGACCATAGCGGAACTTCTTCACACCAAGGAAATCGTCTATATTCTCGTCACTTACGACAATATGTTCAGCTTCTTTCTTGATGATCTGAGTCACCGCCTTACGGGCGATCTTGGCGATCTCGCGCTCAAGATTCCGCACCCCGGCCTCGCGGGTGTAATAGCGGATGATCGAAGTCAACGCGCTATCCTGAAGCTCAAACTCGTCTTTCTTGAGTCCGTGGTTCTTGATCTGCTTGGGCAGCAGGTGCTGCTTGGCAATCTCGCGCTTTTCATCCTCGGTATAGCCCGCCAGCGGAATGATCTCCATCCGATCCAGCAGCGGCCCGGGCATGTTATAGCTGTTCGAGGTGGTCAGGAACATCACGTTGGAAAGGTCGTATTCCACTTCCATATAGTGGTCCACGAACGTGCTGTTTTGCTCCGGATCAAGCACTTCGAGCATGGCCGACGCCGGATCACCCCGGAAATCCTGACCCATCTTGTCGATCTCATCGAGCAGGATAAGCGGGTTGGTCGTCTTGGCCTTTTTCAGCGCCTGGATGATCTTGCCCGGCATCGACCCGATATAGGTCCGACGGTGGCCACGAATCTCGCTCTCGTCGCGCACGCCGCCCAGCGAGATGCGAATGAACTCGCGCCCCGTTGCCCGCGCCACGGATTTACCAAGACTGGTTTTACCCACACCCGGAGGGCCCACAAGGCACATGATCGGCCCTTTGAGCTTCTTGCTGCGTTGCTGCACGGCAAGGTATTCGACGATCCGTTCCTTGACCTTGACCAGCCCGTGGTGATCCTCGTCCAAAATCTCCTGCGCCTTGTGCAGGTCTTTCTTGACGCGGCTTTTCACACCCCACGGAATGCTCAGCATCCAGTCGAGATAGTTGCGCACAACCGTAGCTTCCGCACTCATCGGGCTCATGTTCTTGAGCTTTTTCAACTCGGCTTCGGCCTTCTCGCGTGCTTCCTTGGAAAACTTGGTCTCGGCGATCTTGGCTTCCAGCTCGGCAACCTCGTTGCTGCCTTCCTCACCGTCGCCCAGCTCCTTCTGAATGGCCTTCATCTGCTCATTCAGATAATATTCCCGCTGGGTGCGCTCCATCTGGCTCTTGACGCGCGTCTTGATCTTCTTCTCGACCTGCAAAACAGACATCTCGCCCTGCATCAGGCCATAGACCTTCTCCAGCCGCTCGCTGACACTCAGCGTTTCCAGCAAGTCCTGTTTCTGTTCCACTTCCAGCCCAAGATGTCCGGCCACCAGATCGGCCAGCTTGGCCGAGGCATTGGTTTCACTTACTGCTGCAAGCGCCTCTTCGGGGATGTTCTTGCGCACTTTGGCATAGCGCTCGAATTCCGCCGTAACGGTGCGCTGCAACGCCTCGATCGTGGCCGCATCGCCCGGCATTTCGGTCAGATACTCGGCCCGCGCTTCAAAGAAATGCTCATTGTCGAGATATTCCACAATCCGCACCCGCGCCACACCCTCGACCAGCACCTTGACGGTGCCATCGGGCAGCTTCAGCAGTTGCAGCACATTGGCCAGCACCCCGGCCTTGTAAATTCCATCAGCTTCGGGCTCATCCACGCTCGGGTCGATCTGGCTCGACAGCAGGATCTGCTTGTCGTCCGCCATCACTTCTTCCAACGCGCGCACCGACTTCTCCCGACCCACGAAAAGCGGCACGATCATGTGGGGGAAGACCACGATATCGCGCAGCGGCAGCACCGGATAAGAGGCGTTAAGGGGCTCTTGCATGCTCATGATTTGCTCATTTCCTTGTTCTTGGCAAGACGCCCGACCCCTCTTTGAGGCAGCCAAAGGCGTCTCCACGTTTCCGATTGGTTAATTGGGCCTTGCCCCGGACCATTTCAACCATTGAGACACAGAATGCCCCGCCCCCACGACAGGGGCAAGGCACAATTCCGGCAGGGTTGATGCAAATTCAGACGTGCTGGCGGCTCAGGCCAGCACCGCCGCCGCAACACTCGCAACCCCCATCCAACTCAACGCGAACAGTGCAAATCTCATGGCTTTCTTTCCTCCGGTTGCTGAGATTACAACCCAAGGCGACACCGATTGTTCCCCGCCTGTCCCCAAACGCTCCCATGATCGTCCGCCCAAAAAACGCCCACCGCGCCTTCATCTTGCCAAAAATATCCCCGCCGGAGGCTCCCGTCCTCTCCCCGCTACCACCGCCAGACATCCAGACGCCGCCGTCCAAAATCACGCTTCCCCAATCCCACGCACCGAACATACCTCGGCGACACCGATCAAACGCCCCATGTAGCTCAACAGCATTGCGGGACGGTGGGCGGGGCGCCCCGCATCTGCGGGAGCGCCGCACCCGTCACCCTACAAAGGCTCGATATCGCCTTGCGCACGCCCCGCATGAAAATCCGCCTCCCAGGCGCCAAACTGCCCCTTGGCAATCGCCCCGCGCATCCCCGCCATGATGTCCTGAAAATAATGCAGGTTATGCCAGGTCAGCAGCATTGAAGAGATAATCTCCTGCGAGCGAAACACATGATGCAGATACGCCCGCGAATAATTCCGGCACGCCGGACAGCCACACTCCTCGTCCAATGCTCTTGGATCATCCGCATGGCGCGCGTTCTTGATGTTAAGCACACCGTGACGGGTAAACACCTGCCCGGTGCGCCCACTGCGTGACGGCAAAACACAATCCATCATGTCGATTCCGCGCTTCACCGCCCCGACGATATCATCTGGCTTGCCCACCCCCATCAGGTATCGCGGACAATCCTCGGGCAGCATCCCCGGCGCATAATCCAGCACGCCAAACATCGCCTCCTGCCCCTCGCCCACGGCCAGCCCGCCAACGGCATAGCCATCAAAGCCGATCTCTTTCAACGCCTCGGCGCTCTCCTCACGCAACTCCCGCGTGACGCCCCCCTGTTGAATCCCAAAGAGCGCATGGCCCGGCCTGTCGCCAAATGCCTCGCGCGACCGTTTGGCCCACCGCATGCTCATCTGCATACTTTTGGCCACCACCGCATCTTCCGCCGGAAGCGCCGGGCATTCATCAAAACACATCACGATATCGCTGCCCAGCAGGCGCTGTATTTCCATGCTCGTTTCCGGACTCAGCATATGTTTCGAGCCATCAATGTGGCTCTTGAAGGTCACGCCCTCCTCCGTCAGCTTCCTGAGCCCCGCCAGTGACATCACCTGAAACCCGCCCGAATCCGTCAAAATGGGCCGCTCCCAATTCATGAACCTGTGTAGCCCGCCCAGCTTGGCAATCCGCTCGGCCCCCGGGCGCAGCATCAAATGATAGGTGTTGCCCAACAGGATATCCGCCCCCGTCGCGCGCACGCTTTCAGGCATCATCGCCTTCACCGTCGCCGCCGTGCCCACCGGCATGAAGGCGGGCGTGCGGATCTCGCCGCGCGGGGTTGAAATCACGCCCGTGCGCGCCGCGCCGTCCCTGCCTTTCAGATCAAATGAAAATCGCTCAGTCATGGCGCATCCCCTGTCATGATTGCGCCTGCATAGACCAAGGCGCGCGGCGCTCCAACCCATCGGCTACGTCACGTCGCAAGTCATGGACAACCCCCCGTTCTTTGCGCCAAACTCTGCCCCAAAAGGGAGACCCGCCATGAACCAGATGACCACACCCGATCTCGTCAGTTCCGATCTGGACAATGGCGTGCTCACCATCACCCTGGGAAATGGCCGTGCTCACCCCCTTTCCGCTCCGATGATCACGGCGCTGCACAACGCCGTTGACGCCGCCAGCAGCAATGAAGCCGCCCGCGTCATCGTCATTCACGGCCCCGGTCACATCTTTTGCGCGGGTCATGACCTCAAGGAAATTGCCCGCCACCGCTCTGACGCCGACCATGGAGAAGCGTATTTGCGCGACCTGTTCAATGCCTGCGCCGCAATGATGCAGGCCGTCACCAACGCCCCCAAACCCACCATCGCGCGGGTCGAGGGCATCGCCACGGCGGCCGGTCTGCAACTGGTCACCGCCTGCGATCTGGCCTTCGCGTCCGACACCGCCACCTTCTGCCTGCCCGGCGTGCTCAACGGCGGCTTTTGCACAACGCCCGCTGTGACCGTCTCGCGCGCCGTCGGGCGCAAGCACCTGATGGAACTCCTGCTCTCGGGCACGCCTAAAGACGCGGCATGGGCTCTGCGCACCGGCCTCATAAACGAAATACTGCCCGGCGACGAAATCGCCACCCATGTCGCAACATTCGCGCAAACCCTCGCCACCCGAAACCCCGGCCCGATTGCGGCGGGCAAAGCCTGCACATATGCGCATCTCGACATGGACATCGCCAGCGCCTACGACCATGCGACCGAAACGATGATCGGCCATTTCATGGACCCCGACAGGATCGCATACGAAAAATCCTCACGCTGGACAAAATGAACCCGCAATGACCGCTTGCCCACGCGACACGCCATCGGCAACGCCCAAGACCCCACCCGACACTTCGCCCCCGCGAACGCCATGTTAACCTTAACGCGGGTTAATACATTCCAGAATCTGATGTCATACGCTTGGCAGCCAGGCAGCAGCCGGGTTTCACCCCTCGCCATTTGCACCGCGCGCTGGCGTTAACCATGACCTTGTGTGGTTAATCATGTCGCACCCCAGCCTCTTTACGTGCGCGCATTAAATCCTTATATGTTTCGTCAGGATATACAGAGGCCCGCCATGACCCAACAACCAGAACCATTTGAAGGCAGCCCATTGATCGCGCCGTCAAGCACGACTCACCCGATTTATGACGCGGTGGTTGAAGCGTGCAGATCTGTCTATGACCCTGAAATTCCAGTGAATATTTATGATCTCGGGTTGATCTACACGATCCTGATCAGCGATGATGGTGACGTCAACGTGACCATGTCCCTCACCGCACCGGGTTGCCCTGTCGCTGGCGAAATGCCAGGATGGGTCGCAGATGCGATCAATCCGGTTCCCGGCGTTCAGACCGTCAATGTCGAACTCGTCTGGGATCCGCAATGGGGCATGGAAATGATGAGCGACGAAGCACGGCTTGAACTCGGCTTCATGTAATGTTTTCAACGGACTGAAAGGAGAAGCTCATGTTTGGCATCCCTGGCAAACAGGCCGTTACCATGACCGACAAAGCGGCTGCGCAAATCTCCAAACTGATGCAGAAAGACGGCCACAAAGGCCTGCGGATCGGCGTCAAGAAAGGCGGCTGCGCAGGCATGGAATACACCATGGCCTATGTTGATGAGGTCGACCCGCTTGACGAAATCGTCGAGCAGGACGGCGCGCGCGTAATGATCGCGCCAATGGCCCAGATGTTCCTGTTTGGCACGGAAATTGACTATAAGATCAATCTCTTGGAGTCCGGGTTCGAATTCAACAACCCCAACGTTTCCGAGGCCTGTGGCTGCGGCGAATCGATCAAATTCGACGAAGCTCTCTCCCAGAACCTCAAGTAACCCGGTCCGCAAACCCCGCTCCTCTTTTCTCAGGCGCAGCATCGCGCTATCAGAGCGCAACCGTGATGTGAAAAGGGGATCAAGATGCGACGCAAACTGGCAGCAGGCAATTGGAAGATGAACGGCACCAGCCGCTCCCTGCACGAGGTCGAAAATCTGATAAAAACCTTTTCAGATCCGACAGTTGACCTGCTTATCTGCCCCCCCGCCACTTTGCTGCACCGGATGTCGGAACTCACCGCGTCAAGCCCGATATCCGTTGGCGGACAGGACTGCCATACCGCCCTATCCGGGGCCCATACCGGAGATATTTCCGCCGAGATGCTGCGCGACGCCGGCGCAACCGCAGTCATCCTCGGCCACTCCGAACGCCGGACCAATCACGAGGAAAACTCCGAAATGGTCCGCACCAAGGCCCGCACCGCCCAAGCCATTGGTTTAACCGCAATAATCTGCCTCGGCGAAAGCCTGTCCCAACGCGAGAGCGCCAACACGCTCGACATCATCGCCGGTCAGCTCGCCGCCTCCCTGCCCGACAACAGCACCGCCGAAAACCTTGTCATCGCCTACGAACCAATCTGGGCGATTGGCACTGGCAAGATACCCACACTGGCGCAGATCGGCGAGGTGCATGATTTCATCCGCACCCGGCTTGAGCGCCGCTTCGGCGCCGGAGTAGGCCGCGGCACCCGCATCCTTTATGGCGGCTCGGTCAAACCCGACAACGCCGCCGAAATCTTCCGCGTCCCCAATGTAGACGGCGCTCTGGTCGGCGGCGCCTCCCTCACGGCCGCAGATTTTTCCCCGATTATCAAGGCGTTGGAAAAGGCTGCCTGACCCCTTCATCTTGCCCGAAATATCCCGGGGGTGCGGGGGCTGGCCCCCGCTCCTGTCTTCCCAACCGATTCCCGGCGTTCAATAAACAAGATTCATCACCAGCATTGACACGACGAGGAAAATTGCAGTCATCGCGCTGCCCGAGCGCACGAAATCGGCCACCTTATAGCCCCCCGGCCCCATGATCAGCGCGTTGACCTGATGGGTCGGGATCAGAAACGAGTTCGAGGTCGAAATCGCAACAGTCAGGGCAAATATCGCCGGATCCCCGCCCGCCTCAATCGCGATCGAAATCGCCAGCGGAACCAAAAGCACAGTCGCCCCAACATTTGACATCACCAGCGTAAAAGCCATGGCCAACACGGCGATCCCCGTTTGCAAGGCCCATATCGGCCAGCCCTCAAGCAGCAGGATGACATGGTGTGCAATCCATGCCGCCGTTCCGGTATTCTGCACCGCTTGCCCCAATGGAATAAGGCTTGCCAACAGGAAGACGGTTGACCAACTGACCGCCCCATAAGCCTCGTCCACCCTAAGCACCCGCGACACGATCATCCCCGTCGCCCCGACCAGAAGAGCCAGCGACAAGCGCACATCACTGAACAGGATCAACCCCAAAGCGATGGCGAAAAAGAACAAGGCCCAGCCCACCTTCTTGGGTCGCATCTCCTCGCGCGGGAAATCTGTTGTCACAACCACGAATTCGCGCCCCCGCGCCAAACGGGCCAATCCGTCCCACGCAGTAAAGGCCACCAGCGCATCACCCGCCTGGATCGGTATGCTCAAAATATCGTGGGGTTCATGTTCCTTGGTTTCGACCAGGCTGAAGGTCTCTCCGCCGCGATGCACCGCCAACAGGCTCAGCCCAAATGTCCGCCGCAGGGCCAGCTCCAGCGGCGTCTTGCCAATCACCGGGCTGTCGGGCGGCACCACCACTTCGCCAACCCCGGCCACAGTGGGTGCAAAATCCTCGGCGAAGATGTCGAGATCGGCCAGCACCTCAAGCCCGTACCAACTCGCCACCTCCTCGATCACCTTTCGCCGCCCCAGAACCGCCAACCGGCAGGGCGTCGTGATCTTCGTATCCACCGGTGGCGCAAACCAGCGCTTTCCTCCATGATACGAGCCGATGATATAAAGGTTGTGGGCCTGCATCACGTCGCGAAATGTCTCCCCTTCCAGGAGGTTACCGGCGGGAAACACCACCTCAACGATATCGGATTTCAACCCGTAGGCGCGCTTGAGATACGCCTTCACCGAATGGCCCGAGCTGCCATCCCTGTCGCTCTCGCGGCTGGGTAGAACCCAACGGCCGAAGATCACGAAATATGCGATCCCCGACAGGATGAGCGCAACCCCGATAGGCGTGACGGAAAACAGTCCGAACGGCTCCATCTCAGAATGTCTGGGCAGGGTCTTGTTCGCCGAAATGATCAGATCGTTGAGCAGGATCAGCGGCGACGAACCCACCAGCGTCATCGTCCCGCCAAGGATTGCGCAAAATCCCATCGGCATCAGTAAACGGCTCATCGGAAGGCCGGTGCGCACCGAAATCCGGCTGACCACCGGCAGGAAAAGCGCCGCCGCTCCGACATTCTGCATGAAGGATGAAATCACCCCCACGGTGCCTGAAATGATCGGAATGATCCGGCGTTCGGTGCGGCCGCCATACTTCAGGATGGTGGCCGCCACCTTGCTCATCAGCCCGGTGCGGTCCAATCCGGCCCCGATGATCATAACCGCGATGATCGAGATTACGGCATTGGAGGCAAACCCATCAAAGAGATGCTGCGTATCGGCCAGGTTTTCGAGCCCCGGAAGCTGGCTTAGCATCCCCAGAAGCACCATGATCAATATCGCGGAGAGGTCGATCCGAAAAATCTCGGTCACAAACAGCACGACGGTGAGGCCCAGAATTGCCATTACCGCCATCATCTCGAAACTCAGTACCACCGTCCCCATTTACGCCCTCCCCTTTACGGATCAGCCTATAGCCTACTGCACGCCTTGTCCTAGTCTAGAGCGTCTCATGGGATAGGGAATGGAAAAGGCGGCACAAATGGCCGCCTTTTCATGACTTCCTACTGTTGTCGGCTAGTGGGTCAGAATTTCTGGCCCCATAAAGGTGGTTGGCAGCCAGGTACTCAGAATCGGGACATATGTCACCAGGATAAGGAAGACGAAGAGCACCGCAAGGAAGGGCAGCGCCGCGCGCACGACGCTCATCATCGGCATCCCGGCAACGCCGGAGGTGACAAACAGGTTAAGCCCCACCGGTGGCGTAATCATCCCGATTTCCATGTTGACCACCATGATGATGCCCAGATGGATCGGATCAATGCCGAGTTGCATTGCAATCGGAAACACCAGCGGTGCCACAATCACGATAAGCCCCGACGGCTCCATGAACTGGCCACCAATCAGCAGGATCACGTTGACGATCACGAGGAACATGATCGGTCCAAACCCCGCATTCAGCATCGCACCCGCGATCTGTTGCGGGATCTGTTCATCAGTCAGTACATGTTTGAGGATCAACGCGTTGGCGATAATGAACATCAGTGTGACGGTCAACTTGCCAGCCTCAAAAAGCGTATCACGCGTATCACGGTGGAAAAACACCGTTACCAGCGCGGCAGGGTTCTTCAGCAGACTGATATTTTCCTCACCCTCGGGACGGCTCAGCGGTCCCATATCGCGATAGACGAAGTTGGCGATAAGGAAAGCATAGACCGCAGCCACCGCCGCGGCTTCGGTCGGCGTGAAGATACCACCATAAATGCCGCCAAGAATGATCACGATCAGGAACAACCCCCAACCCGCGTCCGAACCTGCCTCCCATACTTCTCGCCAACCGCGCCATTCGCCTTTCGGCAGATTGCGCAGCTTGGCGATGGCATAGATCGTTATCATCAACATGCTGCCCGCCAACAAGCCGGGAATGACGCCCGCAAGAAACATCCGCCCGACTGAAACATCGGTGGCCGAGGCATAGACCACCATAACGATGGACGGCGGGATCAGGATGCCCAGAGTGCCCGCATTGGCAATCACCCCAGCGGCGAAATCCTTGGTATAGCCAACCTGGCGCATCCCCGCGATTACGATGGAGCCGATGGCGACAACGGTCGCCGGCGATGAGCCCGACAACGCAGCAAACATCATACAAGCGAAAACACCCGCAATCGCCAGCCCGCCTGGAAAATGGCCCACGATGGCGATGGAGAAGCGAATGATCCGCCGCGCAACCCCCCCGGTAGACATGAACGACGATGCGAGGATGAAGAACGGAATCGCCAAGAGCGTATAGTGCCCTGCCATCGCTTCGAAAAACGTCTGTGCCACCGCGGCAAGCGAGGTATCGCTCAGCACCAGCAGGAACATGATCGAACTCAAGCCCAGCGAGACGGCGATCGGCAAGCCGATCAACATCAATCCAATAACGATCGCAAAAAGAACTGCAACTTCCATGACTTAGGCCTCCCGGTTCAAATGAGCCACTTCTTCGACCGCGTCTTCGGCCTCGTGGCTGACAATCAGGCTTGCGGCCTCGTCGATTGCGATCCTCCAGACCGCCTGAATCACTCGGAACAGCAACAACGCCATGCCAAACGGCAGGATGAAATATGGAATGAACCGTGGTATTTTTTCGTATTCCTCACCCTCGTTCATGATCGGCTCAATAAAGCGCAACCATTCAGGGAACGGAATGTCGACCACCTCGTACCAACCCCGATAAGAGGTGCGCCTCATCTCCTCAATGCCGGTCGGAAACCAGCGCCCGGTGGTCTGCGGAAGATTGGCGAAGTTGGCCCAGTAATCCCAGGCCCCCTTGAGCAACAGGCAGGCGTAGATAATGAAGATCGCCCCTGCCAGCAGCGCCAGCATCTTGCGAATTGAGGGCGAGAAAACGTTGATCAAAGCATCGACACCAAGATGTGCGGTGACTTTCACCGCATAGCTCACGCCGAACAACACCAGCCACGCAAATAGGAACGTAACAGCCTCCAACCCCCAGATGATGCCGGTATTAAAGCCATAGCGCAGAACCACGTTGATAAAAGTAATGATCGTCATTAATCCGAGGATCACCGCAATCGCAGTTTCCTCAATCTCATTGACAACGCGACCAAAGGCCGACTTGGGCTGGTAATGACCCGACATGATATCCCCCACTCCGGATATGATTGACCCGGCCCCATTCTTCGGGGGCCGGGCCATACGGCATATGCCGAAATCAATGTTTGGCGTTGATCGCCTGAGCCGCGTCGATGTTTTCCTGGCCAACATCGCTCACAAACTGCTCCCAGACTGGCTTCATCGCATCCACCCAGACCTGGCGCTGCTCATCAGTCAGCTCGCGGATTGTTGAGCCGGCATCCAGCACAGATTGACGGGCCTTGGCGTCCACTTCGCCAACCGCCGCGTTTCGGCTGTCCGTGACTTCCGTGATGATGGTACCCAGTTGGGTGCGCACATCTTCCGGCAGGCTTTCCCACCAATCCACGCTCGTAACGACCATGTAGTCGATGATGCCGTGGTTGGTCTCGGTGATACCGTCCTGCACTTCAAAGAATTTCTGGCCATAGATGTTTGACCAGGTGTTTTCTTGCCCGTCAACAACGCCGGTTTGCAGCGCGCCATAAACCTCAGAGAAAGCCATCGGCTGCGGGCTTGCGCCCATGGCCGACATCTGTGCCTTCAGAACGTCCGAGTTCTGCACCCGAAACTTGAGGCCCGCAGCATCCGAGGGCGAGATCAGCGGCTTCTTAGCTGACATCTGTTTCATGCCATTGTGCCAGAACCCAAGGCCAAGCAGTCCGCGACGCACCATAGACTCTTTCATCGCCTGACCAGTTTCGCTGCTTTGGAACTCGTCCACAGCGGCAATATTCTTGAACATGAAGGGCAGATCGAAAATCCGGAACACCTTGGTGAACTGCTCAAATTTCGAAAGGCTCGGCGCTGCCAGCTGGACATCGCCCTGCAGCATCGCTTCGAGCACCTTGTCGTCGTTATAAAGCGTCGAGTTCGGGAACACTTCCATGCAGGCCTTGCCGTTCATCTCGGTATTGACGCGATCGGCCAGAACCGTGGCAGCAATCCCCTTCGGGTGCTTGTCGGTATTGGTCACATGGGAAAACTTGATGACAATCTCGCCGTCATCACAGGCATTCGCCGTTGCGGCGCCGGCAGTAACGGCAAGAGCCATTGCTGTTGCAGCAGTCGTTAAAAATTTCATTTGGTTTCCTCCCAAGGATAATTTCCAGATGCCCGATAATCGGGCAGACATCGTAATAATCACGATGCCGTGACCGACGGTAAAGCCCGTCCTTAAGTAACGCCCTGGATTTTGATTATTTTCTTTTGAATTCGTAAGTTATGAGAAAATTCTTATTCCGATCCAAAGTCGAACAGATCGCAATGTGCGAACTTTCGCACACCATGACGGTATACTTGTGCGAAAAATCGCACAGTTGGAAAATTGATTCCTGATATCGCCCGAACCGCATGGACGACGAGCAATCTTGGTCCGATTGCGTTCTAGCGTGTATCGCCAACCGCCCAGGTCAACCCGAACGTCACAAGCCCGGAAGCCCCACCCGCGTCGGTTGGCAGAAACTGCAAGAACACATGGCCATAGCGCAATTCCAGCCCTCCGATGCCCACGATATCACTCCCGAGATGCGTCTGAAACCGGTGTCCATCCTTGGGATACCACGCCAGCCCGCCAAAAGCGCTCAATGCACCGTTTTGCCACTCAAATAGTCCTAGATGCGCCGTGGCAGCAACCGAAGCGCGCTCATAACTGTTCATATACGCCCCAAGGGAATACCCGATACGGCCCTTTTCCCAAGACGCGAAAAGTCCGGGATTAAGCTCGTTGAACCCGCTGGCACCGATGTGCTTGGATCCCAACAGCACCGAAAAGCGATCTGGCCCCGCAGTTGCCGGTGCCGCGCCAAGCGTGGCGCAAACCGCAGCGACAAGAGGTATTGCAGATCGCGCCATCATGGCTTTGCCCGTCCTTTTCATACGCGGGTTCGCCGCGCTGTTTTCTCGCACCAAGATGGCCGCAGCCGGTCAATCGGTTCAAGCCACCAACTGCCAATCGCGAAATTTCGAGCAGATATGTCGCAATTTCAGCACGTTGCCGCGCAACGCTCTGCCAAACTCAGCGTCGGTAGTCCTCGGGTCGAATACCATAACGTGCAAGCTTGTCGTAAAACGTCTTGCGCGGCAGCTTCAGCGTCTGCGCCGCCGCACTTGCCTTGCCGTTCTGTCGGCCCAGCGCCGCAACCAGAAGCGAGCGTTCCACCCGTGCCATCTGTTCGCCAAGACCCAACTCGGCAGCTTCTTGCGCCTCCTCCGGCATTCCCAAAACAAAACGCATCGCCGCGCTCATCAGAGAGCGTGCGTTGCCCGGCCAATCCTGCGCCATCAAACCGGCCAAATGATCTGCTGAAACCTCGCGCGCCTCCAACCCGGCCTGCTCCGCCGCCTGCGCCACATAATGGCGATAAAGCACGGGGATATCCTCGCGCCGTTCACTCAGTGCCGGAATCCGCACCCGCATCACATCGAGCCTATAGAACAGATCGGCGCTGAACTTGCCCTTGGCCACACGCGCGGCCAGATTGCTCGTTGTTCCCACGATCACCCGGGCCTCCGCGCCCTGCTCCAACCGTTCCAGCAAATCATACTGCGCCGCCTCGGGCATTGCAGCAATCTCATCGAGGAACAGCGCGCCGCCCGCCGCTTCACCGCAAAGTTCGCCTATCTCGCCCGGCGTCACCCCTGCGGCGGGGCGTTTCACAAATGGGCCATGCGCGGTGTCCGACATCAGGTGAATCACCTCGGCGATCTTTGAAATCCCACCCCCCGGTGGCCCGGTGACAAGCACCTCGGCCTTCGTCGCAGCAACACTGCGCACCCGTGCGCGCAGTTCATTGGCCAGCATAGAGGTGCCAAAGATCAGCCGCGCCGCCGGATCACCCGCCTCCAGTTGCGCCTTCAGGCGCCGGTTCTCCAGAATCAACTTGCGCGTCTTCAACGCCCGCTCGATCACCGCGATCAGATCGGCAGGCGCACAGGGCTTTTCGAGGAAATCAAACGCGCCCTGCCCCATCGCCCGCACCGCCATCGGAATGTCGCCCTCGCCCGTCAGCAAGATCACCGGCAATTCCGGATCCACGTTCTGGACATACTCCAGAAGATGAAAACCGTCGCGCCCCGGCATGCGGATGTCAGAAACAATCACCCCGGCAAAACCAGGAACGATATGATCCTTTGCCGCCACGAATGATCCCGCCACCACCGGCTCCAGATCGTTCAGCTCCAGTGTCTGGTGCATCGCCGTGCGCACCGCCGCATCATCATCGACAAAAAGAACCCTTCGCGTCATGCCGCAATCTCCTCACGCCAATGGTCCAGTTCCACCGTAAACACCGCACCCTTGCCATCGGCGGCATTACTTCCCCGTATATTGCCGCCAAAACTCTGCACCAGACCATAGGAAATCGACAACCCCAGCCCCATGCCCTCCTCGGTGGCACCGCCCACCTCCTTGGTGGAATAAAATGGCTCGAAGACCTTCGCCGGATCGGCAATACCCGGCCCGGTATCGCACACGGCCACCGCCAGCCGTGGCTCGCTCTGCAAGGCGATGGTGATCCGCTTCTCACCCGTCTGGCCGACCATCGCATCAACTGCATTGTTAATCAGATTTACAAAAACCTGCGACAACCGCACCTCACCGCCCAGCGCATGAACCGGATTAGATGGTCGCTGCCAATCCAGCACGACACCTGCCGTGCGCACCTGAGTTTCGGTCAGTTCAACAGCGCTGTCGATCACCTGAACCAGATCCACACGCCCCATCGGTTCACTTTCATTGCGTGCGAACGCGCGCAGGTTCTTGATGATCCTCGCCGCGCGCACCGCCAACGCCGAAATCCGGCTCAGGTTCTCGCCCGCCACCTGCTCCTGCCCACGGGCCAGAAAAGCAGCGCCATTTTCGGCAAACTGCCGGATCGCCATCAGCGGCTGGTTAAGCTCATGGCTGATCCCGGCGCTCATCCGACCCAGCGCGCTCAACTTGTCGGCCTGCACCAGATCGGCCTGCGCCTGTTTCAGTTCCGCAGTGCGCGCCTCAACCCTTGCTTCCAGCAGACGATTGGCCTCGGCCAAGGCCCGCCGCCGTTCCATTGCCAGAAAGAGAAAGGCACCAAAGGCCAGCCAAAGCGCCGCAAAAACTGCCGCCTGCAATCCCGCCAGCCGCGTCGCCGGGCCGGTGTCTACCAATGCCTCGGCGTGCATTCCAATGACCGGAAGATCCTTTGCCAGATGCATAGCGTGCATCGGAATATACGGCCCCCAATCGAGCCGCCAGATGTCATGCCCCCCGACATCGCGGCGCACAAACCCCCGCACGGGCGCGCCCGGTAGATGAAGCCCATTCGCCTGATCATTGCCATCGCGTTGCCAAAACAGGATTTCCGAACGGTTCGATACAAACACGACCCCGCGTCGGTCGGTGAAAAACACTGCCGGGCGACTACCACGCCAGTTCGATTCGACCTTGTCGACGTCCACAGCCACCACAAGCGCCCCTTGCACTTGTCCATCGGCCCCAAATTCGGGTGCAGCTACGAAATACGCCCGCCGCCCATCCGCAACAACCGCGTGTGCCGCCCCGAGCGCGCCATGCATCGCGCGTGTGATATGCGGCCCTGCGCCACCGCCTTCGCCCGGTTGCGCCGCCGCCATGACCCGCCCGCTGTTATCGACATGCAGAACATTGAGCGCCGATGTCCTGTCAGCGGCCCCCAGCAACAACGCGTCCACGGCCTGCTGATCGCCCGCGCGCAGCGCCGGATGTTCGGCCAGCAAGACCGCCATATCCTGATACCGTTGCAATTGTCCGGTCAGCCGATCCGCCGCTAATTCCAGGTCGGCCCGCCCCCGCCTTGCCAGTTGGTCCAGCGCCTGGCTCAACCCATAGGCGTAGACTCCGGCGGTCATCACTCCCACCAGAAACAGAAAGCCAAGGCCCAGCCCGGCGCGTCGGATCAGCCCCTTGTCCATTGTCATCGTCTAAAGCCTTTCGAGTTCAATTTGAACAACAACCTGAACACGCCACCGCTGCGCGTGTCCCATCGGCTCCGCGCGATACCTGTTATCGTCTCGCTGGCTTCCCCCGCTGAACCAGCCCGAATTCTTGCAGAAATTTCAGCCCCTCAAAGCGGCAGAGCCATCCCTGCTTTGATCTCCTCCATCGACAAAAGCGCGGTAACGTTATGCACCTTCACCTCGGAAATCAGCGCCTGATAAAACGCGTCGTAAGCGCGCGCATTCTTCACCCGCACTTTCAGGATATAGTCGATATCGCCAGCCAACCGGTGCGCCTCTTGCACCTCGGGTCGCTCTCGCAACGCCCTGAGAAACCGCGACTGCCAGTCCGCCTCATGCTCACTTGTGCGGATCAGCACAAAGAAACACGCCTCAAATCCCAGCGCCTCCGCGTCCAGCAATACCGTCTGCTGACGGATCACCCCAGCCTCGCGCATCTTGCGAATCCGATTCCACACCGGCGTCTTCGATGAGCCCACTTCGCGCGCAATATCATCCAATGATTGCCCCGCATCGCGCTGCAACTCCAAGAGGATTTTCCTGTCCAGATCATCCAGCCGAACCGCCATTCTTTCAAACTCCCCATTTTGCGAACAATCCCGGCGCCTCATACACAGCCCAGAACATACGTTCTTATCTCTCCGCCCATCTGGCGTCTTAGTGGAATTATTTCCTAAACTACGGCCAAGATCAAACGTATTCCCCGAAGGAGCCCTCCCATGTCCGCTCATCCCATCTCTCAGGTCGTCACCGCCAATGCACTCGCAACCGGTGAAGTGGTCTATCTTACGGGCTGCGATGAATGGAGCGTCGAAATCGTGCAGGCCGAATTCATCGACGATGCCGATCACGCCGACTTTCGTCTTTCGGTGGCGACGCGTCAGACGCGCCTTGTGGTCGACGCCCATCTCGCCTCGGTCGAGATCACCGATAACGGCCCCGTCCCGCTCACCCGCCGCGAAGCCCTGCGCGCCTCCGGTCCTTCCATCGCTTTTGGCGCCATGGAGCACACCCCCGTCTCCATCGCCGCCGAATAATCCAATCCCAGAGGCACCGCCATGCAGCCCGATCCCTATCTCGCCAAACGCAGCGCACAGTTTCGCGCCCAGGTCGCCCGCCGTCTTGACGGCTCGCTCACCGAGGACGAATTCAAGCCCCTGCGCCTGATGAACGGCGTTTACCTGCAACTTCACGCCTACATGCTCCGCGTTGCCATCCCCTATGGCACGCTCAATTCGGCCCAGATGCGCGTTTTGGCCGAACTGGGTGAACGTTGGGATCGTGGCTATGGTCATTTCACCACCCGCCAGAATATCCAATACAACTGGCCCCGCCTCATCGACGTCCCCGATATGCTCGACCGTCTGGCCGAAGTCGGCCTGCACGCCATCCAGACCAGCGGCAACACCATCCGCAATGTCACCGCCGATCCCTTCGCAGGAGCTGCGGCGGATGAAATCGCCGATCCCCGTCCGCTGGCCGAACTGGTGCGCCTCTGGTCTACCGACCATCCGGAATTTCAATTTCTGGGACGCAAGTTCAAAATCGCCGTTTCAGGCGCCGATCAGGATCGCGCAGTCTTGAAATCCCACGATCTCGCCATCCGCATCCGGCGCGAGGACGGGCTTATCGGCTACGAAATCCTCGTCGGTGGTGGCTTGGGGCGCACCCCCATGGTCGGTCAGGTCCTGCACCCCTTCCTCGCCCCGGGGCACCTGCTGCCCTATATCGAGGCGGTTCTGGCCACCTATAATCTGCTCGGGCGGCGCGACAACAAATTCAAGGCCCGCCTCAAAATCGCCGTTCACGAACACGGGCTGGAAAACATCCGCGCCCTTGTCGACGATGAATTCGCCCGCCGCCTGCCCAGTTTCCGGGGCGCCGATCAAACCTTGCTGGCCGAGCTGCAACAACGCTTTGCCTTGCCCAAGTTCGAACACCGTGACCCCGCCCCTTACCATGCGGCCCGCGCCGACAACCCTGCCTTTCGAAGCTTTACCGACACCAACGTCGCCCCCCACAAGGTCGCAACCCGCGCCATTGTCAGCGTGTCGCTGAAACCCCATGGCGGCATTCCCGGCGACGCCACCTCAGATCAAATGCGCGCACTTGCCGATCTGGCCGACCGCTACTCGCTGTCCGAGTTGCGCATCTCTGCCGAACAGAACGTGATCCTGCCGCATGTCGCGCTGGCCGATCTCCCTGCACTTTACGGCGATTTGCTCAAGGCTGGCCTCGCCACCGCCAATATCGGGCGTGCGTCGGATATCGTCGCCTGCCCCGGACTTGACTATTGCGCGCTCGCCACTGCGCGCTCTATCCCGCTGGCCCAGAACATCTCAACCATGTTGCGCGACACCGGCTTTGACGACGCCATCGGCGCCATGAAGATCAAGATATCGGGATGCATCAACGCCTGCGGCCATCACCACTTGGGCAATATCGGCATCCTCGGCCTCGACCGTGGTGGCGTTGAAACCTACCAACTCACCCTCGGTGGCACCGATGGCGATGACCTGCACCTGGGTGAGCGCACCGGCCCCGGCTTTTCCTATGACGAGGTCGTGCCTGCCATCGAACGCCTGATCACAACCTATCTCGACCTGCGCGACGATGACGAGGAATCCTTCCTCACCACCTATCAACGCCTCGGCGCCGCCCCATTCAAGGCCGCGCTCTACCCCGACACTCAAAAGGCCGCGTGAACAGCTCCCATGCTTCATCTTGCCAAAAATATCCCCGCCGGAGGCTCCCGCATTCTGCATCCGCGCAACGTCGCGGTGTTGAATGCGCACTTCGATGATCGGCCTACCCAAGACCTGCTCGACTACGCCTTGTCCGGCGCGCTTGGAAAAATTGCGTTGGTCTCCTCCTTCGGTGCCGAGGCGGCGGTGCTGTTGCATCTCGCAGCGCAAATCAACCCCGCCACGCCGATTCTGTTTCTCGACACCGCGCTGCTTTTCCCTGAAACTCTGGCATATCAGCGCGATCTCGCCGAACGGCTTGGCCTCACAGACCTGCGCATCCTGCGCGCTGATACGGCCATCGCTGACCCCGATGACAGCCTGCACCAACGCGATACAGATGCCTGCTGCGCCTTGCGCAAAACGGCGCCCCTCACCCGTGCTCTTTCGGGTTTTGACGGCTGGATTACCGGGCGCAAACGCTTCCAGTCTCCCAGCCGCACGGCGCTGTCGCTTGTGGAGACAGACCCCGCAACCGCCAGGCTCAAACTCAATCCGTTGGCCAACTGGTCGTCAGAGCAAATCGCCAGCTACTTCGATCAGCACGACCTGCCGCGTCATCCCCTGATCGCGCGCGGCTATGCCTCGATCGGCTGCACCCCCTGCACCACACCGGTTGCTCCGGGTGAAGACCCGCGCTCTGGCCGCTGGCGGGGCAGCGACAAACAGGAATGCGGCATTCATTTCGTGAATGGCCGCGCAGAAAGGATTGCCCGATGACAGCCTCACCCACCGTTCTGATCAACGATACCGGTTTCATCGCCGAAAACTGGCCGCATGGCTTTACCGACAACCCGCGCGAAATTGCGGGCGAAAATGGCGCCGGCCTCGATCTCGATCCTTTGGTCGACCCCGCGGATCTCGCATCGCGTCTGCCCTCCCTCGGTCTCATCCGCGTGCGGTTTTCAAGCTTCAATGATGGTCGCGGCTTCACCACCGCGCGCCAATTGCGTCTGATGGGCTATGACGGGCGTCTGCGCGCCTATGGGCCACTGATTGCCGATCAATATGCCATGGCCCGGCGCGCCGGTTTTGACGAGGTCGAAATTCCTGCCGATCTCGCCACCCGCCAGCGCGAAACCGACTGGCACGCACGCGCCGACTGGCAATCAAACGATCATCAGGCTTCGCTGCGCGCACCGGCCGCCTAGTCCTGCTGCTTGATCCTGTCGTCTGAGCGAGCCACCTGTTCCCCCGGCTCCTCGCTGGCCAATGCGGTGCGTCTGCCTCTTCGGACGCACCGCATTTGCGCCAGATCAACGACGCAAGGCAAATACACCTTCAAAAAACGCCGCAATATGATATGGAGAGGCAATTCGTTTGCCCACTAACAATATGACAGAGCAAAGCCCAGTGACAGACACCAAAGCCACCGCCGCACCCAAGGTACCCACCTTGCCCGACGCTCAGAAGATCACCGAGGTAAAACATTATACCGACCGGCTGTTTTCGTTTCGATGCACCCGCCCCGCCAGCTTGCGCTTTCGCTCTGGCGAATTCGTGATGATCGGCTTGATGGGCGATCCTGACCCAAAGACCGGCAAGCAAAAGCCGCTCCTGCGTGCCTATTCCATCGCCTCACCCTCTTGGGACGAAGAACTGGAATTCTACTCGATCAAGGTTCAGGACGGCCCGCTCACATCCAAGCTGCAACATATCAAACCCGGCGACGAGATCATCTTGCGCCCCAAACCGGTCGGCACGCTGGTGCATGATGCGCTGCTGCCGGGCAAACGCCTGTGGTTCTTTGCCACGGGCACAGGCTTTGCCCCCTTCGCCTCGCTCCTGCGCGAGCCGCAAACCTATGAGGATTACGACGAAATCATCATCACCCATACCTGCCGCGAGGCGGGCGAGCTGACCTATGGGGCCGAACTGATCGCCGCACTTGAACACGATGAACTCCTCAACGAAGTGATCGGCGAAGGCTTCTGGAAAAAGATCAAATACTATCCGACCACCACTCGCGAAGAGAGCCCGAAGATGGGCCGGATCACTGATCTGTTGCGTTCGGGCGAGGCCTACAAGGATCTTGGCGTCGAGCCGATCAACCCCAAGAACGACCGCGCGATGATCTGCGGCAACCTCGCCTTCAATCTCGAACTCAAGGCGATGCTGGAAGAATACGGGCTTAAAGAAGGTGCCAACTCCGACCCGCAACAATATGTGGTCGAAAAGGCTTTCCTCGACTGATCTAGAAAATCCGTTCCGGGGGTTCGCCCCCTGTTGGGTTCACCCACGAAAAAGGCGCCTCACCTCCCGGTCGGGCGCCTTCTTCTTGCTTAACGAGCGCGCCTTAAAGGCCCAACGCTTCCTTGACCTGATCCAGCACAGCTTTCAGCGCGTCGGGATTGTCACTGGCTTGCTTGATCGCCGCTTTCAGCGTGGTCTTCTGGATCGCGCCCATCGACGAATCATCAATCACATTGGTCACTGCGTCCAGATCGAACCCCTCTGGCGTCAGCATGTCGGTCAGGGTGGCAGGTGCCTCCTCTACCGCGTTGGCCGCCTCTTCGGCAGCCTTGGCAGCTTCTTCCTCGGCTGCCTTGGCAGCTTCCTCTGCTGCCGCTTTGGCCGCTTCTTCCGCTGCCTTGGCTTCTTCTTCGGCCTTCATCGCCGCTTCTTCCGCCGCTTTGGCAGCTTCTTCTTCCGCCGCCTTGGCTGCTTCTTCCGCTGCCTTGGCTTCTTCTTCGGCCTTCATCGCCGCTTCTTGAGCCGCTTTGGCCGCTTCTTCTTCCGCCGCCTTGGCTGCTTCTTCCGCCGCTTTGGCTTCTTCCTCGGCCTTCATCGCGGCTTCTTCCGCCGCTTGACGGGCCTCTTCTTCTGCCACCTTGGCCGCTTCTTCCGCTGCCTTGGCTTCTTCCTCAGCGGCTTTCTTGGCCTCTTCCTCAGCCTTCATCGCGGCTTCTGCCGCTTTTGCAGCTTCTTCCTCGACCGCCTTGGCAGCAGCAGCGGCCTCCTCGGCAGCGGCTTCTTCTGCGGCCTTTATCGCCGCCGTTTCGCGGGCGTTTTCCGAATACACGTAATATCCCCCGCCGATCACAACAGCGGCCAGAATGACCCAGAGCAAATTCTTCATCTTTTCAGTCCTCTTGAAAGTTCAACCTCACCCCCGGGCGAGTCAATTGACACACATGCCAGATGCGCGTGTCCGATGAAACCTGCAAGGGGGAAAACGCCGCCGCTTGTGCTCAAATCCGGCACATTCAGGCGAAATCCTCACAGAATTTTGCCGCTTGAAGTGCGGCCCTCGCAGAGATACCTTCCGGCCTTGAGAAGATATCCAACAACCGAAGGAACGAAACCATAGCCCGCAGACCTCACAACGCGCCCCCAACGCGCGATACCGGCCCCCGCGTCAATGACAAAATCCGTGGCTCTGAAATCCGCCTGATCGGCGCCGAAGGCGAAAACCACGGCGTGGTCACGCCGGAACGTGCCATGGAACTGGCCGAAGAGGCCGGTCTCGACCTCGTCGAAATATCGCCCAACGCCGCTCCGCCAGTCTGCAAGATCATGGACTTCGGTAAATTCAAATACGAAACCCAGAAACGCGAAGCTGAAGCGCGCAAGAAACAGAAAATCATCGAAGTCAAAGAGGTCAAATTCCGGCCCAACACTGACACGCACGATTACGACGTGAAAATGCGAAACGTGGTGAAATTCCTCAACGGCGGCGACAAGGTCAAGATCACTCTGCGGTTTCGCGGACGCGAAATGGCACACCAGAATTTGGGCCGCGAGTTGCTCGAACGGGTGGCCGATGACGTGGCCGAGATCGGCAAGATCGATAACATGCCGAAGATGGAAGGCCGCCAGATGATCATGATGATCTCACCGCTGCCGCAAAAATAACGCGCCCCAACCTTTGGTGCATCGCTAACGCCCCGTTGTATCCAACGGGGCGTTTCTCATTTCAGCCGCGCGTTCCGACTCGTACCTGCACATACGCTATCCCGCCCTCGGCTTCCCCCTTGGGTCGGGCACAGGTATTGCCTATGTAAGACGGGTCGTGCCGTTCTTCGCGTGCACACATCATGTTCAGCAAACCCAGAAAGGCCCGCCCATGTGGGAAGAACGTTTCGCCACCCCCGACTATGTTTTCGGCAAAAGCCCTGCGCGGTTCCTGATCGAACATGAACGCTGGTTCAAACCCGGTCAAACAGCCCTTTGCGTGGCTGAAGGCGAAGGGCGCAATTCCGTCTTCATGGCGCAGCAGGGCATGCAGGTCACCGCCCTTGAATTCTCCCCCTCCGCGCTGGCCAAAGCGCGCGCCTTAGCAGATGAGCGCGGCGTCAGCGTCGATTTCCGCCAAGTCGACGTTCTGGCCCAGGACTTTGAGGGCGAATTCGATATCGTCACCGGCTTCTTCGTTCAGTTCACTGGCCCGGTTGAGCGCAATAAACTCTTTGCCAAGATGCGTAAAGCCACCAAACCGGGTGGCCTGATCATGCTGCATGGCTACACACCCGAACAAGTCGCGCTCGGCACTGGCGGACCGCCCTTTGTGGAAAACATGTATACCGCCAAAACCCTGCAAGAGGCCTTCCCCGGCTGGGACATTCTCGAAGTCGCAGAATACACCCGCGAAGCCCAAAGCGGCAAAGGTCTCGCCGCTTATATCGACTTCATCGCTCGCAAGCCGGGGTGAATCACTGCGGTGCAGAACCCAGCCGATGCGAGTAATATCGGCTTACATGGTGCGCTCACATATTTCGTGAAGACTGGAAAAGCCCCTCAACCATAACTATCTTCGCTGGGCAGAAGCAAAGAGGCCTTGTTTCATGTCACATCCAATGAACCCTGCAATTGAAATGGCGATAAAAGCCGCTGAAAACTCGGGTGAGTTCGACAACCTACCGGGAGCAGGCAAGCCGCTCGCGTTTCTCTCCACCCCCAAAGACGCAGTGATTGATCGTCTGATAAAAGAAAGCAAAGCAAAGCCGTTGGCCGTGCAGCTGAAAAACAAGATTTCAGAGCTTCATCAAGCACTCAAAGCTGAAACGGATGATGTTGCACGCAAATCCCTGATGAAAGAGATCGCTGACAAGCAACTAAGACTAAACCTCGAACTGGAAGCCATGCGAAAATACGGCTGACGAGAAAGTGCGCCGGAATGGTTTTTGTTCTATGTGCTGCTTGTCGCTATCCTGAAATCAACCTACTTCTGCATCCATCGCCCTAGCTTTCCCGCTTGCCCCGCCGTGGCATGGGCCGCGTCGGGATTTCCTTAAGCAACCCGCCAACCGCCATATCGGCGATATCCGCGTGGGTCACGTCAATGCCACAGACCACCCGGCTCAGCACCCAATCGGCACCGTTCAGCGCCGGAGAGCGCACACAGCCCGGAAGCCCGATCACCGGCCTCTCGGCCAACCGCCCGAGAAACAACAGGTTGCCCGGATCGACCGGCATACCAAACCGTTTGATCTCGCCCCCCGCCACGCGCACCGCCTCCGGCGCGATATCCCCCAAATCCGACGTGGCCGAGCCGGTCAGGATCAGGACCAGCCCGTCTTTTCCCGTCTTCAGCTCAGCTTCCAGCGCCTGCGCCAGTTCCCCGGCTTTATGGGGCACCAGAACGACAGCATCCAACGTCACGTTCAATGCCTCCAGCCGCGCGGCGATAGCTTCGCGCCCCTTGTCGCCCGCTCCGCCCGCAATCTCGGTGATGATCAACGCCGCCCGCGCGATCTCGGGTCCGTGCAGGTCCAACGCGCCATGTGCGCTCTCCACCGCCTTGCTCACATCCACTCCCGGCACAGCATACGAGATGATCTTGACCGTGGCGATCATCCCCCCTTCTGCCATCTGCTGAAAGGGCGGCACCGTGGCTACCGTGATCATCGGGTTCACCCGGTTGACCTCGCGCAGACGCGCCTCATCCATCACCACCACGCCCGGCCCGGCGGCAATCACATTAACCCGGCCCTTGCCCGGCTGGCTCAGCCGAACATGCGGTCCCGCCCCCGCGATCAGCGCCTCAGCCACAGCCAGCGCCGCGTCATCCTCATGCAGATCTCCGACCTCAAGCCGCGCAATCACCACGCTCGCAATGCCCGCTCGGCCCAACATCTCGATATGGGCGCGCTCCAACATCTGCCCCTTGCGCAGCCGCTTTTCACCCGCCTTGACCGAATGCGCCAGAATGGCCCCCTCGGCCTCACCTACGGGAACATCGCCGAACTTCATGGCGCCCTCAATTCCGCGATCACCTCGGCCAGGATCGACACCGCAATCTCCGCCGGACCCGCCGCCTTGATATCAAGCCCGATCGGCGCATGCAGCCGCGCCAACTCGGCGTCTGAGAACCCCGCCGCCTTCATCCGCTCCACCCGCTTGGCGTGGGTGCGCGTCGAGCCCAGCGCCCCAAGGTAAAACGCCTTTGAGCGCAAGGCTACGTTCAACGCGGGATCATCCAGCTTGGGATCATGCGTGAGCAGCACCAAACCGGAGCGTGCATCAAGCCCCAAGGCGCGCACCGCCTCATCAGGCCAGTCCTCAAGGATCGTCTCGCCGGGAAACCGCTCTGCCGCGCCAAACGCCGGTCGCGGATCAATCAAAAGCGGGTCGAACCCCGCCAGCCGCGCCATCGGCACCAGTGCCTGCGCGATATGCACAGCCCCCACAATGATCAACCTCAGCGGCGGGTTGTGAATGGTGACGAACGCGCCATTCTCCTCGAACCCCGAAGCGTCCATGCGGAACCGATCCTCAAACCCTTCGCGCGCCAGATAACGCGCGCCTTCCCCTTCGGGCGAGATCACGGCGATCCGTTCACGCTCTGCGCGCGCCGCGACCAACTCTTCCAGCAGACCCAGCGGCAAGACCGTGCCAATCGGTTCGACCATCACCCGGATCGTGCCACCACAGGCCAATCCCACGGCAAAGGCATCGCCATCCGCAACGCCATATTCCAACATCCGCGGCGCGCCCTCAGCAATCGCCTCGATCGCCTCAAGGACCACATCGCCTTCCACACAGCCCCCCGAAACCGATCCCGCGATGGCGCCCTCCTGTGAAATCACCAACTGGCTGCCCACACGGCGCGGCGCACTGCCCCATGTCTGAACCACCGTGGCCAATGCCACCTTGCGACCCTCGCGTACCCATTCCAGAGCGATTTCCGGCATGTCATCGAAACGCTGCATAACTCTCCCTTTCCCACGCGCGCAGGGTACTATTCGACAATCGTCTGTCGCACCCCGCCAGCTCCGCACTTCACCAGGATACTATCAGTCTGGCACGAAAAAGGGGCAAGGCCCATTGCCTCGCCCCCGCGATCTTACCCGCGCTTAGCGACGAAATACCCTACTGCGTCGATGCCGTTCGCAAAAGTGGGGTGATCCGGCGCACGGTGGCCCGGCGGTTTTCGCGTTCCGCCAGCGATGTGCGGATCTTGAGGTTCGATTCGCCATAGCCCTGCACCACCATGTTTTCCGGCGGCACGTCGAAATACTCGGTCAGCGCAAGCGCGACCGATTCCGCCCTGCGGTCTGACAGGGCAAGGTTGTAGGTGGCGTTGCCCACCGCATCGGTATGCCCCTCAACAAGAAACACCTCGTAAGGGTTGCGCTCAATCAGGCGCTGCATGGCATCGCCCAGAACCCTGAGTTCTTCGGCCTCCGAAGCACGAATAGCTGCCGAACCGGTGTCAAAAGTCACCGCTTCCAACTCGATCACCGGCACCAATTCACGCACCGCACGTATCTGACGAATCTGTTGCAACGAAAAGCTGCGCTCAAAGCGCAGATCATCCTGCGCCGCCAACGCGAGCCGCAACTCATCTGCTGTGACATCCTCAGTCGCGATTGCGCGCTGACGCGGCTTGGGCAGCGCACTGATTGTCACCGGGTTTGCCGCGGAAGTATCGTCGAACAACACAACCTCCTGACCCTCCGGCGTCACCCGCACCCGGCTCAGAACCTGGCCGTTTGCCGCCTTGACGGTCACCACCCGCGCACCGTTCTTGCGATAAATGGTTTCGCGCGTCGAGCCATCGTTGAACCGTTCGGTCCTGACCTCGACACCAGGGCGGCGCAACAAGACGTTGTCATCTTTGAGCACCTCATATTCCCCGTCTTCACGCTGCACCACGACGCGATCTCCAGAGTTGGCGACCACCTTCTTGCCATTGCTCAGCATCGCCCCGACCGCGACAGCCCCAATCGCACCGATGGCGAATTTCTCAAAATCGCTCAGCCCGTCCTTCTTGGCACCGGCTTTCGCCGTGACGGCTGTGCCAAAATCCTCGTCGCTTTTGCGCGTGTCGGCCTCGGTCACGGTTTGGGTTTCCACCTCGGCACCTTCGGCTACCTGATCGGTATCGGCATTGGCAGAGGCTTGCGCCTCGACCGTCGCATTGGCGGCTGCGGTGCTCTCGGCTGTATCATCCTGCTGCACCTCGACCTGCGCGGCCTCGCCAGCGTTGCTGCCACCTTCCGGCGCGGTCTCGCTTCTGCCGTCGTTCGACGTATCCAATCCGGCGCGACCCGCTTCCGTCTCAGCCTCGGCCCGCGGCTCCGGCGCAGACGACTCCTCTGCCACTTCCGGCGTTGCTTCAGGCTCCGGCGCGGACGTCTCCTGCGCCGCCATCGCCGTATCATCCTGCGGTTCTGCTGTCGGTTCCGCCGACGCTTCATTCCCGGCCTCGTTCCCGGCGTCCGCTGCCCCGGCCTCCGCCGCATTGGCCGCGCCGCCGCTCGGCGCGCCAAGCACCGCCAGCAGATCGCCTTGCCCCACGACAACCCCTCCGCCGTCGTTCAACTGCCCGGTAAACACATGCTTCTGCCCGCCATCGTCGAATACGCAACGCGCGAATTGTCCACCCATGCCCCCGGCTCCGGCGTCCGGCACCCTTGGCGACACTGTGCCCGCCTGCGCCCTGAGCTGATCTGTCCAGACCTCGCCATCGGCATTGACGCAGGGCGGCAATCGTCCCGCCGCGCTCTGTGCCGTTACCGCCCCGGGCATCGCCAGGGAAAGCCCCATCAGAAATGCCGTGCTCGATTTCAGAAATGTCTTTGTCATGTCATCTTCTCCGACTCTCAAGATTTTGTCGTCCAAGATACCAACGCATGACACGGCCCAGTTGTTGCATGGAGGTTTCCCGATGCCGCAAGCACGCCGAACCCCAAGGCGAACCTCAGCCCTGCATCATCGCCATCAACCGGTCCTTCTCGCCCACATCTCCCACCCGCGAGATCGCCTCGGCCAACTCCTCCAGCGTGGCAATCGAATGCCCGGCACGAAACGCATCCACATGTGGCAGCATCGCCATGATCCCTTGCGCTTTCGGGGCGAACCCGTCCCACCTCAGCAGCGGGTTGAGCCAGATCAACCGCCGCGCACTTAGGTGCAGCCGTTCCATCTCGCGCGTCAAAAGCTCAGGCTCATCGCGATCCAACCCATCGGTGATCAACAACACAACCGCACCCTGCCCCATCACCCGGCGCGACCAGTCGCGATTGAACGCATGCAGGCTTGCCCCGATCCGCGTGCCACCCTCCCAATCCTGCGCCTCGGCCCCCGCCGCCGCCAGCGCCTGATCAACATCGCGGGTCGCCAGATGGCGGGTGATATTGGTCAACCGTGTGCCAAAGGTAAACGCATGCACCTTGGCCCAGCCCGCGCCGCGCGTGTTGATCACCGCATGCAAGAAATGCAGCACCATGCGGCTATATTGGCTCATCGAGCCGGAAATATCGCACAGCACCACCAGATTGGGCCACCGCATCTTCGGCGCTTTCAACTCCAAAGCATGAAGCTCGCCCCCGCGCCGCATCGCGCCCCGCATGGTGCGCCGCCAATCCAAGGCATGCCCAACAAGCGCCGCCTTGGTGCGCCGCGATGGCAGCGGCTTGACCGGCAGCGAAAGGCGCGCCAACATCCGCTTGGCCTCGGCAATTTCCGCGGTGCTCATCTGCTCGAAATCAAGACTGCGCAGCCGCTCCCCGCGTGACATGGTGCGCGAGGCATCAATCTCGATCTGGATTTCCTCGTCGCTCTCATCCTGCATCTCGGGCGCATCGCGCGCCGCCCCGTCCAACAACGCTTCTGCCGCGCGCTTCTCCGCCGCATCGGCGCGGCGATCCTCCTGCACGCCCCGAAGCGCGGGCAGCATCATCGCCATCATATGCTCCATGAAACGCGGATCGCGCCAATAGAGCCGAAACACCTGCGCAAAAATCTTGCGATGCTCTGGCCGGTTCACGAAACAGGCATGCAGCACCCAGTAAAAATCAGCCTTCTCGCTAAATCCCGCCGCCTCAACCGCGCGGATTGCATCAATCACCCGCCCCGGCCCAATCGGAAGACCCGCCTTCCTGAGGGCGCGGGCGAAATGGGTGATGTTATGGGCCAGCTTGGGATTTTCCGGAAGATCAAGCGGGATGTGTTCAGCCATCAAACACCCCGACCTCGGCGCAGGCCTCTTCTCCCTCTCCCTTGCGAAACAAAAGGTCCGTGAACCACCCTCGCCCCTCAACGCTACTCTCTAACAGCGCAAGGGCGAGCTTTGGGTCGACAAAGTCAAAAGCCGGATCGCCCTCAAGATCGAAAACATTCTGCATCATCGCGCCCCGCACACTCTCATACCGGCTCCAGCGACTCTTTCACCTCGTCCAAAATCCGCTTGGCCTCTGAACCCTGCAATTTTTGAATATCGTCCTGATACTTCAAAATCGCCCCCACCGTATCCGCAATCACCTCGGGCGATAGATCAATCACATCCAGCGCTAACAGGCATTTCGCCCAATCAATCGTCTCGGCCACGCCCGGCTTCTTAAACAGATCCTCGGTGCGCAACGCCTGCACAAACGCCACCACCTGCCGGCTCAACGCCTCAGCGGCCTCGGGCGCGCGGGCATGCAAAATCTCAATCTCACGCTCAAAATCCGGATAATCCACCCAATGATAAAGACAGCGCCGTTTCAGCGCATCATGCACTTCGCGCGTGCGGTTACTGGTCAAAATTACAATCGGCGGCTCGGGCGCCTTGATGGTCCCAAGCTCTGGGATCGTCACCTGAAAATCGCTCAGCGCTTCCAGCAAGAATGCCTCAAACGGTTCATCCGTGCGGTCCAACTCATCAATCAGCAACACTGGCGCGCCGCCGGGTTGGGGCCGCATCGCCTGCAACAAGGGCCGCTCGATCAGATATTCCTCGGTGAACAACTCGGTTTTGAGCAGATCACGATCTGCCCCACCCGCCGCCTCTGCCGTGCGAATGGCGATCATCTGCTCGGCGAAATTCCATTCATAAACCGCGCTCGACGCGTCCAGCCCTTCATAACATTGCAACCGGATCAACCGCCGCCCGAGCCCGGCCGCAATCGCCTTGGCGATCTCGGTCTTGCCAACGCCCGCCTCGCCTTCCAAAAACAATGGCCGTCCCAGCTTCAGCGCCAAAAACACCACCGTCGAAAGCGCGCGGCCACAGACATAATCCTGTCCGGCCAACATGGCCTGCACATCATCAATATTCGCCATACTGCTCATTACGGCCCTCCTGTTGGTCACAGTCCTGCACGGCCCCGCCCCGCCGTCAAGCAACACGCCACACCCCGAGCTAAACGCATGCGCAATGATTGACGCCACGCGCCTCAAATGCGAAGGTCTTTCTCAAGAAAAGCACGGGTTTACACCGGCATGAGATGGCGAAAACGTCAGACGGGCAGAACAATGCAAACCAAAACCGCAACACCGGCGGGGCATCCGTAATGCGGATCACTGCGGTGACATGTGTGAAAAACGAAGGGCCGTTCCTGTTGGAATGGATCGCCTTCAATCGTCTGATCGGGGTCACGGATCATCTGTTTTATTCCAACGATTGCACCGATGGCACCGACCGCCTTCTCGATGCCTTGGCCGCGCGCGGCATCGTACAACACCTGCCCAACCCCGCGACCGGGCGCAATTACCAGATGGAGGCGCTGAAAGACGCCGCCAATCAGGACATCGTGACCAATGCCGAATGGGTCTGGGTGGCCGACGTCGATGAATTTCTCAACATTCATGTGGGGGATCACACCATCCCCGCCCTGATCGACGCCTGCGACAACCCGCAAGCCATTTCAATCACCTTTCAATTCTTTTCCAACAATGACGTGATCGGGTTTGAGGATCGCCCGGTGATCGAACAATTCACCCGCTCTCATAACCCCGACCTCTGGTGCGGCGAAACCGCGATTGAGGTCAAGTCCCTCATGCGTCACGATTTTCCGCTGCAATATTTCGGCGCGCACCGTCCGTTTTTTCGCAAGAACCTGCCACCACGTAAACGCCCGAAATGGACCGACGGGTCCGGGCGCGAGGTTCAGCACCGCTTCCTCGTCGCCGCCAACCCACGCCGTATCCGCAAGTTCCCGGCACAGGGCGCGCGCGAATTCGCCACACTCAACCACTATGCCCTGCGTTCCCTCGACAGTTATCTGGTCAAGAATGACCGCGGCGACGTGAACCGCGAAAACCGCGCCTTTGACGATACCTACTGGCGCGAACGCAATGATGACGCCTATCTCGACACCTCGATTCAGCGCTACTTGCCTGACCTTAAGAAGGCGCTGGATGTTCTGAAATCCGATAAAGAGATCAAAGCACTACATGACGAAGCTGTTGCACTTCACATGGCCAAACGTAACGCGTTGATGGACCAACCGGCTTACGCCGAAATGCACACCCACCTCAAATCCGCTCCCAAGATCAGCCCCCAGGAAGAAGAAATGCTGATCAAACTCGGACTCGCCTCATGAGCCGCCAGATCGTGATCAACCTTGGCCTGCCCAAATCCGGCACCACCACGTTGGCCCGCGCGCTCAAGGAAGCCGGTTTCAAGGTAGCTGACTACCGCATTCGCTGGCGCGACACCGACAACAAGAACCTGCGTGGCCGCTATGTCGGTGGCCAGATGTACCAAGGGTATTTCACCTCAGGCGACCCTCTGGAAACGCTGGCGGAATTCGACGCCTTCTCCGAAATCGGCATGACCAAGGGCAACCTCTCCTATTGGCCCCAGACCGATTGGGGCATCATCGCCGCCCTTCGCGCCCATCACCCCAGCGTGCGCTTCCTCGCTTCAACCCGCGATCCGCGTGATCAGGCGCTCAGTATGCTGAAATGGTCCGATATGGGCATCGAACGACTGCCCAAACTCACCGTGCCGGGTCTGCCGCGCGGCTTTGGCCACACCAACCTTGAACGCGCTCAATGGATCGCGTCGCACCATGCCTTCCTGCGCCATGTCTTTGCCGACGCCGACGACTTCCTCGAATACGATATTTCCGACCACGAGGCACCGAGCAAAATCGCCGCCTTCCTTGGCCGTGACCTGCCTTGGTGGGGTCGGCTCAACGTCAATCACGAACTGGAAAAACTAGTCAACGGCAAGGTGGCCTGATGCGCATCATCCTCCATATCGGCCTTGAACAGGTCGGCGCCGAACGCCTGCAACAGGTGCTCGATACCAAGCGCGAAGGCCTTATTTCCAAGGGTGTTCTCTATCCGCGCAGTCCCGGCGGCAAGAACCACACACGTCTCTATATGGCCGTCACAGACCCCGAACATATCGACCCCCTGCGCTTTAATCGCGGTTACATCACGCCCCAGTCACAGGCCGATCTGCGCGCCGAAGTCACCGTCGGCCTCAAACGCGAGATTGAGGCGCACAGCCCCGACCTCATGATCCTTTCCGCCTCGCAACTGGGCAGCTCGCTTGCCCGCACGTCCGAGCTTGAGCGTCTCAAGGCGCTGCTCAACCAATTCTCTGACGACATCCAAATCGTCGCCCATATTGACGAACCGGGCCGCCTTCTCGCCCGCCACTACGGCGCGCAGGTGATGGAGGGGCGCGCCGCGTCGCTTGATCTCGAACTTGAGATGGCCGGAACCGCCGATTGGTGGGATGATGCCCTCTTGGATGCCCACAAGATCGACCCGCAGGCAGGTCAGTTTCTGGAGACCCAAACCCCGCCATTTTGGCTTGATTATCAACGCCTTATAACCCATTGGGAAGGTGTTTTCGGACCCAAAACCATGACCCTGCGCCCCTATGATGAGGCCCGGTTTTATAGCGCCGAGGTGATCGACGAAATACAGCAAGCCTTCGGTATCTCCGAGAACTTCGGCCGGGCCGAACCCGAAACCCCACCCTCGCAACCCTCCGCCGCTTGGGTCGCGCGCGCTCGGCAGTTGAACGAACTGCTGCTGCACGTCTTGGGTAAGCGTAAACGCATCCTGCCACGCCCGCTCTGGCGTAAATTCATGGGGGAGATTGAAATTGCGGGCGATCCGATTGCCCCCGGTTCGCTTGCCGAAATTTCCAAAGCCTTCGCCCCTCAGATCAAACAACTCATCAAGTCCCACCCGGCCCTGAATGCAGCCGCGCTCAAAAGCGACCCTGCCTGCGACCCTTGGGAGGAAGCCGACCCCGGCAATGGCTATCGCGCAACACAATACCTGCTCAGCTTCAAATGGCGCATCGACAAAGCAACACGGCAAGAGAAAAAGGCCAAACTCGCCGCTTTGCAAAAGGTGAAGAAAGGCCCGCAGCCCATTGATAAAAAATCACAATCAAAGCCTGCGAAAGCGAACTCCGAGGACGGTCTCACCGACGTCGCCCGCGAAATCCTCCCGCCTCTGGCACAGCAGAATTTCGCCAAACTACGCACCTCCTCCTTCGCGCCGCACAACAAGCTCGGCATGGTTGACGAGACCCAGCTTGCCGCCGCCTACAGCGAAGTCAAACCGCGCCCGCTTCCCCCTGGAAATTCCGGCAATGTCGTCGTCGGCTGCATGAAGAACGAGGCGCCCTACATCGTCGAATGGGTCGCCTATCACCGCGCCATGGGGGTCGATAATTTCCTGATCTACACCAACGATTGTTCCGACGGGACAAGCGAAATTCTTGACCGTCTACAAGAGCTTGGCGTGCTTCAGCACCGTAACAACGACAAGTGGAAGGGCAATTCGCCCCAGCAATACGCGCTCAATCAGGCGCTCAAGGAAGACGTCATCAAGAACGCCGAATGGATTATCCATATCGACGTGGACGAATTCATCAACGTCCGCTGCGGCAACGGCACATTGGCCGATTTCTTCGCCGCCGCCCCCGACGCCACCAATGTTGCGATGACTTGGCGGCTTTTCGGTCACAACGGCATCACCGATCTCGCCGATGAATTCGTGATCGACCAATTCGATACTTGCGCCCCGAAATTCTGCCCCAAACCACACACCGTTTGGGGCTTCAAGACCATGTTCCGCAATATCGGCGCCTATGAAAAGATCTCGTGCCACCGCCCCAACAAACTGGATGAAAGCTTCAAATCCAAGGTGAAATGGGTCAACGGGTCGGGTCAGGACATGACCCGCGAAGCCGCAGAAAAAGGCTGGCGGAGTTCTAAAAAATCTATTGGTTACGACCTTTTACAGCTTAACCATTATGCACTTCGCTCGGCCGAAAGTTTCCTGATCAAGCGCCAGCGCGGCCGCGCGCTGCATGTCGATCGCTCCATCGGGTTGAATTACTGGATCCGCATGGACTGGTCCGATTTCAAGGACATCACCATCAAGCGCAACATCCCCCGTCTCAAAGGCGAATATGATCGCCTGATGGCAGACGACCTGCTGCGCGGCCATCATGAATCCGGTCTTGAATGGCACCACGCCAAGGCCGAAGAACTGCACCAGATGGAAGAGTTTCAAGACCTTTACGAGCAAGCTTTGAAAATCAAGCTCAACGAAACCGAGCGCGTCGCTTACGCGCTCGCTCTGGATATGGAAAGCTAACATGCCAAGCTCCACAGAGACGACCGAGACCACCCAAAATCCCGAACGCCCCTACATCCGCTCGCGCGGGATCAAGATGCCCAAAGTGCGTGAGATCATACGTGGTCGCACCCGCAAGGCCCTGCGCGAAGGCAGCTACGAAGGGCTCGAAGCCGACGCGGTGTTGAAGATCGCCCGTGAAGGCGACACCGTGCTCGAATTGGGCGGCGGCATCGGCTATATTTCCACCCTGATCGGCGCTCAGCGCCCGGTCAAAGAGATCCACACGTTTGAGGCCAACCCCCTGCTGATCGACTATATTCATTCGGCACATGCCCTCAACAACGTCACCAACGTCACCGTGCACAACGCACTTCTCGGCCCGAAAAAAACCCAACCGCGCGATTTTTATTGCCGCCAGAATTTCCTCGCATCCTCGCTCGACTATGACGCCCGCCCGCCCGAGGGCATCGTCTCGGTCGAAAAGATCGAAGTGCGCGGCATCAACGAAACCTTCAAGAAGATCAAACCCGACATCCTGATCTGCGACATTGAAGGCGCCGAGGCTGAAATCCTGCCAGCCCTCAAATATGACGGGTTGCGCGCCGCCGTGATTGAGCTTCACCCCCAATGGATCGGCGCGACCGGTGTGCGCGCCGTCTTTGAAGCGATGCACCGCGCCGGACTCACCTATTATCCCCGCTGGTCCTACCGCAAGGTGATCGTGTTCAGGCGTGAATGGTAAGCCATTGAAAGTACTTGCCGTTATAACTGTTCGCAACGAAGGCGCCTATTTTCTGGAATGGCTCGCGCATCACCTTGCGAGCGGAATTACCGATTTCCTGGTATTCTCCAACGATTGTGACGATGGCACCGATACCATGCTCGATCGGTTGGCCGAACTGGGCCATCTCACCCATATCCGTAACGACGGCCCCTATCACAAGGGTGGTATTCAGTTCACGGCCATGAAACTGGCCGACGCTTCGCCCCTCGTTGCCGCCGCCGATTGGATCATCGCGCTCGATGTCGACGAATTCATCAACATTCACACCGGCGATCATACGGTGCCCGCGCTTCTCTCCGCCTTGCCCGAGGCCACGGCGATCACCCTCACCTGGCGCCTTTTCGGCTCAATGGGGCTGGCACGTTACACCGACGACCCGGTGCTTGACACGTTTGTTCATGCCGCCCCTGAAATCATGCACTGGCCCTGGCGCGCATCGATGTTCAAGACGCTGTTTCGCAACGATGGCACTTACAGCAAACTCGGTGTGCACCGCCCCCGCGCCCCCGATCCAGAGCGTGTGAAAACGGCCCGCTGTTATGACAGCCACGGGCGCGCCCTCGACGCAAAATTCACCAAGGGGCGGATCTTCTCGAACTACGGTCGGCCCAATTACGGCTTGGCGCAACTCAATCACTATCCCCTTGGCAGCATGGAAAATTTCGTGCTCAAGGCAGATCGTGGCCGGGCCGTGCATTCCGATCACATGCTCGATGTCGACTACTGGGTTGAGCGCAATTACATGATCGAAGAAGACCGCACCATTGCCGCGCTCGCAGGCCCCCGCGCCGCCCATCTCGCCGCCCTGCGCGCCGACCCGGTGCTCGATACGCTGCACCGCGCCGCCGTTGCATGGCGCCAGGCCCGCTTTCTTGAGTTGTTGCAAGACGAGCCGTACCGCGCCCTCTATGGCCGCCTGCTGCAAACTCCGCCCTCGCGCCCCGTGTCCCAAAATGCCGCGCGTTTTCTCACCCACCACGCCTTGCTCGCAAAATCAGACCCGTCCCCGGACTAGGTCTCGCCAGCGCCGCCTCACAAACGGCCTGATCACCTGCTTTCCTGCCCGAAAACCGCATGTATTTTCCGCAATTTTGCCCAAATTGCCGCCTATCACCATCGCCAAACAACGCGCGCCCGCGCCATTCAATCGGGCCGCAACGCGAGGCAAAACGTGATGCAGGACACGCCCAACACATCCGAGTCGACTCTTGAACCGGCGCCCGACCCTTCGCCCGATTCGTCGCTCGATACATCTCTGGGCGACCTCGACAAAGCCGCGTGGCTGACTGGCATGGCCGACATCGCCGAAACCCGCGGTCACTTCCAACCCCTGGGGCGCCGCCATCTCGCGGCCTTCATTGATGATGGTGCCACGCTTCTCGTCTGCTTCGAGACGATTCAGGGCATCCGTGCCCTCTCCGACAAGGCCCAACCGCTCGGCTGGGAACTGACCCGCAGTCATGGCTGGTCCAGCCTTACGGTCATGTCCGATGGCGATACCTGGTTTCGCGACCCGGATGTCTACGGCTATTTCGACGCGTTGATCGATGATGGCTTCTTTGAGGAATTCGACCGCGTGATCTTTTATGGCGCGGGCCCCTGCGGCTACGCGGCCGCCGCTTTTTCGGTCGCTTCGCCCGGCGCCACCGTTCTGACGATTCAGCCCCAGGCGACGCTCGATCCGCGCATCACCGAATGGGATGAACGCTTCACCCACATGCGCCGCACCTCGTTTTCCGACCGCTACGGCTATGCGCCCGACATGCTCGATGCTGCCGAACAGGCTTTTGTGATCTATGATCCACAGGTCGAACTTGACGCCATGCATGCCGCGCTCTTCACCCGCAATAATGTCGAAAAATACCGCCTGCGCTACATGGGCTCATCGATTCAGAGCGAGTTGATAGAGCTTAATTGCCTCCTGCCGCTTCTGGTCAAGGCCGCAACGGGCCAGCTCAATACTCAGAGCTTTGCGCGAATGATGCGCGCCCGGCGCGATCACCCGCCCTATCTGCGCGGCCTTCTGGCGGTGGTTGATCGCCAGGATCGCCCTTGGTTTTCCACGATGGTTTGCCGCAACGTGCTTAAACGGCTCGAAAAAGCGCCGCGTTTCGCGCGTCGCCTGGCCCAGCTTGAACGCGAAGCCAAAGACGGCAATATCCGCATCCCGCCCGAGCGGACCTGAACCTTCACCACTTGCGCGCGCGCCACAGGTGGGCTGGAAAGCCGCGCCGCTTTGCGCTAAGCGCACGGGCATGACAACGCTCACCATACGCCGCCCCGACGATTGGCACCTGCATCTGCGCGATGGCGCCATGCTGCGCGCCGTGCTGCCCGAAACCGCCCGGCATTTCGCGCGCGCCATCATCATGCCCAACCTGGTGCCACCGGTGGTTACCGGTGCCCAGGCCGAAGCCTACCGCGCCCGCATCCTCGCCGCCCTGCCCGATGGCGCCGATTTCGCCCCGCTGATGACGCTTTATCTAACGGAAGACACCGACCCCGAAGATCTCGCCGCCGCCCACGCCTGCGGCCTCATCACTGCTGTCAAACTCTACCCGGCCGGTGCCACCACCAATTCCGCATCTGGTGTGGCCAACTTCGACAACGTCCGCGCTGTTCTGGAAAAAATGGCCGAAATCGGCTGCCCGCTTTGTGTGCACGGCGAAGTCACTGATCCCGCCATCGACATCTTTGATCGCGAAGCGGTGTTCATCGAGCGCGTGCTCGACCCAATCCGCCGCGCCACGCCCGGCCTCAAGGTGGTGATGGAACACATCACCACCTCCCAAGGCGTCGATTATGCACTGGCCGGCGGCCCTGATCTTGGCGCCACGATCACCACCCACCACCTGATGATCAACCGCAACCACATCCTCGTCGGCGGCATCAAGCCGCATTACTATTGCCTGCCCGTGGCCAAACGCGAATCCCATCGCCTGGCGCTGCGCACCGCCGCCACCTCGGGCAATCCCAGCTTCTTCCTCGGCACCGACAGCGCCCCGCATACCGACCCCCTGAAGGAAAACGCCTGCGGCTGTGCGGGCTGTTTTACAGCCACCAACACCATGCCATTGCTGGCGCATGTGTTCGAAGAGGAAAGCGCGCTCGACCACCTCGAAGCCTTCGCCTCCCTCAACGGCCCGGCCTTTTACGGCCTCAAACCCAACGAGGCCAAACTCACCCTAACCAAATCCGACCATCCCACGCGATTCCCCGAGAAGATCCAATCCGACGACGGCCCCGTCACCGTCTTCAACCCCGGCGTCCCCGTTCATTGGAGCGCCGCCTGACTCCTTCCTCTGACCAGAAATATCCCGGGGGGTCCGGGGGGCTTGCCCCCGGCGCGTCCCGCCAAAGCAAAGGCCCGCCACATGATCCCCTCCTCTTATCCTTCCCGCGAAGAAATCGCCCGCCTCACCGCCCGGATGCTGCTGGAAATCAAAGCGGTGCATTTCAACGCCCGCGAGCCGTTCACACTGGCCTCCGGCTTGCCCAGCCCCACCTATATCGATTGCCGCACACCGATCTCGCACCCCCGCATCCGCTCGACCGTGATGGATTTCATGGCCGTCACCGTGATGCGCAACGCGGGTTTCGAGGCCTTTGACAACATCGCCGGCGGCGAAACCGCAGGCATCCCTTTCGCCGCTCTGATGGCCGAACGCCTCGCCCTGCCGATGACCTATGTGCGCAAGAAGCCCAAGGGCTACGGTCGCAATTCCCGTATCGAAGGCACGATGAGCGAAGGCCAGCGCGTGCTTCTGGTCGAGGATCTGACCACCGATGGCGGCTCCAAGCTCTCCTTCGTCGATGCCATTCGCGAAACCGGTGCCAGCTGTGCGCATACGGCGGTGATCTTCTACTACGGCATTTTCCCGGAAACCGAAAAGACCCTCGCCGATCATGGCGTGCAATTGCACTATCTCTGCACCTGGTGGGATGTTCTGGCCGAAGCCAAGGCCCAGGGCGCCTTTGACAACGAGACGCTCCAGGGGGTTGAGACCTTCCTCAACGACCCGCGCAAATGGCAGGAAGACAACGCCTAGACCGCGCGATCCGCGCGCGCTTGCCCGGCATCCGGGTCGGCGCCAACCCACAGGCTGACCCAACGTCAACTTTCTACGACCAGCCACCATATCGAGTGGTCTCCATCCTCTAGCTTCCAAATCTGGTGGTTTCGTGCTACTTCTGAAATATCCACAGAAACATACAATTTGCACCGAACCCCTCTCGTTGCCTAAAGACCTTTCCGGGGACAGTGGAAAAGACAAATGAACGAAATAGCCGCCTTCAATCCGACCGGTGCCGAGGTCAAGAATCCCGACACCGTGCCGCATTCCATCGAAGCCGAGCAGCAGCTTCTGGGCGCGATTCTGACCAACAACGACATTTACGATCGGGTCGCCGCCATCATCGGCCCACAGCATTTCTATGATCCGGTCCATGCCCGCATCTTCGAGACCGCCGCCGCGCGCATCGCGAAAAACAACCTCGCCTCGCCGGTCACGCTGAAGGCATTCTTCGAGGAGGACGAGGGCCTCAAGGAACTCGGCGGCCCGGCCTACCTCGCGCGCCTTGCCGGCTCTGCCATCTCTGCCTTTGCGGTGCGCGACTATGCCCAGATGATCTATGATCTGGCGATCCGCCGCGATCTCATTCAACTCGGGCGCGACATATCGGCCAAGGCCGCCAAGGTCGAGATCGGCTCCGAACCCAAAGAACAGATCGTCGAAGCCGAACAAGCGCTCTATCAACTCGCCGAACAGGGTCAGTCCGAGACAGGATTTCAGAGCTTTCTCAAAGCTGTAACAGACGCTGTTAATGTCGCCAATGCGGCCTATATGCGCGAAGGCGGCCTTGCCGGCATCGCCACCGATCTGGTCGACCTCGACCAGAAACTCGGCGGCTTGCACAAATCCGACCTTCTGATCCTCGCCGGGCGCCCATCGATGGGCAAGACCTCGCTGGCCACCAACATCGCCTTCAACGTCGCCAAGGCCTACAAGCGCGGCACCCGCCCCGACGGCACCGAAGGCGCCATCGACGGCGGCGTCGTGGGGTTCTTCAGTCTAGAGATGAGCGCCGAACAATTGGCCGGGCGTATCCTCGCTGAAGCCTCTGAAATCTCGTCCCACAAGATCCGCCAGGGCGACATGGACGAAAGCGAATTTCGCCGCTTTGTCGATGCCGCCAAGGCACTCGAAGCCTGTCCGCTCTACATCGACGATACCGCCGCCATCCCCATCGCCCAGCTTGCCGCCCGCGCCCGCCGCCTCAAGCGCACCCATGGGCTTGACCTCTTGATCGTCGACTATCTGCAACTGGTGCGCGGCACGTCGGAAAACCGCGTGCAAGAGATTGGCGAGATTTCCATGGGTCTCAAGGCTATCGCCAAGGAACTCGACATCCCCGTGATCGCCCTGTCCCAGCTTTCGCGTCAGGTCGAATCGCGCGAGGACAAACGCCCACAGCTTTCCGATCTGCGTGAATCCGGCTCGATCGAACAGGATGCCGACGTGGTCATGTTCGTTTTCCGCGAAGAATATTACGCCGAGCGTGAAAAACCCGGCGATGAGCGCCTTGATGAGATGGCCGAGTGGCAGGACCGCATGTCGCGCCTGCACGCCAAGGCCGAAGTCATCATTGGCAAACAACGCCACGGCCCGATTGGCACAATCGAGCTTTCGTTCGAGGCCGAATTCACCCGCTTCGGCAACCTGGTAAAGCCCTGGCAACAAGGCAGCGGAGGACAGTTCTGAAACATGTCGATTGAAAAATTCATGGCCGACTACAAGCGGGTCTGGGAAGGCCAGGACAGCGAAGGCTTCGCCGCGTTGTTCACACCCGAGGGCGAATATTGGAACACCCCATTCCAGTGTCAGAACACCTTTGATTTGCGCAAGGTCTATTGGGACCGGATCAAACTACAAGAAGACATTTCCCTGCGCTATGAGGTGCTTGCATCAGATACCTCAAGTGGAATAGCGCATTGGCATGTGGAGTATCAGGTCGCCTCGGAAGAGCTTTTCGCGATCTGGGCGAAATCCACCGGCACCGGCATTCCGGGGCGCAAACCCGGCGATTCGCTGCCGCGCTTGATCCTCGATGGCACCCTGATCGCCACATTCGATGCGGAAGGTCTCGCCACCAATGTCCGCATCTTCTGGCACTCCACCGTCGCCGACACTTAATGCCGATGAAAACCTCTTTTGATTGCGAACTTGAAGCCCGCCTGCTGCGCTATACCGCGATCGACAGCCAAAGCGACGCCACCTCGCAAAGCCAACCCAGCACCGCGATCCAGCTCGACATGCAGCGCCTGCTGATGGGTGAACTGCAAGAGATCGGCGCGCAGGATATCACGCTCACCGACTATGGCACCGTGCTGGCAACAATCCCCGCCACCGCCGATCAACCTGCCCCGGTGGTGGGCCTTCTGGCGCATGTCGATACCGCCCCCGCCTTCAACGCTTCGGGCGTCAAACCCGTAGTGCATCGCGGCTATAACGGCGGCGACATCAGCTTTGCTGACGCCCCCGGCCTCACGCTCTCGCCCACGCTTTCGCCCTACCTCGCCACCAAGCAGGGCCACGACATCATCACCGCCTCGGGCACCACGCTCCTTGGTGCTGACGACAAGGCCGGTGTCGCAATCATCATGACCGCCGCGCGCCACATGCTGGCCAATCCCGATCTGCCCCATGGCAAGATCCGCCTCGCCTTCACCCCAGATGAAGAAATCGGCTGCGGCGTCGATCCCCGCCTGCCCGCCGATCTCGGCGCCGATTTTGCATATACCTTCGATGGCGGCGCGCTTGGCGAGATCGAATATGAAAGCTTTTCTGCCGATGGCGCGACGATACGCATCGAAGGCGTCTCGATCCATCCCGGCACCGCGAAGGACAAGCTGGTCAACGCGCTGCACCTCGCCGCCAAGATCATCCAGACCCTGCCGCATGTCACCATGACTCCCGACACCACGTCGGGGCGCGACGGGTTCATCATGATCACCGACATGTCGGGCACAGCCGCCTCAGCTGAACTCACCTTTATCCTGCGCGATTTTGAACTCGATGGTCTGGCCGCCAAGGGCGCATTGCTTGAACAGGTCTGCGCAACGGTACAGGCGAGCGAACCACGCGCACAAATCACCTGCGAAATCGCCCCGCAATATCGCAACATGCGCTACTGGCTCGAAAAAGACATGACTCCGGTTGAACTGGCCCATGCTGCCAGCCGTGCCATCGGGATCGACCCCGTTTCAAACCCGATTCGCGGCGGCACCGATGGCTCACGGCTCACCGAAATGGGCGTGCCCTGCCCCAATATCTACACCGGCATGCAAGAGCTGCACGGCCCGCTGGAATGGATCAGTGTTCAGGACATGGGCCGCGCCACCGAGATGTGCCTCAAACTGGCCGAACTCGCCGCCGCGCCCAAACCCAAAAGCAGCTAATTCGCCCGCAAATCAGCGGACTCTGACCTTGCGCGCTTCCAACTGTTGCACATGCTCCGGGTTGGCAGTGTGCTCCTTGCCCAAGATCACGCTACGTAGCTTTTCCAGTTCCAACAGCGGCGACAAATCCACAATCCCCGTGCCACTCAGGTCAATTGAACTCAGCTTGTTCTTACCCGCCAGCACCGAAATATCCGTCACTTTGGTGTCACGTAGGCTCAGGTTTCTCAATCGGTCTAACCGCGCCAGCGGAAGAATGTCGCTGACCTCGGTTCCGTTCAGCGAAACATCCTCCAGCATCACCAACCGCGCCAATGGCGACAGATCGCGCACCGCTGCGCCATTCGCCCTTATCTTGCGCAACAGACGCATCCCGGCCAGCGGCCCAAGATCACTCACCCCGGTCCGCTCCAAGTGAATTTCGCGCAACCCGGCCAGCGCCGCAATCGGCCTGAGGTCACTGAGCCCAAGTTTGTTCAGCACCAACACCCGCAGTCCCAGGTTGCCCGCAATCGGTGAAAGGTCTGTCACCTTCGTCCCACTGAGCCGCAGCTCCGTCAGCCCCTGCAACTGCGCAATTGGGCTGAGATCGCTGATCGCCGTGTTGTCGAGGTAAAGCCCATATAGGCTTTTCAATTCTGCCAACGGCGCAAAATCGGTGACGCTCGTGTTGTCGAGATATAGTTGGTTCAACGCTCCCAATCCTGCCAGTTGCGACAGATCACGCACGCCGCTGCTGTTCAGACTCAACCATTCCAGCGCCTTCATACCCGCCAGCGGCGAAAGGTCTTGGGTCGGAACGCTGGTCAAATCAAGCCGCCGCAGCGCCCGCAACCGCGACAAGGGCGACAGATCGCTCACCTCGACACCGTCAAGTTCCAGCTTGGTCAGCCCGGTCAGAGTCGAAATCGGCATAAGATCGGTGATCTTGCTACGCCCCAGATCCAACTCATCCAACCAGATCAGCCCGCTCAGCGCGCTGAAATCCTCAACATCCGACCGCCCAAGACGCAGCCCCATCAGCCCCGGCATCGCAAGCGCAGCTTGCGGAATCTCCGTCAGGCCCTTGATCCCCAGATCGAGTGGCCGACAACTGCGTTCAATACATTTGGCGATCTTCTCGGCCGCGTCTTCGTTTGGCCCGGCCAAGCCGACCTGTGGCGTCAACAACCCGCCGACAAGCGCCAGCGACAAAGCAAATGTCTTCATCAGAATCTTCCCTCTTCAATTCACGACTTCTCAAAAACTCACGACTTCTCAAAATATCGGCTCAGCTTAGACCACAATCCGCCAAATCCCAAGCTTGCCGACCCTTTCCCCTTGACCTCCGCACGCCCCCCGACAACAAAGCCCCATGGCTAGTGGAATTCTTACAATTGATCTCGACGCGCTGGTGACCAACTGGCGCAGTCTTGCTGCAATGTGCGACGGCGAAACCGGTGCCGTGGTCAAGGCCGATGGCTATGGCCTTGGCGCGCCAAAGGTGGCCCGCGCACTGGCCCGCGCCGGGGCGCGTCGCTTCTTCGTCGCCATCGCAGAAGAAGGCGGCGCGCTGCGCGAAGTCCTCGGGCCGGGCCCGGAAATCAACGTCATGGCGGGCCATATGGCCGGCGATACCGACATGATCAACGATCTCTCGCTTACCCCGATGATCAACAGCCTCGATCAGCTTTTGCGCCACGTCGAAGCCCTCCCCGGTGCGCCCTTCGGCATTCAACTCGATAGCGGCATGAACCGCCTCGGAATGGAGCCATCCGAATGGCAGGCGGTGCGCGATATCGCGGTATCACAAGGCCCCACGCTCCTGATGTCGCATCTTGCCTGCGCGGATGAGCCCAACAACGATATGAACCGCCGCCAACTCACCACGTTCCGCGAGATGACAGACGGGCTCGACATCCCACGCTCCCTCGCGGCCACGGGCGGCATCCTTCTGGGGCGCGAGTATCACTTCGATCTGACCCGCCCCGGAATCGGCCTTTACGGCGGCAACCCCTTCGATCTGGCCACGCCGGTCGTGCGCCTCGAATTGCCCGTGATCCAGATCCGCAACATCGATCCCGGCGAATCCGTTGGCTATTCCAACAGCTTCATCGCCAAGACCCCCACCCGTGTCGCCACCGTCGCCTCGGGCTACGCCGATGGCCTGCTGCGCACCCTTTCAGGAACCGGCACGCTGCATTACGGCGACACTCCCTGTCCGATCCTGGGCCGCATTTCGATGGATCTCATCACCGTCGACATCTCGGCGCTGAACGAAACCCCCACATCGCTCGAAATCATCGGCGACGCGCAAAGGATCGATGAACTGGCCCGCGCTGCAGGCACCATCGGGTATGAAATCCTCACCTCGCTCGGCCCGCGCTATGCGCGGCGCTACTTCGGCGGATAAACACACCATGAGCATCGCCACACTCACCAGCCCCCTCGCCGCCCTCGGCGGCGCCGTGTTGGGCGGTCTGGCCTTCGTCGGGCGGATCACGCAATTCGCCTTTGCCACGCTCACCCATCTTATCCGCCCGCCGTTCTACGCCCGCGAATTCCTGCATGCCCTGGTGCAAATCGGCTGGCTCTCGCTTCCCGTCGTCGGCCTCACCGCCCTCTTCACCGGCGGCGCTCTGGCGCTGCAAATCTACGCTGGTGGTGCACGCTTCAACGCCGAATCCGTGGTCCCCTCGATCGTCGCCATCGGCATGGCGCGCGAGTTGGGGCCCGTGCTTGGCGGCCTCATGGTCGCCGCCCGCGTCGCCTCTTCCATCGCCGCCGAAATCGGCACAATGAAAGTCACCGAACAAATCGACGCGCTCACCACGCTCTCAACCGACCCAATGAAATACCTCACCCTGCCGCGCGTTCTGGCTGCCACCCTGGCCGTGCCGGTGCTGGTCGGGGTCGGTGATGCCATCGGCATCATGGGCGGCTATCTCGTCGGCATCACCCGGCTTGATTTCAACGCCGCCGCATATCTCAAGAACACCGTCGATTTCCTCGAGATGTGGGATGTGACATCGGGCCTGCTCAAGGGCGCGGTCTTTGGCTTCATCATCGCCACCATGGGATGCTTTTACGGTATGAACTCGGGCCGCGGCGCCCAGGGCGTCGGGCGCGCCACCAAATCCGCCGTGGTCGCCGCCTCGGTGATGATCCTCGCCTCCAACTACATCCTCACCGAACTGTTCTTCTCGGCATGACCCACGCCTACGCCATATCCTTTGCCGCTTCATCTTGCCCGAAATATCCCGGGGTCCGGGGCAGCGCCCCGGCGGTTTGCCGTTCGGAGACGTGCCGATGATCACGCTCACAGACGTTCACAAGGCCTTCGGCTCCAACAAGGTTCTGCAAGGCGTCAACCTCACCATCCCGCGCGGCTCCTCCATGGTCATCATTGGCGGCTCGGGCACCGGCAAATCCGTGGCGCTGAAATGTGTGCTCGGTCTCATCACCCCCGACAAGGGTCAGATCACCGTCGATGGCAACGATGTGAACACCGGCGACCGCGACGCATTTCTCGCCCGCTTCGGCATGTTATTCCAAGGTGGCGCACTGTTCGACAGCCTCCCGGTCTGGCAAAACGTCGCCTTCCGCCTGCTGCGCGGCTCGCTCAAGCGCCCGCGGGACGAAGCCCGCGACATCGCCATCGAAAAGCTGCGCCGCGTCGGCCTCAAATCAGAGGTGGCCGATCTCTTCCCGGCGGAACTCTCGGGTGGCATGCAAAAGCGCGTCGGCCTTGCGCGTGCCATCGCCGCCGAACCCGAGATCATCTTCTTTGACGAACCCACCACCGGCCTTGACCCGATCATGTCCGGCGTCATCAACGAACTAATCCGCGAGATCGTCGTCGAAATGGGCGCCACCGCCATGACCATCACCCATGACATGTCTTCGGTGCGCGCCATCGCCGACAACGTGGCGATGCTGCATGACGGCGTGATCAAATGGACCGGCCCCGTCGGTGAGATGGACAACAGCGGCGATCCCTACCTCGATCAATTTATCCACGGTCGCGCCGAAGGGCCGATCGAAGCCATCAGATAACCCCCGACGCCGGGCCACACTGGCGAAATCCCGCACGCACGCGCGCTTGTGATCGTTACACCATCGTGCGCCGCCTTAACCTTTTGGCTTAACCAATTCTTAACATTTGCCCGGCAGCCAGAGAGCAGCCGGGGGGCAGCCGGAAGTCACCCCCTCCAAATCCGCCTTTCACGGCTCGGAAACCTCTCTTCACAACTGCTTAACGTCTGGCATCATTGCACAGCGCCGCGTCTCGCCTTACCTCCTGTTGCACGCCTCGCGAAAAGGGATCTTATGCTGCGCTTCGCCAATCTCTCGCTTCTCGTCCTGTTTCCCCTCGCGTGGTTTGCCCCACTGATGCGTGCGGGCCTTGGCCTGCCGCTATTTTCCCTCAATGAAATCAGCGTGATATCCGGCCTCCAAAGCCTCTGGGGCTCTGACATTTTTCTCGCCCTCCTGGTCACTTTCTTTGCCCTCTTCGCGCCCTATCTCAAAACCATCGGTCTGGGCCTGCTGCATTTCGACCTTCTGTCGCCCAAAGTCCTGCCGGTGCTGCATATTCTGGGCAAACTGGCGATGGCCGACATCTTCCTGATTGCACTCTACATCACGCTGTCCAAAGGCATCGGCGTCGGTCGGATCGAGGTCGCCTGGGGCCTCTACCTCTTCACCGCCTGTATCCTCGCCTCGATCACCATCGGCTTCCTTTCTGAACGAAAACTCAAAAAAGGCGTGATTGTTTAGAATCAGGAAACAATCCAACCGTTTCTGCCGTGCCTCCTCGGGCTTTCCCCCTCAGATTTCGCTTTTTTCGTAGCGTTTTACCCCGTCTTCGGCGTATTCTTGCCAAGTTATCTATTTTGTTTGACATCCTGGGGGGGACGTCATGGGTGCCCATTTCCACGCCGCGCTACAACTTGCGCAGCATCTTTTTCACCGTCTCGCGGTGCTGGTATTCGCGCTGCTGGCCGTGGGTCTGCTCATCGCCACCGCGCTGTCGGCCACCGGCTATTGGTCCTGGCTTGACCTTCAGTTGAGCATCGGCGGACAACCGGTTGAAAACGCAGGCATGTATGTGCAGATCGGCGGCACGGTTCTGGCCGTGATGCTGACCTTCTTCTTGCCCTCGAACAAGCGCATCATGGCGCTCGAGAATTCACACCGGGCCTTCCACATGGGGATCGAGGACGTCGCCCGCGCTTACCACCATGCGCATGCCGCTGATCGCTCCACGACGTTCCAGCTTTCGGCAGAATTCGATGCCATGCGCGAACGACTGGCCTATCTGCGCGATCATCCCGACCTTGGCATGATGGAGCCAGAAATACTTGAAATGGCGGCACAAATGAGCTTCGTCTCGCGCGAACTGGCGGTTACCTACGCAGACGTCAACGTTAATCGCGCCCGCGATTTCCTGCGCCAGCGCCAACAAGAGGTCGAAAATTTCACCCAGCGTCTCGATCAGGCCAAGGTCATCCACCAGGAATTGAAACACTGGCTCACCCAGGTCGAGTTGGAAGAAAGCGTGGCGGCGTCGCAACTTGAACGCCTGCGCGACGAGTTGTTCGTGATCCTGCCCGAAATGACCACCGAGCGGGTTACTCATCGCTCCAACAAGGTGATCGAACTGCCCCGCGCAGCCGAGTAACGCAGACTTAATCGCGACCGCATACTTTGGGGCGAAAATTGCCGTTTGACCCGCTGCACCCGCTTATGCAACACGCTTGCCATGGCCAAGACACCAAACTTCTCCTGCAACGCTTGCGGCGCAAAGCACAATAAATGGTCGGGGCGTTGTGATTCGTGCGGCGAATGGAATTCGATTGTCGAAGAGGTGCCGATTTCCGCCGCTGGCCCGGCCTCAAAAACGCTTGGCGGGGCGCGCGGCAAAGCTGTTGCACTGTCGGACCTTTCCAGCGCCGAGGCACCACCGCCGCGCACCCAAAGCGGCATCGGAGAGCTTGATCGCGTGCTCGGCGGCGGCCTTGTTGCCGCCTCCGCCTTGCTGGTCGGCGGCGACCCCGGCATCGGCAAGTCGACTCTGCTGTTGCAGGCCGCCGCAGCTTTTGCCTCTAATGGATTGAAAATAATATATGTTTCCGGCGAGGAGGCCAGCGCACAGGTGCGTCTGCGCGCCGAACGCCTCGGACTTGGCGATGCCCCGGTCAAGCTCGCCACCGAGACCAATCTGCGCGATATATTAACCACTCTGGAGGCCGAACGACCGGCCCTCGCGATCATCGATTCGATCCAAACCATGTGGGCCGACAATGTCGGCTCCGCTCCTGGTTCCGTCTCGCAGGTCCGCGCTGCCGCGCACGAACTCACCAGCTTTGCCAAGCGCATGGGAATTTCCGTGATCCTCGTTGGCCACGTCACCAAGGACGGCCAGATTGCCGGCCCCCGCGTGGTCGAACACATGGTCGATACGGTGCTTTATTTCGAAGGCGAGCGCGGCCATCAGTTCCGCATCCTGCGCGCGGTGAAGAACCGCTTTGGACCCGCCGACGAGATCGGCGTGTTCGAGATGACGGGCAAGGGGTTGGCGCAAGTTCTCAACCCTTCGGCGCTGTTCCTATCCGAGCGTGGCGCACCCAGCCCCGGCTCAGCGGTCTTTGCCGGGATCGAAGGCACGCGACCCGTTCTCGTGGAATTTCAGGCACTTGTCGCACCCTCACCACATTCTCAACCGCGCCGAACCGTGGTCGGCTGGGATGGCGGCCGCCTCGCCATGATTCTTGCGGTGCTCGAAGCCCGTTGCGGCATCCCCTTTGCCGGGCTCGATGTTTATCTCAACGTTGCTGGCGGCATGAAGGTTTCCGAACCCGCCGCCGATCTCGCCGTCGCAGCCGCCTTGCTGTCGGCGCGCGAAGACACCTGCCTGCCCGCAGATACGGTGGTTTTCGGCGAAATAAGCCTCTCGGGAGCGCTGCGCGCGGTAAGCCAGACGGAAAACAGGTTGAAAGAAGCGCAAAAACTTGGTTTCTCCTCAGCCATCATGCCGTCAGGTGGAAAAGCGGCAAACACCAAAGGGATCAAGGCTACGAAGATGGCCGATCTCACCGCCTTCGTTGGCGAAATTTTCGGCGCGGGCTGATCCGCAAGAAGGAAAAGGACAGTCATGGAAGGCTTTACCATCATTGACGGCGTCGTGGCGCTGGTCATCATCGTCTCCGCGCTTTTGGCATATTCGCGCGGTCTCGTTCGCGAATCTCTTGCTATTGCAGGCTGGGTTCTGGCCGCCATACTGGCCTTTCTGTTCGCGCCACAGGTGCAACCATTGGTCAAGGAAATCCCGGTTGTCGGCGATTTCCTGTCTGACAGTTGCGAGCTTTCTATGATCGCCGGCTTTGCGGCCGTCTTTGCCATCGCGCTGGTGGTGGCATCCCTCTTCACACCGTTGTTTTCCTCGCTGGTACAGCGCTCCGCGCTCGGCGGGATCGACCAGGGTCTGGGTTTTCTTTTCGGCGTATTGCGTGGTGTTCTGCTCGTGGCAATTGCGTTCTTCGTCTATGAAACCGTGATCACCAGCCAGGACATTCAGATGATCGACGACAGCCGCTCGCACCGTGTGTTCTCGCGGTTCACGACCAAAATCGAAGAAAACAATCCCGAAGAAGCTTTAGGTTGGATTACACGCCAATACGAAGAGCTCGTCGGAGTTTGCACTGAGTAGATTGCTGCAACTGCAAAATAGCTGGATCTCGTTTGTGATCCTTTCGTGACATGCTCGAACCGAGGCCTTACAAGAGGGCTCGATCGACAAGACGGATTCGGAGCTGCCCCCGTGCCCCTGCAAATGCCCCCAGCGCACCCGTTCGATGACGACAAGCTTAAGGAAGAATGCGGCGTTTTCGGCGTTATCGGTCCAACCGAAGCGGCGAATTTCGTAGCACTCGGCCTGCACGCCCTGCAACATCGAGGACAAGAGGCTGGCGGCATCGTCAGCCACGACCCCGTTGAAGGATTCAATTCGGCCCGCCGATTTGGATATGTGCGCGACAATTTCACTAAACAGTCACTGATGGAGACCTTACCTGGCCCGGTCGCCATCGGCCACGTGCGCTATTCCACAACCGGATCGAAAGGTGCCGTGATCCGCGACGTTCAGCCCTTCTTTGGTGAGTTCTCCATGGGCGGAGCAGCGATTGCCCACAATGGCAACATCACGAATGCCGATGCCCTGCGAAAAGAATTGATCGAGCGTGGTTCGATCTTTCAATCGTCTTCCGACAGCGAATGCATCATCCACCTGATGGCCCGCTCACTTCAACGCACCATCCCCGAACGGATGGAAGACGCTTTGCGCCGGGTCGAAGGGGCGTTTTCCATTGTCGCCATGACACGCACCAAGATCATCGGCGTGCGCGACGCACTTGGCGTGCGGCCTTTGGTATTGGGTAAACTCGCCGATGGTTGGGCGCTCAGCTCGGAAACTTGTGCGCTCGATATCATCGGCGCTGAATACGTGCGGGAGATTGAGCCCGGCGAGATGGTCGTGATTTCCAGTCAGGGTGTGGAAAGCTCATTCCCCTTCCGCCGAAAACCTTCGCGCTTCTGCATTTTCGAACATGTCTATTTCTCCCGCCCAGATTCGATTATTGGCAACCGGTCAGTCTATGAAACCCGCCGTCAGATCGGTGTGGAACTGGCCATTGAGGCACCGGTCGAGGCCGATCTGGTCTGCCCTGTGCCAGACAGCGGCACTCCCGCCGCCATCGGCTTTGCCCATGAATCGGGCATTCCATTCGGCATGGGCATTATCCGCAACCAATACATGGGCCGCACCTTCATCGAGCCCACCGAACAGATCCGAAACATGGGTGTGCGCCTCAAACTCAACGTGAACCGCGCATTGATCCGAGGCAAGCGGGTGATCTTGGTCGATGATAGCGTGGTGCGTGGCACGACGAGTCGAAAGATCAAGGAAATGATTCTCGACGCTGGCGCCAAGGAGGTGCATTTCCGTATCGCATCTCCACCTACGGCTTGGCCGTGCTTTTATGGTGTCGACACGCCGCAACGCGAAAAGCTTCTTGCCGCCACGATGAGCGAAGACGAAATGCGCAAGCATCTCAATGTCGACAGTTTGCGCTTCATCTCGCTCGATGGGCTTTACCGTGCGGTTGGCGAAGCCGAAGGGCGCAAGAACGACTGCCCGCAATATTGCGACGCCTGTTTCTCCGGGGAATACCCGGTTGTGCCGGCTGACATGATCGAAAAAGGCTTTGAAATGAAGGCTGCCGAGTAGGCGTTTCTGCATTGCAGCAATTTCCCGCCGATGGCCGTCAGCCCATATGGGATTCGCTGCAGTGGCCTGATACTCGCACTGGCTCAAAGCAACAGCCAGAACGTCAGCCACATGTCAAAGAACCTTGAATCCGACCCCTCGGGCAAAGACTCACCCCCCCAAGTCGCCACGCATGCCACTGAAACCAGCACTCTTGCACTCAACAAACCGGTGCTGCTTGGGACCTTTGGCAGCCCGGAAAAGCCCGGAGCGCTGATCCGGATGCCGTCAGGCCGAGTCGAAAAAGTTTCCAAGGGGGAGAGCACCAGGGTTGGCAAAATCGTGAGGATTTCCGAAGGCGAAGTCATCGTTGCCCGGCATGGCCACACGAGCCGTCTGACGATGCCGAACTGAGACGGCCTCCGTCCAATTCCCTTCTGGTCAAGAACCAATTTAAGGAGCTCGTTATTGGGGCACGCGCGTGGATCAAGAAACGTGCTCATAGCCTTGACCTTTCTGCACGGCAAAGCCACTAACGCCTCATGGATACGAAAATCGCCCTCATCACCGGTGCATCACGCGGGCTTGGCGCAGGCCTTGCCGAAGCGTTGTGCGAAACGCATCACATCGTCGCCGTGGCCCGCACCACTGGCGCGCTGGAAGAGTTGGACGACCAGATCCAACTCAGGGGCGGCAAAGCTACGCTGGCCCCCATGGACATTACCAACCCTGACGCCATGGCCCAACTCTGCCGCAGCATTTACGACCGTTGGGGACATGTCGATCTCTGGGCACACACCGCCGTTCATGCGGCCGCTCTCTCACCCGCAGATCATATTGACGCCAAGGCGTGGGACAAATCGGTGTCGATCAATGTCACGGCAACCGGGCAGTTGATCAGCTTTGTATCTCCGCTTTTGGGACCATCAGGAACGGTGCTTTTTTTCGACGACCCTCAAGGCGGCAAGAAGTTTTTTGGTGCCTATGGCGCAACCAAGTCAGCCCAGATCGCCCTTGCCAATAGTTGGGCCGCCGAAACGGTCAAGACCGGGCCTCGGGTACATATCTTGCACCCACGTCCCATGACCACCGCAACCCGTGCCCGTTTCTTTCCCGGTGAAAACCGCGCAACGCTCAGTTCGACCCGAGACGAAGCTGTGCGATTGTTGGGTGAACTCGCGGCGCAATAAGCCCCAACAGGTGCGGCATGCTGTGTCAATTCCTCCGCATTTGCGTGGAATGCGCCATCGCAGCGTTTTCGATGGTTCAGATTACACGCGAACCGGTATATGAATTCGTCAGAACAAGCGGGATTAACGATGCGTATACTCATAACCAACGACGATGGTATTAACGCACCGGGACTTGAGGTTCTGAACGAAATCGCCGCCGATCTGGCTGGTCCCGATGGCGAAGTCTGGACCGTTGCCCCCGCGTTTGAGCAATCCGGCGTCGCTCACTGCATAAGCTACACACATCCGATGATGGTTTCGAAGATGGGTGAGCGTCGATATGCCGCCGAGGGAAGCCCCGCCGATTGTGTCCTCGCAGGTTTGCACGAAGTCATGGACAAGCGGCCAGACCTGATCCTTTCAGGCGTGAACCGCGGCAACAATTCGGCTGAAAATGCCCTCTATTCCGGCACGTTGGGCGCTGCTATGGAAGGTGCCCTGCAAAGAGTTACCTCTTTCGCCCTCTCGCAGTATCTAGGCCCGGCAAATTTTCAAGCGGATGATCCGTTTGAAGCTGCGCGCCGTTTTGGGGCAGAAACAATCCGCAAAGTGTTGGCCGCCGCGCCGCAAGAGCAAGCGGATTATCGCCTGTTCTACAACGTAAACTTCCCACCCCAGCCGGCCGCACGTGTGCTTGGAATTCGAGTCGCAACTCAAGGCTTCCGGCGCGATACCCGCTTCTCCACCGAAACACATGTTTCCCCCTCAGGGCGCAAGTTTCTCTGGATTAAAGGCGGTGAGCAACACCACCCGACCGCACAGGGAAGCGATGCCGCGTTAAACCTCGAAGGCTATGTTTCGGTCACGCCGATGCGCGCTGACCTGACCGCGCACGAGGTGCTGGGCGCATTTGAAGGGCTGCAATGAACACGCCCGATGACATTGCCGAACGCAAGATGCAGTTTCTCTATGCTCTGCGCTCGAAAGGTGTGACAGATCAAAGAGTTCTGCATGCGATGGAAAAAGTGGACCGCGGCCCATTCGTGCGCGGGTTGTTCTCAGAGCGCGCATATGAGGATATGCCGCTTCCCATCGCTTGTGGCCAGACGATCTCACAACCTTCTGTCGTAGGCCTGATGACACAGGCGCTTGAAGTCAGTCCGCGCGACAAAGTGCTCGAGGTTGGCACTGGTTCGGGCTATCAGGCTGCCATTCTCAGCCAACTGGCGCGGCGGGTCTATACGGTTGACCGGCATCGCCGTCTCGTTCGCGAAGCCAGCACAATTTTTCGCAACATGGACTTTACCAATATCACAGCGATGACCGCCGACGGCAGCTTCGGCCTGCCAGAACAGGCGCCGTTTGACCGCATCATCGTGACCGCCGCCGCCGAAGACCCTCCCGGGCCGCTCTTGGCCCAGCTCAAAATCGGGGGTATCATGGTTGTACCGGTGGGCCAGTCCGATGCCGTGCAGCACTTGATCAAGGTGAGGCGGAGCGAAGATGGGTTGGAATATCAAGAATTGAGACCGGTGCGTTTCGTACCCTTGCTGGAAGGTTTGGGAAAAGAGACGTAAGATGCTGTAAAGTAGACCTAAGCTCCGAGTAAAGGGAGCGGGATTGAGGATAACGAGATGCGGTTTCGATTTGGAACAGCCAGTGTAATGGTTTTGGGCAGTGCGATGATGCTGGCAGGGTGCGACGGCCCGCTTGATCTGGACATGAGAGGTGCGCTCGGCGGGCTCAATACGGCTGATGCGGCGCGACAAGCCACTGCGGATCGCCCCAAACCTGACAACCGCGGCATCATATCGTATCCGAGTTATCAGGTCGCTGTGGCCCAGCGTGGCGATACCGCCGCCGACGTCGCGGCGCGTGTCGGGATTGATGCCAATACCCTTGCAAAATATAACGGAATCGAACCTACAGACAAACTGCGCAGCGGTGAAATCGTGGCCTTGCCGCGCCGCGTTGCCGAGCCATCACCTGCTACGGGGTCACCCACCAGCGGGCCGATCCAGCCGCCGGGCGTGGATATTTCGACGCTTGCGGGGGGGGCTATTGATCGTGCGGGGCAGAGGAAGATCGAAACCACCGCCCTACCCGCTACCAAACCGCAGGCCGAGCCTGTGATCGCGCGGGGGCTGGAGCCTACGCGCCACAAGGTGCAACGGGGCGAAACAGCCTTTACCATTTCACGGCTTTATAACGTCTCAGTGCGCGCCTTGTCCGAATGGAACGGGCTGGGCAGCGATTTCGCAATCCGCGAGGGCCAGTATCTCTTGATTCCAGTGCCCGAAGAACCGGCCCCAAAACAGGCAACCCCGGTTGATAAAACCGAAGCGCCCGGCGTTGGTACTCCGACTCCGACACCTCCAAGCTCGACCACGCCCTTGCCTCAGGAGGCCACAAAACCGGTTGCCCAAGCGGCGGCTGAAAGCCAGGCACAAGCACCAGATCTAGGTAAGACCCAAACCAAAGTGAGCACGGGTGGTAGGCTAAGTTATCCGGTGCAGGGCAAGATCATACGGGAGTACAAGAAGGGCAAGAACGACGGGATCGACATTTCTGCCAGTGCGGGCACGCCAATTCTTGCCGCCGAATCCGGCACTGTGGCCGCGATTACCGCCGATGCAGACCAAGTGCCGATCATCGTGGTCAAACATGCCAATAACCTGCTGACCGTTTATGCCAATATCGATGCGATCACGGTCAAAAAAGGCGCCAGCGTCAAACGGGGCCAGAAGATCGCTGCGATCCGCTCGGGCGAGAGCGCCTACGTGCATTTCGAGGTCCGCAAGGGCTTTGAAAGCGTCGATCCGCTGCCCTATCTCAAATAGGTTTGAACGGACCGTCCCCGAGCGTTAACCATCTGAAGAACGCCAGAATAAGGGGGGTGACATGCGTGCACCCTCTGGCTGCGCACCGTCTGCAAACCGGCTACCGGAAAATGCGTAACCTTTCGTTAGCATTCAGGTTAACGCAGCGGGCGCAGGTGGGCGAGGTTCACCTCACCAAGATGGGCTTTATCCGAGAGTTGTCCAGTGGCCGAATTCAGCCCAGCGAGACACCTTTGCGACCGGCCAGATCGGTGACGTATTGCCACGCCACCCGGCCAGAGCGCGCGCCGCGTGTGGCCTGCCATTCGATGGCCTCCGTGCGCAGATCGTCGTCGGAAATCTCGATCCCGTAGTGGTCGCAATAGGCCCTGATCATGGCGAGATATTCGCGCTGATCGCAGGCGTGGAAGCCGAGCCAGAGGCCAAAGCGGTCCGAAAGCGATACCTTCTCTTCAACCGCCTCGGAGGGGTTGATCGCAGAGCCACGTTCATTCTCGATCATGTCGCGTGGCATCAGGTGACGCCGGTTCGAGGTGGCGTAGAACACTACGTTGTCGGGCCGCCCTTCGATGCCGCCATCAAGCACGGCCTTGAGCGATTTGTAGTGCTGATCATCATGCGAGAACGACAGATCATCGCAAAACAGCAGAAACCGCGCTTTTGAGTCGCGCAGGAGATTCAAGAGTCGCCCCACCGAAGGCAAATCCTCGCGTTGAAGCTCGATCAGTTTCAGATCGGGAAACCGTGTCTGCGCATCAGCATGCACCGCTTTCACCAGAGAAGACTTGCCCATGCCACGCGCGCCCCAAAGAAGCGCGTTGTTTGCGGGCAGACCATCGGCAAACTGTCGGGTGTTGGCCAAGAGCGTATCGCGCGCCCGGTCCACCCCAAGGAGCAGTCCAAGATTAACGCGGCTGACATTCTTGACCGGTTCCAGCCGGTCAGGTTCTACATGCCAGACAAAGGCACTTGCGATGCTAAAGTCTGGCGCCGGTTGTGGCGCGGGCGACATCCGCTCAAGTGCGGCGGCGATGCGTTTTAAGGCCTTCTTCCCCATCAAGACTTATTCACCATTCCGGGATCATTATCGTCATCAGTATCGTCACCATCATCGCCATCTTCGTCGTCAAATTCGGCCATCAGAGGATCATCGAATTCGTCTTCGTCGTCCATTGCATCGGCCTCTGCCGCTGCGGTGGCGTCTTCTTCGTCATCATCTTCAAACCACAGCCCTTCGGCGCGCAGCTTGGCTTCGCGCTTTTTCTCGACGCGCCCTACAAGGAAGATCGAGATTTCATAGAGGCCATAGACCACAACGAACAGGATGACTTGGGTGATGACATCTGGCGGTGTGACCAGGGCCGCCAGCACCAGAATGCCGACCATGGCATATTTGCGCACCGCGCCCAGACCTACCGCGCTGACCAGCCCGGCCTTGCCCATCAGCGTTAGCAGTACCGGAAGTTGAAAACACAGACCAAAGGCGATGATGAATTTCAGCGTGATATCGAGCGATTCATTGACCTTACCGAAAAAGGTGATCCGCAGGCCTTCTGCGGTTTGGGGCACAACGGCACCGTCTGGCAGCAAAACCGCTGAATCGGGAATTTGATCCACCGTTGAATTGAGCAGATTGGCAAAAATCGAGCTGACATCGGCAAAGCCCAGAAAGAACGCCATCGCCAATGGCGTGACCACGAAATGCGCAAACGCAGCCCCCAGCAAGAACATCACCGGCGAGGCGATCAGGAAGGGCAGAAAGGCGTTCTTTTCCGTGCGGTAAAGACCCGGCGCAATAAAGCGATACATCTGAAAGGCGATGACCGGAAAGGCCAGCATGAAGCCGAACACCATCGAGATCCGAAACAGGGTAAAGAGGTATTCCTGTGGTGAGGTATATTGCAGCGTGGGCGAAGGATCACCCAGTTCACGCAGCGACACTTCGATCGGGTGAAGCAGAAATTCAAGGATCGGCTCGGCGACAATGAACGCCAGAACAATGCCGACGATGAACGCCAGAACCGAGCGGATCAGCCGGGTGCGTAACTCGGCCAGATGCTCGATCAGGGGGGCCGAGCTGTCTTCGATTTCGTCGTCTGAGGTGTCGGGCTGACTCATGCCTTGGTTCCGGTGGACTTGGGCGCGGGTTTCTTCGTCGCCGGTTTTTTGGCAGCGGGTTTAGCGGCGGGTTTTGCAGCGGGCTTCTTGGCTGTCGATTTGGCGGCTGGTTTCGTTGCCGTCTTTTTCGCAGCGGCCGGTTTGGCGGCAGTCGCAGTTTTGGTGGCGGGCTTTTTCGCGGCGGGTTTCTTGGCCGGCGCCTTGGTCTTTACGCTGTCCTTGGCGGTATCAGAGGAGGCTTGCGCGGCCTTGATCGCGTCGCTCGCCTTGCGCTCTTGCGCCCTCTTGGCAGAGGCGTCGTGAATTTTCTTGGCCGCATCGGCGCGATCTTGCGCCAACTTCTCGGTATGGCTGCCCGGTTTCCAATCCTTGAAACTGTCCGTCGCTTCCTTGACCGCATCGAGCCCCATTTTCTTGGGGTCAGCGATGTTACGCAGACTGCTGGCGGTTTCCTTGATGCCCGCCTCATCGGCGGCGTCATCCATCGCCCGGCTGAATTCGCGTGCCATGCCTTTGGCCTTGCCGACGAACTGCCCCACCTTGCGGAACAGCACCGGCAAGTCCTTCGGCCCAACCACGATTAGCGCGACGATGCCAATCAGCAGCAGCTCGGTCCAGCCAAGGTCGAACATCTAAGGGTCAGACCTTGTCTTTTTCGTTTTCGGGCGTGATGTCTTTGGCCGTGTCAGAGGCTTCTTTTTCAAGCTCTGCCTGGCCTTCATTGATGCCCTTCTTGAACGATGTGATGCCTTTGCCGACTTCACCCATCAAAGAGCTGATCTTACCGCGGCCAAAAAGCACAAGCACGACGACGGCGATAAGAAGGAGGCCCGGAAGGCCGATATTGTTAAGCATATTTCTTCTCCCATGACCGGAACCGCGCGCGGGAGACATGCGCAGACCGGGACGTTGCTGCCAAGTTATCTAGTGGCTTGCGGCGGTGGATGAAAGACGCAACTCGCACCTCGGCCCGGTTTTTCGCACTTTTTTGACGTCGGCGCAGCAGGCACGCGGGGCAAATTGGCACCTTTTCAGCGGATGGAAAACCACGGCATAAGGACGCCATGACTGATTCAGATAGCAATACTGCCCTGCCCGACCATTCCTGGCCTCAAATGGAGCCGGGATGGGTCTGGCTTTGTGGTGCGGGTCCGGGTGATCCGGGCCTGTTGACGTTGCATGCGCTCAATGCACTGCGACAGGCAGATGTCGTGATCTATGATGCCTTGGTTGAAAAAACGATTCTGACATGGGCGCCGCAGGCCGAGCGTATCTATGCCGGGAAACGTGGGGGCAAACCTTCGGCCAAACAGCGCGACATTTCCATGCAGCTGATCGAGCTTGCGCGCGAGGGTAGACGGGTGTTGCGGCTCAAGGGGGGCGACCCTTTCATGTTCGGGCGCGGCGGCGAAGAGGCCCAGACGTTGGTGCAAAACGGTGTGCATGTTCGCATCATTCCGGGGATTACCGCCGGAATTGGCGGGCTGGCCTATGCCGGGGTGCCGGTGACCCATCGCGACGTCAACCAGGCGGTGACCTTTGTGACCGGCCATGATGCGGCGGGCGAAACACCAGCCACACTGAACTGGCGCGCGCTGGCGCAGGGCGGGCAGGTTCTTGTGATCTATATGGGCATGAAACACGCCGAACGGATCGCAGGCGAATTGATGGACGCCGGCAGGCCCGCCGATGAGCCGGTTGCTGTGGTCAGTCAGGCGACAACACCCGATCAGGAGGTGCTTGAAACCACGCTTGGGGCGCTGGCAGTTGATATCGCCGCTGCGGGCATGGCACCACCAGCAATTGTATGCGTTGGGCGTTCGGTGCTGATGCGGCAGGTTCTTGACTGGCAGGGGATGGCAAAGGGGGCTGCGCCCCGCAACCTCGACCCATTGGGACGTGGCAAACCCGCCGAGCAGGGATAAAACCACCGTGAGCAGCGCCCTGCCCGATTGGTGGCGCGCATTGGTTACAGCAAATATTCCACTTTCGTGACGTAACGCTACGTCAGGGCATACTTGCGGCCCTCACGGCAAAGGGCTAGAGCGTTCTGCACTTAATCTGGGTCACAGATTTGATGCAAAACGCACGCAACGCTGATGGACGCGGGCCTTTGTCATTTCCCCCGATTCAAGAAAAACGCAAAAGGCTTTAGGCGATTTCACATGACAGAAGCCGTGGCAGAATTTGACGATACGCGCGCCAAGCGCAATGTAGCCATCCTTGTAATGGCGCAGGCAATCTTGGGCGCACAGATGCCAATGATCTTCATCATTGGCGGATTGGCGGGGCAATCGCTCGCCTCAAACCCGTGTTTTGCGACCTTGCCGATTTCTCTGATTGTGCTGGGGTCAATGCTGGCGGCAACGCCGGTGTCGGCGATCATGCAGAAGTATGGTCGTCGCACCGGGTTTTTCGTAGGTGCCACGTTTGGTGCAATTGGCGGCGCGGTTGGTGCCTATGGTCTTTATCAGGCGTCATTTCCGATTTTTCTTCTCGGCTCGCTGCTGACCGGCGTCTATATGTCAGCGCACGGTTTCTATCGCTTTGCCGCCGCTGATACGGCGTCAGATGCGTTTCGTCCCAAGGCGATTTCTTATGTGATGGCAGGCGGATTGGCCTCGGCCATTATCGGCCCGCAGGTTGTAAAAGTCACCGCTGATGCCATGGCGATCCCGTTTATGGGCACCTATCTCGCGGTGATCCTGACCAATGTGTTCGGCTCGGCGCTGTTCCTGTTTCTCGATATTCCGACGCCCAAAGCGCCCGAGGAAGGCGCGCCCAAGGGGCGGTCGCGCCTTGAGTTGATCACCACGCCGGTCATCGCAGTCGCGGTGATCTGTGCAATGGTGTCTTATGCGCTGATGAATCTGGTGATGACTTCGACACCCTTGGCCGTGGTCGGCTGTGGATTTGAGACCAGCACCGCCGCAGATATCGTCTCAATGCACGTATTGGCGATGTATATTCCCAGCTTCTTTACCGGCCATCTGATCGCGCGGTTTGGTGTGCGAACGATCATGGCCACTGGGCTGTTCATTCTGGCGGGCGCAGGGGCCGTTGCCTTGCAAGGAGTCGCGGTTGAAAACTTCTATATCGCACTGATCCTATTGGGCCTTGGTTGGAATTTCGGCTTTATTGGTGCCACGACGATGCTGGCGGCAAACCATGCGCCCGAAGAACGCGGGCGGATGCAGGGCCTCAACGATCTAATCGTGTTTGGCGGTGTGACCATGGCGTCGCTGGCGTCGGGCGGGTTGATGAACTGTTCTGGCGGGGATGCGCAAGCGGGATGGTCGGCCGTTAACCTTGCGATGGCACCGTTCCTGATGCTGGCGGGTGGTGCGCTGATCTGGCTGGCGTTTCGGCGCGACGAGACGATCTGAAGGGAGCGCCTTGGCCGCGTTACCAGCGGTTCAGCAATGCGGCGCGCATCAGATCAAGGTTGGCGCGAAACGGACTTGGCAGGAGTGTTCCGCCCAGCACGGCCTCGGGGCGACGTTGTGCAAGGCGCAGCACCCGGCGAACACCCGACAGTGCAAGGAATGCGGGGCGTGCGGCCGGTTCAATCGTATCGCTGCGCGCCGCGTTGAGCGCGGCTATCCCCAAACCTGCCAGTTTTGCAATCGCTTGTGGGGTTTCATCGGGCAGAGGGTGACGCCCGGCGGCTTTCAGCGCGGGCACCGCCACCAACCAATTGGCAATGCCCTGCGCCCGCCCGGCATGTTGCGCGGCGTTGGATGCGTCTTTTCCAAGCATCCCCACCGCGACCTCGAGAAGGCGCCCGGACGTGTCATCAAGGTAGCTCAGAAGCTCGTCTTCGTTCTCGAATGGATCGTTGTAGACGTCGCGGGTGCGCGCTTCTGCCAATGTGATCAATGACTTCGTCTGCTCGGTGTCGATCACGAGCGCCAATGGCACGATCACCTCATGGCGTCGCACCATGCCACCCGCTGCAATCTCGCCCAACGCATCAATCCACCATTGCAGCCGGATTTCGGCAATCCCCGGTTCAGCAGTGAGCCACGGCACCCGCGCCACTTCGACGTTGAAGGCATAGAGCGGGAATAGCGCATTGCGTGCCTTTGGCGGGGCGGCCATCACGGCCTTGAAACGCGCGGGATCGCCGCGCTCGACTATGCCGGCACAAGCGGCCAGATCATCACTCATTTCATAAATGCCTCGATCAGGGCGCGGGTTTGTGGCGCATCGACAATGGCGAGATGTCCAACACCCGACACAATTTCATAACGCCCGTTGGCGTTGGCGGGCGCAAGGGTCTGCTCATAAAGCGCGGCGTCAAAGGCTTCGTCCTTGTCCCCGGCGACCAGCAGGAATTCGGGCAATTTGGCGACGTCGACCAGCCAATCGCGCCGGGGGGCGTAGCTCTGGTTCAGCCGCCACGAATAGGCGGTTGTGGCGGTGTGGCCCATAGGCCCGTCGAGCACGGCGCGGGGCATGTTGAACTGGATGACCGTAAGATGGTCAAGCGCGTGAATACCCACCATGTTGAGCATTGAAAGACCGACCATCCGGCGCACCAGCGTATGCGCCCAGCCACCCGAATTGGGCCGCGTCATCGGTGCGTCGTATTGGAGGAAAGGCGCCAGAAGGATCGCCTTGTCGATCAGGGCGCGATGCGCACCGCCCGCCATGCGCACCACCAGTCCGCCACCCGAGGAATGGCCCAGGAGGATCACCTGTTGATCGGGTTTGGCGAATTGGGCGATCAGGTCGGCGAGGTCATCTTCTAACTGGCCGATATAATCGACATCGCCGCGAGTCCCCGGACCGTTCCAATGGCCGCGCAGGTTTGGCACGAGGATGTCGGCGTTTGGCGCGAGACTGTTGGCGAGACCTGTGAATTGAGCGCCTTGCCAGCCGGATCCATGCAGCATGATCAGCAAGGGCGCGCCTTGGTCGCCTTGCAGATAGCCGACCGGCGAGCTTTGACCATCGCGGGTTTTCGCATCGACCTGCGGTAATGCAAGAACCTTACCGGACTTAGAATTCATCCCTTCAAAATTAAGCGATTGCAGCCGCCCCTTCATCTCTATTCTTGGTTGCGAAACTATCATCCCCAGTGCGATGGCGAAAAAAATGCCGAGGCTGATCGCCGCTGAGATCAGGATCTTGGTCAGCATTTCAGCCCGCGGCTCCGTCGCGCAGGAGCTTCCAGTTGATCGCATCAAGCAGCGCATCAAAGGACGCATCAACAATGTTGGGAGACACGCCGACAGTCGACCAGCGCCGTCCCTGCCCGTCTTCGCTGTCGATGATGACACGGGTGACGGCTTCGGTGCCACCTTGGGTGATGCGCACCTTGAAATCGACCAGCCGCACATCATCGGTCAATCCCTGATAGCGCCCCAGATCCTTGGAGAGCGCTTTGGAAAGCGCGTTGACCGGGCCACGATCAGAGCCGCTTTCATCCAGGCTTTCAGAAACCGAGAGCTTCTTTTCGCCATCAATCTTGACCACCACGACCGCTTCGGAGAGCGACACCATGCGGTCATATTTGTTCTTGCGCCGCTCGACAGTGACCTTGTAGCGTTTGACCTCGAAAAACTCGGGCATGATGCCAAGTTCACGGCGCGCCAGAAGCTCAAAGCTGGCCTGTGCGCTGTCATAGGTATAACCCAACGCTTCGCGTGATTTGATCTCATCAAGGATGCGGCTCAGCGCGGGATCGCCTGCTTCGGTTTCGATCCCCGCTTCGGCCAGACGGCGGCGCAGGTTGGATTGTCCGGCCTGATTGGACATCGGAATGATGCGCGAATTGCCGACCAGTTCGGGCGCGATATGCTCATAAGTGGTGGGGTCTTTGAGGATCGCAGAAGCGTGCAGGCCCGCCTTGTGGGCGAATGCGCTGGCGCCGACATAGGGGGCCTGGCGCATCGGCACGCGGTTGAGGATATCGTCAAGCTGACGCGACGCGTGGGTGAGGTTTTTCAGCGCGTCGTGGGTTATTCCGATTTCAAATTTGCTGGCGTAGGGTTCTTTGAGCAGCAGCGTCGGGATCAAGGTGGTGAGGTTGGCATTGCCACAGCGTTCGCCAAGACCGTTGAGCGTGCCCTGGACCTGGCGCGCGCCAGCGTTGATGGCAGCCAGCGACCCGGCAACGGCATTTTCAGTGTCATTATGGGTGTGAATACCCAAATGATCGCCCGGAACCCCGGCTTCGATCACCGCGCGGGTGATCTGGTGGATTTCGCTGGGCAATGTGCCGCCGTTGGTGTCACAGAGCACGCCCCATCTGGCCCCGGCTTTGAACGCCGCCAGCACGCATTCGAGCGCATAGGGCGCGTTGGCTTTGTAGCCGTCAAAGAAATGCTCGGCGTCAAACAGTGCCTCGCGGCCTTGCGCGACCATATGGGCGACCGAGGCGCGGATGTTTTCGACGTTTTCGTCAAGCGTGATGCCAAGCGCGGTTTTGACGTGGAAATCATGGGTTTTGCCGACAAGACACACTGCTGGCGTGTTGGCGTTCATCACCTCGGCCAGCACATCATCGTTTTCCGCCGAGCGCCCGGCGCGTTTGGTCATGCCAAAGGCGGTAAAGGTGGCGCGGGTTTTGGGCGCTTCATTGAAAAAATCGCTGTCGGTCGGGTTCGCCCCGGGCCAGCCGCCTTCGATGTAGTCCACGCCCAGGGTGTCGAGCGTCTTGGCGATTGCGTGTTTCTCAGGGGTTGAGAATTGCACGCCTTGGGTTTGTTGACCGTCACGCAGGGTGGTGTCGTAGATATAGAGACGTTCGCTCATGCCTTGGTCCCCCGCCCGGCTTGTCCGGGCAGCGCCCCGTCGGCCGACAGGTTATGCGTCGCGAATGCCAAGAGGTGCGCATGCGCCATGCCCGACCTCGGGAGGGCTGATGCGTCGGTGTGCGACGGTCGTTCGCGATATTGCCAGCGCGGCGCGCGCGGCGGGTGTTGGAAGAATGCCCTCCCGTGGGGGAGGTCGGGCATGGCGCCTGCGCGCCGGGTGTGAGGTTTGGCCGATGCGCCGAATTCGAGAGAGACAGAGAGAGTCATTTCAACGCCTCCAGTTTGGCGGGGTCGAAGTTGGGCAAAATGTCTGCGTGCGGACCAGAATCGGTCACACTCAATTTCAGCCCCGCAGCTTCCAATCCAGCTTTCAGCTTATCGGCGCCAGCGTAATCTTTGTCGTTGCGATACTGCTGCCACTTAACAAGCAGAGGACGAAGCACATCGTGATATCCTCCCCAAGTTGATACGATTGGGGGATCACCACGAAACCATTCGACGTCTTCGGCAGACGGGAGGCCAATTAGGTCCATTGCGGCTTTTACCATTTCAGCTTCGTCAGCCTTAACCAATTCATGAATCAGCGCGATAAAGCCTGCCGTATTAAGATCGTCCGCGAGCATCTCAACTAGATAGTCGGGTACATTTACTTGCCCTACGCCGTTTGTCAGCTTGTACCACTTGCGCAGCGTTGCCTCCGCCTCCGCCCGCTTCTTCTCGGTCCAGTCCATCGGCTTACGGTAATGCGTGCTTAGAAACACGAACCGGATCACTTCGCCCGGAACGCCCTGTTCGAGCAAATCCCGCACGGTGAAGAAGTTGCCCAAACTCTTGGACATCTTCTTGCCCTCGACCTGCAACATCTCGTTGTGCATCCAGACCTTCGCAAACGTGTCATCGCCATGCGCACAGCAGCTTTGTGCGATCTCGTTCTCGTGGTGCGGGAACATCAGGTCGTTGCCGCCGCCGTGAATGTCAAACGTCTCGCCCAGCAACTCATAAGACATCGCCGAGCATTCGATATGCCAGCCCGGACGGCCCCGGCCCCAGGGGGAATCCCAGCCGGGCAGATCATCCGACGAGGGTTTCCACAAAACGAAATCCATCGGGTTGCGTTTGTAGGGCGCTACTTCAACACGCGCGCCGGCGATCATGTCATCGACCGAACGGCCCGAAAGTGCGCCGTAATGGTCGCGCCAACTGTCTACCGCGAAGAGCACATGGCCCTCGGCCTCGTAAGCGTGGCCCTTGGCGATCAGATCTTCGATCATCGCCACCATCTGGGGGATGTATTGCGTCGCGCGTGGCATATGCGTCGGCTCAAGCGCGCCGAGTGCGCCCATGTCGTCGAGGAACCATTGGGTCGTCTCGGCCGTGATTTCCGAAATCGAGCGGCCGCTGGCGGCGGCGCGGGCGTTAATCTTGTCGTCCACATCGGTGAAGTTGCGCACATATGTGACGTGGTCAGGGCCATAGACGTGCCGGAGCAGGCGAAACAGCACGTCAAACACCACCACGGGGCGCGCGTTGCCGATATGGGCGCGGTCATAAACCGTCGGTCCACAGACATACATCCGAACATTGTCAGGATCGATCGGCGCGAACGCCTCTTTGTGGCGGGTCTTGGTGTTGTAGAGTTTGATATCGGTCATGGGCGCCCTCGCACGCGGCTTCGCGGCGGGCTTATCAACTTCTCAACTGAGAGGAAACGATGAAGAACAGCCCGCTTGACGATGTCAGCAGGTAATGCAGCAAATAATGATGCAGGTTCTTATCATGCGCCAGAGGTTAGGGGATATGCTGAGGCTTGCCAAGATGGAGTTTGCAGTTATCCGGTGCGGGCTGACCAAAAAGGCGCCGGTCGCTTTGCCGCGACGTAACGGTATGGCGTGCGATTGACATCCCCTGCCCGCCCGCGCCTGCATGGCGCCTAAAGCGGAAACATGGGGAATCAGATGCAGCTTGCCAACCGTATCAGCACGTTGACTCCGGATGCCTCGGGGGGCTGGGAGATCTATTTTCGCGCACGCGCCATGGTGGAAGCGGGTGAAAATATCACCGAGCTGACCATCGGCGAGCATGATATCGGCACCGATGTTGCGATCCTTGACGAGATCCACCGGGCGGCGCTTGCGGGTCATACGGGTTATGCTGCGATCCCCGGCATCCCCGCTTTGCGCGACGAGATCGCAGCGCGAGTGCAGGCGGCCACCGGGGTTGAGACCACGCGCGACAATGTGGTGATCACGCCGGGCGGGCAAGCCGGGCTTTTTGCGGCCCATATGGCGACCTGTGATCCCGGTGATGCGGCGCTGTTTATTGACCCCTATTATGCCACCTACCCAGGCACCATTCGCGGCGCGGGCGCGGTGGCCCATGCCATCCCGGCGTTTGCCAAGGACGCGTTTCAACCCGATCCCATGGCGATTGCCAAGGCGGCAAAGGCTACAGGCGCGCGATCGCTTTTGATCAACACGCCCAACAATCCCACCGGGGTGGTCTATTCCCGCGCCACGCTGGAAGGCATTGCGGATGCCGCAAAGGCCGAGAATTTCTGGATAATTTCCGATGAGGTCTACGACACGCAGCTTTGGGAGGGGACGCATTTGTCGATCCGCGCCCTGCCCGACATGGCGGCGCGCACGTTGGTTATCGGTTCGATGTCGAAAAGCCACGCCATGACCGGCAGCCGTGTTGGTTGGGCGGTCGGACCGAAAGATGCGGTGGCGCAGATGATCAATCTCGCCATCCACACAACTTATGGCGTTGCAGGCTTCATTCAGGAGGCCGCGTTGTTTGCACTGCGCCAGGGGCCAGCGTTCGAAGAGAGCATCGCAGCCCCGTTCCGGCGTCGGCGCGAGATTGCCCTGAAGATCCTTGGGCGTCAGAACCTGGTGCATGCCGTGCCGCCACAAGGCGCGATGTATGTCATGCTCGATATTCGCGCCACCGGGCTGTCAGGGATCGAGTTCGCCGAACGCCTGCTGAGCGAACGCAAGATTGCGGTGATGCCCGGAGAGAGCTTTGGCACCTCTGCTGCGGGTCATGTTCGGGTGGCGTTGACCATAGAAGACAAGGCCTTTGCCAAGGCATTCGAGGAGGTCCTGAAATTTGCCGCCGGGCAAATCTGATTGATTTGAAGGCCGCGCTACGCCTATCCTGCTCTCAGTCATTTATTGATTGAGAGAATTGAGATGAAACGCATTTTGTTTGGCTGGCTGGCCCTGGCATTCCTTTTCACCGCGCCACTTGTGGCGCAGACCTATCCTGATCCCGAAGCGACGACGGTCAATGACTTCGCCGGGTTGCTATCAGACGAAGCCGAGGCGGCGCTTGTCAGCGAGCTTGAAACGCTGCGCACCGAGACCGGCGTGGTGATGACGGTGGTGACGTTGTCGCGCAAGGAAACCTTTGCGCCTGACCAAAGCGCAGAAGAATTTGCCCAAGGGCTATTCGATCAATGGAAAATCGGCGATGCGGAGCGCAATGACGGTGTGCTTTTCCTTGTCTTACAAGCCGATCGGGAAATCCGCATTCAGCTTGGCGGAGCTTATGGTCAGGATTGGCAGCTTGCCACGATCATAGTTCTCAGCCGCTCGATCTTGCCCGCGTTCAAACAGGACCGCTATGAAGAAGGTATCCGCGCGGGCGTCAGCGACACCATTGCAACCATCGTCAAACCCTATCTTGCAGGGGCAGAAGCGCCTGAAACCGAAGGCACGGGCAGCGATACTCTTGGCAGCGAGCCTGTCGGCGGTGGCGAACCTGTAAGCGAAGGTGCGGACGATGCCGAGGAAAGCAGTGGCGGGGCGAGCGGCTGGTGGGCAGCGATTATCTTTGCCCCCATCGCACTCTTGATCGGCTGGGGCGTGATGAAATCCAAACTGGCCAAATGCCCGGAGTGCGGCAACCGGGGCCTCAAGGTGACCAGCAACCGGATTGAGGAACCCACAGAGACAGCGCCGGGACGTGGCGAACGCATCACGACATGTGAGAAATGCGGCCATCGCAGCGTCAAACCATACACCATCGCGGCCAAAGGCAGCGACAAGAAAGACGACGCCCCACCGCCCGATTTGGGCGGCGGGACATCCGGCAAGGGGGGCGCCACCGGAAAGTGGTAATGCGCAAGGTCTGAAAACGACCCCCTGTCGCAATTGATGCAGAAGCGTCCAAATGTTCCGGCCAACCTGATGGCTGGAACAAGATGGAACGCATAATGCAAGAGCCCGCCTGCAAGATTGCTCTGGTGATCCGCACAATCGGTGCGGAACGCGGCCGCGCGGCACGTGGACGACCGGTTTTCTTCTGAATTCACAAGGAGGAGAACAACCGGAGACATAAATGACATGACAGCCCAACTCAATCGCCGCGCAGGTGGCCGGAGTGCACGACAAGCCGCCCGCTCTGCCCCGCTTGCCAAGAATATCCAACCGATCCGCCCCGGCATGGAGGGCGGCCGATACGCCCCCCTGAGCCAGACCGACATGGCGCGCATTCATGAGGCCGCGCTCTGTGCGCTGGAGGAGATTGGGCTGGCCGATGCGCCGCCCTCGGGGGTCGAAATCATGACCGGCGCGGGCGCCGTGTTTGGGGAGGACGGGCGCTTGCGGTTTCCGCGTGCGTTGGTCGAGGACATGCTGGCCGTTGCCGCCAAAGAGGTTGTGCTGCATGGGCGCACGCCAGAGCATGACATGACCTTATCAGGTGGTCGGGTGCATTTTGGCACCGCCGGCGCCGCAGTGCATATGGTCGAAGTTGATGGGCGGGAGTATCGCGAAAGCACGGTGCAGGATCTGCACGACGCGGCGCGCATTTGTGATCGGCTTAACAATATCCACTTTGTTCAGCGCCCCATGGTGGCGCGCGATATTCTCGACAATCGCGAGATGGATCTCAATACGGTCTATGCCTGCTGCTCGGGCACCACAAAACATGTCGGCACATCGTTTACCGAGCCAGATTTTGTCGATGACGCGCTGGAGATGCTGCACATGATCGCCGGGGGCGAGGCCGAATGGCGCGCCCGCCCCTTCGTGTCAAATTCGAACTGCTTTGTTGTTCCGCCGATGAAATTCGCCACCGAAGCCTGCGTGGTGATGGAAAAGGCGATCGCGGGCGGCATGCCGGTACTATTGCTTTCGGCAGGCATGGCGGGGGCCACGGCGCCATCGACCATCGCCGGAGCAATCATGCAGGCGGTGGCCGAATGCCTGGCGGGAATCGTCTATGTCAATGCGATTGCACCCGGCCATCCGGCGGTGTTTGGCACCTGGCCGTTCGGGCTTGACCTGCGCTCGGGGGCGATGACGGGGGGATCGGGCGAACAGGCGCTGCTAACGGCGGGTTGCGCGCAGATGCACAAGTTTTATAGCCTGCCCGGAGGGGCTGCAGCGGGCATCGCCGACAGCAAGCTGCCGGACATGCAGGCCGGGTGGGAGCAGATGTGTTCGAACGTGATGGCCGGGCTGTCAGGGCTTAACATGGTCTACGAGGCGGCGGGAATGCATGCGTCGCTCTTGGGATTTTGCCACGAAAGCCTGATCTTGGGGGATGATCTGATCGGTCAGGCGCTGCGCTGTGTGCGCGGTATAGAGGTCGATGACGAAACGCTGGCCTTGGATCAGATGCGCGAGGTCTGTCTTGGCGGGCCGGGGCATTATCTCGGCACCTCTCAGACGCTTGGCCGGATGCAGACAGATCATGTCTATCCGGCACTTGGGAATCGGAATTCACCCAAGGAATGGGTCGAAAAAGGCAAGCCGGACCTGATTGAAAATGCCAGCGCGCGCAAGCTGGCCATTTTGGCCGAACCCTCTGGCGCGCGCTTTGCGCCCGATATCGACACGGCGCTGCGGGCGCGTTTCAACATCCATTTGCCAAGTTGATGAACGCAGGGGAAATTGCGCCTAGAGCTCGATTTCCCCACCCTCATGGGGTTTGTCGCTGTCTTGTTCGTCTTGTTCCTGCGGGGTCTTGCGGCGGATGATGATATCACCGTTGGGCAGCAACTCGGGCGGGTGATAGACCGTGAAATCGTCGATCTTGCTCATCAGCGCACCCAAGGCCGGGCCCATGTCCTCGACAAACTTGCGCAGCCCCGGTTCAACCTCCTGGCTGAAATTGCGCAGGTCATCCATCGCGGGTTCCATTTCCTGAAGGATACCTTGCAACAGCAGTTTGGCGCCCTGCTCCATCAGCGACAGCCCCTCTTCGGCCTTATCCTCGGCCAATGCGGGGCTTGCCGCGAGAACTGCGGCAAAACTCAGGGCGGCAATCTGTAAGACTTTTTGTTTCATGGCCATGATATAAGCCCTCCACATTCCAATTTTAAGATCACAACGCGATATCAAGCGTTACCGGAAAGTGATCTGATGCCGTCAGCAACGCGTCGCGCAATTCCGGCAAGACCCAGCAATCAGGATCGTCAAACGGGTGCCATATCCGCCATTCGGGCCGACGCGCAGCAAGGTCTGGCGAGATCATGATATAGTCGAGCAATGCCTGAAGATAGCGCTTTTGCACCGGGATATAGAAGCGGGCCGAACTGAGATGGGCGCCAATCCGACGCTGCAACACCTGTCGCGCGTGCGGGTCGAGGAGCTTGGCACCATCGCCCTCGCCCATGACGATCTCGACCGACGAGCGCCCGAACAGCCCTTCGTATTCGTCAAGCCCCGGACCATCGTTGAGATCGCCCAGCACGATGAGCGACTCGCCCGCATCAAGATGTTCTTCGATCCGCTGGCGCAGCCAGATCGCCTGGGCCAGCTGCTTGCGCCGGTTCAGGATCGACAGTTTCATCGCTTCGGCCGGGGTGCGTGCACCGTGCGGGGCCTTGGATTTCAGATGTGCGCCGATCATGCGAAAGGCAAAGCCGCTGTCGGTTTCGAGGGACAATTCCAGCGGCGGTTTGGAAAAATTGACCAGATCTTCGGTCGCGTCCACGTCAAGGTCGATGCGAAACACCCCGTCAAACCGTGGCGCCGTGCGTGACCCCTTCTTGCCCGTCTCGTCGCCCTGTGGGTCGTGATACGCGGTGAGCCGGTCAGGATCGTAAAGCAGGGCAATTTCCTGTTGAGTGTCGTTTTCAAAGCCCATGATCGCCTTGCGGGCGCGCAGATCAAAGGTTTGGGCGAATGTTTCGAGTGCTGCCACCGTGCTGCGCCGACCGTTCTGATCAGGGGCCTCGATCACCATCACCGCATCGGCGTCGAGCGCGGCAAAGACTTTCCCGAGCGCCTCGATCTGTTGGGCGCGGGTCACATCCTGACGGCCCGACCAGCGGTCATCCATCAGCAGTCGGCCATAATCGTCGAACAGCGAATTGAACCACTCAACATTGTAGGTGACGATGCGCATCCGGCGAGGTTTTTGGGTGTCGGGCATCACATTCTTCCCGGCTCAGCCATGCTTGGCCTGAATTTCGTCCCACGCGCGGTTGATGGCGGCCATCCGGCTTTCGGCCAGCTTCATCGCCTCTTCGGGAACGCCGCGCGCAATCATCCGGTCGGGATGGGTTTCCTGCACCAGCTTGCGCCATGCCGCGCGGATTTCTTTCTTGGTCGCGTCCGGCGCGACACCCAGCACGCTATAGGGATCGGGCACGGCGTCAGGCACGAAGCGCGCCCGCAAACGGCGGAACGATGCCTCGCCTATGCCGAAAATCTCGCCGACACGGGTGAGGAATTGATCTTCATTTGGATGATAAGTGCCGTCTGCCATGGCGATATGGAAAAGCCCCTCCATCAGATCACAAAGCGCGCCGTCGCCTTCGCCGAACATGGCCTTGATCTTATGGGCATAATCCTCGAACCCGGCCACGTCCTGACGGGCGAGGTTGAACACTTTGGCGGCCCCGGCTTCATCCTCGTGCGCGATCTGGAAGACGTCCCGGAACGCCGCCACTTCGTCACGTGTGACGCGCCCGTCTGCCTTGGCCATCTTTGCACCAAGCGCAATCACCGCAATGGCAAACCCGACCTTGCGTTCGGGCGGCGTGCGCAGGTGATCGAAGACCGACGAGAGAGATTCTCCGGCAGCAAGGGCGGAAACGGCGGCGGTAATGCGGGTCCAGAGTGACATGAGCGCACCTTAAAGCGTTTCGAGATAAACTTGAATCACGAGTTTGTCGCGAAACACCCCCCAACAGCGATGTGTTGCGCGGCGTTTCCACTTATCCCTGTCTCAGGTTCAAATGGAAACGCTTTTACGCGGCCCATTGTCGAAGCCACAGTCCAAACGGTCGTGGCGATCAGAGCCTTTTTTGCATCAGCACCAGATCGAGCCAACGGCCAAACTTGCGCCCCACTTCGGGCATGCGCCCCGTATCGACGTAGCCGAGGGCGCGATGAAAAGCGATTGCAGCGGCGTTATCGGCGCTGATCCCGGCGACGAGTATATGAATGCCGCCCAGGCGCGCAGCCGCTTCCAATTCCACGATCAAGGCGCGCCCGACACCGCGGCCGCGCGCGCCATCGGAGAGGATGATGCTCAACTCTGCGGTGGCGCCATAGCCAGGGCCGCTCCGAAACGGGCCATAGGTGGCAAAACCGATCACGGCGCCCGCTTCCTGCGCGACGAGAAAGGCCGGGCCGCGCTCGGCCATCATTGCGGCGATGGTGGCCGGGGTTTTTTCCTTATTGGTGAAGGTGATCGAGCTGTCGCGAATCAGCGGGTTCCAGAAGGCCGCTATTGCGGGTGCATCGTCGGGCCGTGCGGCACGGATGATCATGTCAGCACCTTCTGCCCATCGGGAGAGGAGAACACGGCGCGCATCGCTTTCTCGCCCGCTTCGATCACTATACGCGCGTCGGCCAGCAGCGGCCCCAAGGCCCGCTGCAGGGCTTCGGCTTCGGGGTTGAAAATCTCCAGCCGCTCAAGCCGCAGTCCGGTGGCAGGCAATCGTTGTGCCGGATGCGGGCTTGCGCCCCAATCAATCATCGCGGGAAATCCGCCGCCAAATGGCAGGCGGCCATTTTCGCCCCCCACGAAGGTCCAGCGCAGATCGCCGCGTTGCACCTCGAACGGCGCGCCCATGCCGCGCGGCGCCAACGCCAGCGCATCGGCCAGAACATCGGTCGCACAAATCCAGTTGGTCAGCCGTGGCGGGCCGCGAAAATCATCAAGATCAAACCAGCGCCTACGGCCCGGATCGGGGGCTGATGGGTCAATCGCGATAAGTTCAAAATAGACGCCGTCCTCAAGCCCCATCAACAGGTTGTGCGTGCTGAACCGCGCATGCTTGCCACCCGGTTGCAGCGACGCGCCAAGCCGCTCTTCAACCCACGCGCGCCCCGTTTCCAGGTCTTCGCAGGCAACGGCAATGTGATCCAATCGCAGCATGGCGTGTCCCCTTCATGTGGCCCATTTGAACACGGACACAAGCGTGGCCAGAACGGTGGGATAGAATGTGGCGGCAAAGCCGAAAGCCTTGAGTGCAGGCGAGACATGATACCCGAACCAGAAGGCAAGACGCGCCACGCCAAAGCCGACCCCCATGAAGAGCACCACCAGTGCGCCAAGCGTGAGCGCCACGAAAGGCCACAAAACAAGGGCCAACATCAGCTGTTCGGTGGTGTTGCTCAAAACCCGCTGGTCGATATCCGCGCCAGAGCCCGGCAGAAACGCCTCACCTTCGATGGTATTGTCATCAAAAAACCGCCGCAAGGCCTGCCGTATGATCAGCAACATCATCACCAGCCCGCCGGGCAGCACCGCCATGATGATCAATGTATTGAACGGCAAGAAAGGCGGCGTCATGGTCTGGGGCAGCCAGATAATCGCCACTGACCACAGCAGCGCCACGACGTTGCCAATCGCGATATTCAAGCGTTTGGACATATCTGCAATTCCCTTTCTGGGTCACGATATCCTCGGGTGAGGCGCGGGAAATGCAAGCCCGTTCTAACACGAGGGTACACATGCGGCGTAAACCTGCCCCTCGCCCGCCTGCGAAAGGCGGCCAAGGGGCAAGTTCTGCGCTTGCTGACAGTCGGCCACAACCACGCCTCAGCGGCGTGCGGCGCGGATCAGTTCGAGGATATTCTGCGCGGCGGTGGGGATATTCGTGCCCGGTCCAAAGATCGCCTTCACCCCGGCTTTGCGCAGGAATTCATAATCCTGCTGTGGGATCACGCCCCCGCAAATCACGATAATGTCGCCCGCATCCTTCTCCTTCAGCGCCTCGATCAACTGCGGTGCAAGGGTCTTGTGCCCCGCTGCCTGGCTGGAGATGCCGACGACATGCACGTCATTGTCCACCGCGTCCTGCGCCGCCTCCTCGGGAGTCTGGAACAGCGGGCCAACATCGACGTCGAAACCGATATCGGCAAAGGCGGTGGCGATTACCTTGGCGCCACGATCATGGCCGTCCTGGCCCATCTTGACCACCAGAAGGCGCGGGCGGCGGCCCTCTTCTTCGGCGAAGGCTTCGATGGATTTCTGGATCGCGGCAAAGCCTTCGTCGCCTTCATAGGCTGCGCCGTAAACCCCGGCCAGTGTTTTGACCTCGGCGCGGTGGCGACCGAATTCTTTTTCCATTGCCATGCTGATTTCTCCAACAGAGGCCCGGACGCGCGCAGCTTCGACAGCGGCTTCGAGCAGGTTGCCGCCCTCGCGGGCGCGGCGTGTCAATTCATCGAGAGCGGAGGTGCAAGCCGCTTCATCGCGCTGCGCACGCATCTTTTCAAGCCGCGCGATTTGCGAGAGGCGCACAGCCTGATTGTCGATGTCGAGAATGTCGAGATGATCTTCCTTATCGAGACGATATTTGTTCACCCCGACAATCACTTCCTCGCCACGGTCGATTTTCGCCTGACGGGTGGCGGCGCTTTCTTCGATCCTGAGCTTGGGCATACCGCTGGCAACCGCTTTGGTCATGCCACCCATCTCTTCGACTTCTTCCATAAGCGCCCAGGCCTTGTCGGCCAATTCAGCCGTCAGACTTTCTACGTAATAGGAGCCCGCTAGCGGATCGACGACATTGGTGATCCCGGTTTCTTCCTGCAAGATCAACTGCGTATTGCGCGCAATGCGCGAGGAGAAATCGGTGGGCAGAGCGATGGCTTCGTCGAGTGCATTGGTGTGCAGCGATTGCGTGCCGCCCAGAGCCGCCGCCATCGCCTCGTAAGCGGTGCGGATCACGTTGTTATAGGGGTCTTGCTCTTGCAGGCTGACGCCGGAGGTCTGGCAGTGAGTGCGCAACATTTTCGAGCGGTCAGACTTGGCGTCAAACTCGGTCATGATGCGGTGCCAGAGCAGGCGCGCGGCGCGCAGTTTGGCCGCCTCCATGAAGAAGTTCATGCCGATGGCGAAGAAGAAGCTGAGCCGACCGGCGAATTTGTCGACATCCATGCCTGCATTGATCGCGGCGCGCACATATTCGCGCCCGTCGGCCAAGGTGTAGGCAAGCTCTTGAACCAGGTTCGCGCCGGCCTCCTGCATGTGGTAGCCGGAAATCGAGATCGAGTTGAATTTCGGCATCTCGTTCGAGGTAAATTCGATGATGTCCGAAATGATGCGCATCGAAGGTTCGGGCGGATAGATATAGGTGTTGCGCACCATGAATTCTTTGAGAATGTCGTTCTGAATGGTGCCGCTGAGCAGCGCACGATCATGACCCTGCTCTTCTCCTGTGACGATGAAATTGGCTAGGATCGGGATCACCGCACCGTTCATTGTCATCGACACCGAGACCTTGTCGAGCGGGATGCCATCGAACAGGATTTTCATGTCTTCAACGCTGTCGATGGCCACGCCGGCCTTGCCAACGTCACCGACAACGCGCGGATGGTCGCTGTCATAGCCGCGGTGCGTCGCCAGATCGAAGGCAACCGAGACCCCCTGTTGTCCGGCGGCCAGCGCCTTGCGGTAGAACGCATTGCTTTCCTCGGCAGTAGAAAAACCGGCATATTGACGGATGGTCCAGGGGCGGCCGGCATACATTGTGGCCTTGACGCCACGTGTGAACGGGCCAACGCCGGGCAAACCGCCCATATGAGGCAGGCCATCGGTATCGTCTTCGGTGTAGAGCGGTTTGACCGCAATCCCTTCCAGCGTGTTCCACGTCAGGTCTTCCAGTGCGCGACCGCGCAGTTCCTTTTCAGCCAGTTCGCGCCAGGCGTCCGTCTTGTCGGTCATGGTTTTGTCCTCTTGTCATTGTGCCGCCCGACAGGTTTTTCCCTGTCTGATCCGGTCGTTCATTCCTGATATAAGTTGCCAAGCCATCGGCCCCGGCGTGGAGCCAGAACAGGTCATCAGCGTATTTTTCACGCAGAATGGCGATTTGCAGTGCATCAAACGGCTGCCAGCGCCCCTCGCCCGAGGGCAATTCCTGCGCGACCACGCCGCGCTTGCGCAAAACCGCACGCAGCCCCGCCAGATCGGGAGAGCGGTTGAGCCACAGTTGCTCGCTGGAGAGTGGTGCCGCAATTTTTGCATCCACCATGTGTGAAAGACGCCCGGCGGGGTGGCTGGCAAAGCTTTTGAAGTCGTCGACTTGCACCTCGACACCGGGAAAGGCGCGCGCCGTATCTTCGATCACATTGCGCCACGAGCGCGGCTGCGCGACGATACGCTCTAACGCGTCGGTGCTTGGCAAGCGTGCGCCACGCGCGAGTGAAAACGCCAGCGCCGAAGGCCAATAGGTGTCAAACGCGCGGATCGACACAACAACGCGGGTCGCAACACCTTCGAAAACACGCGCAAACCGGTCCAGTCGTTGCACCGTTTCGGGATAGAGACACTGTGATCTTACATTCGCTCGCGCGGTGCCAAGCATGTTTTCATCGCTGACGATCAGGTGAGTCTTGCCACGGTTTTTCAGTTTACCCACATAACGCGCAATCAAATCGCGAGTTTCAACAATCACACCATCAGGCGCGGCGCCCTTTTGAACCGACATGAGCGGTGAAAAAACACCCCCCCTGCGCGTGCGATGCGGCCCCCAATAGCCAATGCCCTGCGCACTCAGATTCGCACTGTTGGCACGCATGTAAGCCTGAAACGACGTTGTCGCCGTCCGCTGTGCCCCGATATGAAGTATGACATCCATGATATATTGAACCTTGTCGGCAAACGCCGCAGTCAGCGGCCGGGAAAGAGAGACAGCTATCATTGTGCCCTTCCAGCCTTGACAATGCGTTTAGCAACAGAGGAATTTTTTACTTGGGGTCGTTTCATGGTCGCATTCCCCGCCCGGTCGCCTATATCATGTAGGTGCACAACAGGAGGCAGTATGAAATCGGTCTTGGCCCTTGTATTTACGGCGCTTTTCGCCCTACCCGTGATCGCGCAATCAACAGATCCGTCGCCCCTCGAAAGCATTTTGCCAGAAGCTGACGAGGCAGAACTGTCGCAATTTTTATGGAAAAAGCGGGTTCTGGTGATCTTTGCCGACGGTCCCGACGATCCACATTTCATCGAACAGTTGCGAAGGCTTGAAACACGCACCGAAGATCTGGCCGAGCGCGATGTCGTATTGTTGATTGATACTGACCCCAGCGCAGATTCCGCGCTGCGCGAGAAACTTCGCCCACGTGGCTTCATGCTGGTGCTGTTGGGCAAGGACGGTGCGGTGTATCTGCGCAAACCCCTGCCCTGGAATGTGCGCGAAATCTCACGCTCTATCGACAAGATGCCGATGCGACGGGAAGAGTTACGCAACTGAGCAGGCATACAGGCAGACATCACACGTCACCGCTGGTCAGCATGACCACGCCGCGCACCGGGTCGAGAACGGCAAACGCGGTCTCGGACACGGAAAACACCACGATCGATGGGTCGGCGTTTAGCGCGGCATGGAATGTGTTGCGGGCGCGTTCATTCATGCAGTCACGCGCATTGATGCCAGCCGCCTGAATGGCCACGCCAGTGGGCCGGTCGGCGTTCATCAGATCTATGAACAGCGCATCAGCGGTCTTGCCTCTGACGGAAATTGCGAAAGGTTTTTGCAAACGGTCGCTGGCCACCACTGCCGCAACAGAATCGAAAAGCGGCACGCGCGATTTCACATCGCCGCTTTTCACCCGGTAGATCGCAGCGGTGCAGCCGCTCTGGCTCTCGAAATAGAGCGTCTCGCCCAGATCGAACCACCCGGCCATCAAGGCATGCGCCTCGTCCTCGCTGTGCCGGTCGCATGCGCCAAGCGTCAACAGACCCGTCAGCGCGAGACTCCCCACGGCCAGGCGAGGCCCGATATGACGCACGCGGTCGGCCACGGTGGTTATTCGAACTCCATGATCACTTCATCCACCGCCAAGCTGTCGCCCGGACCGGCATTGATCTTGGCCACAACGGACTTCTTCTCGGCGCGAAGGGTGTTTTCCATTTTCATCGCCTCGATTGAGCAGAGCGCCTGACCTTCCTGTACTTCCTGGCCCACCTCGACGTTGATCTTCACGATCATGCCGGGCATCGGACAAAGCAGCAGTTTGGAGGTATCAGCCGCAACTTTCTCGGGCATTAGTGCCGCCAATTCAGCCTGACGCGGGGTGCGCACATGCACTTTCAGATCGGCGCCTCGGCTACGGATACGGAAACCGCCCGAAATCTTGCCGACCTTGAGGATCAGCGGCTCACCTTCCACCTGCAATTCGGCCAGGCTGTCGCCCGGTGTCCAACGGCTGGAGACGCGCATTTTGGTGCCGTCCTCGAAACGCACGGTCGAGCCGTCGTGATCGGCGGCAATCGTGACGCGGAAACTCTGACCCTGAAGCGAGACGACCCAATCGGTGCCGACGCGGCGTTCGTGATTGTCCATCGTGCCCGACACGCGCGTGCGACGAATTTCGGCAACGCGGTGCATCGCAGCGGCCGATGCCGCAACCCGTTTCAGCGTTTCTTCGGGAAGCTCAACCCCTTCAAATCCCTCGGGATATTGCTCTTCGATAAAGGCGGTTGTCATTTCGCCCGCAATGAACACCGGATGATCCATCACCGCCGCAAGGAACGGCAGGTTATGGCCGATGCCTTCCAGCTCGAAACTGTCGAGGGCAATGCGCATCGCCTCGATCGCCGCGTCGCGGGTCGGCGCCCAGGTGCAGAGTTTGGCAATCATCGGATCGTAATACATGCTGATCTCGCCGCCCTCATAGACGCCAGTATCATTGCGCACTGCGGTCGGTCCTTCGGGCGCATCCCCCTGCCATTTGTTATTGACCAGAAGTGGGCCCGCTGCCGTTTCGGCAGGCGGGCGATAGATGGACAACCGCCCGATCGAGGGCAAGAAGCCGCGATAGGGATCCTCGGCATAGAGGCGGTTTTCAATCGCCCAGCCCTGTAATTTCACATCGTCCTGGGAGATCGAGAGCTTTTCCCCGGCGGCGACGCGGATCATCTGTTCGACAAGGTCAACACCGGTGATCAGCTCGGTTACCGGATGCTCGACCTGAAGCCGGGTGTTCATTTCGAGAAAATAGAAGTTCTTCTCGCCATCGACGATGAACTCCACGGTGCCCGCGCTGGCGTAATCCACCGCCTGGGCCAGCGCGACGGCCTGTTCGCCCATCGCCTTGCGCGTGGCTTCGTCAAGAAAGGGGCTTGGCGCTTCTTCGACGACTTTCTGTTGGCGACGCTGAATAGAACATTCACGTTCGCCCAGATAAATGCCGTTGCCGTGGCTGTCGCAAAGCACCTGAATTTCGATGTGGCGCGGCTGGGTGATGAATTTCTCAATGAAAATCCGATCATCGCCAAAACTGTTGGCGGCTTCGTTCTTGGACGACTGAAAACCCTCGCGCGCTTCTTCATCGTTCCATGCAATGCGCATACCCTTGCCGCCGCCCCCAGCGGAGGCCTTGATCATTACCGGGTAGCCGACCTGGTTGGAGATTTTCACCGCCTCTTCAGCATCCTCAATCAGGCCCATATAACCCGGCACGGTGCTGACCTCGGCTTCCTGGGCGATCTTCTTGGAGGTGATCTTGTCGCCCATCGCCTCGATTGCGCCAACGGGCGGGCCGATAAAGGCTACGCCTTCAGCTTCAAGAGCTTGCGCGAACTTGCTGTTTTCACTCAGGAAACCATAACCCGGATGCACGGCTTCAGCGCCGCTCTCGCGAATTGCCTTCATCACGTTGTCAATCACGATATAGGATTGGTTCGCCGGTGGCGGGCCGATGTGAATAGCCTCGTCAGCCATCTGCACATGCAGCGCCTGTTTGTCGGCATCCGAATAAATGGCGACCGTCTTGATCCCCATCTTGCGGGCGGTCTTGATCACGCGACAGGCAATTTCGCCCCGGTTGGCAATCAGGATCTTCTTGAACATGGCTCGTCCCTTCCGTCTTGGCACCCGGACGGTTTTCGCCCAGGGTTATTGGTATAAGAAAAACGGCCACCGCCGGGCAAATACCCCGCGATGGCCGTGCAAATTGTCAAACCGGCGTCAGCCGGGAAAGTCAGCGTGGCTGCGTCAGCAGCGCGTCGGGTATTTCTGGCAGTAGGCCACGTTGGCCGCTGCGCCGACGACGACCCCGGTCGCCACGTTGCCGTCAAGCACAAGCGATGTGGCCGCACCGGCCCCGCCGCCCATGAGGGCCTGCTCGACTGCGGTGTCGCCACAGGCGGCGACAAGAACGAGCGACCCAGCGGCCACAAATTTGATGGTGAAAGACTTACGCATGATGAGGTGCCTCTTTTCGTTGTTCTTATAGTCAACGAAATGGCGTGTTTTCGGTTCCATTGATAGCAAATTTTCCGTGAACGACGCAGATCGGCAGCAGTTCGCTGAATCGCGCAACTCTTTGTATTTTTTGCGTTTTGAACGAAAAAGCGGGGCGGACGGCCTTGGGGACAACCAGTCCGCCCCTTAGGGGAAGGGTAACGGTTCAGACAATGCGTCTCGGCCCCAAGCGGGACCGCCACTACGCGCTTTACTGTGTCCTGCGCTGTCGGCCGTGCCAAGCCAACTCGCGGAAGAGGCGAACAATGGGCCGATACTCGCCCAATTCGAAGGTGGCCAAGCGAAATCATGCCGATTCCCCGCCGAAATCATCTTCGAACACTTCGGGAAAGGCGGCGCGCGCCGCATCTATGTCGAGCCGCAACAGCGCGTCGTAGCTGGCCGCATCGAAGGGGTCTTCGGCGGCCAGAACCTCGCGCCCGAACAGCCAGCTCAGCCGCCCGGCATCGAGATTGCCCCGCTCGAACGGCTGATCGCCAAAATGCGCCCAGAGCGCGGCCAGAAACGCCTGATCAGCGCGCTTGTCGGCGGGTCGACGGTCACGATAGCGCTCGCGCACGGTGATGGGGGTGACACCGCGCGGATTAGCCCGTCTGATGGTGAACTGATAGTCGGTGCCCGGAAGACGCCCGGGAAAGCCACGATGCTTCAGCATCCTTCTCCCTCCGCGCCATTTGAGAAATGCCTGGAAGAGAGGCGACAAAGCGGGACAGACGAAACCGCCTGTCCCGCAATGGTCTTACTTGTATTTGCCGGTGTAAACCGGCTCGGTCGAGATCGGCTCGGGGTCGACCACGACGTATTCTTGTTCCGGCTGTGCGCAAGCAACAACGAAGGTTGCGAGGCAGAGGGCCAGAACGCTCTTAACGGCTTTCGACATCTGTTTCTCCTGTCTCTAGTTTTGGACAGTTCCGGGGTTTTACGCCCTTCCTGCCCCTCGTACGAGGTAAGCGTCCCGGAAAGGACACTCGGCCGCAACATATCGGAATCAGGGAGAAAATGATACTTGTCCACAAGCATACACACAGGCTGTGACTCCAAAGCATCAACCCGCCCGGCAGGTGAAGTCCGTGCCGCAAGATATAGTATATGCATCAGAAATCCCCCCAGATACAGGTGCCGTTTTCGACGCTGTAGGACTCGAAAAACTGGGTGGTTTCGGGGTCGGCGACGCCAAACTCGCTGGGTCTATCAGCAATGGAAATCACGATGACATCGACTCCATCGGGAGTCACCGCGACATGCGGCAACGCATAGTCACGGCAAAGCACATCCATATCTTTCAGGCGCGATTCGTAATCCGGCGCGCCCTCGCCCACCAACCCGGGTGCAACGAAACGAAACCGCGCATAGGTCAGCGTACCATCCGGCTTGATATCGAGGAAGCTCTCAAGCAATTCTGCCTTCACCCCCGAGGGCAGCTCCGGCACCGGGAAGTCCTCTTGGGCGGCAGCGCCTGCACCTGCGGCCAATGCCAGCAGCATCGCGCCCCAGAGTGGGCGCGTGCAGGAGAAACCCCGATGGGTTGTGACTGCGCTGGACGGCATGATCCTCACCTCAGAGCGGGATATTATTGTGCTTTTTCCACGGGTTCTTGAGCTTCTTGTTGCGCAGGCTCGCAAAGGCCCGGGCAACACGCTTGCGGGTGCCATGTGGCATGATCACCTCGTCGATAAAGCCACGCTCGGCCGCGACGAAGGGGTTGGCGAAGCGGGCTTCGTAGTCCTCGGCGTGCTTGGCGATCTTGTCAGGATCATTCAAATCGGCACGGTGGATGATCTCGGTCGCGCCCTTGGCCCCCATCACGGCGATCTCGGCGGTGGGCCAGGCATAGTTGAAATCGCCGCGCAGATGCTTGGACGCCATCACGTCATAGGCGCCGCCATAAGCCTTGCGGGTGATCACCGTGACCTTGGGCACCGTCGCCTCGCCATAGGCAAACAGAAGCTTGGCGCCATGCTTGATCACGCCGCCATATTCCTGGCTGGTGCCGGGCAGGAAGCCGGGCACGTCGACAAAGGTCAGGATCGGAATTTCGAAGGCATCACAGAACCTTACAAAGCGTGCAGCCTTGCGCGAACTGTCGATATCAAGACATCCGGCCAACACCATCGGCTGGTTGGCGACAACGCCGACGCTCTGGCCTTCGACACGGATGAAACCGGTAATGATGTTCTTGGCAAAGTCTTCCTGAATCTCGTAAAAATCGCCCTCATCCGCGACTTTGTTGATCAGCTCCTTCATGTCGTAGGGCGTGTTGGCGTTTTGCGGGATCAGGGTATCAAGGCTGTGATCGAGCCGGTCAGGCGCGTCGAAAAAGGGCCGGACGGGTGGCTTTTCACGGTTGTTGAGCGGCAGGAAATCAACCAGACGGCGGACCTCGGCCATGGCTTCGACATCGTTCTCGAACGCGCCGTCAGCAACGGAGGATTTGCGCGTGTGGGTGCTTGCCCCGCCCAATTCCTCGGCCGTAACCACTTCATTGGTCACGGTTTTTACCACGTCGGGCCCAGTGACGAACATGTAGGAGGTGTCTTTGACCATGAAGATAAAGTCGGTCATCGCGGGGGAATAGACCGCGCCGCCGGCACAGGGCCCCATGATGACGGAAATCTGCGGCACCACGCCGCTGGCCATGATGTTGCGTTGGAACACGTCGGCATAGCCTGCGAGAGAGGCCACGCCCTCCTGAATGCGCGCACCGCCCGAATCGTTGAGCCCGATCACAGGCGCGCCGTTTTGCACCGCCATATCCATGACCTTGCAGATCTTCTGAGCGTGGGTTTCAGAGAGCGAGCCGCCGAAAACGGTGAAATCCTGAGAGAACACATAGACCATGCGGCCGTTGATCGTGCCCCAGCCGGTAACCACACCATCGCCTGCATGCTTTTGTTTTTCCATACCAAAATCGGTACAGCGGTGGCTGACGAACATGTCGAATTCTTCAAAACTGTCCTCGTCGAGCAAAAGCTCGATGCGTTCGCGCGCGGTCAGTTTGCCCTTGGAATGCTGAGCCTCGATCCGCTTCTCGCCACCACCCAGGCGCGCCACCTTGCGACGGCTGTCGAGTTCTTGAAGAATGTCTTTCATGGGAGTCCCCTGATCATGCCGGTTTGAGGCAGCATATCCTTTGAATCAGGTGTGCGGAAGTAAATTTCGGCTAATTTGCAAAGTTCCGAAAATCAAATGGTTGCTAACTGCAAACTTGCTAAGTGCCGTTACGGCACTTTCATCTTTGCGGGCCGCCTCTGGCAATCCGGCGGGGAAGCTGCTCAAGTTGCCTTTCCTGGTGACAGGGCTTGGCAAAGCTACACGGCCCTACCCTTGTAACGCAACATATTGAAGAAGTCTTTATGGCACCGCACCGCCCTTCCCGTTTTCTCGACAAGACCAGCCCGCCGCATATTGCCACGCTGGTGGTGTTGACGGGGCTTTCGGCGCTGTCGATGAATCTGTTTCTACCCAGCCTTCCGGGTATGGCCGAATACTTCAATACGACCGCCTCTGTGATGAGCCTGTCTGTTGGGGTTTATCTGTTCATCAATGCCGTATTACAGCTGGTAATCGGGCCGATCTCGGACAAGTTCGGACGGCGGAGGGTGATCCTGGCGGGTCTGTTAATTTATCTCGTGGCCACTTTGGGCTGCATCTTTGCCCCGAACGTCGTCGTTTTCCTGGCCTTTCGGATGCTACAGGCGGCGGTCGCCGTCGCCATGGTTCTGAGCCGCGCGGTGGTGCGCGACACGACCCCGGCAGAGGAAGCGGGTGCCAAGATCGCCTATGTCACCATGGGCATGTCGCTGGTGCCGATGATCGGCCCGGCGATCGGCGGCTATTTGGAAGAAAGCTTTGGCTGGCACGCAAATTTCTGGCTGCTGTTTGGCCTTGGAGTTGTCATTCTGGCGCTAAGCTGGAGCGACTTGGGCGAAACGGCACAGCCCAGCGACTTTACCATGAGCCAACAGTTTCGCGAGGCTGGTGGTTTGCTGAAAAGTCCGCGTTTCTGGGGGTATAGCCTCTCTGTGGCCTGCTCCAGCGGGGCCTTTTTCGCCTATCTCGGGGGGGCGCCTTTCGTGGCGGAAAGCCTTTTTGGGCTCACACCGCAGGAATTGGGCCTCTATTTTGCAACGCCGGGGATTGGCTATTTCGTCGGCAATTTTCTGGCCGCGCGCTACTCAACGCGGATCGGGATGAACCGGATGATCCTTTGGGGGTTGATCCTCTCGATTAGCGCGGCGACGTTTTCGCTTGTCATGTCATACGCTGCGTTACAGACACCTATGAGCTTTTTTGCGGCGATGATCCCCGTGGGAATTGGCAACGGGCTGACCATTCCGAACGGCACGTCGGGGCAGCTTTCGGTGCGCCCGCATCTCGCGGGCACGGCGGCAGGACTGGGCGGCGCGATATCGCTTGGCGGTGGTGCTGGGCTGTCAGCGCTGGCGGGGATGTTGCTTGAGGGTGGGCAAAGTGATGCACCGTTGGCGTGGATCATGACGTTGTCGCTGGCCGGTGGCGTGGTTTCAATCCTGCTTGTCATGCGACGCGAAAAGCGGCTTGGCATGGGGTTTTGAGCGTGCGTTAACTTTCTGAGATTGTTGCGAATCAAGCTAAATTCGGGGGGGTGACTCGCGGCTGACATCCGGCTGCTGCGCGGCTGCCGTCTGAGTAGGGTTTTCGCGGCGCGCAGGCAGAGGCCAATTGTTACAGCAGCGTGCGTTGCGCGGCCCATCGGGCTTTGCAAACCAAGGGATTTGCAATATTCAGTTTGCAGTTATGCAGTGCAATTGCGAAGGCGCCGGAGACACTATGGCCAATCCGAAAATCTATGCCGGTGCGAAACTGCGCGAAACGCGCCGCCGTCTTGGGCTGACCCAGAAGGATTTCGCCGCCAAGCTGGGGATCTCGCTGCCCTATCTCAACCAGATGGAAAACAACAAGCGCCCGGTCAGCACCACAGTTGTTTTGGCGCTGGCGCAGGAATTCGGCTTTGACGTGACCGAGTTGAGTTCGGGCGACAGTGAACGGCTGGTGTCGGACATGCGCGAGGCGATGGCCGACCCGGTGTTTGCCGACGACCCGCCGCCGCTGGCCGATCTGCGGCTTACCGCATCCAACGCGCCGGGGCTGGCGCGCGCGTTTCTCGAACTGCACCGCGCCTACCGGCAGACCCACGAGAGGCTGGCCAGTCTGGATGAAGCGCTTGGGCGCGAGGATTCGCGCACCTCGGAATCTTCGAGGCTGGCCAGCCCATGGGATGAGGTGCGCGATTTCTTCCACTATTGCGACAATTACATTGATGCGGTTGATCGCGCCGCCGAGCACTTTGCCAGCGGTGCGGAGCGCGCCGGGATCGGGGCGCTGGCGCATCGCAGCCTGACCAGCGAAGGCATTCGCATTCAGGAAAGCGACACCTCGATGCTGCGCCGCTTTGATCCCGAGGCGCGGCTGTTGGTCCTGTCGGCGCGCACCACGCCGGAAACCCGAACCTTTCAGCTTTTGTTGCAACTGGCGTTGTTGAAACAGGATGCGTTGCTGGAGGCGACGCTTGATCTGGCGCGGTTTCAAACAGACGAGGCGCGCGCCATCGCCAAGATCGGGCTGGCCAATTATTTCGCCGGTGCGGCGCTGATGCCTTATGGCAAATTCCACGCGGCGGCGCATGAGACGCGCCACGATCTTGAACGGCTGGCGCAGCGATTTGGCGCCTCGATCGAACAGGTGGCACATCGCTTGAGCACGTTGCAACGGCCCGGCGCCAAGGGCATTCCGTTCTTTTTTGTGCGGGTGGATCAGGCGGGCACGATCACCAAGCGGCACTCGGCCACGCGGTTGCAATTCGCGCGGTTCGGCGGCGCGTGCCCGCTGTGGAATGTGCATCGTGCATTCGAGACGCCGGGGCGGTTCTTGCGTCAGTTAGCCGAAACGCCGGATGGGGTACGCTATATCTCGATTGCGCGCGATGTGTCGAAACCGGGCGGCTCTTATGGGGCGCCGGTGCGTCGCTTTGCCATTGGTCTGGGATGTGAGGTGGCGCATGCGGGCAGCATTGTCTATGCCGACGGGTTGGATGTGAGCGAGCGGCAAAGCTTTGAGCCGATTGGCATTTCCTGCCGGATATGTGAGCGGGTGAATTGCCATCAACGCTCGGTTCCACCGCTGGAACGACGGCTGAGCATCGACGCCAATGCGCGCGGCGTTCTGCCTTACGAGGTGGGATAGATGCTGAAAATCCTGGCCCTTCTGAGTGTGGTCTCACTGGGCGGGTTGTTCGCGTTTGACCGGATTGAGCGCGAATTGGTCTATCCGTTTAATTCCACACAAGTTGACCCGGTGGCGATGGGTCTGCCGCTGCGCGCCGAGGTGTTTGAAAGCGGCGGTCAAAAGCTGATCCTGTGGGTGGCAGAGGCGAAACCGGGCAAGCCGGTGATCCTCTATTTTCATGGCAATGCTGGTAATCTGGCGGCGCGCGCGGGGCGATTTTCGCGGTTTGTCGCGCGGGGGTATGGCGTGGTTGCGCTGGCTTATCGCGGCTCGTCAGGGTCGAGCGGCACACCATCGGAAACCGCGCTGGCGTTTGATGCCGGGCGGCTTTTTGCGCGGGTCGAGGATTATGCAGGGGCGGCGCCGGTGGTGATCTATGGCGAAAGTCTCGGCACTGGCGTGGCGCTGGCGGCGGTGAGCCGGGTGGGCAAGCAACCGGCCGCTGTCGTGCTGGAAGCGCCGTTTACTTCGGTGCGCGCCGTGGCACTGGCGGCTTACCCGCAGCTTGAACCGCTGATCGGGCGGATGAAAAGCGAATGGAACTCTCTGGAGCGGATCAAGGTGTTGCGCGCGCCGCTCTTGATCCTGCACGGCAGTGATGACGCGCTTATTCCAATAGAGCAAGGGCGGCAGCTTTTCGCCGCCGCCCCGTCAAAGTCCAAGGACTTCCTGACTGTCAAAGGCGGGCATCACACCGATCTGTGGCGTTCGGATGTGCTGCCGCGTTTGTGGCAGTTTATCGAGCGTGTCGGCACGCCATGATCATTCTTCGCTGAGCAGCGCGTAGATCTGATCTTTCAGGGCGGCACGTTTCTTGCGCATTTCGACTTCGGCCAGATCCTCGACCGGTTCGACATTGGTTTCGGCCCGGTGTACGGCGCGGTTGATCTCGTGATATTCATCAGCGAGCTTGGCGAAATGAGGGCTATTGGCCTTTAAAGCGGCCATCTTTTTCGCGTGTTCAGGGAACTCTTCGTTCAGTTCGTGAGGGGTGTGACCCATGCGCCTGTCTCCTGTAGGGTTTTTGTTGCGACTGAGGTTAGACCGAGTAAAGACCCACGAGCCTTGATTAGGATCAAACCGGATGCAGTATCAGAGATAGGAATGCGGGTTGATAAGTCACGTGCCGGGTTGCAGATTTCTTCTTTCTGGCTGTCGTATCATTCGGGCGGCTTTCTTTGATGTGATGGGCGAAAACAGCCCCCTCTTAGCGTTGTGCAACCTGCCAGTTGGGATGAATCCACGGCTGATCGTTTGACGGGGCCAGGGGCGCGCGGCCAAGAATATGATCCGCCGCCTTCTCCCCCACCATGATCGACGGGCCGTTGAGATTGCCGTTGGTGATGCGCGGGAAAATCGAGCTGTCGGCGACGCGCAAGGCCTCGACGCCGATCACCCGGCATTCGGGGTCGACCACGGCCATGGAATCATCGGCGCGCCCCATCTTGCAGGTGCCGCAGGGGTGATAGGCGCTTTCGGCGTGGTCGCGCAGGAAATCATCAATCGCCGCGTCAGAGGTGACATCGGCGCCGGGTTGAATTTCGTGGCGCACGTGGGGTTTGAACGCGTCTTGTTGAAAAATCTCGCGGGTGAGGCGAATGACGCGCCGGAAATCGACCCAGTCAGACTCCTCGCTCATATAGTTGAACTGAATGCGCGGTGCTTCGCCTGGGTCGGGTGAACGCAGGGTCACAGCCCCGCGCGAGGCCGCGCGCATCGGGCCGACATGGGCCTGAAAGCCATGCCCCTCTGCCGCTGCTTTGCCGTCATAACGCACGGCGAAGGGCAGGAAATGGAACTGAATATCGGGGTATTCGACGCCTGCGGCGGAACGGATGAAGCCGCAGGATTCAAAATTGTTGGTCGCGCCTAGGCCGGTCCTGGTAAACAACCATTGCGCGCCGATCAGCCCTTTGGAGAACAGGTTCCAATGCTTGTAGAGCGTGATCGGCTGAAGTGCGGCCAGTTGGAAGTAAACTTCGAGATGGTCCTGAAGATTGGCGCCGACGCCGGGGCGATCGGCCAGCACCTCGATGCCATGGTCGGCCAGATGCGCGCCGGGGCCGATACCTGATAGCATCAACAGTTTGGGGGAGTTGAAGGCAGAGGCCGCCACGATCACCTCGGCATTCGCACGAATGATCTGATGCTTGCCACCGCGCAGGATTTCCACGCCCGTTGCGCGCCCATCTTCAATCACGATGCGGGTGGCAAGCCCGCGCACCACGGCGCAGTTGTCGCGCTTTAACGCCGGTTTGAGATAGGCATTGGCCGCAGACCAGCGCCGCCCTTTCCAGACGGTTTGCTCGAACGGGCCAAAGCCCTCTTGTTGCTGACCGTTATAATCCTCGGTCACGGGGTAGCCCGCTTGCCGCCCCGCCTCGACAAAAGCGTGATAGAGCGGGTTCTTGCGTGGCCCGCGGGTGATGTGGAGCGGGCCATCATGGCCGCGCCATGAGGCGTCGCCGCCATGCCCTCCGTCATGCCAGCTTTCCATGCGTTTGAAATAGGGCAGCACATCGGCAAAGCCCCAGCCATCCGCGCCGCTCTCAACCCAATGATCGTAGTCGCGCGCATGGCCGCGCACGTATACCATGCCGTTGATCGAGCTTGAGCCACCGATCACCTTGCCGCGTGGCGCCACCAATTGTCGCCCGCCAAGGCCCGGCTCGGGTTCGCTCATATAGCCCCAGTCATAGCGCGTCATGTTCATCGGATAAGACAGCGCGGCGGGCATTTGAATGAACGGCCCGGCATCAGTTCCGCCATGTTCGATCACCAGAACCGAATGCCCGGCTTCGGCCAGACGATAGGCAATGGCGCACCCGGCGCTGCCTGCGCCCACGATCACGTAATCGGCTTGCATCATTCCCCCCTCGGGAAGCGCTGATTGTCTTCCAGCACGTTCAAATCCATATGGTTGCGCATGTAGCGTTCGGACGCTTTCTGAAGCGGCTGATAATCCCAAGGGTAATAGCCGCCCTGTCTGAGCGCCTCGTAAACCACCCAGCGACGGGCTTGGGAGGCGCGCACGTCGGCATCAAAGGCGGCAAGATCCCAACGGGCTTCGGCTTTGGCCTGCAATTGCGCCAATGTACCGGCGTGGGCTGGCACCTCGGCCAGATTGGTCAACTCGTGCGGATCGGTCTCAAGATCAAACAGTTGATCGGGGTCAAGCGTGCAGCGGTTGAACTTCCACTTGCCATAGCGCAGCGACACCATCGGCGCATAGGACGCCTCGGCGGCGTATTCCATCGCGACGGGTTCTGAACGCGCACCGCCCTGCCCCAATGGCACCAGAGTTTGGCCGCTGGTCCATGGCGCAACCTCCTCCATACTGACGCCTGCGAGATCGCAAAGCGTCGGGCAAACGTCGATATTTGAGACTGGCGTTGTCACCAACCCCGGCGTCATGTCGGGAGATGAGATCATCAGCGGCACGCGGGCCGATCCCTCATAAAAGCTCATCTTGAACCAGAGACCACGCTCGCCCAGCATGTCGCCGTGATCGGAGACAAAAAGGATGATTGCCTCTTGTCGGGTTGCCTCAAGGGCGTGAAGCACTTCGCCGATCTTGTCGTCGAGATAAGAGATATTGGCGAAATAGGCGCGGCGCGAGCGGGCGACCATTTCGGGTGTCAGATCGTAAGAGCGCCAATCGTTGGCATCGAAAATGCGCTTGGAATGGGGGTCGTGTTCGTCATAAGGTATTGGATTAATTTCGGGCTGCAAATGATTGCAATCCTCATATAAATCCCAATATTTCTTGCGTGCCACATAGGGATCATGCGGGTGGGTGAAGCTGACCGTGAGCGCCCATGGGCGGTCGTCATGGCCCCGGCCCAGATCATAGATTTTGCGGGTGGCGTGATAGGCCACCTCGTCATCATATTCGAGTTGGTTGGTGATTTCGGCCACGCCCGCGCCGGTCACGCTTCCAAGGTTGTGATACCACCATTCGATCCGCTCGCCCGGCTTGCGATAATCCGGGGTCCAGCCGAAATCGGGCGGGTAAACATCAGTGGTCAGGCGTTCTTCGAACCCGTGCAGTTGATCGGGGCCGACGAAGTGCATCTTGCCCGAGAGGCAGGTTTGATAGCCCGCGCGGCGCAGGTGGTGGGCGTAGGTCGGGATTGACGAAGCGAACTCGGCGGCGTTGTCATAAACGCCCGTCTGGCTGGGTAATTGGCCCGTCATAAAGGCGGCGCGGCCCGGCGCACAAAGCGGGCTGGCGGTATAGGCGTTTTGAAACCGGGTTGAGCGCGCGGCGAGTTTGCGCAGGTTCGGCACATGCAGCCAATCGACCGGGCCATCGGGGAAGAGCGTGCCGTTCAGTTGATCGACCATGAAGATCAGGATGTTGGGTTTACTCATGATGCGCCCTGCCCGGTTTCAAGTTCGATGCAGCGGCGCAATTGCGCCACGGCGGCGGCATTGTCGGGCTGGCCCTGGCCCAGGGTCTGGCGAATATATACGCCGTCGATCAGGGCCGCGACGCGGTCGGCCACCTCTTCGGCGCGATTTCCCACCAAGGCACGCAGCGGATGAACAAGGTTGGAGCGCAAGCGACGGTGATAGACATTGAGCAGGCGGCGCGCCTCATCGGAGGTTTGCGCCAGCACATAGAAATTGAGCCAACCCGCGACCGTGTCGGCGCGAAAGTTCCGCTCGGAAAACGAGGCGCGCACAACCGCCTCAACCCGCGCCAGGGGGTCATCGGCCATGGCCAGCGCACCGCGCACTTCGGCGGCGTAAACCCCCATTACATAGCGCATGGCGGCGACAAATATCTGCTCCTTGCCGCCAAAGTAATGATGCGCCAGCGCGCTTGACATACCGGCGCGGCGCGCGATCTGGCTGACCGTGACATCAAGCGTGCCATGTGCGCCGATTTCCGCAATCGTTGCTTTCACTAACGCTTCGCGTCGAATAGGCTCCATCCCGAGCTTGGGCATGGCATTCTCCAGAATTCACTTGCCCCGAGACCATGTTTTGTTTTTATTGACTCGTCAATCAAGAAAAACACGAAGACCAACCGGGAGACTTCAAATGACCTTCAAGACTTCAATTTCCGCTCTGGCGTTGGCCGTGGCGTTCGCAGGCCCGGCTCTGGCTGAAAGCCATGCGGCCTGTGGCAAAGTCATCTTTTCGGATGTTGGCTGGACCGACATCACCGCGACAACCGCCGCCACGACGGTGGTTCTGGATGCGCTTGGCTATGAGACCGACATCAAGGTTCTGTCGGTACCGGTGACCTATCGCGCCATGGCCGATGGCGATGTCGATGTGTTCCTTGGCAACTGGATGCCAACGATGGAGGCCGATATTGCGCCTTATCGCGAAGCCAAAACCGTCGACACCGTGCGCACCAACCTTGAAGGCGCGAAATATACGCTGGCCGGGAACAAGGCCGCGACCGAGATGGGGATCAAGGATTTTGCCGATATTGCCAAGCACAAGGATGCGCTGGACGGCAAGATTTACGGCATTGAGCCGGGCAATGACGGTAACCGTCTGATCCAGTCGATGATCGACGAGGATGCGTTCGGTCTCAAAGGCATGGAAGTGGCGGAAAGCAGCGAGCAAGGCATGCTGGCGCAGGTTGAACGCGCCACCAAGAAAGGCGAGCCGATTGTCTTCCTTGGTTGGGAACCACACCCGATGAACGCCAATTTCGAGATGGGCTATCTGACAGGGGGCGATGATTACTTCGGTCCCAACCTTGGCGGTGCCACCGTTCTGACCAACACCCGCGCGGGCTATGTTGATGAGTGCAAGAATGTCGGCAAATTGCTGGGCAATCTCGAATTCACGCTGGCCATGGAAAACGAGATCATGGGCGCGATCCTGAACGATGGTGAAGATGCGCAGGATGCTGCCGCCGCGTGGCTCAAGGCCAACCCGGATGCCTATATGGGCTGGCTCGACGGTGTGACCACGATGGACGGTGGCGACGCTGTTGCTGCTGTGAAGGCGGCGCTGGAGTAAGGTTGCGCGATTGCAAAAGGATGCCCCCTGCCGGATGGCCGGGGGCGTTTCGCCAAAAGGGTCAGGTCTGTTGCGGGACCAACGCATCGTCCTTGGCGCGCGCGGATCGGGCCGCAGGGCGCTCCGCCAGACGTGCGGCGTATTCAGCAAACCCCGGACGAGCGGGCATGGTATCATATTGCAGACCCCATTGAATTTGCGTTCCGATATAGACATCCGCCGCGCTAAACCGCGCGCCCGTCACATAGTCGCGCCCGTCCTCAAACAGGGTTGCCAGCGCATTGATAACGTCTTCAACACCGCGGCCATAGCCCGCCCGGCGGCTGGCCATTGGATCATCGGGCAAATGAAAGCCAAAAGAGTGATTGATAATGGCCGCCTCAACCGGCCCCGCGACAAAGAACAGCCAGCGATAGAAATCAGCGCGCTCATCTGCGTTTGGTGCCAACCCGGCCTCGGGGAAGGCCTCGGCCAGATAGGCGCAGATCGCGGCGCATTCGGTCACCACATGGCCGTTGTGCACGATCGCGGGAACCTTGCCCATCGGGTTGATCCTGAGAAAATCGGGGGATTTCATCTCGGTATCGTATTGAACGATATAGGTGTCATAGGGTTGCCCGATCTCTTCGAGCATCCAGCGCACGATACGACCGCGCGACATGGGGTTGGTATAAAATACAAGATCACTCATCAGGGGCCCTCGGTTGTGAACGCGCCGAACGTGCCATCGAACACAACACAACGCAATGAGAGGGTCACAGCATGGACTGGCTGACCGACAACAAGATTCCCATCGGCAAGTTCGCCAAGCGGTTCTTTGACTGGCTGCAAGAGGTCGGCGAGCCGTTTTTTGATTGGCTTGCCTGGGTGATGGAGCTTTTGATCGACGCCATCCTGTGGGTGTTGCAAAGCCCGCACCCGCTAGTCATCGTGGCGGCTTTCATGGCCCTGACCTGGGCGTTGCAGCGTGGTTGGAAGATGCCGCTTTTGGTGGGGATCGGGTTTCTCTTCATCCTCAATCAGGGCTATTGGGAGGAAACCACCGAAAGCCTGACGCTGGTGCTCAGCGCATGTGTGGTCTGCATGGCGATTGGCGTGCCGATTGGCATCGCCGCGGCGCACCGCCCGCGGCTCTATTCCTGGATGCGCCCGGTGCTTGATCTGATGCAGACCTTGCCGACATTCGTCTATCTGATCCCGGCGATTGTGTTTTTCGGTATCGGCATGGTGCCCGGCCTGATCGCGACGGTGATCTTTGTTCTGCCCGCGCCGATCCGGCTGACCCATCTCGGGATCACTTCAACGCCGCAGCCATTGTTAGAGGCGGCGCAGGCGTTTGGCGGCACCAAATCACAGGTGCTCTGGAAGGTCGAGTTGCCTTATGCCCTGCCCCAGATCATGACCGGGCTTAATCAGACGATCATGCTGTCGCTGTCGATGGTGGTGATTGCGGCGCTGGTTGGGGCCGACGGGCTGGGCGTGCCGGTGGTGCGCGCGCTCAATCAAGTGAATACCGCGCTCGGGTTTGAGAGCGGATTCATTATTGTCGTGGTCGCCATCATTCTTGATCGCATGCTGAGGATTGATCGCAAATGAGCCGCAATGATACCAACACTGCCGTGATCTTCGACAATGTGTCGATCGTTTTCGGCGATCACCCGGAAAAGGCGCTGCCGCTGATGGATGCCGGGCAGGAGCGCCCGGAAATTCAGGCAAGCACCGGTCAGGTTCTGGGCGTGCATGATTGCGCGCTGGAAGTTGAGGCAGGGGAAATCCTTGTGCTGATGGGGCTGTCGGGGTCGGGCAAATCGACGCTCTTGCGCGCGGTCAACGGGCTGAACCCGGTGTGTCGCGGGGCGGTGCACGTTCGGCGGGGCGACGAGATGGTGAATGTCACCGAAGCCGACGCCAACACCCTGCGCGAAATGCGTCTGTCCCATATCGCCATGGTGTTTCAGGCCTTCGGCCTGCTGCCGTGGCGCACGGTGCGCGAGAATGTCGGGCTTGGCCTCGAACTAGGCGGGATGCCCGCCGCCGCGCGGCGTGGCAAGGTTGACGATCAACTGACCATCGTGGGGTTGTCGGACTGGGCCGAACGCAAGGTGGGTGACTTGTCAGGTGGGATGCAGCAACGCGTCGGGCTGGCGCGGGCCTTTGCCACCGACGCGCCGATCCTGTTGATGGACGAGCCGTTTTCGGCGCTTGACCCGCTGATCCGCACCCGGCTTCAGGACGAATTGCTGGATCTGCAAAAGACCCTGAACCGCACCATCATCTTCGTCAGCCACGATCTCGACGAGGCTTTCAAGATCGGCAACCGCATCGCCATCATGGAGGGCGGGAGGATCGTGCAATGCGGCACCCCGCAAGAGATCTTCTCCAACCCCGCGAATGACTATGTGGCCGATTTTGTGGCCCATATGAACCCGCTTGGCGTGCTGTGTGCGCGTGACGTGATGGAACCGCTCGAAGGCACGCCGCGCAAGACGGTTGGCCCGGACACCGACATCCGCGAAGTGATGGAAAAGGTTGGCCAAACCGGTGCCCCGGTCGGGGTTGAGGAAAACGGCAGGATTGTAGGACAGGTCACCAAGGACAGGGTCTTGGCCAAACTGCTCGATCCGCGCTCTTGACCTGACAAACCAATCCGGCGCCTGCTTCATCTTGCCCAAAATATTCCGGGGTCTGGGGCAGCGCCCCAGTTCTCAAGCCGCAGTAATTAAACCCTGGTGACTTCAGAGTTTGGTGGCAGGGGCGACCGGCGTGCGCAACTGGCGTTTCAGCACCGCCTCGCGCCAGGTCATGAAGCTGATTGCCGCGATGATCACCCCTCCACCGACGATGACCCAGATATCGAGTCCTTCATCGAATACCAGCCAGCCCAGTGTTACCGCCCAGACGAGTTGCAGGAAGCCTACCGGCTGGGTCACGGTAATCGGGGCCGCCGCCAGCGCAAGAGACATGGTGTAATGCCCCGCTGTGGCCACCGCAGCGACGGCCAACAACAGCAAGAGTTCATACCCTGTGGGCGTCACCCAGTTCATCAGGGCCAGCGGCGCCAGCCCGATTGTCACCATCAATGACAGCATCGTCACCGTCACCGCGGCACCGGTCTCATCGGCCATGCGTTTGGCCAGCAGATAGGACGTGGCGAAAAAGAATGCCGCGAACAGCATCGCAAGATGCCCCGCACCGACCTCGCGAAAGCCCGGGCGCAGGATGATCAGGCCACCGATCAGCGCCACCACCACGGCCAGAATGCGCCGGAACGCCAGCCTTTCGCCGAGAAAAATCGCCGCGCCCAGCGTGACATAGATCGGCGAGAGATAGTTCATCGCGGTGACATCAGCGATGGGAATGCGGGTCATGGCGTAAAACCACAGCGCCACGCCGCCGGTATGGGCCAGCCCGCGCCAGGTGAACAGCGCCAGTTGCCCCCGGCTCAGACGCGCGCGCAGCAGTGGCCGGACCATCGGCAGGAGGAACACCAAACCCAGCGCATAGCGCAGAAAGGCCGCTTCGGATGCGGGAATCCGTGGGCCAAGAAGTTTGACGAGCGCCGTCACGCCAACAAACAAGAAGCCGGTTATGATCATCCAGAAAACCCCGATGACGGGGTTGGTGGTCGCGCGATTGTCCATGGCGACATCTGGGCATGATTGTTACGGGGCTTCAAGCTGCGATACTTGTTAACGTTCCGTCGAAACCGCGAGGCTTGGCCAGATCGCAACGCAACGGAACGCTTGCCTTGCCGTCTTCCCAACTCAAAGCTCGGTGCCAGACAGTGCCACAGATCAAGGACAGGCCGATGCCCAGCGTATTTGAAAACTTCCCGATGCCCCCTGCTTCGGCCCTTCTGGGATGGGAGTTGGTGAGCGAGGATTCTGACAAGGGCGAGATCGAAATCGCCTTTAATCCCGGCCCTGAAACGCTGAATCCGCGCGGCGTGATACAGGGCGGGTTCGTGGCGGCGATGCTGGATGATACGATGGGGCCGGCGCTTGTCACCTTGACGCATGGCAAGGTCATGGCATCAAGCATCGACATCAATGTGAGCTTTCTCAAACCGGCCAGGCCGGGGCGGCTGATCTGTAAGGGGCGGGTCTTGAGCCTTGGCAAGCGCATCGCCTTTCTTGAGGGCGAGTTGTTTGATGCCAACGGCACTTTGTTGGCCCGTGCCACGTCCTCGGCCGTGCCGGTGCCATTTGACTAGTGCGCCCTACCCCCAGAGCAAAGACGCCGCGATCAGCCACATCGTGGCCCCCACCACCACATCCAGTACCCGCCAGGCGACTGGGCGTGCGAAAAGTGGGGCCAGCAAGCGCGCGCCAAACCCGAGCGCGAAGAAAAAGATGACACTGGCCGACATCGCGCCGAGGGCAAACGCCAACCGGTTGTCGTATTGCGCCGAGATTGAGCCCAACAGGACCACCGTATCAAGGTAGACATGCGGGTTGAGCCAGGTCAGCGCGACGACAGTCAGCAGCACTGCACGACGCGAATGACGGGCTTCGCCGCCGCTGTCGAGGGCTGCACCACCACGCCACGCGGCGATGAAATTACGCGCGCCATACCAAAAGAGGAACGCCGCCCCGCCATAGCGCATCAGCGTTTCGAACCACGGCACGGCGCGCGCCAGCGCCCCGAACCCTGCCACCCCGGCGGCAATCAGCAGCGCATCCGAGAGCGCACAGACAAGCACCGTCGCCAGCACATGTTCGCGCCGGAGACCCTGACGCAATACAAAGGCATTTTGCGCGCCAATCGCGAGGATCAGGGAAAATCCAAGCGAAAAACCCGCCAGCGTAGCTTCGATCATGACGACACCTCATTCACCTTTTGCTTGGCCTAACCGGCAATTCGCGCTAGGTCCAATTAAAGATACAGGGAAGGAATTAGGGGGGCTTATGCAGTTCGACAGCAGGCAATTGGCTGCCTTGTCCGCAATCTTGCGGCTGGGCAGTTTTGAGAACGCGGCAGGCGCGCTTGGCATCACACAATCGGCGGTTTCACAGCGGCTGAAGGCATTGGAGGAGCAGGTCGGCACGGTTTTGGTGCTGCGCGAAAGTCCCTGCCGGGGCACCGATGCGGGACGGCGGCTTGCGGCGCACGCCGAGGCGGTGGCATTGCTGGAAGCGCAGACCGGGCAGGATCTGGGGCGCAGCGAAGCCGTTGGTGCAAGCATTTTTCCTGCAAGGCTGCGCATTGCGGTGAATGCCGATAGCCTTGCGACATGGCTTCTGGGCGGGCTCAGCCGGATCGAGGGTGCGCTTTATGATCTGGTGGTGGATGACCAGTCGCATTCGGGCGAATGGCTGCGGCGGGGCGAGGTTCTGGCGGCGGTCAGCGCGCAGTCGCGGCCGGTGCAAGGGTGCGATGTACACCCATTGGGTGCGCTGCGCTATATCGCCACCGCCAGCCCCAGCTTTATCGAGCGCTGGTTTCCCGATGGGCTTACGCCCAAGGCGTTGGCGCGCGCCCCAATGCTGCAATTTGATGCCAAGGACGGCTTGCAGGCCGAATGGATGACGACACATTTCGGCGCGCGGATTACCCCGCCCAGTCACGGCATGCCGTCAGCGCAGGCGTTTGTCGAAGCCGCACGGCGCGGGATGGGATGGGGGCTGAACCCCGAACCGATGGTGCGGCGTATGATCCGACGCGGCGTTCTTGCACCACTGAGCCAAGAGATCGCCACGCTCGACAAGCCGCTTTATTGGCAGGTCAGCCGGATGATGGCGCCGGTAATGGACCCGGTGACCGAGGCCGTGAAGACGCGGGCGAGATCGGTATTGCTTCAGGAGGAGTAGAGCCGACGGGAAGACGGGCAAACTGCGCATCTTCCCGTGCCGTTGAGTGCACTTTGCGTGCAGGTCTCAGAGCTGTTCCATCACCTCGTCAGAGGCGTCGAAATTGGCGGTGACGCGCTGTACGTCGTCGTCATCCTCAAGCGCGTCGATCAGCTTCATCAGCTTTTGCATGCCTTCCAGATCAAGTTCGGTCGTGGTGGTGGGCTTCCAGACCAGCTTGGTGCTTTCGCTTTCACCCAAGGCCGTTTCCAGAGCACCGGAAACTTCGTTGAGATCGGTATCGGCGCACCAGATCACATGGCCGTCTTCCGAGCTTTCCACATCTTCGGCGCCTGCTTCGATGGCGGCCATCATGACGGTATCGGCGTCGCCCACGTCTGCCGGATAGCTCACCTCGCCCTTGCGTTCGAACATGAAACCAACCGAGCCCGTTTCGCCCAGATTGCCGCCATGCTTGGTAAAGGTCGAGCGCACGTTGGAGGCCGTGCGGTTCTTGTTGTCGGTCATCGCTTCGACGATAACGGCCACGCCATTCGGGCCATAGCCTTCGTAGCGGATCTCGTCATAGTTCTCGGCGTCCCCGCCCATCGCCTTCTTGATGGCGCGGTCGATCACATCCTTGGGAACGGATTGCGATTTGGCCTCTTTAACCGCCAGCCGCAGGCGCGGGTTCTTGTCAGGATCGGGATCGCCCATTTTTGCCGCCACGGTAATCTCCTTGGCGAGCTTGGAGAAAAGTTTGGATCGCGCCGCGTCTTGGCGCCCCTTGCGGTGCTGAATGTTTGCCCATTTTGAATGGCCGGCCATGAGGCTCCCCTGAGATGTGCTATGCTTGTCGCGACTCTATAGGCGAAGGGTTGGGGCCTGTTCAATCCCTTCACACCGGAGGGCCTCATAAATTCATTGCTCTGTTAACAAGTTTATGGCTTACTTAACGCAGGATTCCACGAGCACAGCGCCCCGGCGCATTGGCATGACAGAGTCCGTATCTGGGAGGATAAAATCATGAAGATCAAAGGATTAGTGACGGCTGCGCTGACGGTTGCAAGCGTGATGGTGGCCGGAATGGCCAGCGCGGAATGGGCGCCTAAAGGCACGTTATCATTGCAAATCGGCTTTGGCGCGGGGGGCTCGACCGATACGATCGGGCGCGTTGTTGCCAAGGTTTTGAAAGAACAAACCGGTTGGAACGTGATCGCCGAAAACAAGCCCGGCGGGGGCGGCGTGGCGATGTTCACCGGGATTGCCAACCGGCCTGCTGATGGCTCGATCATCGGTCTGGGGGTCAACATGCCCTTGCTGGTCAATCTGGTAAACCGGCCGGACAAGTTGAAATTCGATCTCGACAGCTTTGACTATCTTGGCACCGCGTCGCGCGCGCAATTGGCGATGATTGCACGCACCGATGCGCCGTTTGACGATGTTGCCGGGCTGATCGACTATGCCAAGGCCAATGGCGGCGCGGCGCTCTCGTTTGATGCCAAGCCACAGGAATTGGCGATGCGCTATGTCATGCAAAAGGCCGGGGTGGAGTTTCAGTTCCTCTCGACCAAGGGCGGGGCGGAGAACGTCAAGCTGGTGCTGGGCGGACAGGCGATTGCGGGCTTTGAGGCGGGTGAGCACCTGCCCTTCCTTGAGGCCGGACAGGTCAAGATGATCGCGTCAATCAATGACACGCGCCACAACTATGCCCCCGACACGCCGACGTTGATGGAGCAAGGCTTTGATATCTATGTCGATCCGGTGTTCTTTTTCGCCACGACCAAAGGCACGCCGGATGACGCGCGCGAAGCTTTGAGCGCGGCGCTGGCGGCGGCACTTGAGAGCGAAGAGGTCACAAGCGCGGTGATGAATTCGCTGAAATCGCCGATCATCAATCTGGGGCCTGAGGGCACCAAAGAGATGATGCACAAGGGGCTTGTCAATGTTGGCGCGCTGTTTGCCAATTAACCCTCGGCGGGTGAGCAACGATGAGCGGTAAGTCGGCACAGGCCATGACCACAGACCGAATTCTCGGTCTGGTGGTCGTGGTATTTGCCGTGCTGCTCTATTTCGTGATCGTGCCATGGCAGGTGGAAACGGTTGATTATGGCTGGCTCAAGCCGCGCACCCTGCCCCGGATCGTCGCGGTGATCCTTGGGGTTTGCGGAGTGGCGCTGATCCTGCGCCCGTCGGGCGATGCCAGCCCCGGATTGCTGCACTGGAACCGCGCGGCGCTGTTTGCCGGGGTCTTGATCGGCGCGCTCTGGGTGATGAGTTTTGTCGGCTTCGTCTATACCGCGCCGGTGATGGCGTTGGCGCTGATGTGGCTAGCGCATGAGCGGCGCTGGTATTGGCTGCTGTTTGGTGTCGCGGGGATGCCAGCGCTGATCTGGTTTGTGGTGGCGATCTTGCTTGAGCGGCCCTTGCCATGAGCATCGGAGCAAAACCATGCCAGAGCTGAGCACAATCATGGCAGGGCTTGGTGATGCGGTCACGCCGATCAACCTGCTGTTCGTGTTGTTTGGCGTTATGGTCGGGCAGTTTGTTGGCGCGGTACCGGGGATTGGGCCGGTTATGGCGATGGCGATTGCCATTCCCTTTACCTTTGGCATGGATGCGTTGACCGGGATTGGCTTTCTGGTGGGGGTGAACAAAGGCGGATTGGTTGGCGGGGCGATCCCCGCCGTGTTGCTCAACACGCCCGGCACGCCCGATGCGGCGGCCACGGCACTTGATGGTTATCCGCTGGCAAAGCAGGGCAAGCCGTTGAAGGCGACCAAGATGGCGCTGTTTTCTTCGATCACCGGTGACACGTTCAGCGATATCGTGTTGATTACCGTCTCGGCCCCTTTGGCGATTTTGGCGCTGAAAATGGGGCCGGTTGAGGTTTTGGGGCTCATGCTGCTCGCCTTTGCGGTGATTGCCGGATTGATGGGGCGGTCGCTGATCAAGGGGGTGATTGCCATCTCTCTGGGCCTTTTGGCGGCGATGGTGGGCACCGACCCGGAACATGCCACGCCGCGCTTTTTCTTTGAACAATACGAGCTTTATGACGGTCTGCCGCTGGCTTCGGTCGCGATCGGGATGCTGGCAATTTCCGAGCTTCTGCGCCGGTTGAGCGAAACCCGTGGCACGGTGCGCGCCGCCGTTACCCTGCCGCGTAATCAGCCGAAAGAGGACCGTTCGGTTAGCTGGGCGGAGTATTGGGGGTGTCGCTATACCATGGCGCGCGGGGCGGTGATTGGCACCATTTTGGGGGCGCTGCCCGGTGTCGGATCAACTGCCGCCGCTTTCATGTCCTATGCCAGCGCGCGCAGTGCCTCGAAAGACCCCAAGAGTTTTGGCAGAGGCAATCTGCACGGTATCGCCGCGTCGGAGTCGGCCAATTCCTCGGTCATGGGGGCCAATATGATCCCGCTTTTGACGCTGGGCATTCCCGGCAGTGTCAGTGCGGCGTTGATCATTTCGGCCTTCATGATTCACGGGGTGCAGCCGGGGCCGTTTTTGTTCGAACAACAAGGGCGGCTGATCTATGGGTTGTTTGGCACGATGATCCTTGCCAACCTGATGAACCTCTGGGTTGGGCAATTGGGTCTGCGTCTTTGGGTGCGGGTGGTGTCTGCGCCTGAACCGTTCATCTTTGCCTCGGCCTTGTTGATGTGTTTCGTCGGTGTCTCGCTGGCCTCGGGCGGGTTGTTTGGCGTTGGGGTGATGTTGGTCTTTGCCGTGCTGGCCTTTGTGATGACGGCGTTTGGAATTTCCGTGGTGGTGTTCATCATCGCCTTTTTCCTTGCGCCGCGGCTTGAGGTTTCGCTGTCGCAAACGCTGTCGCTTCTGAATGGCGATCCTTCAAAACTGCTGAACTATCCTTTTGCGTTGTTCCTGATGCTTCTGGCGCTGATCACCGCCGTCGCCCTTGCACGTAGGCGCGACAAGGAGAGCGCGACGCGCTAAGCAGACCCTAAAACGACCGTTGACGCCCAAGCGCTTCGCATTATTCAATGCAATGATAGATATTCGATCCAGACAAGCGGATTGCAGACGGGTCTGGCAATTTCGCAAAAACGATTGTGACCTGTTTTTTGGGAACCTTTCGGCGCGTTCAATCGTTAACCCAGACTCTCAGGCGCGCATACAGACCAACAAAGGCGATTGCATCATCGACAGATCCGACAAGTCAGACACGTCACCCGAAACGCTTTCAGAGGATCTGAAACGCGACGGAGAAGCGCGTGCCAAGGTCACAAAACGCGAAACGCGCCAGAAAACCCCGACGCGGACCGAGGAATCGCTGACCGATGAGGAACGCGAAAGCGTGGCCGAACATGGCCGCCTTTCGGCGCTGACGGTGTATTCGATCATCCTGCGTGAAGGCGAAGAAGAGCTCGACCGCCCGACAGCGTCACTCTGGTGGTCGGGTGTGGCGGCGGGGATCGGCATTTCGACCTCCGTTCTGGCCGAAGGTATCATTCGCACGGGGCTGGGCGCGGATTTCCCTTTTCTCTCCCTGATCGAGAGCTTTGGCTATACCTTTGGCTTCGTGTTGGTGATCATGTCCCGTTTGCAGCTTTTCACCGAGAACACGATCACCGTGGTTTTGCCCATCCTGGCCTCTCCGACCCGACATCGCTGGTATCGCACCGCGCGCCTCTGGGGGATCGTGTTTGCCGCCAACCTGCTTGGAACATTCCTGACCGCCGCCATCACCGTGCACGGCGGCATTGTAAGCGACGATATCCTCGCTGCCGTCATGGAAATCTCGCGCCACGTCGCGGAATTAGACCCGCAAAGCGCCATGTTGCGTGCCATTCCCTCGGGGTTCCTGATCGCTGCATTGGTGTGGATGCTGCCCACGGCCAAAGGGTCTGAGCTATTTATTATCATCCTCTTTACATGGCTGATCGCAGCGGGCGAGTTTACCCATGTGGTTGCCGGTTCGAACGAGATTTTCAGCCTTGTCTTGACAGGCGAGCTGCCGATTTTGATCGCCTTCACCCATCATATCCTGCCCGTTCTGGTCGGTAATATTATCGGCGGCACCGGCTTGTTTGCGATGTTGGCCTATGGTCAGGTCAGGCATGAAATGTAAGGCAAGGTTTGCGAGGCGCGCCAATTTTCAAGCACCCCACCTTTTTGATCGAAACCGCCCCGGCGCAAGGATAAGCTCGACCCCATGACAAATGATCAGATCATCCTCTTTTCGCTCTTCGGAGCCGTCTTTGCACTCTTGCTTTGGGGGCGCTGGCGTTATGATCTTGTGGCCTTTGGCGCGCTGATGGCCGGGGTTGTCTTGGGTGTTGTGGACACATCAAGCGCGTTTGCCGGGTTTGGCCATCCCGCCACCATCATTGTCGCATTGGTGCTGGTTGTTTCTGCCGGGCTGATGCGTTCGGGCGCGGTGCTTCTGATCACCCGCACATTGGTCGACAGCTCGCGCAGCCTTGGCAGTCATATCGCCATCATGGGCGGGGTTGGCGGCGTGCTTTCGGCCTTCATGAACAATGTCGCGGCACTTGCCCTGTTGATGCCGGTTGATATTCAGACCGCGCGCAAGGCGGGGCGCGCGCCCTCTCTGTCGCTTATGCCGCTCAGCTTTGCCACCATCCTCGGCGGCATGGCCACTCTGATCGGAACGCCACCCAACATCATCATCGCCGCGATCCGCGAGGAGCGTCTGGGCGAACCTTTCAAGATGTTTGATTTCGCTCCCGTTGGCGGGTTGACCGCGATCATCGGGCTGATCTTTGTGGCGCTGATCGGCTGGCGGTTGATCCCTCAGCGCGAGGATGCGCTGAAGGTGGTTGCTGATATGGGGGCTTATATCGCCGAGTTGACCGTGCCCGAAGATGCCAAGCTGATCGGCCAGCGGCTGAGCGAACTTGATGGTGAGGCCGAAAAGGCCGATGTCGCCATCATCGGGCTGGTGCGCGATGGCAAGCGGCGTTACGGCGCGGCGCGCAACGCCGTGCTGCGCGCCGGTGACACGCTGGTGCTGGAAGCCGAGCCGGAGGCGCTGGATGAGTTCCGCTCTGCACTCAAGCTCGCCTTTGCCGAAAGCGACCGCGAGGAGCGGATCAAGGCGGCGGGTGAAGGGCTGGATATGATCGAGGTGGTGGTGCCTGCCGAGGCGCGCATCGCCGGGAAAACAGCGCAGATCCTCGGGCTGCACTGGCGTCAGCATACCGTGGTGATGGGGATTTCGCGCCAGGGCAAACCGATCCGCGATCATTTGCGCAAGACGGTCGTGCAGCCGGGCGATATCCTGCTGTTGCTGGTTCCCAAGGGCACTGGCCCAGACGTGACCGAGTGGCTGGGCGTGCTGCCTTTGGCCCAGCGCGGGCTTGCGGTGACAGAAAACACAAAAACATGGTCTGCTATTGGCCTTTTCGCCGGGGCGGTGGCCCTGGCCAGCTTCGGGTTGCTCTATCTGCCTGTCGCATTGGGGCTGGTGGCGGTGGCCTATGTGCTGTTGCGCATTCTGCCGCTTTCAGAGCTTTATGACCATATTGAATGGCCCGTTGTGGTTCTTTTAGGGTCGATGATCCCGCTTGGGGCGGCATTGGAGGACTCGGGGGGAACCGAGTTGATCGCGGGCGCGCTGGTCAGCTTCACCGAAGGTTGGGCGCCCTGGGCAATTCTGACAATCCTGATGGTGGTTACGATGACGCTTTCGGATGTCTTGAACAACACGGCGACGGCGATTGTGGCGGCACCCATTGGCATCCAGATGGCGCAGACATTGGGCGTGTCGCCCGATCCGTTTCTGATGGCGGTGGCGGTGGCGGCGTCTTGCGCGTTCCTTACGCCTATCGGACACAAGAACAACACGCTGATCCTCGGCCCCGGTGGCTATCGCTTTGGTGATTACTGGCGCATGGGGCTGCCGCTTGAGATTATCGTGGTGGCGGTATCGATCCCGCTGATCCTGCTGTTCTGGCCGCTTTGAAGCATCTCGCCAAGTTATTAAGCATTGGTTTGACAACGCCTGCCAACCCCCTGCACTTTGCAGCATCGCCTTGGGGAAGGAAATTGCTATGCTCACTCGCCTTGTGCTGGCGTTGGCCGCTCTTGTCGTCACCACGCTGCCTGTCGCCGCGCTTGACGCACATCGCATCCTGTTCAAGAACGACTGCTCGACCCGGCTCAGGGTTGCTGTGCATCACGTCGATCTCAACGGCAAATGGGTCACCAGCGGCTGGTATGGCGTCGAACCCGGAACTGAGCGCATTGTTTTGCCGACCACGGACACCACGTTTTATTTCACCGCCGAGGCGATTGGTCGGGTGTGGAACGGCGAGGATGAGTTGCACACTGTGCGCGATGATCCGGTGCCTTATGGCTTTCGTCGCGTCGAAATCCCCACAGGGGGCTCAAATGGTGCGTTTTTTGATCACAAGGTCACCCTCGATTGCGAAGATACACTGGATATCGATCCGCTCTACTACATTCAGGTGATCAACAAGTGTTCCAAACCGGTCGAACTTTACCTGCAATATCAGACCATCGCGGGCGGTACGCAGACCGAGGGCTGGTTCACAATCGCGCCCAACCGGCGCGGCTATCTCAGCCGCACACCGGTCGCGCAATACTATCTCTATGGCAAGGTCAACGACATCGCATGGGGCGGCGATCACGCGATTGAGGTCGCTCCCGGCGAAACCTATGACTTCATGCGCGCCAGTTCCGGCAAGATCAAAACCCTGACGTGCGACTGAGGCGCCTGCAGCTCCCACGCTCTCAAGACTGAGCTGTGCTGGCGTTGTGCGTCACTCCCCCAGCATCCACGTCCCATCGGGCCAGAACGCATGAAAGGCAAAGGCAAACATCAGATCATGCGCCACATCGCGCCCCGCGCTATCGCGCACACGGATGTTGCCGACGTCCTTGCCCTGCCCGATCTGTCCCGTGTCCAAAGCCGAGGCTTGCCCAGCGGACCATGAAATCACCACATCAGCCTCGCGTATCTCGCCCGCGTGGCGCAATCGCTCCATCGGCCAGGCGCGGCGCCCGACGCGCACCACGCGGGTCAGCGGGTCAATCCCGTGCGGCGGACGTTCGCCAGAATAGAGAAACGGGCGCGCCAAGCTGTCATAGCCCACATAAGGGTTGCGCCCATAGGGGCGTGTAAGTGACGGCTTGGCCATCACCTGCCCGCGTGGATTGCGCGCCTTGAACGCATCCCAGCTTTCCATCCAACTGGCGATCTGGGTCAACTCCACACCGGTCATTTCGCCCACGATCCCCTGCCCCAGCGCTTGCTGCCACCAGCTTTGGGTTTCGCGGTCATACATAATCATGTCGGAATTTCTAAGCTTGCCCGACACACCAAACGTCAGCTCGCGCCCGTTCACCCGCCGATCAAACGTCAGCGCCGAATTGCACAACGGGCAAAAGGTGACAGCAATGGGCAGATTGCCGATCTCGTCATTCACTATTTCATGCCAGGTAAGATAGCGGATTGGATAGGCGCGTGCCGCTTCGCCCTCGATCTCAACCGTGATCACCGGCTCGCGCCCTTCGATACGGTGTTCTTTTTCGACATCAATAAACCACGGGTCGCTCAACGCCGGAATGCCATCCTTGGGCGGCCCGCCCGACATGATCTCGCTCCAGTTGGGCACCGATGTGCGCGAAAAATCGGTGTCAGGCCATTCGTGCTTCCAGAAATTCGGATCTGCCCGCGCCGATTGAACCAGCACCAAAGAGAAACAGAAGATGAGGCAGACTGTCAGGAAACGGACGATTTGCATGGGGCCACTCCTTTGGCGACAGGATGGCCGAGGCAACACGATTGGCAAACCCCCAAAACGCGGTTGTGACAATTGGTGTAATGTTGAGAGGTGGCAAGGCGCATGAAATCACGCGCCTTGCAGGGGTTATTCGCTAACCGTGACCTTTTTCATCATGTCAGGCTGACCGGTGATGGCACCGGAACGCTTGTCGCCGCGCTTGATCGCGTCGACCACATCCATGCCGCCAGTGACGCGGCCAACAACGGTATACTGCCCGTTGAGGAAATGGCCTTCGTCAAACATGATGAAGAACTGGCTGTTGGCGCTGTCTGGGCTTTGGCTACGCGCCATGCCCACGACACCACGATCAAACGGCACATCAGAGAATTCGGCCTTGAGGTTGGGGCGATCCGACGCGCCCGTACCCGCACGGCGCATGTCCATGCCCATCTTGCCGAATTTCACATCACCCGTCTGGGCCATGAAACCTTCGATCACACGGTGAAACACCACGCCGTCATAGGCGCCGTCCTGCGCCAGAGCCGAAATCTGGGCGACATGGCCGGGCGCCACATCTTCCAGCAGGTCGATGGTGACGGTGCCGTTGGCGCCCTCGCCCTCAACCTCGATGGTCATTTCGGTGGCAACTGCGGGGCTGGCCAGAAGGGCCAGCACAAAGCCAAGCTTACGCATCGCCAGCCACCTTGACGCTAATCATCCGGTCGGGGTTCGCAGGCGGCTCACCCTTGGCGATGGCATCAACATGCTCCATACCCGAAATGACCTGACCATAGACGGTGTATTGGCCATTCAGGAAATCATTGTCCTTGAAGTTGATGAAGAACTGCGAATTGGCCGAATTGGGGTTCTGCGAACGTGCCGCGCCCAGAGAGCCGCGTGCATGCGGGATCTTGGAGAATTCCGCCGGAAGGTCGGGCTTGTCGGACCCACCGGTGCCTGCGCGACCGGGGTTGTAGTCTTTTTCCATATTGGCGTGCTCAACATCGCCGGTCTGGGCCATGAAGCCATCGATCACACGATGGAAGGCGACATTGTCATAGGCACCGGCACGGGCCAGCTCTTTCATCCGCTCGCAATGCTTGGGCGCGATATCAGGCAGCAGCGCAATCGTAACGGTGCCGTCTTTCAGTTCCATCAGGATGGTGTTCTCGGGGTCTTTGATCTCGGCCATGGGGCTCTCCTTAGCATGATATGGCCCTTACCTATGTCGGCTTTCCTCAGGGGACAAGCACGCGGTTGACGCCCGCGCCCCCTCGCGCCTATTCAGGCGCGACGAAAATGGAGACGCACATGGGCTGGAAAACACTCGACGACATGGACTTGAGCGGCAAACGGGTGCTCACACGGGTTGATATCAATGTGCCGGTTCGGGGTGGCGTGGTGAGCGATGCCACGCGGATCGAGCGAATCGTGCCGACCGTGCGCGATATTTTGGCCAAAGGTGGCCTGCCCATCCTGATCGCCCATTTCGGCCGCCCCAAGGGCAAGACCGTGCTTGATCTGTCGCTGCGTGTCACGCTGGAAGCTCTGCAACAGGCGCTTGGCCGCCCGGTTGCCTTCATCGAGACGCTGGAAGCGGCGGAGAACCTCACCGATGAAGCGCTGGCGGCGGATGTGCTCTTGCTGGAAAACATCCGCTTCCATCCGGGCGAAGAAAAGAACGACCCCGAATTCGCCAAACGGTTGGCGGCGCTGGGCGATGTCTATGTCAACGATGCCTTCTCGACGGCACACCGCGCCCATGCCAGCACGACGGGTTTGGCGCATCTGCTGCCGTCCTGCGCGGGCCGCCTGATGCAGGCTGAACTCGAAGCGCTTGAAGCGGCTCTCGGCACGCCCGCCCGCCCGGTGGTTGCCGTGGTCGGCGGTGCCAAGGTCTCAACCAAGCTCGATCTGCTGAGCAACCTTGTGGAAAAGGTCGATCACCTGGTGATTGGCGGCGGCATGGCCAACACCTTCCTCGCCGCGCAAGGGGTCGACGTTGGCAAATCGCTCTGCGAACACGACATGGCTGACACCGCCCGCGAGATCATGACCAAGGCCATGACGACAGGTTGCGAGATCATCCTGCCCGAAGATGTGGTCATCGCACGCGAATTCGCAGCCAACGCTGCGCATGAAACCCTGCCCGCCACCGAATGCCCGGCCGACGCGATGATCCTCGATGCCGGCCCAAACACGGTATCCCGCATCTGCGCCACCTTTGAAACCGCCAGGACATTGATCTGGAATGGCCCTTTGGGCGCCTTCGAAATCACCCCCTTTGATGCGGCAACCAATGCGGCCGCTCTGAAGGCTGGCGCGCTCACGCGCGCAGGTAAGCTGATTTCGGTGGCTGGCGGCGGCGACACGGTGGCCGCGCTCAATCAGGCCGACGCCGCCGAAGATTTTACCTATATATCCACTGCAGGCGGAGCGTTCCTTGAATGGATGGAAGGCAAGACCCTGCCGGGCGTGGCGGCGTTGGGTGGCTGACTGCTCAACCATCGCGTCTCTGGCAACGGTCGGGAGCCTCCGGCGGGGATATTTTGAGCAAGATGAAGGTGCAGGCCTTCTTACCCTTCATCTTGCACTAAGTATTCCCGGGGGTTTGGGGGCAGCGCCCCCAACCTTGACTGGCTCGCGTGCAAACAACCGGGTGCGCAGTGCGCGCCTTATTGAAGGAAACGCGCGATGACATCCTTTTGCCTGATCACTGGCGCTTCGGGCGGAATCGGAGCACATCTTGCTCGCGAAGCCGCCCGAGCGGGTTATGACCTCATTCTGAGCGCGCGCAGTTTGGCGCGGTTGGAGCCTTTGGCCGACGAGCTGCGCGCGATGGGACGCGACGTGGTCTGTATCGCGGCCGATCTGAGCCTGCCCGACGCGGGTGCTGCACTTTGGCAAGAGGCCAGCAGCGGGCGTGAGATCACGGTTCTGGTCAATAATGCGGGCCTCGGCGTGCATGGCCCCGTCAGCAACCCCGGCATTGCCGCACAGGAGCAATCGGTCGTCGCGGTCAATGTTGTCGCCGCCACCGCTCTGATGAAAGCCGCGGCGGTCGAGATGGCCGCCAAACGGCGCGGATACATCCTCAACGTCTCATCTTCTGCTGCCTTCATGCCGGGGCCGGGTATGGCGACCTATCATGCCTCCAAGGCTTACTTGCTCTATCTCAGCGAGGCCGCCAGCGTCGATCTCAAACCGAGCGGCGTCAGCGTCACCGCGCTCTGCCCAGGCCCTACCGAGACCGGCTTTTTTGACGCCGGAAATGTCAACGGCGCGTTGGCGCTGAAATTCCTGCCCAAGGCCCGCCCGGAGGCGGTTGCGCGCGTCGGCTGGCAAGGCATGATGGCAGGCAAGCGCATGGTCGTGCCGGGCTTGCTTTACAAACTGATCGGCTTTTCGCTCCGCTTCATGCCGCGCGCATTGGTGCTCTGGGTGGCACAGATGTATTGGCGCAAATGACCGCTTACCCTTTCACGTCATCGCGCCCCTGAACCACCATCATCGTAGCACTCAGCCGGGCAATCTCGCGCGCGCTTTCACCGTCAATCGCCGTGGCCACCGCTTCGGTGAAGATCAGCGTGCGGCCCGGTTTAAGCACCCGTGCATGGATGTTGAACCGCTGCCCTTTGGCCGGGGCCATCAGCGAGGTTTTAAGCTCCACCGTCAGCACGCCTGCATCTTCGGGCATCAACGTATAGGCGGCAAAACCGGCGGCAGTGTCCAAGGCCGACGTCACCACCCCGGCATGCAGGAAGCCGTGTTGCTGGGTCAGGGCTGAATCAAACGGCAGTGATAACCAGACCTCGCCCGGCGCTACATCGACAATGTCGATGCCCATGGTTTTCATCGCCGGTTGCGCTGCAAAGCTTTCCCGTACGCGCGCCTCGTAGTCGCCATATGTCTGAAACATCATCCCAATCGCTCCAATATAGCACCTGTATCAAGCCCGCGCACAGCACCGTAAACCCGTCCGCGCCCCGCCACTTCAAGGCGCGTTGCGGCATAGCCATCGCCGACTGCGCCGGGGGCAAAGCGTAGCAAGACCGACGCGGTGAGCAGCGTTGCCAGGCTTTCGACGAACCAACGCGCCTCTGCCTCGTCGGGTAGCCCTGGCCAACGCTCCATATGCGCGGCCAGTGCCGCATCATAGGTCCGGCTGACGCCCTTGGCGGCGGCAAATTCTGCGCGCAAGGCGTCTGCAGCCGCGCCATCGCGAGACAGCGCGCGCAGCACATCAAGGCAGATCACGTTGCCCGAGCCCTCCCAGATTGAATTCAGAGGTGTTTCGCGAAACAGCATCGGCAGCGGCGTGTCATCGGTGTAACCCACCCCGCCGAGACACTCCATCGCCTCGTAAACCACGCTCGGGCAGAGTTTGTTGCCAAGGAATTTCGCCAACGCCACAGCGATGCGCGAAAACGCGCGATCCGTCTCGGTTGCGCCATCAAACGCGCGCGCGATACGAAAGGCCAGCGCCGCTGCGCCTTCGAAATCAAGCGCCAGATCGGCCAGAACGCTGCGCATCATCGGCTGATCGATCAGTCGCCGCTGAAACGCGCGCCGCCCTTCAACCCACCATTTCGCCTCGGCCAGCGCGCCACGCATCAACCCGGCAGGCGCCACCGAGGTCGAGAGCCGCGTGTGATGCACCATCTCGATGATGGTCTTCACACCCTTGCCCTCGTCGCCCAGCCGCCAGGCGATCGCGTCGTGATACTCGATCTCGGAGCTGGCATTGGCCTTGTTGCCAAGCTTCTCCTTCAACCGCATGACATGAATGGTGTTGCGTTCGCCGCTCAGCCAGCGTGGCACCAGAAAACAGGTCAATCCCCCCGGCGCCTGCGCCAGTGTCAAGAACCCGTCGCTCATCGGGGCCGAACAAAACCATTTATGCCCACGCAGCCGATAGGCGTCGCCATCGGGTGTTGCCAGCGTGGAATTGGCGCGCACATCCGAGCCGCCCTGTTTCTCGGTCATCGCCATGCCCAGCGTCACGCCGCGTTTGTCGTTCACCGGCGCGCGCGCGGTGTCATAGGCACGCGCCGTCAGTTTGGGCACCCAATCCGCCGCCAGCCCGGTATCGGCAGCCAGCGCAGGGACGGCCGCGAATGTCATCACCATCGGACAGGTCACACCAGGTTCGATCTGGCTGGTCATGTAGCACATCGCGGTATGTGCGCTGTGGCCACCCGGCGTGCCGTCCCAGGGTGCGGCAGAAAACCCGGCCTCAAGCCCGGCCTGCATCAGGGTGTGATAGGCCGGGTGAAAGCGCACCTCGTCGAGCCTGCGCCCGGAGCGATCAAAGCTGACCAATTCGGGCGGGTGGCGGTTGGCTGCGCGGCCCGCTTCGCGCATCTCCTCGCTCCCCATAAGGGCACCATATTCGGCCAGCGGCGCCGGGGCCGCATCTGACAATGCCATGTGGTCACGCAGCACCGGATCGCTGATCCAGAGATCGGCGCCGCTTGCGGGCATGGGCTGATTTTCAACCTCATGGGTGGGCAAATCGCTGTGCGGTGCGGAATGTGTCATTTTGGTCTCTCCCTTCGGCGCAATCAGAACAAATCGGCGCGCGCCGCAAAAGGGGGATTCACAAGCCAGCCCCCCTGTGGCAGTGTTTTCCTTGCGTCACAACGACGCGAGACGAGGCAAACGAGGGCGAAAACGCCCCGAGACGGCAGACGGAAACAATGGCAGGTTTTGCACGGGGATATCGGCCCGCATTGGGTGGCATGGCGTTTTTCGGCGTCTCGCTGTTGCTTGGCCTCTATTTCACATTTGCCGCCGTGCAGGGTGATTACGGCCTGTTTCGCCGTGCCGAGATCGACGCCCAGAGCCGCGTTCTGACCATCAAGCTTGAAGCGCTTGAGGCCCAGGTTGCGCGGATGGAAAACCTGACACATCGGTTATCGGACAGCTATCTCGATCTTGACCTGCTGGACCAACAGGCGCGTGACGTACTCGGGCTGATCCGCGCGGATGAGATCGTAATCCGCTAACCGCGCGCCCCGGCACCAAGCTTTGCCCCCCGGCCTATCGGTCAGTTTTCGCACGCAAGCAATCGTTGCCGGACGCAAGTCGCACGACAGCCAAGTGCAGCTCTCGCGGCCCGGCAAATTTCACTCGCATGACGTAGCGGAATACTGTAATATATAGTTTAACGTTAAACCACTTTCACCTGCAGGGAGGCGAGATTTCATGGCCGCCAAAAAACCATCCAAGAAATCAAACACTTCCGGCGACGAGCTTAAAGCCTATTACCGTGACATGCTGTTGATCCGGCGATTCGAGGAAAAGGCCGGCCAACTCTATGGCATGGGGCTGATCGGCGGGTTCTGCCATCTCTATATCGGTCAGGAGGCGGTTGTTGTGGGTCTGGAGGCCTGTGCCGAGGAAGGCGACAAGCGCATCACCTCGTATCGCGATCACGGCCACATGCTGGCCTGTGGCATGGAAGCAAGCGGCGTCATGGCCGAATTGACCGGGCGCGAGGGCGGCTATTCCAAGGGCAAGGGTGGCTCGATGCACATGTTCTCCAAGGAGAAGCATTTCTATGGCGGCCATGGCATTGTTGCAGCACAGGTGCCGCTTGGCGCGGGGCTGGCTTTTGCCGACAAGTATCTCGACAACAAGCGTGTCACCTTCACCTATTTCGGCGATGGCGCGGCGAACCAGGGTCAGGTCTATGAGACGTTCAACATGGCCGCGCTTTGGGATTTGCCGGTCGTGTTCGTGATCGAGAACAACAAATACGCCATGGGCACGTCGCAACAGCGCTCAACCTCGTCGGCCGATATCCACACCCGTGGCGAAGCTTTCGGCATCCCCGGTGAGACGGTCGATGGCATGGATGTGCTGGCGGTCAAGGCCGCCGGGCAGAAGGCGGTGGATCACTGCCGTTCTGGCAAAGGCCCCTACATTCTCGAAGTGATGACCTATCGTTATCGCGGCCACTCGATGTCTGACCCGGCGAAATACCGCACCCGCGAAGAGGTTCAGAAGATACGCGAGAAATCCGACGCCATCGAGCATGTGCGCGATCTGTTGCTGACCGGCAAACACGCCACCGAGGATGATCTCAAGGCGATCGACAAGGAGATCAAGGCGATCATCAACGACGCCGCCGAATTTGCCCGCGAAAGCCCCGAACCGGCGCTCGAAGAGCTTTGGACTGACATTTACGCCGATCAAGCCCCGCAGGAAGCGACGGCCTGATGCCACATTTCGAAGTTCATGTAACCGATGTCGATGCAGCCAAGGCGTTCTACGGTGCCCTGCTCGGCTGGACGTTTGAACCGATGGCTGGCGCGGAGGACGCGGCCTATCATCTGATCAAAGGGAACGAAATCGGCGGCGACAACGCGCTGACCGGCGGCATGATGCGGCGGATGGGCAATGCCCCTGATGCCGGCTCGCCAATCCGGGGCGGCACGATGACGTTTGAGGTCGCTGACTGCGATGAGCGATATGCTTGGGCATTGGCCAACGGTGGCGCCGAAGCCTTGCCACCACAGGATTATCCCGACATTGGCCGTTGTGCCTATGTTGAAGACGGACAGGGAAATGTCGTCGGATTGATTACACCCCAGGGAGATGCGTAATATGCCAACCGAAATTCTCATGCCCGCGCTAAGCCCCACGATGGAAGAGGGCACATTGGCGAAATGGCTGGTGAAAGAAGGCGATACAGTATCGTCCGGCGATATCATGGCCGAGATCGAAACCGACAAGGCAACGATGGAATTCGAAGCCGTCGATGAGGGCGTGATTGGCAAGATCCTGGTGGCCGAGGGCACCGAGGGCGTGAAGGTCAACACCGCCATCGCCGTGCTGCTGGACGAGGGCGAAAGCGCGGACGACATCAAGAGCGCGGCGGATGCCCCGGCATCCGATGACGCCGCCGCGCCCGTCACCGCCCCAGCCGCCGCGCCCGTCACCGTAACCGACCGGCCCGACGAGACCCCCAAGCCAGATCGCTCGCCCGACTGGCCCGAAGGCACCGAGGTCAAGAAACAGACGGTGCGCGAAGCCCTGCGCGACGCGATGAGCGAAGAAATGCGCCGCGACGACACAGTTTTCCTGATGGGGGAAGAGGTCGCCGAATATCAGGGCGCCTACAAGATCAGCCAAGGCATGCTGGACGAATTTGGCCCCAAGCGCGTGATCGACACGCCGATTACCGAGCATGGTTTTACCGGTATCGGGGTCGGCGCGTCGTTCGCCGGCTTGCGCCCGATTGTCGAGTTCATGACGTTTAACTTCGCCATGCAAGCCATTGACCAGATTATAAACTCTGCTGCAAAAACGCTCTATATGTCGGGCGGCCAAATGGGCGCGCCCATCGTTTTCCGTGGTGCCAACGGTGCCGCCGCAAGGGTTGGCGCGCAGCACTCACAGGATTACGCCGCTTGGTATTCCCAGGTGCCGGGCCTGCGCGTTGTGATGCCCTATTCGGCCTCCGACTACAAAGGCCTGATGAAAACCGCGATCCGCGATCCCAACCCGGTGATCTTCCTTGAAAACGAAATCCTCTATGGCCGCAGCTTTGATGTGCCGGTGATCGAGGATTACACCGTGCCGTTTGGCAAGGCCCGCATCTGGCGCGAGGGGTCTGATGTCACCATCGTCAGCTTTGGAATTGGCATGCAATATGCGCTGGAAGCCGCTGAAAAGCTTGCAGAAGAGGGTATCGAGGCCGAGGTGATCGACCTGCGCACTCTGCGCCCGATTGACTATGACACCGTGCTGGCAAGCGTGATGAAGACCAACCGCTGCATCACTGTGGAAGAGGGCTGGCCGGTCTGTTCGATCGGCAATCACATCTCGGCGACGATCATGCAGCGCGCGTTTGATTACCTCGACGCGCCGGTGATCAACTGCACCGGTAAGGATGTGCCGATGCCTTATGCCGCCAATCTCGAAAAACACGCGCTGTTGACCACCGACGAGGTGATCGAGGCCGTGAAACAAGTGACCTACCGCTAAGGAGACCAAGGCGATGCCCACAGAAATTCTCATGCCCGCCCTGTCTCCTACGATGGAAGAAGGCACGCTGGCGAAATGGCTGGTCAAGGAGGGCGACACCGTCTCGGCGGGCGATCTTCTGGCCGAAATCGAGACCGACAAGGCAACGATGGAGTTCGAAGCCGTCGACGAAGGCGTGATCGGCAAGATCCTGGTGAGCGAAGGCTCTGAGGGGGTGAAGGTCAACACCGCCATCGCCGTTTTGTTGGAAGAGGGCGAAAGCGCGGATGATATCGGTGACGCTGCGCCTGCCAAAGCGGCCGAGGCGAAAGCCGCACCGGCCAAGGAAGAGAAAAAAGCTGATTCCACGCCCGCGTCCCCTGCCCCCGCCGCGCCGCAAGGTGATGATGGCAAACGTCTTTTTGCCAGCCCGCTGGCGCGGCGCATCGCCGCCGACAAGGGGCTCGATCTGGCCCAGATCAAGGGCTCTGGCCCCAAGGGGCGCATCGTCAAAGCCGATGTGATTGGCGATGTGCAGACCAGCGCGCCAGCCGCCGCCCCGGCAGCCTCTGCTTCCGCTCCCGCCGCCGCGCCGATGGCGCAGAGTGCGAGCGCCGAGGCGGTCGCGAAAATCTATGCCGACCGCGAGACCGAAGAAGTTCTTCTCAACGGGATGCGCAAGACCATTGCGGCGCGCCTGACCGAGGCCAAGCAGACCATCCCGCATTTCTATTTGCGCCGCGATATCAAGCTCGATGCGCTGATGAAATTCCGCAGTGATCTCAACAAGCAACTTGAATCGCGTGGCGTGAAGCTTTCGGTCAATGACTTCATCATCAAGGCTTGCGCCCTTGCGCTTCAGGCCGTGCCCGATGCCAATGCCGTCTGGGCCGGGGACCGGATCATCAAGCTCAAGCCCTCGGATGTTGCTGTGGCCGTCGCGATTGAGGGCGGGCTGTTCACGCCCGTGCTGAAAGACGCAGAAATGAAATCGCTTTCGGCGCTCTCGGCCGAGATGAAAGACCTCGCCGCCCGCGCGCGCGACCGCAAGCTGGCACCGCATGAATACCAAGGTGGCAGCTTTGCCATTTCCAACCTCGGCATGTTCGGGATCGACAATTTCGATGCGGTGATCAACCCGCCGCATGGTGCGATATTGGCCGTGGGTGCCGGTGTGAAGAAACCGGTGGTGGGAATGGACGGCGAAGTGACCACTGCAATCGTGATGTCAGTTACGCTCAGCGTTGATCACCGGGTGATTGATGGTGCATTGGGCGCAGAACTGCTCAAGGCGATCGTTGAAAACCTCGAAAACCCGATGCTTATGCTCGCCTGATAATACGATTATATATCAACGTCTTAACCTTGCTTGATATCGAATAACAGCCCGCCATGTGCGGGCTGTTTTTGTATTACAAAGGTGCCCTGCCCCATCTTTCGATCAACACCGCGAAAGATCGAAGGACACCGCCATGAAAGCGCTTTTCCAATCCGCCACGCTGCTCAGCGCCTTTGCTATTGCCGCAATCGCCCTGATGAACTTCCCCATCGGCGCCGCCGCCGGGGGCAAGACACATGGTTTCAACGCCCCGCCGCTGGTCTTGGTCGATCTTCTCACCAACGGCAAGAGCGATCCGCTCGGCAATGGCTGGATCGTGGTGAACTGACAGCGGCGTTGCGCCTTCAGAACACCCCGAAGAACCGTTCGGGCAATTCAAATTGCAGATCATAATCGGGGCGATCGAATTCGAAGAAGCCAGTGTCGCCGCGCGCCCGGAAACTTGTGCGCATCTCGTCGCGATAGGGCGTCATGTCAAACCCTTCGACATTTTCCATATCCGCAAACGCCTCAAAGGTGGCGCGATCCTCGCCGCGCGCTTCGGCGAACCAGTGCCGCCCGATGGCAGTTTCCTTGACGCTTGCGCCGATCTCCTGCGTCACCGCGTTGCGCCGGTTCATCGCCTCGGAATACTCGGGGAAATCGCAGAACTTGAGGTGGAAGAGATAGAGGTCGTCGGGCGCTATGAGCTTGCCATATTGGGTAAAATGTCCGCCGCGCGCAATCTTGGTGCCTACTGAAATCACACAGGGCTTGGAGTAGTGCGGTGCCAGACGCACGTGGCGGCGCGGCCCAAGAATGCGATCCGTCACCGCTTGGGGTTCCACATCAATCCGGTGAATCACCTCAAGACCTAGCGGTGTAAGCACCCTACGGATCGGCGTATTACTCAGATATTCCAGAAGATTTTTGCCCGACGCCGGATCGACCACGACCAGTTCGTCAACATCGCCCACCACGATATGATCGTAGTAACTGCGCAGCCCCATCACGATATTATTGAGCAAACGCCAGCGTTTCATATCGAAATTCTTGTGCGCGTCACCCGGAATGCCAATGATGTTGCAGCCCGTGGCCAGATCAGCCACGCCCTGCCCGCGCCCGTGATTGATGATGTAGCAATTCTCGCGCCCCAACACCACGCCATAATGATGCAGCCAGGCGCGCAGGAAGAACAGATCATCCCGCACCATCGTCACAGCGGCCACTTTTGATTGCATCTGCTCACCATCTCGCTCTTGCGCCACGTGTCGACGCGTTTTGATGCAACCTAAAGCGTTTCGAGATAAACTTGAATCATAAGTTTGCCTCGAAGCGCCCACAACATTGATGAGTTGTGCTGCGTTTCGACTTAACCCTGTCTCAGGTCTAAGTCGAAACGCTTTAACTGCTTTCCGCAACGCTGAGAATCGAAAAAACGGCTTTTGTCATGCGCCGCTTGCGGGCAGAATAGAGAAAACCCCAAAGGCGCGAGCAGCCGATGTTACCGAATGATTTCTCTGGGACCATGGCCAGCCGAGGCTGGTATCTCAAACGCGTCACCGACGTGCCGCTGAGCCAGTTTCAGGTGATCGGCGAACGCGCCACCGCCACCAATATGGTGCGCAAGGTGATTGACAAGAATATCGACCTCTACCGCACAGAAGGCTTGGGCTGGAAACACAGCGCGCCGCATATGGTTGCCCTTCCCGCCGAGCTTCTGACCATCGTCGTCGTGCGCAACGCGGTGAGTTGGGCGCTTTCGATGCACAAGCGCCCCTGGCACGCCCATCCCGATTTGCAAAAGCTTGAATTTTCCGATTTCTTGCGTGCCGAATGGCGCAGCATCGTTGACCGGCCCAGCGACTTTGAAGAGATCCATCCAGAGCTTGTGCCGCTGGTCGAAGGCGCCGAGCTGCAATTTGATCGCCACCCGATCAGCGGCAAGCGTTTTGCCAACCTGTTCGAGCTTCGCGCCGTCAAGCAGGCAGCGCATCTTGGGATGCTCAACCGCGACTGCAATGTTCTCGTGGTCAAGGCAGAATTGGCTCAGATCGACCAGACCGGTTTTGCTGCCACGATGATCGAAGAGCTGGGGTTGCCGCTCAAGGGGCTACGCATCAAGCCGGTGACGAACCGTCTGGGCAATCGTTTCAGCCGCGCTGTGCCGGTGGCAACACCAACCGATCTTAGCGCCCAAGACCATGCGTTCATGATGGAGCATCTCGATCTTGAGACCGAATCTGCGCTTGGCTATGACTACGCGCCCGACTGAGGGCGGGTAAACTCGCGGATCGTCTTGAACACGATCAACAACCAAGGCGCGCCATGCATTACCAGATCGAAGATATCGACGGGCCGTGTCAGCGCGCCTTGCACCAACATCCTGAGCTTTTCCCAGATGTGCGGCTCGGGAAGGAACGGTGCCAGCCCAAGCGTGAGGGCCGCAATGATCAACAGGTTCCAGGGGAGATGATCGAAAATGCGCATGGGTTCGCCTTTTTCATCTTTCAGCGGGCTGATCATTGAAGGGGGAAAGTGGCGCGGTTGACGGGGCTCGAACCCGCGACCCCCGGCGTGACAGGCCGGTACTCTAACCAGCTGAGCTACAACCGCGCGTGGGGGCTGAGATAGTGCAGGTGTCGGCAGAGGTCAATGCCGATTTGTCACGAATGTAGTCTGTCGCACGCCACGGTAACTGCGCAATCTCACTCCTGCTTCCAGACAGCATCTGCCACCCGGATATTTCATGGAAATATCGCCGTTCTGTCGCATGTCGTTGCGTATATCAGAAACGAAAAAAGCGCCCCCGTTTCCGGGAGGCGCTTTTATCAAGGCAGCGGTGGCGCGGTTGACGGGGCTCGAACCCGCGACCCCCGGCGTGACAGGCCGGTACTCTAACCAACTGAGCTACAACCGCTCGCTACCGTCCCCCTGACCGATGGCCAAGGCGATGCGCCCGTGTTTAGGCAAGCGTGCGCGGGGCGTCAAGCGGCTGTTGCCTTGGTTGACGAGAAAAATGCACACGCGTTTGCGTGACCGAAAGGTCACGCTCAACCACATGCCACATTTTGGTCACATTCCCGCCCTGTCACAACCTGATTTCCCGCCAAACGTGCAGCGATACCTGTTAACAAAGCGCCCCCGGCGCAAGCCGGCCAGACGCTTATAAGGCCGGACGTTTTTGATCAGTTCGAGGTAAAGGAGCAGAGATATGGCACAGGCAAAACCAACCAGACAGGCCCCGTCCAAACCTGAAAAATCACCCCAGAGCGTCAAGACACCGATCCCCAGGATCGGCTCGAAGCCGATAATAACCGACTACGCGTCTCTTTAAGCCCCACCGCGCGCAGTGGCAGCGCGGGGGCGCACGCGAGATTGAGCACCCGGACGACCTCCAGACATGACCTCGCAGATAACGCGCACGCAAAAAGGGCCACTCCGATCCGGAAGCGGCCCTTTTTCATATGTTCGAAATACTCAGGCGAAAGAGACACCGTTCCTCGCCTGCCAGATCATCGCGCGACACTTCCTGAATGGCGGTCGTGCAAATCACGTTGCCGGAGGTTCAGCCGACCAGTTCAAGACCCGAGAAGAAGTAAGCGATCTCTTCTTTGGCAGTCTCTGGCGCGTCCGATCCGTGCACCGAGTTTTCACCGATCGACAGGGCGAATTCCTTGCGGATCGTGCCGTCGGCGGCTTCGGCCGGGTTGGTCGCGCCCATGATTTCGCGGTTGCGCGCGATGGCGTTTTCACCTTCCAGAACCTGCACAACAATCGGCTCGCTCGACATGAACTCGCAGAGTTCGTCATAGAACGGGCGTTCCTTGTGCACACCATAAAACACGCCGGCCTGGGCCTTGGTCAGATGGATGCGCTTTTGCGCCACGACGCGCAGGCCGCCCTCTTCAAACTTGGCGACGATCTTGCCGGTGAGGTTGCGTTTGGTGGCGTCGGGTTTGATGATCGAGAAAGTGCGTTCGAGTGCCATTTAGGGGGCTCCTGCTTCTGGTGAGGTTTGAATGATTTGGCGCCCTGCTATCATGGGCGCGCGGCTTTGAAAAGCTGCGCTTTACAACAGCGCGCGCCCTTCTTCAAGCCGCCCTACGGCAACGGCGGCAGCAAGCCCGATGCCACTGGTGATCACCAACGACGCAAGCAGCACATGCACCCCAAAAGCATTGCTGACAAGCGCGCCTACGATGGTCGAAATCGCCGCCCCGCCCGCCAGGGTCAGAGCGCCGGATAGACCCGAGGCGGACCCGGCCAACCGAGGCGCCACCGACATCACCCCGGCGTTGGCGCCCGGCAGGGTCAACCCGTTGCCAATGCCGACGAAAATCGCCCCGCCAAACAACACTGCGGGGTGCGAAATTCCCGCCACAATCAGCCCGAGCGCCGCCAGCGGCCCCAGCGTGGCAAACCAGCGCCCCAGCGTCATCAACCGCACGATTCCCCATGCTCCGCCCTTGCGCGCGCTGACGATATTGCCTGCCATGAACCCGGCTGAGATCGAGCCCATGCCGACCCCCACGAGCGCCGGTGTCAGCCCATAGGCGGCGGCGCCAACCTGTGGCGCGCCTCCGAGAAAGGCGAAAAAGCCCCCTACCGAGAAGACAAGAAGCACACAATAGGCCCAGAAAAGCTGCGCACGAAACAATTCAGGATAGGAGCGAAACTGTTCGACATAGCTGGTCGAGGGGGAAAGATTGGTTTCGCCCATATCGGACCAGGTCAGAACCAGCAGAGCCGAACCCATGACCACAAACGCCCAGAAGGTTGCGCGCCAGCCAAAAGCCTCGTCGAGCAGTCCGCCCAATACCGGCCCCAGCAGTGGTGCCAATGCCATCGCGGTTCCAATCACTCCCAGGAGCCGCGCCGCCTCTTCCGGCGGGGCCATATCGCGCACCACTGCACGTGACAGAACCATGCCCACTCCGACAAAGCATTGCACCATGCGAAAACACAGGAAAACATAGACGTTCTCTGCCAATGCACAGCCCACCGAAGCCAAGGTGAACACCGCTATTCCGAACAACATCACCTTGCGGCGGCCTATCTTGTCGCTGATCGGCCCTAAGATCATCTGAAACACCGCGGAGGCGGCAAGATACCCCCCGAGCGACAACGACATGAGACCGTAGTCAGCCTGAAAATCCTGTGCCATCCGCTCCATCGAGGGCAGAAACATGTTGAGCGAAAGCACGCTCAGCGAGGTGAGCAACACCAGCGTGACAATACGGGGTGCAGTGCGGGTTGTCTGCAAGTCTGTGGTCATGGGGACGTCCATTACCATGTGAATGCCCCGGCGGTACCGGCTTCCGCCTGCCTCTGCAAGGGGTCTCTAAGTGACTTTCCCCTGTTTCCAATCGGTTCGCTGACCGCGCCGCAGTTTGCGCACCATGTTTTCGCGACAGAATTATAGCGCTGTGATGCGATTTGGGATCACGAACAGCCGGTGATAGAAAATCCGCTTCATTTGCACGGTGATATCACCTGCGGCTTGCCCTGCCGGGATCAACCCGATTTGCCATTCAAACTGCACCGGTCGGGGTACCGGCTTGGTGCAGCCCTCTGCGCGGCGGCATATCGGGGGAAGCGTGGTGCGCATCCGGCTCTGTACCCAGATAGGTCGACGGTCGCAAAACACTTCCAGAAACCCGCTGTCATCATCGGCCAGTTCGATGCGCATTTCCACACTGTGCCAGTGCGCCAGATCTTCGGGCTTGATACAGGTTCGCCCCATCACGCTGAGACCGCGCCTGGAGTCCAGCAAGACCGCAAACAACTCGGCCTCGCCTTGCGTCGCATCCGAGCGCAGGAAACGCGAAATCACCATTGGTTTGCGCGGAAGTACCGTCTGATCCAGCCGTATATCGAACCCGAAGAGGTAGCTCTGTTCCAGCCCCCACTCCCGCCCGGTTTGCAAGGCCGAACGCCGCTCACCCCGAGCCAGGCGGAAGGTGACAACCTGCCCGGCGACATTCGGCGCACGATCCGACGCCGGATCAACCGTCTCGGGCGCAGTCACCCAGGCGTCAAGGTTTTGTGAAGTCGGAAAGACCGGTCCGACCTCGGAACAGGCGCTCAAGAGACCAACCGCAAGCGCCACCCCGGCGCGCATGACTGCAGCGCCCGGAATGCGGACAACGATTCTTCCCCAAAGCTTGGCCAATTCTCTCGATCCCCGTCAGGCCGAAATGCCAATTCAGAATGCTAGTGTTGTGAACTGCAACGAATCAAGCCTCTTGTCGGCGATGCACCTCGGCCCTGCCCGCGCACGATCACATGTTCTTGGGCTGATGGCTGTCATATCACGGTCTGATCGCCGACTGATCACTGCCAATTGACACCCCCCGCGCCCTCTGTCACCTCCCCGTCATGCTGAGACTTGATGACATATCCTACTCTGTGGCCGGGCGTTTGCTGATCGAGCACGCCTCTGCCACGATTCCCACCGGCCACAAAGTGGGCGTGGTCGGGCGCAATGGCACCGGCAAGACAACGCTCTTTCGGATGATCCGGGGCGAATTGGCACTTGAGAGCGGCAAGATTTCCTTGCCCAGCCGCGCCCGCATCGGTGGTGTCGCCCAAGAAGTGCCGGGCAACGAGGTTTCGCTGATCGACACGGTGCTGGCGGCGGATACCGAGCGCGCGGAACTGATGGCCGAGGAAAGCACCGATCCCTCGCGCATTGCCGAAGTGCAGACCCGGCTTGCCGATATCGACGCCTGGGGCGCCGAGGCGCGTGCCTCGTCGATCCTGCGCGGTCTTGGCTTTACCGCCGCCGAAATGCTCCAGCCCTGCTCGGCTTTTTCGGGCGGCTGGCGAATGCGCGTGGCGTTGGCCGGCGTGTTGTTTTCTGCCCCCGATGTTCTGTTGCTCGATGAGCCGACCAACTATCTTGATCTCGAGGGCGCTCTCTGGCTCGAAAACTATCTGGCGAAATACCCCCATACGGTATTGATCGTCAGCCATGATCGCGAGTTGCTCAATCGCGCGGTGGGTGCAATTCTGCATCTCGAAGATCGGAAACTGACCCTTTATCAGGGCAATTACGAAACCTTCGCCCAGACCCGCTCGGCGCGGCTGCTGGCCGCCGAATCCGAAGCCCGCAAACAGGATGCGCGGCGCGCCCATCTGCAAAGCTTTGTTGATCGGTTCCGCGCCAAGGCGTCAAAAGCCGTGCAGGCGCAATCACGGCTCAAGATGATTGCCAAGATGAAGCCGATCAACACCCCACAAGAGGCCGCATTGCGCGCGTTTTCCTTTCCCTCACCCGAGGAACTGTCGCCGCCAATCATCCGAGTGGAAAATGGCGAAGTCGGCTATGATGGTAAGCCAGTCCTGAAGCGGCTTGATTTGCGTATCGACCAAGACGACCGCATCGCGCTTCTGGGACGCAATGGTGAAGGAAAATCCACTCTTTCCAAGCTCTTGTCAGGCAGACTTGATCTGATGGCCGGACGCATGACGACCTCGTCCAAACTGCGCGTAGGCTTCTTTGCCCAGCATCAGGTTGATGAGTTGCACATTGACGAGACGCCGATTGACCACATCCGCCGTCTGCGCCCCACCGAGACGCCTTCGCGCCTGCGCGCCCGACTGGGTGGCTTTGGGATCGGCGCCGAACAGGCCGACACGTTGGTTGGCGCGCTGTCCGGCGGGCAGAAGGCCCGGCTTTCCCTGATGCTGGCCACCATCGACGCGCCACATCTGCTGATCCTTGATGAGCCGACCAACCACCTTGATATCGAGTCGCGCGAAGCGCTGGTCGAAGCTCTGACCGCTTATACCGGCGCGGTGATCCTGGTCAGTCACGACATGCACCTGCTCTCTCTCGTGGCCGACCGTCTCTGGCTGGTCAAGGACGGCGCCGTGGCGCCCTATGAGGGCGATCTCGAAAGCTATCGCGCCATGCTCTTGAGCCGCGACAAGCCGGCATCCAAAGCCAAACCCGAGACCAAGAAACCCAAACGCCCCTCGCGTGACGCTATCCTCGGCCTGAAAAATGACGTGAGGAAGTGCGAACAACGCGTTGATAAACTTAATGAAATGAGTGACCGACTTGCCACCAAGCTGGCCAATCCGGCGCTCTATGAAAATGCCGATGAGGCTGCCGTCTGGCAAAAGAAATATGCCGAGGTGCGCGAGGCGCTCGAACGCGCCGAAGCGCTTTGGATGGCTGCGCTTGAAAAGCTTGAAAAGGCCGAAACGTGATCGACATGGCCTTCCTCATAACCGCTTTTGTGGCGCTTTTCGTGGTGATCGACCCGATCGGGCTTACGCCGCTTTTTGTCACACTTACCCAAGGTATGACCGCCAAGACCCGCCGCGCCATCGCGCTTCGCTCCTGTCTGGTCGCCTTTGCCATCCTGACCGCTTTTGCATTCTTTGGCGAGGCGGTGCTGGGCTTTGTCGGTATCTCCATGCCCGCCTTTCGCATCGCGGGCGGCGCGCTTCTTTTTCTCACCGCGCTTGATATGCTGTTTGAACGCCGCGCGCCGCGCCGCGAAGGTCAGGCCGAGGAAGAGGACCGCCCCGACCCGTCGGTTTTCCCGCTTGCCCTGCCGTTGATTTCGGGCCCCGGCTCTATCGCGACGGTCATCCTGCTGTCCAGTCAACACCCCGAGTGGCTCGGGCTGGCAGCCGTAATCGGCGTCGCCTTCGCGGTGATCGCGGTGGTGTTTCTCTTCTTCCTGGTTTCGGGTGTGCTTGAGCGGCTCCTGGGCAAAACCGGCATCAATATCGCCACGCGGCTTCTGGGCATGTTGCTGGCCGCGCTTGCTGTGCAATTCATCCTGGATGGGCTTTCCGCCTTCGGATTTGCGGGTTAGCCCCGCACACCCTATATCGACAGCATGGAAAAAGATTACGCCAGCCTGACCTATCTCGTTATTCTGGTCACGGCCATCCTCGGATTATATTTCGCCCAGAACCGCGGTTCGCTGGGCAAACTTGCACAGCAGGCGCTGGCGTGGGGGCTGATCTTTGCCGCCGCATTGGCCGTTGTTGCGCTTTGGGACGATATTCAGGGCGCGCTCATGCCCAAGCAATCGGTGATCGCTGCCGAGGGCCGGATCGCCCTGCCGCGCGCACCCGACGGGCATTACTATGTCACCGCAGACGTCAACGGCGTGCCGGTCCGCTTTACCGTCGACACCGGCGCCAGCGAGATCGTGCTCAGCCAGTCCGACGCCGAAGCGGCGGGCATCGACACGGCGGCGCTCGCCTATGTCGGGCGCGCCTATACCGCCAATGGTGAGGTGCGCACCGCCCCAGTGAGGCTTGATAGCTTCGCTATCGGCCCGATCAACGACATCGGTTTGCGTGCCTTCGTCAATCAGGGCGACATGGCTGGGTCGTTGCTTGGCATGAGCTATCTGCAACGCTACTCAAAGATCGAAATCACCGACGGCGCGTTGACCCTCACCCGCTAGGTCATGACCGCGTGAAAATTGGATTGACTGGACCTACTTATTTCCAATATCCATGAAATATGGAATCACTACTTACAGATCGCCTCGCAACGCTTAGTCATCCGCAACGAATGGCGGTCTTTCGTCTGTTGATGCGGCGCTGTCCGGATGAGCTTCCGGCGGGTGAAATAGCCCAAGCGCTGAAGCTCAAGGCCAGCACGGCCTCCGTCTATCTATCTGCCCTGACCCACGCCGACATGATCTCGCAACGGCGCGACGGGACGCGGTTGCTCTATCGCGTTAATCTTGTTGCTGCGCGTGAGATGCTTGCTGATCTGTTCTTTGATTGCTGTCGTGGTCGCGCAGATCTGTGCCCGCCCCCGTATTCGGAACTTCCAGGAACTACGCCCGTCGTGATCGGCAAGAAGTTCAACGTTCTGTTCGTATGCTCGCGAAACTCGGCCCGCTCGATCTTTGCGGAGACCATTCTTCGCGACATCGCAGGTGACAGGTTTACCGCCTATTCGGCCGGCACGGCCCACCGCTCGGAACTGAACCCGTTTGCTGTCGAAATGCTTGTATCCAACGGCCACGACGTGACGCCTTTGCGCTCAAAAAACGTATCTGAGTTCCGGCGTGCCGACGCGCCACGCATGGATTTCGTGTTTACGGTTTGCGACCATGCGGCCAATGAGGATTGCCCCACATGGCCGGGCCAACCGGTTTCTGGCCATTGGGGAATTGCAGACCCGGCCAGGGTTGAAGGAAGTGACGCAGAGAAAAGCCTCGTGTTTCAAGAGACTTACGAGACGCTCTGCAACCGGGTAATGGCATTCGCCTCATTGCCCTTCGAGGCGCTTGACCGCGCGGCACTGCAACAATGCGTCGATGATATCGGCAAGGAAATCGCAATACAGGATCACTGCTCATGACCACCTACGCTCTTAACGGCCTCGGCCGCATGGGGAAACTTGCCCTGCGCCCTCTTTTGGAACGCGGCGCAAAGATTGCCTTCATCAACGACGCCGTTGGCGACCCTGCGATGCATGCGCATCTGTTGGAATTTGATTCCGTTCATGGCCGTTGGCCAGCGGAGTTTTCGGCAGACGAAAGCGCGATTACGATAGATGGCGCACGGATTCCCGTCACCCGCACCCGCTCGCTTGAAGACCTGCCGCTTGATGGCGTCGATGTGATGATCGATTGCACCGGAGCCTTCAAAACCGAAGCCAAACTGGCCCCTTACTTCGCAGCGGGCGTAAAAAAGGTTGTCGTGTCCGCACCGGTAAAGGATGGCCCGACCGCCAATATCGTCTATGGCGTGAACGACGACATTTACGATCCGGACACGCATCATATCGTGACCGCGGCAAGTTGCACGACGAACTGTCTTGCGCCTGTTGTCAAAGTGCTGCTTGAGGGGATCGGGATCAAACACGGGTCGATGACGACGATTCACGATGTGACCAATACCCAGACAATCATAGATCGCCCCGCCAAGGATATGCGCCGCGCGCGCTCGGCTCTGACCAACCTGATCCCCACTACAACAGGCTCGGCAACCGCGATTACTCTGATCTATCCTGAACTTGCAGGCAAACTGAACGGTCATGCGGTGCGCGTGCCGCTGTTGAACGCATCAATCACGGATTGCGTGTTTGAAATGAACCGCGAAACCTCTGTTGAAGAGGTCAACGACCTGTTCAAGGCGGCTGCCGAAGGCTCTTTGAAAGGTATTCTCGGGTATGAAACGCGCCCTCTGGTCTCGTCTGATTATACCAACGATCCGCGCAGCTGTATCATTGATGCCCCCTCGACCATGGTGGTGAATGGCACTCAGCTCAAGGTTTACGCTTGGTATGACAACGAATATGGCTATGCGCAGCGGCTGGTCGATGTGGCCCTTATGGTGGGCGCACGGCTGTGACACGTCCCACGGGGTTTGCCGCCTATATCACCGTCACGGCGGCCTATTGGGCATTCATGCTGACCGATGGCGCCTTGCGCATGCTGGTGCTGTTGCATTTCCACACGCTGGGCTTTTCGCCGGTGCAGCTGGCCTATCTGTTTGTGCTTTATGAAATTGCAGGTGTCGCAACCAACCTTTCAGCAGGCTGGATCGCGGCGCGTTTCGGGCTGACCAGAACGCTTTATGCGGGGTTGACGTTGCAGGTCATTGCCCTCTTGGCCCTTGCGCGGCTTGATCCGAACTGGAGCATCGCCGCTTCTGTCATCTATGTCATGCTTGTGCAGGGCTTGTCCGGCGTGGCCAAGGACCTGGCCAAGATGAGCTCGAAAAGCGCGGTCAAGATCCTCGCTCCGACCAAAGACGGCGGGTTGTTTCGATGGGTCGCCGTTCTCACGGGCTCAAAGAATGCCGTCAAGGGGGGCGGCTTTCTGTTGGGTGCAGCACTTCTGGCGGTTTTCGGGTTTGTTCCGTCTGTACTGACAATGGCCTTGATCCTGTTTGTCATCCTTGTCGGCGTCATGATCGGCATGCCATCGGGCCTTCCGGTGGGGCGCAAAGACGTAAAGTTCGCCGAAGTGTTCTCCAACAACCGCAACATCAACTGGCTCAGTGCCGCCCGGCTGTTCCTGTTCGGGGCGCGCGACGTGTGGTTCGTTGTCGGCATCCCGATCTATTTCTACGCAGTATTGTCGGACGGAAGCGAGGAAGGAAACCGCGCGGCGTTCTTCATGATAGGGACATTCATGGCCGTCTGGACGATCCTTTACGGAGTGGTTCAGGGCTGGGCGCCGCGGATCCTCAAAGCCACCTCGCGTACAGAAGCAGAGATACTGACGCAGGCAAGATACTGGGTTGGCCTGCTCATATTCGTGCCTGCCCTGCTTGGCGGTGTTGTCTGGCTGTCGCCCGAACCATCCAATGCTCTGACTGCGTCACTCATTGCTGGTCTTTTGGTATTTGGCGCGATTTTTGCCGTCAACTCGTCCCTGCATTCCTTTCTGATCCTCAGCTTTACCGATGCAAAGCGGGTCACGATGGATGTCGGATTCTACTATATGTCCAATGCAGCCGGTCGCCTCGTCGGAACGATCCTGTCGGGCGTTACCTATCAGTTGGGCGGCGTGCCATTGTGCCTTGGCACTGCGGCCCTGATGATAACGCTGAGTTGGATTGGAACATCACAGCTCACCCCGAAAACAAACAAGGCCGCGATGACATAGCATCGCGGCCTTGATCTTGAATTTCTGGAGGGCAGGACCAAGAGGCCCTGCTCCCGTGGTATGGGCCTGTCTCAGACGAAGATGAAATCGTCCGTGGTCAGGTCAGCCGCGCTGACGCCGGTGACCTCGATCACATGACCTTCATAGGTCATGGTCACCCCAGTCGCAGTATTGGTGATGTTCAGAGCATCGACAAAGCCTTGCAGACCAGAGCTGGCGTTCTGCACACCAACCATGCGGAACATGTCGACACCATCTTCAAAGTCCATGACCTGATCGTATTCACCATTGGCGAAGTTTGTGAAGACAAAGACGTCTGCCCCCTCTCCACCCGTCATGATGTCATCACCGGAACCGGCGTTGATGGTATCCGCACCGTTGCCGCCGTCGATGATGTCAGCACCATTGCCACCGGCAATGAAGTCGTCTCCGGCTCCACCTTCAAGACTGTCAGCCCCTAAGCCGCCGCCGAGGCTGTCGTCTCCGTCACCCCCTCTGACTGTGTCGGCGCCGTTGCCGCCTCCCAGGTTGTCATTGCCAACGCCGCCCTCGACGAGATCGGCACCGTCGCCGCCGCCCAGATCGTCGTTGCCTTCACCACCAGACAAGACGTCGTCACCGCCACCGCCGCCGAGCGCGTCGTCGCCAGCGCCGCCGTTGACCGTGTCATCGCCCTGACCACCGCCGACGGTATCATCGCCGGCACCGCCGTCGATGCTGTCGTTGCCCAGACCGCCGCCAATGCTGTCGTCACCGCCAGCACCGTCGACCACATCATCACCGGCACCTGCCGCGATGTTGTCGTCACCGTCGCCACCAGTAATGACATCATTGCCATCCTGACCCGAGATGGTGTCACCATAAGGGCTGGTACTGTCCAGAATGTCATCACCGCTTGTGCCGATGATCACGTCCCCAGTGACGTCTGCCCCAACAGTCACCATTGCCGGTGCCAGTTCCTCAAGTGTTCCCTGACCATCGACAAAGCTGACCAGCACCGAGATCTCTGCCGCATCGTCGGCGGCGTCCACATCATAGGTCGCTCCGGTCGCACCTGCGATATCAACCCCGTCACGCTGCCACTGATAGATGAAGGTTCCCAGCCCATTGGCATCTGCAACCGCAGATGTGTCCGCACTCAGCGTCTCGCCGATTTCGGCAGAACCGGTGATCATAACCGCACCCGTCGCCGGTGTGTTCTGGAACGCACCGTTGTTAGTCAGGGTCACGGTTCCGTCGGCATAGCTCTGTGTGAATACCGAACCGTCCCCCTGATAGAAGAACGTCGCCTCGGCAGTACCGTCGCCGTTGACATCGACGGTTATGACACCGTCCTCGGCCTCCACGACCGAAGTCTCGTTCAGACCGGTGATCTGGATTTCATCGTCGGCATCAATACCCGTCAACGTATCGTTATCCAGTTCAGCCGCTGATCCACGAATGGTGTCGACACCTTCATAGTCAAACACCCAGTCCGAACCGGTTCCAGGCATGTAAAGGTCGTTGCCCAACCAACCGAAGAGATGATCATCGCCTTCACCGCCGATAAGCGTGTCATCGACAAGGCCACCTCGGATGGTGTCATTACCACCTCCCCCGTCCAGCCGGACCGCAAGCAGCGCATCATACGGGCCCTCGAGGAATTCACTCCGGCTGTCACGGTCGAGAGAGATTTCGATGGTGCCGTTGTCATTCGGCCCTGCCACCATTTCGAACCGCCCATCGAATTCATCAACGTAGAAATGGCTGTCGAAAGTGCCGTCACCGTCTTCATCAATACGGACTGTCGCATACCCGAGCGGATAGTCATCGTTGTCATAGTAGCTGTCGTCATCAACCTCCTGCTCGATTTCTACAACGGCATCCTGACCAAGATCCGTGATCATGATCAGGTCAAACAGACTCATCCCTTCGATTTCGTCTTCATGCAGCCCTGCAGCAGATCCGCTGACGGTGTCATTGCCTTCGCTCAGGAAGATATCGTCAGCCTGACCACCCGGCAGCAACAGGTCGTTGCCAGCGCCGTCATATAGGGTGTCCCTACCGGTGCCGCCCTGCAGGATATCGTTACCATCACCACCGCGAAGAAGATCATTGTCTTCGCCGCCTACCAGCGAGTCGTTGCCAGCACCGCCATCGAGCGTGTCATTATCATCGCCCCCGATCAGGGTGTCACTGCCCCCAAAGCCAAGCAGTTCGTCGTTTCCGTCCATACCGTCAATCTGGTCATTGCCGCTGGTACCCAGGGCATAGTTGTCGGCATTGCTGGTGAGGGACCTGTCGATTTGCAGAACCGCCGATGTGCCGTCCGCGCTGCGGACCTCGCCAAGGATGCCGTTACTGCCATAAAGCTCGAACGAAGCGTCGATCTCGCCATCACCGTCGAGATCAATCTCGACCACGTCTTCAAGATCGTTATGGGTGATGACGGAATCGGCTGTCAGACCCGAAAGTTCAATCCGGTCATCATCGTTGAACGAGTCGATCTGATCGCCATCCAACTCGTCCACGCTGCCCTGAACGACATCGTCACCGTTACCCAGATTGACCCGGTCGTTGCCGGTGCCCGAGTTGACGGTGTCGTTGCCATCGCCGGCCATCAGGGTGTCATCGCCATCGCCACCTGACAGCATATCGTTGTCTTCGCCACCTTCAATGTAGTCATCTCCGGCACCACCGTTCAGAACATCGTTGTCATCTCCACCATAAAGGGCGTCGTTGCCATCTCCGCCATCCAGAACGTCGGCCCCGTCTTCACCACTGAGCCAGTCGTTGCCGTCGCCACCCATGACCGTGTCGTCACCAAACCCGGCTTCGACATTGTCATTGCCGCCCATCGCGTCGATGGTATCTGCCTGATCCGTGCCTTCGACATCATAGTCAGACAAATCGCTCGTGGCGATCGGATCAGCGACCAGAGATACGGTGGTTCCGTCCAGTGTGGCCATCATGTTTTGGTCGGAATAGACCGTAAAGCGCGCATCCACGGTGCCGTCACCATCAACATCGATGGTCACTTCGCTGTTTTCGCGATCGTGGGTCACAACCGAATCTGCGGACAACCCAGTGATCTGGATTTCGTCGCCGCGATTAAACCAGTTGATCGTGTCACCGTTCAGATCGTCAGCAGATCCGCTGAACAGATCGTCACCGCTGCCACCATCCAGTGTATCGCGCCCAGCGCCCCCCATCAGGGTGTCGTCGCCATTTTCACCATAAAGCATATCTCTGCCGCTTCCACCCGACAGCATATCATGGTTGTCGCCACCGTAGATGGTGTCATTGCCGTCACCGCCGGTCAGGGTGTCGTTACCGCTGTCGCCATCAAGCCGGTCGTTGCCGTCACCGCCGTCGACCTCATCGTTACCGTCGCCGCCGGAAATGTTGTCATTGCCATCACCGCCGCTCAAGGTATCGTTGCCGCTTTCACCATAGAGCTGGTCAGACCCGTCTCCGCCGGAAATGTCGTCATCGCCATCGCCGCCGTCAATCGCATCGTCTCCGCCCATGGCATCGATCACGTCGTCACCATTGGTGCCTTCAACGTACTCGTCTTCGTCGCTGGTCAGGCTCCGATCGACCATCAGGGTCACCGTGGTACCATCAGCCCCGAGAGTCGCGCCAAGATTGCCTTGATCGGTGCTTACCATGAAGGAGGCATCGACCGTGCCGTCGCCATCGCTGTCGATGTTGACCATTCCGGTTTCACGGTCATGGGTCACAACCGAATCCGCGGACAGGCCCGTTATGACGATCTTGTCCTGATCCTCGACATAAGTGATCTCGTCACCGTCCAGATCTGCGGCCGACCCCATATAAGTGTCCGCGCCGGAGCCACCATCGAGGGTGTCTTCGCCAGCACCGCCCATCAGGGTGTCTTCGCCACTGGAACCGCTCAGGTAGTCATCACCGGCACCACCCGACATATTGTCATCGCCATTGTTGCCATAGAGCGTGTCATCACCGGCATCGCCCGACAGCATATCATCGCCATTGCCGCCATAGAGCGTGTCGTCTCCAGCACCGCCCGACGCAGTATCATCCCCGTCGCCGCCAGTGAGAGTGTCGTTGCCATCGCCACCGTTCAGGACATCATCTCCGCTACCACCGTCAGCATAGTCGTTACCGACACCGCCGCTCAGAACATCGTCACCTTCACCGCCATAGAGTTCGTCATTGCCTTCACCGCCGTCTACGGTGTCATCACCCTCTTCTGCATAGATGTCATCATTCCCACCCATGCCGTCGAAAGTATCGTCAGCATCTGTGCCAACAACATAGTCGTTGTTCTCGCTGGTCAGGGTGCGGTCGATTTTCAGCGTGATGGTGGTACCGTCAAGGGTTGGTGCCAGTATGCCATCCGCTTGTGCGGTAAAGCTGTAATCCACGGTTCCATCGCCATCGCTGTCGATTTCGACCAGCCCGGTCGAAGAATCGTATGTCACCACGGCATCTGCAGACATGCCCGTGATGTGGATCTCATCATCGTCATCCATGCCCTGAATCAGATCTCCGTCCAGCTCTGAAGCCGACCCCATGAAGACGTTAGCGCCGTTATAGTCGCTCATCTGATCGACACCGGCTCCACCCATCAGGGTGTCATCGCCAGACCCGCCATTAAGGTAGTCATCACCGGCACCGCCCGACAGCATATCGTCGCCATTTTCGGCATAGAGACTGTCATCGCCATCGCCGCCGTTCAGTGCGTCATCGCCTTCGCCGCCGTAAAGAACATCGGCTCCGGCATCGCCATTCAACACATCGTCGCCGTTGTCGCCGTATAGACTGTCGTTGCCAGCACCGCCATTCAGACTGTCATCGCCATCGCCGCCTGCGAGATAATCATCATCGTCGCCACCGTTCAGAACATCATCGCCGTCGCCGCCGTAAAGAGCGTCGAATCCGGCACTGCCATCCAGGCTGTCATCGCCGCCGAGGCCATACATGGTATCATTGCCTGCCAATCCGTCGAGGGTATCATTACCCTCGTCACCCCGGACATTGTAATCATCGCCTGTTGTCGTGATGCTGGAGTCTGCCGTCAGAACGCCGGTCGATGTGCCGTCAAAAGCATAGGAAAAATGCTGAATCCCGTCGCCATAGAGAGCGAAACTGTAGTCGACTGTGCCGTCCCCGTCCACATCGACAGTGGTTGAAACCCCGGACCTTTCGACGACCGATGCCGCCGTTAGGCCGGTAATTTCAAGGCGATCGTCCTCATCAAGATAAAAAATGGTGCTACCGTCCAATTCGCTCGCGCTTCCGCGCACCACATCTGCACCGTTGCCGACACTCACATATCCGCCACCGACGCCGGGCAACAACAGATCGTCGCCGTCGCCGCCATAAATATAGTCATAACCCGAACCACCATTGAGGGTATCGTTGCCTTGATTCCCATAAAGGGTGTCGCTGCCGTCCTCGCCCGTGATCAGGTCGTTGCCAAAGGTTCCCTCAAGGGAATCATCACCTGCGGTACCTGGTATGTTGGCTTGCTTAATGAGGCTCGGTGCAATTCTGCCGGTTTCAATATCTTTAGCCATGGGGGTTCTCCAAAAATGAGGTTCCGCTCAAAGGTGTATGATTAATTAGGACCTGCTTAACGAAACCGACTGTGAAAAAACGGCGCAATTGCCGGGAATGGAATGACGCGCGAAAAATGGCCTGCGCGAGGCGAAGATTAGTCAAGGTATATCCTTACGTCAATAAACTTTAAAATTGCCCGTCGGCATTTTCTCGTTGACAAGTGGCTATATTTTGTTGGCGTTTGTGAAAACAAATGTTGCAGTTTTACTACATCGAATCACAAAATACCGCTGCTTTTGTGGTCAAAATAAGATGCAAAAAGCACAAATTACCTGTCCAACATTGCAGCACGGCAGAGCGCAACAACAGCCATAAAGCCCCTGATTGGCAGCATTTTTTCACGGGACAATCGATCATCGCCGGTTCGGGCATCTGCGCAACTTCTGCACTGACCGAATGGTTAGCGGATAGCGGCTTCATCAAGCGCGAAATACTTGGGAAGATAAAGTTTCAGGCGCTTGGGAAGGGCACAAGAGCCCGCAACTTGTCCGAAAAGAAACGTCTCAACAACGCCCGCGCGGGGTGGATTGGCTACACAGCAGACGGTGTGGCCCCTGAGAAAAGGCACCATCTGCAATTGCGACTCTCTTAGCAAGAGGCCGAAATAAAGCTCACCCTGATTCAAGAAGATCAGGCATAGGTGTTGGTGAACGTTCCCCTTTCAGAAGGGATCGGCAGGCATGAAGGGCCAGCGTTGCAAGGTTGGAGCCTGTTCAGGATTTGATCGCCTGCCCGATATGCCGCCAGGCCACGACAGAGATGAGCGCCCAAACACCGGCACGCAATGACATCGCGCCGACGGTGCGCATCTCATAAGCCCCGCCTTGCAATACGTGTGTGCCGAATGCCAGGAAGACCAGAACCGTAGCGCCAAAAATCCCTGTTGAGAGCCAAAGCGCCCAGCGACGCCCAAGAAACAGCCCGATACCCGCGAGAACATAGGCAAATCCGGCCAAGGTATTGAACCAGAGCACAAAAGGCACGGCGTTGCCGACTGCTGCGCGCGCTTCGACGCCGCCAAACAGCGCCCGCCCGCCCGAAAACACGGTGAGCACGCCAAACAAGAGCGCCACAGCGGCAGCTATCAGCAGACCGGTTTTTCGATGTGTAGCCATTGTCCCATCCTGTGTTTCGGCGCCGGGGCGCGCGCGCTTCTATTTTTGCATCACATACGTGCCGGGGGCATCGGCGAGCACCCTGTAGCCAGAGTCGACATTTCCCATCTCTGGCGGCGAGGTCGGCTTGCCAGAATGCGCGTCCAACCATGCAACCCAGGCCTCCCACCACGATCCGTCCTGAATCTCGGTTTCGGCCGCCCAGGTTTCCGGATCGACATAGCGGTCCATTGCACGCTTGGAATTGATTTGAAACGAGCGGTGCTGGTGGCCCGGTTCCGAGACAATACCCGCGTTATGACCGCCGCTTGTCAGCACGAAGGTTACATCGGTATCGCTGAAGGCGTGTATCTTGAAGACCGAATGCCACGGCGCGACGTGATCTTTCAGCGTCCCGACCGCAAATACAGGCGCGCGAATATCGGTGATCGCGACCGGGCGTTCGTCAACCTCAAAGCGCCCTTCAGTAAGATCGTTGTTGAGGTAGAGCTTGTGCAGATATTCCGAGTGCATTGCATAAGGCATCCGTGTGCCGTCCGCATTCCATGCCATGAGATCGAACATCGGTTCACGTTCCCCCATCAAGTATTCCCGGACTGCACGCGACCATACCAGATCATTGGAGCGCAGCATCTGGAAGGCCCCGCCCATCTGGGTGGTATCGAGATAACCCTGTTTCCACATGACACTGTCAAGAAAGGCAAGCTGGCTTTCGTTGATGAACAATTGCAGCTCGCCCGCCTCGCTGAAATCGACCTGACTGGCCAACAACGTCAAAGTGGCAAAGGGATCATCCTCGCCCCGTGCAATTGCTGCGGCAGCAATGGCCAGAAGGGTGCCCCCGAGACAATAGCCCATCGCGTGGACCTTCTGGTTCGGCACAATCGTCTGAACGGCTTCAAGCGCCGACATCACACCCAGTTGACGATAATCGTCCATCGTAAGATCGCGATCGTCTTCATCCGGGTTTTTCCACGAGATCATGAAGACGGTGTAGCCTTGTGCCACAAGATACCGCACCAGCGAATTTGTCTGCGAGAGATCAAGAATGTAGTATTTCATGATCCACGCCGGAACGATCATGATCGGCTCGGGGCGGGTCGTCTCGGTGGTCGGCGTGTATTGGATAAGCTCGATCAGGCGATTGCGATAAATCACCTTGCCGGGTGTCAGAGCGACCTTCTTGCCTGGCTGAAACTCCTCTACCCCTTTGGGGGATTCCCCGGTCATCGCGTTTCGGGCATCTTCAAGGAAATACTGCATGCCCCGGATCAGGTTCTGCCCCGCCTCCTCGCGCGTCTTGCGCAGGATTTCAGGATTGGTGGGCAGAAAGTTCGACGGAGAATACATGTCGAGCATCTGACGTGTCAGGAATTGCAATTCGCGCTCATGCTGAGCCGTAACGCCGGGAACATCGGTAACGGCGATATGCCACCATTGTTGTTGCAGCAAGAACCCCTGATAGATCATGTTGAACGGCATGTTTCTCCATGCGTCGTCGCTGAAACGACTGTCTTGCGGCAATGGATCGATACAGGGCTTGGCTTCGCCCGGCGTGTCCGCACAATGCCCCGCAAAACGTGCCTGACGGCGGATCTTGTCGACGGCTTTCTCAACCAGCTGCAACTGCTTGCCCGGTGCTACGGCAATGTGCGTCGCCCAATCAAACCATGCTCCCATCAGCGCTGCAGGCGACAAGCCATGTGTAAAACGCGAAATTTCGCTTTGGGCAGTGCGGTCCATCACTTCATGGATTGATGTGGCGGGGCTGTCAGCTCGTGGTTTCTGGCCCGTTGGGCGTTTCAACTTGGCCCGTGACGAGGAGGTGGGCGCGTCTTCCTGAACGGCACTGACCAGCGAAAGCTTCTTGTCGGCGCCACCCTTTGTTGCCGCATTTCCTGACCGCTGGCGTTTGCTGACCTCTTGCAATGGGGATGTCCGGTTCTTGTCATTTCGATCCATGACTTCTTTCCTTTGCTGAAAATCCGACGGGCTGGTTACCCATCAAATTGGTGAGCAGACACAGATATGCAAGCGCATTCACCTGCGCCTTATTGTCTTAGGGGCAGGCACGACTCCAGAAAGATGCGATCGACATGTATCGTTCTCACGACGAACGATCTGCAGGTCCGACAGCGCACGCTATTGGTCGGTAATGACTTGCTGCGACGATCGTGTGCAGTAGACCGTTGCATTCGCTTCTGCCTTTGGCGAACAGGTCGCTTGATCGGCAAGAGGATGGATGTCGAAACTGCCATCGTTGGCGAGTTCCACCCGGTATCTGTGTGTTTCCTCTTCCGGGCTGGCACCATGTTCGAACGGCGTCAGGCGCAGGCTGGTTTCGCCACATTGCGAGACGACAATATCAATCCCCGCGCCGGCGAGTATACCAGCGAGGGTTTCACTGGTCTCCTGACAATCGACGAGGTTATCGGTTTCCACCAAAGTCAGGCGGTGTTCGCCATCGGTTGCAAGCGTAAGAATGAGAAGGGCTATTTCGATCATCTGCTGTCGACTCCGGGTAAGAAAAAGGAGCGGCCTAAGCCGCCCCCATAAAGATCAGAACTTGGTGGTCAGAAAGACACTGATATTGCGCTTGGCCCCGGCGTATTGCCCGTAAGGCTGATAGGATTTGTTGAGGATATTGCCGACCTCGAAGCTTACCGTAGCGTTCTCGCTGAGGTTGACGTTTCCGCGCAGGTTCAACGTGGCATAAGCGGCTGCGGTTCCGCCCGCAGGCACTACCCCGGTGCTATCGCGATAGACGGCCTTGGATTCACCCTTTACGAATAGATCCCAGTTCCCGTCCAGCGCGCCGCGCGACCAGTCCTTGCGCACCCCCAATGTGCCGCCCCAGGCCGGTGTACCGGTGTCCGAGGTCGAGAACCCATTGGCGTAGGTGTAACTGCGGTTGGTATAGCTTGCACTGACATAGGGGCGCAGCTCCATTGCAGTGATCGGGGCAAATTCAGCGGCCAGCTCAGCCCCCCAAGTCCGGGCCGAAGCCACGTTCTGATATTGGAACACGCTGGGTATCGCCGTCGGCAATGAGGCGACATAATTCTCGGCATCGGTATAAAACAGCGTCGCATCGAGCATCACCGCGCGATCAAGTCGTGCGCCGATTTCATAGGTGGTCGAGGTTTCCGGCAGGAGATTGGGGTTGCCCATGATCAGACCGGCCCCACCCGCCGTGGTTTCCAGGAACAACTCGCCCAGAGTGGGATAGTTGTAGCCCTGACTGATGTTACCGCGCAGCGTGAGGTCCTCGGCCGGTTTATAGACCAGCCCGACAGACCCCAAGATCCGGTCATCGGAATTCGAGGCCAGCGGGTGCGCCACACCGTTTTCCGTGAAGTTATGAAGGTCACTACTGACGTGATAGTATCGCGCCCCGACTGTGCCGATCAGGTTATCGCTGAATTTGACTTCGTGCTGCGCAAACACCGAAGTTGTCTTGATCGACGCATCGGTCAAGCGCACCGTGGGCGTAGCTGGCGGGCCAAAGGGCATTGTCGTCAGAGAGAATTTGTTCGCCGTTTGACGATCATCTTCAAATTCGACCCCTACCACGGTACGGTGATTGGGCGAGAATTGCAGCTCTGCCGTCACGCGCGCGCCTGAGGTAATCTGCTCATCAACGCTGTCGGATTGTATGTTCATGAACATGCCGGGACCCATCGCAATCGCGAGCAGGTTGTTGAATTGCCGGTCCACTGTTTGCGTGTAGACATCCGCCTTGAGACTGGTGAGCCAAGGCGTGAGGTTGGTACCCTCGTAAAACAGCCCGATCTTCTGAAGGTCACGCTTTGGCAGGTCGATGAAGAAATTCGGATCACCCGTATAGACCTCGGCGGACATGTCATAATCCTGCGCCCGCAGACCGAAGTAATGGTTCCCTGAGCGATAGCCCATGTGCAACAAAATGCCCTTGTCGGTGCGGCCAGATCGCGCCAGCACGCCGGTAGGCGTATTCACGTTGCCATGTTCGGATTTCGAATAGGACAGGCGATAGTCGAGATTACCCATCTGACCGGCCAGCGCGACCGAGGCGCGATAGCCCTCGGTCGCCGAAAAATACCCGGTGCTGGTGGTCACCTCAATCGGCTTGTCTGCACCGCGCTTGGTGATGATGTTGACGACACCGCCAATGGCACGGTTGCCCGACACGACCGAAGACGGGCCGCGCACCACTTCAATCCGCTCGATGCTGAACGGATCAATCAGGATCGGGGTGCCATATCCGGTGTGATCGGTCAGTTTCTGGCCGTCGATCATGATCGCCACCCGTCGCGAACTTTCACCGCGGATGGTGATGCGCTGATCGCCGCTTTCAGTGATCGAGACACCGGGGATTTCAGCAAGAATCGTGGCCACCGATGATGGCGGCACGCGCTTGATGCTTTCTTCGCCCAGCACGTTGACCGAGGCGGGGTTGTCCCTGACCTGTGTCGGCAAACCGGTGCCGACAAGAACGATTTCGTCAAGTACGGTGGCTTCTCCGTTGTCTTGGGCAACGGCTTGGCTGGCAATTGCCGAGGCGGCCAGGGCCAAGGCAGACGCATGGGCGGGGTAAAATTTACGGCGTTTCATGTTCAACTCCAGTGCCACACGCCATCACGGGCCATCACAACGGGACGACCCTCACAGCGAGCGTGTATAAATTTCGGGATTGCCTGGCGTTTTGCTGGGTCTGCGGCCTGCGCGACTGAGTTTGATCATGCCGACGCGGGCGCTTGTCTCTGGTTAGCCGATTCGCTGCCGGATTCCATCAGCACGGAGCATTATCCGACAGATTTTGTCACCATTAGTGGCCCTGATGCACCGTTTACACGAAACTATTTATGGCGGACTGTGCTGCCACGGTGGAAACTCACTCTGGCAAGACAGCTTGCGGTTGCGTTTTTTCGTTTTCCAGAATCGAGCGATAGCCAGATTGCCAATCCGCATGGCGCAGCGAAAATCCGGGCAGCGCCAACAAGCGATCATTTCGCAAGCGGCGGTTCTCGGCATAGAACCCGGCAGCACCGGGCGGAAGATTGGCCGCGTCATACGCAACGCTCTGCGGGCACGGCAGGTCCAGCATTTCAGCCAGTCCAAACAGGATGTCCGATGCCGGACACGGCGCACCATCAGCCAGATTGGTCAGCCGCAGACCATTCGGATGTTGCATGGCAGCAAGACATGCCCCCGCAATATCGTCGCGATGTATGCGATTGAAAAACTGCCCCGGTTTGATGATCGCCTTGGCGGTGTCGGAGCGAACCCTTGCCAGAACATTCCGGTCCGGGCCGTAGATGCCCGCAACACGCATGATGTCCATAGCGCACAGGTTCCTTGCCGCCGCAGCCTGCCACTGAACCTCGGCGGCCAAGCGGCCTTTCGCATCCGCGCTCATCGGGGCAACAGGACGGGTTTCGTCTATCCAGTCACCGCCGCAATCACCGTAGACCGCGGTGGAGGACAGATAACCGATCCACCGAAGGTTCGGCGCCTTGTTCAATGCCGGGGCCAGCAACGCATGACCAGGGCAGCCGTCCCAGGCCGGAGGGGTAGATATTAGCAGATCAGTAACCCCGTTCAGCGTGTCCGTCGGCAAGGGAGCACCGTTGAGCGCGATGGCGCAAATGCCGCGCGCTTCAAATTCGGCAACACGCTCGGGATTGCGCACGGTGCCGCTGACCTTCATGCCAGCATCCAGCGCCATATCGGCCACGGCCTGCGCCGAATAGCCAAGCCCGATGCAGAAGAGATGCCTCTCACTCAGCCCAACCATCACGCGGTCTTTGCGGACAAAAGCCGCTCCTCCAGAGCATCGAACGCCTCGATCTGCGCCGGGATCAGCTGTCGCTCGGCGTCGCGGCCAAGATAGATCTTGAACATGCAGTTGCCATCCTTGCCGTAGAACTGAACCGAGCGCGTTTCCATCGAAAAGAGCTTGCGTCGCACAAAGGCAACCCGGCCGCAGGCCGCCACATTGAGATGGCCGCAGATCGGCTTTTCATTGAGGTTATACATGTCGCCCGCAAGCTGGCCCTTGCCCATTTCGGACTTCACCTCAAGGATCACCGGCCCGGTGTTGACGATGAAGGTGATCTCACCCCATGCGGAAATGTCATCGAGCGTTTGCGCCATAACGTCGCCGGGCAGATGGGTGGCCTCACCCTCCGGCAGTGCTTCGAGCACCTCGAGTGGGGTGCATCCAGCGGCGCGCGCGATATCTTCCAATGCGGCGGTCGGGTTGTCGGCCAGGGCCAGGGTCAGGGTCGTATCGGTCATGTCAGTCTCCTAGGTTGGGGTGCTGGCCAAGCCAGCCAAGTAGCCGCCCGGTCATGGCAACCTGCCAGAACCGCCCAGCGCGCGTGAGGTTATGATACCGGTGTTCGGACACGAACAATCCGGCGCGATGCCATTGTGCCAGAAGCGGCCCGGCAAATTCGCTGAAGGACACGGCACCATCGCCCGCTGTTGCGGCGACCGCGCGGTCCACCGCCAAGGAGTCAAGCCGTCCTCGCTCCATGCCGGATTTGATCGCGTTGAACACCGGGGCCGCAGGGCTTTGCCGCATCATGCCAGGGGTCAGGCAGTCGGAACTGCCTGCGCGGGCGTGGAAATCCGCCAGATTGGACGTGATGCGATAGTTGTGTTGTCCCAGAAACCCACCTGCCCCGGCCCCGAAGGCCAGACAATCGGCTCCGGTCTTGACCGCAACGTTGTAGACATTGCGCTCGCGCAGGCTGCCCTGCCAATGGGTGGTGGAAATCGCACGCCAGCCCTCTTGCTCGGCGGCCTCTTCGCCACTGGAAAAGAACGCGCCAAGCTCGACCTGGCTCGACGGTTGCAGCTTGCCCTTTTCTACGGCTGTCATCAGGGGGGTGCCAGCGATCAGATTGAGCGAGTAAAGGTCCAACCCGTCAAGCCCCAGCTGGGCGCAGAGGCGCACGTCGTCGGCCAGATCCTCGACGCGCTGATGCGGCAATCCATAGATCAGGTCGACAACGATCGCGCCCCGATCCAGCGCCACCAGATGTTCCAGTGTCCGAATGATCTCCTGCCGATTGGCACGGCGGCCAAGAGGTTTGCGGATGCGTTCGGAAAAGCTCTGAATGCCAAGCGAAATGCGCGTGACGCCCGCATCAAAAGCGGCGCGCGCCTTTTCCTGGCCAAACGACAAGACCCGTCCCTCCAGCGTAATCTCGCAATCCGGCGTCAGCGGCAAATAGCGCCGCAAGGCGGTGATCAACCGCGCAAGGTCGGGCGCGGCAAGCGCCGTGGGTGTGCCCCCGCCCAGATAGATCGCCTGCAGCGGCGGCCCCTCGATGGCCGGTTGACGGGCGAAGGCTTGGAGCTGGGCAATCACCGCATCGACGAACGGCCCGCCTGAATCCTTGCGCCAGGCATTCTGATAGAACCCACAGAAAAGGCAGTGGTTTTCGCAGAACGGCACATGCACATAGGCCACCGCCCGGTTGCTGCGCGGGGTTTGGTGGATTTGGCTCCAAAGCCCCCCGACCTCGGTCTCGGGCACTGGTGCCATACCGGCAAAGGGGTGCACGGCGCGCTTGCCCGGGAATGCGTCAGACAACGGATTGGACGTGACTTTGGCATAAAAGTTTTCGAGCGGCGGCCTGTCTGCTGCGGGTGACATGTCGGGGCGGCGGGGAGCAATGCGCGCTTCACCCATGACTGCATCCGATCATGCCGACAGGCACATCCCTATGCGTCTCGGATAACGACGCCCCCGATAAATTGAAGATGCAAAGCCACATTACGCCATTTCCTTTCGACAACCTAAAAGAGGTTGAGCGTGATCGGACCTGGCGTTTAGCTGAGGGATCAGCGCAGGGTGTCCCTGCTTGCTCAAAAGAGAGCATTAACGGGCATTGGCGCGCAAACCTTGATCGAAATCAATTTCCGACAATAAAAGTCGGAAATAAGGATATCATCCTCGCTCGTCAGTATCTCCTGCGCCGGACAAGGCAGGCCAATAGGTATGCAGCAAGAGCAGGAAAGACCCGGCCCAAAGCACGGCTGCGATCCCATGGAGCGGACCGGGCACGTCAATACCCATATCCGGCAGCACCCGCAGCATGACCGAACCGACAAGGACCAAAGCACCGATCCGGGTGCGGCGCGACAGGCCGAGCGGGCGGTTCGTGTGCATCAAACCGACAATGCTGAAGATCGTATAGACGCCAAGCCCGAGCCCCCCCATGAAGGCGATATGCAGCCCCGTGACCTCGGGCCAGGGCGCATCCAACCGGGCCGCCCCGGCCATCATCAGACCAATCCCCGCAAGCGCGCTGGACCCGGCCAGCATCATGATTTCGGCCCGTGCGGCCTCGCGGCCGATGAAGGCCTCGGACACCCGGTCCATGAACGCTGCCCCGGCTGCGATAATCAAATAGCCCGACACCGCCGGGCTCAGCCCCACGGCATCGCCGACCATCGCGACAAGGACCAGTCCCGGCGCCAAGTGCATCCGCCCCGGATGGGGCCGATAGGGCGAAGTTCGTTCGCTAGGATCGAGAACAAGATTTGTCACCGGCACCGTGACCCGGGTCAGGGTGAGCCCCAGCAGCCCGAGGAAGGCAAAACCGGCAAGGTGAATTGCCTTTGTCGCAAGTTCGATGTGACCGAGAATGAAACCGACCCGCCCCACCGCGACACAGCCGCCCAAAATGCTTCCCCAGAAGGCAAATACGATCAGCCGGTCGCTGCGGCGTTGCCAGGACAGCCACAGCACCCAGACAATCAGCGCCGCCATCCAGGAAAAATCCACCAATGCGCCCACTGCGCTCAACCCGTCCCAGCCCAAAAGACCGACAAGCCGACCTATCCCCCACAGCCCCGCCAGCGCCCAGAGCACCCGGCCACGAGGTGGTTGGGTATCGGTCCATTCCGGCGCGGCGGTGGTCAAAAACCCGATCAGCGCGGCCCCGAAAGCCCCCACAATCATCTCGTGCGCGTGCCAGAGCGCCGGCGGCACGGTGCGCGCCAGCGGCAGGTCGAACCCCCAGGCCAGCACCCATAGCAAGGGAAACAGCGCCGCATAGGTCGCGGCCAGCGGGATGAACAGCCGGAAGCCCTCGTCCCCAAGTACACCGATCAGGGTTGTCGGAAGGCGCCGTTTGGCATTGTCACAGGCGTGGCTACAGCTCATGCGATCTGCCTTTCATCAACATCATGGATATGGCGAAAGATCGGGTCCTGGCGCATCCCCTGCTGAACCCAGTCGCTCACCTCGGCCTCGCTGCGCTCGCGCGGTGGCGTCGCCAGTGACCGGTCACCCAGAATGCCGCTGCCACGGGTATCGAGCACGGCGATACGGTGGGCGATACGTGCAGCCTCGAACAGGTCATGTGTGATGAACAGACCCGAAAGCTTGCCATCGGCACAGGTTTCGATCACCAGATCCTGCATCCGCCGCCGCAGCGCCACGTCGAGCGCGGTAAATGGCTCGTCAAAGAAGATGAAATCGGGCCGCACCGCCAGGGCACGGGCAATCGCCACCCTCTGCCGCATCCCGCCGGACAGTTCGACCGGATATTTCGCAAGGTCTTCGTCCAGGAGGGCAACCTGAGCCATGGCCTCGGCGATCCGGCTGCGCCTTTCGGCCCTTGAATGCCCCGCCAGTTTCAGCACGTAGTCAATATTCCCCTCGGTCGTCTTCCACGGCATCAGTGCCGGGTCCTGGAAGATCATCGCTTGGCGGGTATAGGACCGTTCGATCCGCCCCGAACGCGGATCGGTCAACCCGGCAGCAATATGCGCCAACGTCGATTTTCCCGAGCCGGACGGGCCAACAAGCGCCACGATCTCGCCCCGCTGAACATCGAGATTGATTTCATCGAGGATCGTTCTGCCAAGAAAGGCGTGACCGATCCGGCTCATGCGCAGCACGCTCATCGTTTGACCCCCCATGGCTGGGCCGCGTGGCGCCAGCGGTCGACCTCGGCCTTGACCGGCTGAACCAGCGTGTATTCCACGACGATCAACAAGATCACCGCAATCGTCACCCAGGCCAGCGCCTCGGCAATGTCGAGATTGATCCGCGCCAGGGCCAGCGCACCACCGATCCCGCCCGCATTGGCCAGAAGCTCGGCCATGACCGCAACCTTGAAGGAGGTCCCCAGCGCAAGCGTCAGCGCCGGAAAAAGCGTGGTCGTGGTCTGGCGCAACCCAACGCTCAGAAAACGGCGCAGCCATCCTGCGCCAAAGGCACGGGCCATATCATCAAGCAACCGGTCACGGGTGGTGATGCCACGCGCCGCCCCCATGAAGACCACAGGCAATGCCGAGACAAGGATCACGGTGCGCACCGTTGCATCGGACCCGCCAAACCAGATCATTGCCAACACGATCCACGCAATCGGCGGCACCCCCATGAGCACTGTGATCAGTGGCGCGGCAATGCGCATAGTTGCCGGGGAGTAGCCCGCCACCACACCAATCGCAACACCGGCCCCGGCCACCATAAAGAACCCGGTGATCGCCCGTTGCAGCGTCAGCGCCCCGATCGCCCAAGCCTCGGGATCGACGACCAGAGCAGCGATTGCACGGATGGTTTCGACCGGTGACGTCAAGATGAAGGGGCCATAGGCCTCGTGCCCGGCTTGCCAGACGGCAGCCAACAGGCAAAGGGCAGCAACCCCGGCCCAACCGGACCAGAGAAATTCGAGGACCCTGCCCGCCCGATCAACGAGTCTGGAAAGGATAGGATGAGGTTTGGGTCGGTCGGTCATGGTCTGGCGCCTTGCTGGATCATGTGGGCCGCCCGTCGGGCGACCTCACCTTGCCTTCGTTCTCAGAGATAGAACCCGTCATCCGGCATTTTCCCGCCGAGATTCTTGAAATCCGGTGCGCCCATGGCGTTCAGCATCCGCTCCACATCGGCGCGGGCTTCGGAAGCAGATCGCGCCACAAGGTTCGAACTGGCTATCGACGCCGCCAGAAGCGGGGCCGGCATCCCCAGGTTTTGCGAGGCCAACTCCAGCGAAGCCCCCTTGGGATCACCCACCACCTCGGCGGTGGCCTTTTCGATCACCGACTGGATTGCGGGCAGCGCATCCCCACTTTGATCAAGGAAGCTCTGGGTCACAGCAAGCCCGGCCTGAGGAACGACCGGCGCGGCGCCCGTCATGTCGCCAAAGGCCTGCTGCAGGTCAATCGCCCGGCGAAGCCCCTTGCCCGCCTGTTTGGCCATGGCTATCCCCGCGCTACTGGCCGGTTCGGCGGTTAGCGCGGCATCTACCCGCCCCGCCATCAGCAGCTGCATCGCCTCGATCGGCGTGCCGACATAGGAGATCTTCAGATCCGTTTCGGAGTCCAGCCCGTGATGGTGCAGCAACTGGCCAAAGATGATCTCGGGCACGTCATAGCGGAAAGGCACGGCCACATGGCGCCCCTTCAGATCGGCGATCGTCTTGATCTCGGTGTTGCCCGTAAGGATATACAAAAGCCCGTCGGTCATCACATTGACAAGTTTGATTGGAAAACCCTTGTTATAAAGCCGCGCGGCGGCCTGGACCGGCACCACCGACAGCTGCATGCGCCCTGATGTCAGCCCGGCACGCAGTTCATCCGGGGTGCGCCAGGCGTTCATTGTCGTCTCATTCGCGATGTCGCCAAACATATTACGCGCGACGGCATGGCTCAGGGTGATCGACGGACCTGCGGGCGGACCCCAGAGCGCCAAGGTCTCCAGCTTGGACGCGGCGCGCAGTGGCAAAGGCGCGCCAAGCACTACGGCACTTGCAGCAGCACCCAGCATGACATTGCGGCGTGTGACGGTATTTAGTGACATCTTGTGTCTCCTTGGTGTCTGCCCGGCCTTTTCTGCCGGCCTGGGCATTGATGTTTATATGTCCCAGACAATTACCCAGGCGTCTTTTTGTTGGTTCGGGGCGTTGGGCGTAAGATTTCTCCAATGGCCGAGCCGGTCACCACAGCCAGAGCCACCGGAACCGCATAGAGCAGCAAGGCACCCGCCCATCCCAGTTCGGACATCGGCAGGAAGCCACGCTCGCTCCCAAGCCATGCATGCAGGGCGACCATCGCCAACAGGGCCAGTGGCCAAAGCAGCAGACGCAAGCCCGTGCGCGCCAGAAGTGCTGACAACAGAACCGGAACAAGCCAGATCAGGCCCCAGCCCATGGCCAGCATCGCCAGCCCGCCGCCGGTCACCAGCGCCGTGTAACGCGGATCGAAGGGAAAAAGACCTCCGCGCCATGTGGCGATGGCACCGGCCAGCGTCAGCAGGACCAACAGCATCAGAAGATGGAGCAACATTGTTTTTATTTTGCGCATGACTTTGCTCTGTCCCGGTTATCTGCCAGCCCCGTGGCCTAGCTGGCAGCGACCGGAACGGCCCCTGCCAGTGTCACGCGGAAGCATTTTACTGTTGAGTATTTCAATGCAAACTCCTCATCTTGTCGCTGCCCCGGCCAAGTGCGCCACCTGTTGCGCGGCTGGGTTATTAAGTCGTCTCGGCTCAGAACCGCATCGTGGCCTTGATCCACACACTGCGGCCCGGAGCCATCGGGTTGAACAGGGACGGGTCGCTGATGTCGGAACGCTCGATCAGCGGCACATAGTCTCTGTCGAGGACGTTATCGACGCCGAAACTGACCGCCAGATTGGGCTTGGGATTCCAGGTGGCCTCAAGGTCGAGCACCGAATAGCCGCCAGAACCGTTGCCATCGACGCCCGATCCCGTGGCCATGGAACTGTCTAGCCGGTTTTGTTTGGCGACAAGGCGCAGCTTACTCTGCACCGACCACTGGTTTTTCGACCAACCCAGCTTCAGCGCTGCCTCGGCCGCCGGTATCTGCCCGATCGGACGGTTGTCGGTCAGGTTCTTGCCATGGGTCAGCCACATGTCAGCCCCGGCCCATAAGCCGTTGTTGAAATCGTATTTCGCCGATGCTTCCAACCCAGTAATGAAGGCATCCACGTTGCGAAAGATGTTCGCACCATCAGAACGGGCAACACCGGCCTGCCCCCGCGCACGATCCCACAGGATGAAATCCCCGACATGATCGCCATAAACGCGCCCGGCCAGTGTCCAGGGACCAACCTTGCGACCTGCGCCCAGTTCGATCATCAGGTGCTTTTCAGGTTTCAATGTCGGATTGCCGATCCATGTATTGAAGACCGAAGGCGCAACCGGTGGCGTGAACGAGGTGAAATACCGCTCGAACGGGCTGGCGGTTCGGGTTTTGTATGACATCGCAGCAAAATACTGGCCCTTGCCTGGCCCCTGCATGTCCTGCTCATACCGCAAATATGCGCTCGGATTGACCTCGCAGGCCGATCCGTCACCGGCATAGCCATAAGTCGCCATGAACATCTGGCGCGGGGTCGGTGTTGCTCCGCCGCCGGTGACAAGCCCGGTGCGGTCGATGCCGCCCAACGAGGCTTCCACGAAATCGAACCGAAGCCCGGCTTTGACCCGCCGATCCTGCGCCAGCGCCCAGACCCCGTCACCGGTGACTGACACGGAGGAAACCTCGGCGTCAGCAAAGTTCGGTGATTGCGCCGCCAACGCGGGGCCCTGGTAGCGGGTGCCATCGCGTCGATCGAGTGCGTATTCCAAGCCAAGTGTCCATTGGAACGGCTTGCCGCCGCCTTCCAGCGCCAAACGCGCATTGGCGGTTTCGCGTTTCAAACGCACCTCGGTCGGCGGAGCGGCAACGGTGCGATAGGTGAAGTTGTCGTTGACCCGCGTAAATTCATTCCAATTGGCATTGAAGGTCAGCGCCCTGAGTCCGGGCCGGTCCAGAACCAGCTTGCCAGCCACTTCATAGCGGTCGAGGTCAAACTGCCGCGTATCGGCCGAGGCACCGGCATACCGGATTTCATCGCGGCGCATCTGCTTGATGTCAAAACTCAGAAACGACCCGTTGTCGGCAAGGTATCCCGCCCCGATCCCATAGGTCAGCCGGTCGCTGGAATTGTCGACGATTGCGCCGCTCGGCGCGGTGTATGCCCCGACATTCTCGCCATAGACCTGCCCGCGGAAAAACAACCGCTTGTGTCGCGAGGATACCGAAAGAAACGCTTCGCCCCGCCCGCAGGCGTCGTTGTAGCCTGCACCGACCATGCCATGCGTGCCCTCCATCGGCACCGGCGGTGGAGACATGGCAAGCGGCACCAGAGTGCCTGCGGGACCACCGTACCACTGCAGGCACTCGGTCGTGTCATCGCGCTTGAGGTTGCGTCCATGGTCGCCACCCGCCGGGTCATAGATCGGCTGCGCCGCAGGCATCTTGCTGGCCATATTCTTAGCCATCTGCGCTTGCATCTTCTTCATTTTCATCTGCTTGCGCTGCTGCGGCGTCAAGGTCTGGGCCATCTTTGTCTCACCCGCGTCGGACTTCTTTTGCTCGGCCATCGCTGGCGTTGCCTGCATCAGGGCAAATGATGCAAGCCCGCTGACCAAGATGCCCTTCAGCGCGAATTTTCTCTTTGATGACACACTCATTCAGGCTCTCCATTTCCCTTTAGCCCGCTATCTTGGGGCTTATCTCTGTCTGAAGATCGGGGTGCCTGGCTGTGTGCGTCTTGCTGGGATTAAACCGAAACTGTTTGTCGTCGTATTCGGTTGGCTGAGCAAAAACTTTGATCTTGATCAAATTAGTCGGAATTATCCTGACTAAAACTGTAATAAATAGCAAATATGCATTACCTTGAAATCGCCCCTAGTTAGCGATTTTGACTTGGGCGATTGCATTCGCATGATCGCAAACCTCACGCGCAGACCAAAAGGGCACGGTTTTTTCACCTTCCAGAAGGTGCAACAGGCCCAAAGCTCATCTTGATTTCACCGGCAACTGAAATGTGTGCCTCTGAATACCCAGTTTCCTGGGTGCTGCCGGAAAGCGACCCGCGTTGCGAACTGCGCCAACAGCCAGCTTATCGAGCTTGGCATTGCCCGAGGATTTTGCCAGTCGCACACCAAGCAGAGACCCGTTGCCCGAAACCGTGATTGTGACCAACGCCGTGCCACGTCCGACCCCACGTGGCGCGCGACGCGCAATTCGCGAGCGAATCTGGCTGCCCCATTGGGCCATCAGAGATTGTTTCTTCGACTTGGACAACGTGGCCGTTTGCGATTTCCTATTGTTGCCCTTGGCGGCACCGCCACCGCTGCCTTTGGCGAGCCGTGCCTGCGAATTTTTGCTCGCTTGCGAAGATCTATTGGCGGTAACAGGCTTGGTGGACTGGCTTTTGTTTTGGCTTTTGGAAACCGCGCGTTGCTTGGGTTTCGCGGCTGGCTTCGGCTTGGAAGCGACCTGCGCTTCCAGCTCGGCAGGCCGCAGTTGCGGGCGCACACTATGCGTGACCGCGCCTTTTTCCTGCGGAAGTCTCTCGGGACTGGTTCGCTCCAGGCTGGGCAAGGCCGGCGCCGAGGGTGCGGAAACCAGCGGTGGCGGCACAATGGCTGAGTGATCCGGCACAGCCATTTCGCCCGTCGACGGTTGCGACGGCGGTGTTGGTGGCGAAATGCTGGGTTGGGCCATCATCTGTGGCACCTGCGCCATCAGTTTCGGTGCCCTTTGCTGATAGTCGGGAACCGTAGGAGAATCCATCGACGGCATGGCCTCGATGGTGGGGGCATCCATGCGCTGCACCTGCTCGACCTGTGGTTCGTGCAAAACCGGCGGTTCAGCAGCAGCCGTTTCAGGCGTATTCATCACCACTTCGGTTTCCACAGACAGTTCGGGCACATTTTCCCAGCTTTCGACCATCTGCGCCACGCTTGCCGTAGACGCCTTGATCGACAACAGCGATTCTCCCTGCGCACCGGCCCCTTCCAGCCCTTCAATCTGGCGCGGTGACAAGACCGCGATATGCGCGGCAATGGCAACTGCGACGAAACCGGTGATCTCGAAAAAAACACGCATTGCCTATCTCCGCATAGCCGACACAAGCTTGACCCGGTGCACCCCATAGGTTGCCAGTTTGGGTAGCAAGGCCGCGATCTGACCGGCTTCGACGTCCTTGTCAGCCCGGATCATCAATGCTTCGTTCTCACCGAATTCTCCGAGCCCTTCGAAAACGGCTTCGCCTCTCAAATCGCCATATGCCAACTCGCCTTCGGCCGAAACATAGAGGATGCGATCTCCATCCGCCGGGGCTTTGGCGCTCGACTCTGGCGGGTTGACCTCGAACGGTTCCGGCGGGGTGATCTGCGCAGTCATCAGGAAGAAAATCAAAAGCAGGAAGACCACATTGATCATCGGCACGACGCTTTCGCGTCTGGGGTGTTTTGCGGGGCGCGGCAGGTCCATTGACTACTCCACCAGAACCAGAGTTTCGTAACCGGCCTTTCCAAGAGCCTCCATCACCTCGACCACGCGCTGAAGATCGGCCTTGTCCCTGGCGCGCAGGATGATGGCGTCGGTATGCGACAGCATCATTGCCCCCAGTTCCGGCAGCAGATCCTCCATCGCCTTGTCGACGCCATTCAGTTGCACACCGTCCGGCAGCACGTCGATCAACCGCGGGGGGCCCTGATAGGGTTTGTCCGAGGCCGCACTGATCGGAAGGTCGATGACCACGTCCTGACCAAAGCGCGAAGCCAGCATGAAGAACACCAACAGCAGAAAGACCACGTCAATCATCGGTGTCAGGCTGGGCTTGCGCCGTGCGGTTGTGGGGCCAAGGTTCATGGATATTCTCTCTGGCTTACTCGGCAGCCGCCGCCAAGTGGGCTGGCCTCTCTTTCGGCTTGCGCGTCAGCACGCGGGTGATGGCGTCTTCCATGTCGCCCTGCGCCCGGTCGGCCACGCTTTCAAACCAGGCCAGCGCGACACCCGCCGGGATTGCCACGGCCATGCCTGCAGCGGTGGTCAGAAGTGCTTCCCAGATCCCACCGGCAAGGGCGGCAGGATCGGCGCGCGACCCGGCTTCCTGAAGGGTCTGGAACGCGGTGATCATGCCCAGAACGGTGCCAAGCAGGCCCAGAAGGGGCGCAATCGTTGCAATCAGATCCAGCGCCCGCAATCCGGACCGCGCCCGCAGCAACTGGTTCTTGGCAACGCGCTGAATCTCCTCGCGCGCCTCGCTATCGGTGAACTCTGGGTTGGTGCGGGCGTCCATCGCAGTGCGCACCACCACGGCCCTGATCGAACCGCGCTTGGCGACGATATCGCGGGCCGCAGATATATCTCCGTCCTCCCATCTGCAAACAGCCTTCTCGGATTGTCGCCCGGCCCACGCCCCCATCAAGACAAGCCGCCAGACTTTCCACAGGATCAGCGCCAAGGTGAGCACAGACAACGCGGCAATCGCCCAGATCGCCGGGCCACCCTTAATCAGAAACTCCTGAACCTCGGTCCAGCGTGCAACAATATCCATCACTCTCATTCCTCAGGAAAACTGTGCCCATCGGGCAATTCATCAGTGCTCATACCGAACTTGAGCAGGTTGCCGTGCGGGTCATGCAAATAGAATTCGGTCATGCCCCAGGCACGGCTGACGATCTTGGACAAACGCGGAGCACCACGAGCAGCCAGTGCCGCATGCACATCCAGAATACCGCCGCCACGAATGTAGCAACTGGTTTCAGAGCACACCTCGGGGCGAGTGGTCCGGGAATAGTGCAGCTCGATCCCGTAACCGCGCAAAATGGCATAGTCATTCCACTCTTCGACATCAAAACCCAGCGTTTGAGCATAGTCGCGCGTCGCCGCGATATCAGGAGACAGCAGGATCGGTATGGCCATCAGATCGCTCATGCTATTGCGCCGCCATTCGAGCCGCATGCGGCAGTATGTACGTGCCCTTGGACGGGGCCGAATTGACCCGCACGTCGCAGCGATAGGCGCGGCTCAGCAGGTCATCGCGCAACACCAATTCCGGCGCGCCCTGGCAAAGGACATGGCCTTCGGCAATCAACGCCACGCTGTCTGCAAACATCGAGGTGAGGTTCAGATCATGCATCACCGCCACAACCCCGCCCCCGGCGTCGGCGTAATCGCGGGCGATCTGCATCACCTGAAGCTGGTGACCGATATCAAGTGCCGACACAGGTTCATCCAGAAACAGCCAACGCGGCTCACCATCTTCGAGCGCAGTCCAGACCTGGGCCAGAACACGGGCCAGTTGCACACGCTGTTGCTCGCCCCCCGACAGTTCCTGATAGAAGCGACCTTCAAACCCGTTCAGCCCCACCCGGTACAGCGCCTGACCGATCAACCCATTCGTTTCCGCCGATCTGGCGCGGCTCAAACCAAGCCGCACCACCTCGACCACGGTGAAGGGGAAGGCAAGCGGCGTGGCTTGGGGCAGCACGGCGCGGATCGCCGCCAGGTTCCATGGTTTGGCCGTCGCGATATCGTGGCCATTCAGCGTAACCGTCCCACTGTAGTCGGACTCGCCGGTCAGGGCGCGCAGAAGTGTCGTCTTGCCCGACCCGTTCGGCCCGACAATAGCTGTCACCTCACCGGACTGCGCGGTGAGATTGACCGCGTGCAGGATCTCGCGCGCCCCATATGAGATGGTGATCTGTTCAGCGTTCAACTGCATGGTCACATGTCCAGAAGGCCGCGTTGCCGCAGCAGTATCCAAAGGAAGAACGGCCCGCCCAGCGTGGCGGTGACTATCCCGATCGGAAGCTCGGCCGGGGCGATGACAACCCGGCTGATCACATCGGCGCAAAGCAGAAGCGCCGCGCCCAACAGTGCCGAATTCAACAACAGATACTTATGATCCGGCCCCACCATCAGGCGCAGAAGATGTGGCACAACAATGCCCACGAAACCGATCCCACCACTCACCGCGACCGCGGCACCGGTCGCCCCTGCGACCATCAGGATCGCGGTGTTCTTCAGGCGCTGGACCGGGATCCCGATATGCGAAGCGGCCGCCTCGCCAAGCGCCAGACCGTTCAGCCCGCGCGCCAGAAAGGGCGAAACCGCCAGTGAAATCAGGATCAGCGGAGCCGCCGCGAGAACCTTGGTCCAGGTCGCCCCGCCGATCGAGCCCATGCTCCAGAAGGTCAAGGTTCTGAGTTCTGCATCATTGGCGATGTAAGTCAGCGCGCCCGAAAGCGCACCGGTCAACGCACCCAGCGCGATCCCCGCCAACAACATTGTCGCCACCGACGTCTGCCCCCTGCGGGTCGAAATGCGATAAAGGATCATCGTCGAACACCAGGCCCCGACAAAGGCTGCCACAGGCACAAGATAATATCCCAGCACAGCGGAAATCGCCGCCGGAAGCGAGGCGCCCAGCACGATGGCCGAAATCGCCCCCAACGCGGCACCGGCACTGACCCCGACCAGACCGGGGTCGGCCAGGGGATTGCGAAACAACCCCTGCATCACCGCCCCCGATACCGCGAGGGCTGCCCCGACCAACATTCCCATCACCGTGCGCGGCATCCGGATCTCGTAAAGCACGATATGATCGCGCGGTGTCAGTTCATGTGTCGTTGTCAGGCTGCGCACCACATCCCAAATCGAAACATTGGTGGCCCCGACACCAAGGCTCAGCAACGCCGCGAAGAACAGCATCACCAAAAGAGCAATGGCCAGCGCCCGCGCCTTGTGGCTTCTGTCGCCGGGCAAAACCGCGCCGGCGATGTCTTGAGTCAGGGTGCTCATGCCGCGTCAGCTTCCCGCTTCTCGCAATGCCCGAGACAATTCGGTGATCGCCTGTGCGGTGCGCACCGAAAAGCCCAGCATTTTCATCCCGTCCATTCGCACGACCGATCTGTTCTGCCCTGCGGGCGTGGCGGCAATGGCCGGGTGGGAAAACAACTGTTCATCGGTGACGCGGCGACTATCCTTGCTGTCCATCAAGAGGATCACATCGGCGCCACTTTGAATGATGGCTTCGTCGGTCATGGTCTTGTAATCGTCAAATCCGCTTGCGGCATTCGTCGCCCCTGCAAGTTCGATGATACCTTGCGCTGCGGTATTCTGACCGCCGACCATGATACGGCCACCGGCCATCGTCAGGATGAAAAGCACCCGTTTGTCACGCATGCCTTCGGTCGACGCCGCGGCCGCATCCAGATCACTGCGAATTTGCTCGGCAAGTGCTGCGCCCTTTTCGGGAACGCCCAATGCTTCAGCCACAGTCATGATTTTGGTTATCACGGCGTCAGTTGTGTAACCTTCGGGAATTTCGACCAACGAAATGGCCGCCTCGCGAAGAAGCTCCACTTTCTCCACCGGGCCGGCACCCTCTTGGGTAATGAGCATGTCAGGATTGACGGAAAGAATACCCTCGGGCGACAGCCGCCGGATATAGCCCACATCCGGAAGCGCGCGCACCTCAGACGGATAGTTCGATGTCGTATCGCGCGCCACAAGGCGATCCTCTTCGCCAAGCGCATAGACAATTTCGGTTATGGCGCCGCCGACCGACACGATGCGATTGGCGGCTTTTTCTGCCTTCCCGGCCTGTGCCGCTGCCACGACGAAGATCGAGACAAGCAGGCACAGGGCAAACTGGGTCCAGAAAAAGGGATGCGTGTATCTCATGCACGCACCGGTTCTTTGCGGGTTTCGAAACCTGCGACCAATTCATTCCATCCCCGAGCGCCGTCCTCGCCGCGCAACACACCAAAGAACTGCGCGATCAGCCCGCCCTCCGCATCGAACGCTTCGACCGAGATTGCATCACCACGGCGGGTTGCCTTGGTCACGGCATAGACCTCGGCAATGTGGTCCTTGCGCAGGTGCAGATCAAACCCGGGATCAAGAACGTTGATCCACGGCCCCACTTCGGCGATCTTCTTGACCGGTCCGGTGTGGATTTCGATGCAGCCCATATTGCCGACGAACACCATGATCGGTGTTGCCGTCTCTGCCGCCTTGTTAAGAAGCTCTTCGATAACGCTGTTTTCAAGCCGCCGGGCATAAGGCTCGCCCGCGATGCGGTAAGCACCGAGCCGGTTCATCTTCAACCGTCGCGTCATGATCAGGAACTGATGGGTGTCGGTTATCTTGTCCCATTCTTCACGCAGCTTCTCGGCCTTATCGGGGTCGCCCTTGGCGGGCTCGGTCGATTTTCGGGGCTCGACGACAAGCGTGTTTGACTGATCTTCAATCTTCAACTCTTCGACAATCTCTGGCCATGCCGCAAGATTCGAGGCTTCCCGCAGGAACACCTTGTGCACAGCATCACCAGCAGCATCGAACACCTGGATCGTGCGGCGCGGGCCGCGCTCGGTCTCCTGCTCGATTGCGAACCCATGAACCCAGTGTTTGGGAAACATCCGCAGATCGATCTCTTCATTGACGATCAGGCCCGCGTGCGGTCCGGGCGTATAGTTGTCGTATTCTCCGACCTTCTCGATCACGCAGCTTTCGTTGCGGGTCAGTGCCATGACCTCTCCAAGTCGGCCAATTGCGGGCATGACCCGGTCCATGTCTGCAGTGATTCTCGTCACCGTGTCACCGACATCCGCCGCAACAAGCTGAGCTTCGGAAATGCCCAGGCTGTCGGCCAGGTCGCGGTCGCGCATCTTTGGGTTCTCGGCCCTTGCTGCCTTGATTTCGGTCACAGAAATAGCGGTTGCTTCAGCCAATTTGGCTCTCCTTCTCATCGCGTCATTAGGGGTGCGTCTGGCTAGGGGCGGAAGGGCCACAGTTGCTGGTGCGCCATGATCGTCGTGCGATCCTCAATATCGACAAAAATAGTCAACTTAATTGGAGAGCGCAAGCCTCCCGGTTCTGTAATCAAGAAAACTATGTCCAACAGCAGTTTTCAGCCAACCCTTGCTCATGAGGATTGGAAGGGGACGGGATGCGCACGAACCGCGCCGTCAAGGCACTTGGCCGGGCAATAGGCTTCACAAGAGCAATAGCTTTCTGGGCAATAACCAGTGCGCAAAAAAATTTGGGGCGCTCTTTGCTGCGCCCCATTTTTCTCAAACGGTAAGATTGCGACCTATTCGGTTTCGTCTGCCGAATTGGCGTTGAGCTGACCATAATTTTGCGCCCCTATCTCATCCAGCAACCCGATCTGGGTTTCCAGAAAGTCGATGTGGCCCTGTTCGTCCCCGATCAGCTCTTCAAACAGATTCATCGAAGCATAGTCCCCGGCGTCAGCGCAAACCTTGCGAGCCTCGTTATATAGGGCGACCGCTTCCATTTCGGCTTCGAGATCACAGGTCAACGTCTCGCGGACGTTTTCGCCAATCCTGAGAGGGTCGAGCGTTTGCAGATTGGGGTGCCCTTCCAGGAAAATGATCCGATCAATCAGCTTGTCGGCATGCTCCATCTCTTCGATGGATTCCTCACGCATCTTCTTGGCCAATTTGCCATAACCCCAGTCCTGCTGAAGCCGATAGTGGAGCCAGAACTGGCTCACCGCAGTCAACTCGACCCGCAATGCCTTGTTAAGGTATTCAATAACCTTCTTATCGCCCTTCATAGCGCTCCCTCCTACTGGCTGGTGTTTTCAAGCCGCGAAGCTCGAAAGGTACTTCCAGTTTAGAGTTCGTGCGCATGGAGGCAACAAAGAGTTTCATGCAACCGCCGCATTCCGGCGTCTTGCCAAGGGCATGGTAGACCTTGCCGGGCGTGATGATCGTGCCCTCATCCGAAGCGCGCATCCAGTCTATCGCAGCATGTATGTCGCGGTCTGAGATGTTCTGGCAGCTACAAACGATCACGTAGTTGGCCCTCATTGTGTTGCGCGGCCTATTCTGACCAAAACAATCAACTAATCAAGCGTGCAGTGATCTCATGCGCGAAATTGCCACAAGCCCCTCTCATCTCACTGTTTTCGCGTGCTTAATTTTTTCCACCGTTGAGCGTCCGATGTTGGATTCGTTCAAAACCGCCGAATCCGACAAAAAGAATCGGATTGACAGTATCCGACTATTTTAGTCAATTATAAGTCAGCACCAGCCACCCCGACCATGAAGTCCGGGAAGCCCGTGACCCTTATCGGAGCGGAAAGATGCAGAATTTGGAAACACCCACAACTTACAGGATGCAAGAACATCGCCGTGCCGCGTGGTTTGTTGATCTCTGGGAGATCGTCGCCAGCGAACGCCTCATGCAAATCCCCGACTGCGAATGGCTTCTCGACCGGGTCACCACCGACTGCGAGATGATGCCATGACCAATCAGAACAGTAACGGAATTCAAACCGGCCGCCCCAACGCAATGCCCAGCCACGACGCCAAAGAGTTGATGAATGGGGCGCAAAAAGTAAATATCCGGCTCGGCGAGAACCTCTACACCTTGCGGATTACGCGCACAGACAAGCTGCTCCTGACAAAATGAGCGTTGCTGCGAAAACCCGAGGCAGCACGCCCGTCGGCTATGTTTCCGAGCTTGATCCGGTCGAGGCCACCGCAGTGCTGTATCTGCGTCTGTGGAACGAAGGCACCGAACAGCAGGCCCAGATCTGGAACGATCTTGCAACCGGGCTCGACCCCAAGGAAGGCGAATTAGCACTTCGCGCATTTGAACAGATCTGCCGCCTTTGCGCGCACCACGGACGGCGTCCTCTCATGCGTCACGGTCTACGCTGCAAATGCCTTGGGTCGGACGAATCGTGCTTTGCCAATTTCATCGGTGTCGCAAGTTCCGGTGATTTCGAGGATGCCATGTTGATCGCGACGACAATCGTGCGTGCGGATGTTGCGCCCAGCCTCACCAGCCTGGCCGAAACCTTTGGGCTTGCCCTTAAACGCATGTCCCTGCGGGGAAACAGACCATCGCACGATGATCAAATGCACGCGACGGTGCATTGAGACAAGGTGCCTCGAATAACCACAAAGACCGGCAACGGTGGGTGGTTACTGCAAAATCCATCAGGGCCTGCGTAAAGCCCACTACGTGGGGCCTGATGTTCACATGCGCTTGGCTCAGTGCGAATGTATCAGTGTGTAGTTTTTAGGTCCTGATCAGCCCCCACGACCTCGAAGGGGCGTGCGACCATTTGTACGAGTTGCAGGTAACGAAATAGGCGCGATCCAATCCAGTAAGCTTGGCTCGATTCTTCGCGGCTATTTCTGCATGCGCCCCGATACAGCCATCAATGTGAAGGCACGATTTAGCGACGAACAGATGAGCGAAATGACCCGATCCGCACGGTGCGCGGCGCCGGTTATGCGTTTGGGAAAATGGGGATTGAGGCCAGAGCCTAGACATTGCCGCAATGATCAGCACCGTTTGCCCTGCGCGTCAAAAAATATCTGATCCTGTGCATTCCAGACCAGATGAACCTCTGATCCTTCCTCAGGCAAAGGCGCGGCAGCATCTTGGCGAACAGTTACCTGTTTGCCTTGTGCAAGGTTAACATGAACCAGCGTTTCGGCGCCAAGAGCTTCATTATAGATCGCGGTGGCCGGTGCGCCCGTCGGCTCAATCCGAAGGTTTTCAGGCCGGATACCAAGCGTTCTTGCATCGCCGGGCGCTTGCGCAGCGATCCCGGCAGGCAGGAAATTCATCGGCGGTGAACCAATGAAGCCCGCAACGAATTCGGTCTGCGGATTGGCATAAACCTCCAGCGGCGCACCAATCTGATCGGCACGACCGGCGTTCATCACAATCATTCGGTCAGCCAGCGTCATCGCCTCAACCTGATCATGCGTCACATAGAGCGACGTGACCCCCAACCGCCTTTGCAACTGCTTGATCTCAAGACGCATTTGAACCCGCAGCTTGGCGTCGAGGTTCGACAATGGCTCGTCAAACAGAAACACCGACGGTTTGCGCACGATGGCCCGCCCCATTGCAACGCGCTGGCGTTGCCCCCCGGACAACTCGCGCGGTCGGCGTTGCAGATAGTCCTCCAATTGCAAGAGCGTTGCGGCCTCGCCGACCCGCTCTGCGATCTCGGCCTTGGGCGTGCCGGCGATTTTCAATCCATAGGCCATGTTGTCGAACACCGACATATGCGGATAGAGCGCGTAGTTCTGGAACACCATCGCGATGTCACGGTCCATCGGCTCACGCTCGTTCACACGCGCGCCACCAATCTGCACCTCGCCACCTGTCACTGTCTCCAACCCCGCGACCATGCGCAACAAGGTTGATTTGCCACAGCCCGACGGTCCGACGATCACGATGAATTCGCCATCCTCGATCTCGACATCAATGCCATGGATCACCTCGGTCTTGCCGAATGTCTTTTTGATGCCGCTCAGGCCAACTGTTGCCATGTCTTATTTCTCGCTGTCTACAAGGCCGCGGATAAACAGCTTTTGCATGGATATCACGACGATCACAGGCGGGATCATCGCCAGAATTGACGTGGCCATGATCGTAGGCCAATGGGCAAAATCATCGCCTGACGGGAACATCTGTTTGATGCCCATGACGATGGTGTTCATCGACGGATCGGTAGTGATCAAAAGCGGCCAAAGATACTGATTCCAGCCATAAATGAACAGGATCACAAACAGAGCCGCAATGTTCGTCCGGCTCATCGGGAGCAGGATGTCCCAGAAAAACCGCATCGGCCGCGCCCCATCAACGCGCGCGGCTTCGGCCAATTCATCCGGCACGGTCATGAAAAACTGCCGAAACAGAAATGTCGCCGTGGCCGAGGCAATCAGCGGAAAGATCAGGCCTGAATAGCTGTTCAGCATCCCGAAATTCGCCACCACCTGATAGGTCGGCACGATCCGCACCTCGACCGGCAACATCAGCGTCAGGAAGATCAGCCAGAAAAACAAACGTCGCCCCGGAAACTTGAAATAGACAATGGCAAAGGCTGACAGCAATGAAATTGCGATCTTGCCCAAGGCAATCCCCAGCGCCATGACCATCGAATTCAGCATCATCAACGCCACGGGCGCATTGATGCCCGACACCAGCGCCCTGCGGTAATTCTCGAAGAACTGATCACCAGGCATCAACGGCATCGGCGGCTTGATGATCGCGTCCTGCGTCACGGTCGAGGCCACAAAGGCCAGCCAGATCGGGAAGAAGATGAACAGCAACCCGATGATCAACCCCAAGTGGGTCATCCAGTACCCTGCCCCGCGCTTTTCAACCATCCCCGCCATCAGTAATGCACCCGGCGTTCGATGAACTTGAACTGCACAATCGTCAGGGCGCCGACAATCACCAGCAAAATCACCGACTGCGCGGCAGACGAGCCCAAATCCTGTCCGACAAACCCGTCCGAAAAGACCTTGTAGACAAGGATGGTCGTCGATTGCTGCGGCCCGCCCCCGGTGATGGTGTGGATCACGCCGAAGGTTTCAAAGAACGCATAGACGATGTTGACCACCAAAAGGAAAAACGTCGTGGGCGACAAAAGCGGCCAGACGATGGTGCGGAACCTTGTCCAGAACCGCGCGCCATCAATCGCGGCGGCTTCGATCACGCTGCGCGGTATGGCCTGCAAACCAGCAAGGAAAAACAAGAAGTTATAGCTGATACGCCCCCAAGCAGAGGCCACGACAACAAGGCCCATTGCCTCGTCCCCGTTCAAAACGTGGTTCCAGTCATATCCCAACATGCCCAGATACCAGGTCACGACACCAACACGGGTGTTGAACATGAAAAGCCAGAGCACACCCGCAACTGCAGGGGCAACGGCGTAGGGCCAGATCAGAAGTGTGCGATACACGCCCGAGCCCTTGATCAACCGGTCGGCCAGTACAGCGAGGTAAAGTGCGACGCCCATCGACACGACCGTCACCAGAATTGAGAAAACGGCGGTCGTGACAAAACTTGCCCGGTAATAGGCGTTGCCCAAGAGATACTCGAAATTACCAAGCCCGACCCATTTCATCGAAAGGCCAAACGGGTCCGGAATGAACAGCGATTGGTAAACTGCTTGCCCCGCAGGATAGAAAAAGAAGACGGCCGTCACCACAAGCTGCGGAAGGACCAACAGCAATGGCAACCAGATGCCTTTGAAGGTAACGCGCTTTTCCATGAGAATGCCGCGCCCCCATTACAGGGACGCGGCGATGCCCTTAGCGGTTGGCTTGCTCAAAGCGACGTAGCAATTCGTCGCCGCGCTGCTTGGCTGTGTCGAGTGCGCTCTGCGCGTCCTTGTCACCGGCCCAAACAGCCTCAAGCTCTTCGTCGATAATACCACGGATCTGGTCGAACGATCCCAGACGGAGCCCCTTGGAGTTTTCGGTCGGTGCGTTGGTGGTCATCTGCGTCACGGCGATATCCGTACCGGGATTGGCGTCATAAAACCCCTGCTCGCGGGTCAGGTCGGACGCCGCCGCAGTGATCGGCAGATAGCCCGTGTCCTGATGCCACTTGGCCTGAATTTCGGGCGAGGACAGGAAATTCAGAAACGCCGCAACGCCTTTGTATTCTTCGTCCGATTGCCCGGCCATGACCCAGAGAGACGCCCCACCGATAATGGTGTTCTGCGGCGCACCTTCGACATCCGACCAATACGGCAGAGGCCGCACTTCAAATTCAAACTCTGCTTCAGCTTTGATGCCCGCATACCCGGCAGAGCTTTCGGTAAAGAGCGCACATTCACCGCCGCGGAAGTTTGCACCCCCTTCATTGCGACGACCTGTGTAGATGAACTTACCGTCCTTGGCCCACTGACCCAAGGTTTCGATATGCTTGACCTGAACCGGACCATTGAAGGCCAGTTCGGTATCCACACCGTCAAATCCGTTGGCCTTGGTCGCGAAGGGAACGTTGTGATACGCGCTCAGGTTTTCGAGATGAATCCAGCTTTGCCATGCCGTGACCAGTGGGCAGGTATTGCCCGACGCCTTGAGCGTATCGAGCACCTCGCCGACCTGCTCCCATGTGCTCAGATCGACGTCCGGGTCTATGTTGGCAGCGGCCAAAGCATCACGGTTGACCCACAAAACGGGCGTTGAGGCATTGAACGGCAGCGACAGCATCTCGCCATCGCTGGTAGTGTAATAGCCGCTTACCGATCCGATATAGGCGTCCTTGTCGAATTCGGCGCCAGCATCGGCCATGACTTCATAGACCGGCTTGATCGCACCCTTGGCGGCCATCATTGTGGCGGTGCCAACCTCGAACACCATCAGGATATCGGGTTGCTCGCCCGCACGAAACGCGGCGATGCCTGCGTTCAGCGTTTCTGAATAATTGCCTTTGTGTGTCGCCGTTACGGTATACTCGGATTGTGATCCATTGAACGTCTCGACCTGCTCGGCGACCAGTTCGCCCAGACGACCTGTAAAGGCGTGCCAGAATTCAACTTCGGTTTGGGCAAGCGCGGGCGCTGCCGTCACCATGGCCGCAATACTAGCCATCATAGTGTTCTTCATAATCATATCGAGTCTCCCCAGATTTGTTAATTATACCATCGTAGTGGCTGTGCGCCGATGCTGGCAACTGTTCATTCGCATTTCATGCGCCATTCCATAGCCCCGTTCTGTTACGGGAATATGACCTCGATTATGAACTTTTGGCAGTTTGCTGATGTCCTGAAAAACGATGCCGACAACTCAACGGACGGCAATCTCGAGGGCACAATGCTGCGGTTTGCACAGATGGCAAGAAACGCGCTATGGACCTGTCGCGCTTTTGTGCCGCCACAAGGGTGCTGTCATATGTAGACGTATATGGCCCCCGTGCTAATGCAACAGTCTGTTTGGTTCTGGATCGGCGATCACAAGTACTGACGTATATCCGGCTTCTGAATGCAGCCCGAAGTATCGACGCCGCGAGCCCCGATGGGTTTCCGCGCTTCTCCCTCAATGGCTCCAAGACATCAGTGCTGGCCGTGCCGGTCCACACATCAGGTTCGAAAAACGGTTGACGTCGATGACCTCGCATCAATCAGGCGGAGCGTCTGTTAAGACCAGTGATCCGTCTGGCAATGGTCTCTGCATTTCGCTCGCCGGCACCCCATTCATCCAGGCTGCCCACTCGTCGGCAGATGTCAGTATGACCGGCATGGCCTTTGGGTGAACGACTTTCACTTCGGCATTTGGCGGACAGGTCAGGAACCCGAAGAGATTGTCGGTCGTCTCCCCATCCTTTATCTTTCGCACCGATGTCCAACCGCGCACTTCAATTCCGGCAAAGAACATTTCCCCGCCATCTTTGGCAGCAAACCATTGGTTGCCCCTGCCCCGGCCAATCGGTTCAGCAAATGCCGTGACCGGAACCAAACAACGATGTCCCCTGCCAAGCCACCCACGCCAGTGAGGCGACGCAAGATTGCGCACATTCGTCACACCGGGGTCGCGTGCTGTCTTCAAGGCGAATTTGGGTGTCGGCAACCCCCAACGCGCCCTGGTCAGTGTCAGAACACCCGCATCATGCCTGACAATCGGCGCCAGATAGTTCGGATACACTCGGCCTGACTGCAGATTGCCTGCCTGATCATTCAGACCCGGAAACAGGCGGCGCATCGCTTCTTGCGTCGTGGTGCTCGAATAGAGGTTACACATCGGCTATGCCTTTTCGTTTCGCCATTGCCACCTTTCAACCTTCCGAACTGGGCGTCGGACGGTCAAGCCCTGCAGATCAGCAGCAGAGGGGATGCGCCATCTTACGTCAAGCTCACGTGTTCGGCAGCGCGAACATGGAAAGGGCGGAACGTGCAGCTCGTGGTCGGGCCCAAGAACCTTCACCAGATCAGCAGCCCAGAAATTCACAACCCGACGGCAAAAGGGACAGCGCACAGTAATCAACATGCCGTTGCTCGCCGCGTGGCGAAGGCGCTGATTACGGAACCGATTAGAGGATGGGCGGGCAGCAGGCATAACAGGAACATACAAAGAACATTTGATCCTGAAAAGCCGCCAGTTTGCACCGGCGGGTGCCATCAGATCAATGCGAACCAGTCTCTGCAAAGACAGCGAGGCTGTCCGTTGTGCCGTGCCAAGCTGGCGCCAGTCGGCAGGAGCAGCGGCGCGGTTCAACTTGAAATTCTGTCGTAAGTAGAGATGGCGCTCCGAATTGAAATGATTGTAAACTGAGGCGTAGATGGCGGAGGATTTTTGCAAACTTCGTATCCGCCGAAGGTGCAGCATGGCCTAGCCGTGCCTTCTATCTCGCCGACAGCCGAACAGCCCGGCTAGTTGCACTAGCGGATTGATCCCTCTCGTGCTCAATCCTGCCGATTAGATTCCCAACACTGGACACATGCCACGTCCTACCTCGCCTTGTGAGAATGCCACGCCGGTTCGAGGCTGGATGCGGCATGTACGACCCTGCGTAACGTGGGCTTGGCAGATATGTAAGCTGCTTTTCGCTGGGCTGGAACGCTCATAAGCTCCCATCAAGCTCGTAAGCTATTGTTTTATCTTCCACATCACATAGTGGGGCCTGCTCTCGGGTTTGACCCAATGATTGCTCGTGGCGAATGCTTTGCTTGTCAATCTAGACTGTCACAAATTCGATCTTCGTCACCTAAGGGCATTTCACCCTGAAATGCTAGGCGACTACCCTGCCCGCCTCTAATCGGTTTTGTCAGTCAGTGCCATACTCAACAGAAGTGGAATAAGCACGACTATAATCGCCGGGAAGATTATCCAGTTTATCAGCTCCCAGCCCGATCCGCTAAACAACGAACCAGAGGCGAAAGAGGCTGCCGCCACGGTGCCAAATACGATGAAATCATTTGCGCCCTGAACCTTCTCTCGTTCTTCGTCCGTATGACACTCAGCAATCATGGCTGTCGCGCCAATAAAGCCAAAATTCCAGCCAACCCCCAAAAGGACGAGGGAGATGATAAAGTTTTCGATGTCCAGTCCAGCCAAAGCCACGACCCCGGAAACTCCAATCAAAACCATACCAAACGCGGTTACGACCTCATTGCCGAAACGCACAATAAGACTTCCTGTTACGAAACTTGGGGCAAACATGGCAAGAACATGCCACTGAATACCAAAAGCCGCCTCGCCAACCGTGAAACCACACCCAACCATTGCCATGGGCGCTGCGGTCATAACAAAGGTCATCAACCCATAAGAAATGACACCCGCAAATACGGCGAGAGCAAAGCGCGGGGTTCGCATGATTTCGCTTAATTTTCGCCCGTGGTCAATCGCTGACGGGCTTGCCACGACTGCCTTTGGCATTCTTAGCATCATCAAGACCGGAAGCACCAAAACCGCAAGCAACGCCTGGCTGAGAAAGCTTCCTGCGAATGGTGCATAAGGTAACGCATCGCGCGTCCATATGACGAGTTGTGGCCCGATTACCGCCGCTGCAAGCCCGCCAATCATAACACGTGATATCGCTTTGCCTTTCAACGAACCAGTTACCGCGTCAGCGGCTGAGAACCGATAGCTCTGAATATACGAGCCGTAAAATCCAGCCATGAAAGTGCCTAGACAAAAAACGCTGAATATTGCGAAAATTATGCCGAATGTCGCGACCAGACCAGAGATCGCACCAATCGTTGCGCCAATCAAATAGCCAGAACGCCGCCCCAGACGGCGCATGAGCATAGAGGCGGGGATCGTGCCGATAGCAAGACCCAGATTGAAAAGGCTAACAGGAAGCGTGGCTAATGTCGGATTGGAAGACAGTGTTTGTCCAACAATACCGCCAAGCGAGATAATGATAGGTGGTACTGCGGCTCCAAGCGCCTGCGCAATCATCAGTACTACAATGTTGCGCCGACCTGCTTTAATTTCAGCCGACATATTATTCGGCGTCACGTCCTTCGAAATGCCTACAACAACTGGGGAAGCCACGTTGATATCTCCGGCACAGCGATCAGAATAAGTGCGTCAATCAACATAACGACAGCAAATGGAATACTGGCTCTCGTTACCTCGATCATTGAACTGTTTGTCACTTTCATTGCGACGAAGAGACAAAGGCCGAACGGTGGTGTGATAAACCCAATTTCAGCAAACAGCACAGAGACAACACCAAATTGCAGCAAGTCGATGTTAAAATGGTTGAGTGCTGGCAAAAGGATCGGTCCGAGTATAAGAACAGCCGTTGCGACATTGGTAAACATCCCCAAAAAGAAGAATATTACCGACAACGCCCCCCACAAGGCCCATTTGCTTTCGATCGTAGCCGAAATTGCTTCATATACTGCCAATGGAACTTGCTCAGATGACATGTACCATACAAAGACCTGCGCAGTTGCTACGGTAATTGTCAAAGTCGCGGCATTGACAATTGCACGAGAGCTAATTTTCATAATTTTTCCAAGCGCCATACTTCTGTAAAATACGGCCTCGATCAAAATGATGTAAAAAACTGAAACAACGGCAGTTTCAGTAGGAGTCATAATGCCAGAGTAAATGCCGCCCAAAATTACAACCGGATAGCTCAACGCCCAGGAGCTTTCCAAGAAAATTTTGACCCGTTCAGGCCAAGATGTGCGCGGCAGCGCTATCACATCATATCGGTTCGCCATGAAAAAGACATACAGAGCCATCGACCCGGCAATAAGTACGCCTGGAAAGAACCCCGCAATAAACTGCCCACCGACAGACGTTTGCAAAGCCACAGCTACCTGAAGCATTGGAATGCTTGGCGGGATCATCGCGCCAAGTGTACCGCCGCTCGTAATGATCCCGAGCGCGAGTAATTTTGGGTACCCACTCTCGATCAGTTTAGGATACATCAGCGCTCCGATTGCGATAACGCACGCAATAGCTGAGCCCGAAACACTTGCAAACACTGCGCACGCAAAGATCGTAGCGATACCAAGACCGCCGCGGACACTGCCAAAAAATGCATTTATAACGTTGATAATTCTCTGCGCCGTAACCCCTTCCGCAGCTATCGTGCCTGAGATCACAAAAAAGGGAATGGCCAATAGGATATAGCTATCAAGGCCATAAACTGTCTGCTGCACGAGAATTAGCCCGTCGTTTCCTGCAGTCCATATCCCGACAGCCGCCGCGATGAGTACGACGTGTGCAATTGGGACCCCCACGACTAGCAGCCCGAAAAACACAATGATAACAGTGGCCATTAAATTAACTCCTGAACCGACAGGTTGATTGCCGCCGTACAATTTTGTACGTTTGATCTGTCAAACGCGGTAAGTTTCATTTCTCGAGTGTCTCTGCGACAGGTTCCGAGGTCAGTTCCCTGAACGCGGCAAACAGATACCGGAGCCCCATAGAAGCAATGGCAATGCTGATAACGATCCACGAAAGATATGCCGGTAGGTTGATGGTCTGCATCGTTCGCCCGTATCGCATCAATCGCATTGTCCAATCTGCCGAATAATATGCCAAGTAGATATAAAATACCCCGGCGATCAAAAATGTAAGACTTCTCAAGAGCCGCGCCGATTTGTTACCCAGAACCGAATATAGTGCATCCATGATCATGTGATCTTTATGCCTGACGGCGATGCTGCTACCGATCAGCGTGGTTGTAATCAACATTATACGCCCGAGTTCATCAATCCATTTAAGCCCTTGCATCCCAAGGTTTCGCAATACGATTTCATAAAGGATAATGACGCCTACACCCAATGTGAAAACTGTTATGAGGAAACGCTCCATATTTTCGACAGAATCGAAAAACAAGCGAATTTTTGATCCAATAGTCTGCCTACTCATATCTTTCGCCTATACAGTTTATGTTTTTTCTGGGCTTTTTGCCGGTGTAAATATCTTAGTCAATCGCTCAATCGACAACACATTGCTCAGCAATAACAGACATGTCTTCGACATTCTCAAGGTTGTGAACGCCCTCAATAATGCTCTCAATCCGCTTTTTATTCATGTAAGGCGAGCAACAATGACGGAAATGATCTGCTTCTTCCTGCCAAGTAAGATTGTTTTTGGGGTGACCTTTTGGGTAGCGCATTTCGTCGCAAATCTTTTTCCCGTCTTCAAGCGTAATTTCCATATTCACCAAGGGAAACTCACCTTGCATGAATTCATCAAAGTTATCCTGCGGGGTTCGCGTTTCACCGAAATACTCAAACTTGTCGGTAAATGAAATGAGTTCCTTATTGTCGCGCATTTCATCAGTGAACCAATGAGCGCCGGGATTGGGATCCATCAAGAATGCTGTAAGGCAATAGGGAATGCTAAACTGGGCATCAAGCGACCCGCGTGCTGTTTCGGCGTAATTCTCCGCAATAAACGGTACATGCGGGCTAACTCGGATCTTAGCTATCTCTGCTTTCGTAAATCCGTGCTCCTTAATCATCCGGTCCAGCAGCTCAAGCGGAGTCTGCACCCACATATTCGCAGGCCAATGTTTGAGATAGGTCTCAAGAATAAGCCACTTTTTTCCGAAGTCCCTGTCATGCCACGACCAATCCACCTGGTCCGAAACCATGTTCCAGAAGCCATCCGCTCCGTCAAGCGCTCCGCGGCAGGCATCAAATCCGGCAACAGTCAAATCAGCAGCCACAATCCCGTTGCGAGCACAAAAACCGTGTGCAAAGTGGTATATATCGGACTTTGCCTGACCTTCGGCGTGTTTGTTCGTCGGAACGATGACGTTGTAAAGAGATGCACCCATTAGCTGATCAAACTGGTCTGGCGAAAAACCCATTAGCTTTCCGGCGGCGAGCGAAGCTGCGAATATCTGCCAACTGACAAGACCCCATCCCTTGGAGGCCTTGATATGGGTCGATGAGGGCTGGGCCGCCATGGCAATGCGCTGATAGCCCTCATAGGCGGCAACAACTGCTGTTGCATAGTCTTTTCCCGATTTCCGCTGGGCTTCACCCAACGCCATCGCAACCGGAATTGCGCCAGCAGAAGGATGACCGGTCCAACTGCAATCTTCCCAATCCATGATATCTGAGAGCGTACCATTGGCAAAAGCTGCTTCCTGTGCCGGAACCTTTTCACCGTTGCTCCCCCAAATGGTAGAGTCTCCTACTCCCCCTCGCTTTTGGACCATCTCGATTGTTTTACGAGTCTGGTCTACTGGCGAAGCCGCAATCGACGCAGCGATCGTATGTAGTGTAATCAGCTTTACCTGTTCGATCGCTGTGCTGGGAATGTTCTCATAGCTGAGTGCAGCAAGACGGTCAGCAAGTACACGGGAATGAGTTGTTGCGGTCATATGGGGAATCCTCGGGTTAGGCAAAACGACATAGTCAGCAACGATTTTGCCGTTCATTACTCACAAATCGGTCGAATTAGTTTTTGGACGGCCATCCGTCCCGACTGCTCAGGAACACCCGTCTCAACAGCATTGAATCGTTGAGACGGGGCACGCTCTTAGTCGACTATTTGCGGCTGTTGTCGTATGCAGACATTACCGCGTCTCCGATGATTGGGCGATACTTGTCCCAAACCGGCTTGGACGCCTCAGTGAATGTCGCCCTTTCGGCATCAGTAAGGTCAGCGTTCATCAGAACATCTACACCAACTTCTCTGATTTTGTCGGGGTAGCTGGCCGAACGCTTGATCACAGCTGCTTTGCTCGCTTTTTCCGCGTTAAATGCCGCTGTTTGGAAAATCTGCTTCTCTTCGTCGCTGAGCTTCCCCCAGGCCTTGGATGAAAGCGCCAACACATTAACAGTCGGAGTCATATTAAGCTGAGTGAGGTATTTTTCGATTTCGTAGAGTTTGATGTCGTAAAACATGGTCATACCGATGTCTTCACCATCGACGACACCCTGCTGGAGCCCTGTATAGAGTTCAGCGAATGGCACCGCGGCAGTGGTCGCACCCATAGCGCGGAACATGTCGCTAAAAATTTCGCCCGCCATAACGCGCAGGGTCAAACCATCCATATCTGCTGTGCTACGGATCGGACGCTTGGTATTTTGCAGACCGCGGAATTCGGATGAAAATGTCGCCACAAGCTGAAGGTCCCCGGTTTCGTTGACCGCATCGCGCATCGCTTTGGCGAATGGCGCATCAGCACCAGCAATTTCCCAGAATTCATCAATGTCCTTAAAGGCGAACGGGAGGTTATATCCATAAAGTTCAGGCCAGATGGTGGCGAGAACATTTGCTGACAAGACGCCGATATCCAGCGATCCCGCAAGTACCTGGTCCAGCATCTCCGGCTCTCCGCCAAGCTGCCCACCGGGGAAGTATTCGAATGTGATCATACCACCCGTTTTTTCTTCGACTTCCGCAAACAGCGACTTGATCGGATAGCTTTGAATATCGTTTTCGGTGCCGCTGCCGAGTGCGCCAAGACGCAAAACAAGCGGTTCGTCACGAGTTTGAGCCTGCACGTTGCTGACTGATGTAATCGCGACGCCGGCGGCCGCAACAAGTGATAAGACTGTCCGACGTGTCAAAAGATTCCTCATTCTTTCCTCCCAGATAGTTGTTGGCGTTGTCATAATCTTGGCCTGGCCTTCCTGCGGATCATCGTCCAAGATTGCTGTTCTATAATATAGAAAGTTATTCTATATGATGGAATTTAGAATTGAATGCTAAGACTTGTCAACAGAAGCTTTAGCCAATACCGGAAGAAGACCGCCGAGCCATGGGGAGGAAGAAACGTGAAACCATCGGGTGATGTCGACCAGACGCTCTACAAGAGCCTGATGGTGCTCGAAGCCGTAGCATCGTCAAGTGAACCATGTGGCATTACCGAATTAGCTGACAAACTCAGTTTGACCAAAAGCAATACACATCGGATATTGCGTGGCTTTGTTTCACTTGGATACCTACGGGTATCCGAAACACGTGGCCGCTACGAACTCACCAGTAAGTTGTGGGAGATGGGCTCCCATTTCTTTTCCAAGCTTGATGTTCACCGGATATGCGCGCCCTACATGACAAGGATTGCCGCAGAAACGCAGGAGACTGTCTTGCTGTCATCGCTTGAGGGGACCGAGGTGTTGTTCTTGGGTATGATCGAAAGCTCTCAAGCTATACGTGCATATACTGCTGTAGGACAGCGCGCACCTGCACATTGTATTTCGAGCGGACAGGTTCAGCTCGCATGGGCGAATGAGAGTATTTTAGACCTCGTCAAAGCCGATTTGACACAACATACGCCGAACACGATCACAAATGCAGCCGAACTTGATGAGCGGCTTGAGACAATTCGGCGAGAGGGGTTTGCAATTTCTGAATGTGAATGGAACGCCAACGCAAATGCAGTTGCCGTCCCGATTTTTAATGCCGTTGGCGCGGTAATCGCGGGTATTGCCATTTCCGGACCGGACAATCGGCTCGACAGGGCAGCATGTATCAAGCATAGTTCCATGCTCATTGAAATAGGCAAGGAAATTTCAGGAATACTCGGCTACCGCGAAGCTTGAAGTGCTGTCATGTGTGGACGGCCCCTGTTTTGCAAGGATTGATTTGAGCTGACGGTGATCGTTCCAGGTTGCGGTCATGTGTCCGGCCTTTGTGCGCGGTGCATGTAACCGCTGGCCCTCCCTCTCAGCGATGCAAGCATCGCCTGCCGGGCAATGGATGAAGTCCGCATATTGGGTCCCAATCAGACGGACGAGCTTGTGAGCCCAGACAGCACCACGGGGTGTCCCAACTGCGGTCCCTTTCGATCATCATCACTCATTTCTGCCCTTGCGTTCGTTCACGGCGACACCAGACTCCGCTTGTATCTCCTGTATTCAGATGGCCGGGGTGGCCTTTAAGCTTACTCCCTTCGCGAGCAGTGCCCATGCGGTACGGGCGGTCTTGTTGGCGATTGCCACGGTAACGACCCGAGTCGGCTTGCGCTCCAAGAGAGATCGGACCCAAGCGCCGCGATTTCCCGCGCCCGATAATGCGATGTGGCGTAGGCCTCAATGCCAATCAGGCAGGGTTCCACTTTCGACAGGAAATTCAGAACAGCGCCACTCGGAGAGAGCAGCGGCTCGATTGGCCTTGAAATTGTCGCGTGAGTAAAGGTGGCGCTCCTGATTGAAATAGTTGCAGACGGAGGCATGAATGGCGACGAATTTCTGCAAACATCGCATTCTGTGGAACCGTTGCATTGCCCGTTCTCGTCGTCGAAATGGCAGGTGGAAATTCTCCGCTCGATTGTTCAGCCAGCGGCCGATCTCCTGCTTGCCGGAATTGCCGATAAACTTCATCGCAGCGCCATAAGATCGGAGTTTGTCGGTCACAATGATGTGCGGTTGGCCGTACCGCTTCATTGATTTTCTTATGAATTTCAATGCAGCTTTCCGATCTCGACGCTTCGTGACAAAGGATTCCACCACCTCGCCCTCGTGATCCACAGCCCGCTCAAGATAGTGCAGTTCACCGTTGATCTTCACGAAGACCTCGTCCAGATGCCACTGCCAATTGGAGTGCGCTCGCATCCCGTTGATGCGATTTCGCCGAATCTCGGCAGCAAACATCGGGCCAAATCGGTTCCACCAGAAACGGACCGATTCTTGGCTGACATCGATCCCTCGCTCGTGCAGAATCTCCTCGACATTGCAGAGCGAGAGCGGAAATCGAACATACATCATCACCGCCAGGCGGATGATCTCTGGGCTGGTTCGGAAATACCGAATGGAGAGCGTTTTGTCATCCCGCGAACCTAGGTGACCACCCTGCCCCCCTCAAGCACCATCGCTCTGACAATGCCCTCTTGTCCCAAGCTTTCGATCATGCCCGTTTAAGCTGTTTGAAGTACGTGCCGAGTTGGCGCACACGCCCGACCAGACCATTGGGCATCAATACGATCGCCCCAGCAATAATGATGCCAAGACCAAAGGTGCGAAACTGACCGAACTCGCGCATCAACTCGTCCGCGCCGACAAGGACAACCGTTCCGACAAGTGGTCCCCAGAACGTGCCGGTACCGCCGACGACAACGATGGCGATGATGAACATCAATGTCGGAAGCTGCAGGATTGTTGGCCCGATAACTTGAAAATGCGCGGCATAGACCCCGCCGGCAAGACCTGTAAAAAACGCCGAAATCCCGAAAACCAGCATTTGCACGCGAAAACGATTGACGCCGCGCGCAATAGCATAGCCTGGATTGTCTCGAATAGCGCGAAAGGCGTGGCCCATCGGGCTCTTGATCAAGACCCATGTGACCGTCATGATGATGACAAATAGCGTGCACACGATGGCATAGTTTCCGATAATCCACTTGCCTCGCAACAACGCACGGGTGCCAAAGTCACCAAAACGCGAAAAGCCGCCGGGACCACCGGTCAACTGCCGACAAACGCTGCCGACCTGAATGAAACATTCCGTATCGGTAACGATCAACAAATACATCACCTGCGTGACGGCCAGCGTCAACAAAGCGACGTAGACCCCTGATAGCCTAAGACAGGCTAGACCGATCAGGATTGAAAACACTACCGCCACCAATGCGCCAGGTAGGAGTGCCGCCCAGACGGACCAACCGAGAAAAAAGCAAAGCATCGCAGTCGCGTAGCCACCCGCAGCAAAGATCGCCAGTGGTGCAAGTGAAAAAACTCCGGCAAATCCAAAGACCAGATTCCATTGAGAGGCGATGCAAGCATAAAAAAGCGCAAGTATGATTTGCCCCATCACATAGCGGCTTTCGATCACCATAGGCAGTATCGCGGCGGCAATAATCAAGAGCAGGGCGATTAACAGATCCTTCGACCCATTTCGGCTCAGCAGCTTTTTCATTCTTTGAGTCTCCGTAAATCGAGGCAAAAGGGATTCGTGCATGTCTACTGTGCTACATCCGCTGAACCTTAACGCGACCCAAAAGACCCCCGGGGCGCAAGATCAGCACCAGCACAACCGCACTTAGCAACATCGGATAACCCCAGCGGGCTCCGAAAGCGTATTGAACCCAAGCTTCCAGCAAAGCGAGCGCGAAGGAAACCATCACTGCGCCGGGTAAATTGCCCAAACCCGCGACAACACACATGATGAATGCCTTGAGCATCGGGTCGTTTCCAAGCGACGGCGATAGTTGCACCATAGACGACAACAGCAAGCCACAAATCGCTGCAACCGCGCCCGAGAGCATCAGAACGTAAAGATAAACACGATCTACCGCCACGCCCATCAACTTGGCCGCCGTCCCATTCTGGGCAGTGGCGCGGATAGCACGACCGATCCGGGTACGTGCCAATAGAAGCGTAAGCACCGCCATAGCCAAAACGGCTGCGAACATGATGATCAGATTTTGCCACGGCATGGCAATAGGACCAAGCGACATCGCTCCGCTTACGGTGATCGGCTGCTTTAACGGCTGACCTCCGAACCAAAGCAGGATTCCGTTTTCCAGAGCGATTGCGACGCCAACTGTGGCAATCATAACATTCGCTTCAAAATCGGCGCTGGCTTGCCGCAGCACATTGCGGACAACCAATACGTAGATCAGCCCACCCGCCACCACCCCAGCGAGAACCGAGGCAATGACCCCGACAGGTATGGGAAGACCCAAGCCAGTAATTGCACCATAAGCGGCATAACCACCCAAGGTCAGCAGCGCACCATGCGCCATGTTTAGAACGCCAAGGGCCCCCCAAACCAACGACAGACCAATCGTCGCGATAGCGTAAAGTGCACCAACAGTAAGCCCCGACACCAGTATTGAATAAAATGTATTCATTGTTATCCCCCTAAATACGCGGTGATCAGTTCATCACTTGCCAGCAGTTCGGCCGGCGGGCCGGACCAAACAAATTCACCGTTGTCGAGCAAGAACATCCGGTCCGAAATATCAGCGATACGCGCCGGGTTTTCCTCAATAAGCAAAATGGTTCGTCCTTCGCGACCAAGGGCCGCGATGACTTCATAGATCTGTTCTATGATCAAAGGCGCGAGACCCAGTGACGGTTCGTCAATCATCAGCAACCGCGCGTTCATCATCAAACCGCGCCCGATGCCGACCATCCGCCGTTCGCCACCCGACAGCGTAGAAACGACTTGGTTCTTACGTTCGGCCAACTTGGGAAGCAAATCGTGCACTTCCTCCAGCCGCCGGGCAATTTCCTTGCGGTCACTACACAGAAACGCGCCCATGAGCAGGTTTTCATACACCGTCATGTCGGGAAACAGCAGATCGCCCTGCGGTACATGGGCGATCCCAAGTGCCGCTACCTGATGCGCCGGTTTGCTTATAGTCGTACCGTCAAGCCGTATCTCTCCGCTGCGTAGCGGCACAATTCCCGAGATAGTGTGCAGCAGAGTAGATTTTCCGTGGCCATTCGGACCGACCACGGTCACCAACTCCCCCGATGCGATGGACAGGGATACACCCTGCAACACCTCTATGCCTTCATATCCGGAACGGATACCCTTCACTTCAAGGACCGGCGTTGGGCCAGGTGGACTCATCATTTCTTTGCTCCAGCCTTGGGGGCGAAATGTTGTTTCAACCGTTCCTTAGTTCCATGACCTAAATACACTTCAACTACTCGGTCATCTTCAGAAACGTCTTCAGGACGACCTTCAAACAGGAGGCTGCCATGGTGCATGATCAAAACCCGACTGGACAAATCCAGCAAGAAACGCATGACGTGCTCAATCAAGACTATGGTCAGTCCGTTCTGAGCCAGCCGTCGCACCAACCCGATGATCAGATCAATTTCGGTCGAGTTTAAGCCGCCGACAGGTTCGTCCAGAAATAATATCTTAGGTGAGGTGGCGATCGCCCCGGCGATCATCAGCAGTTTGCGGTCCAAAACCGGAAGCTCTGCAACGGTACGATGTGCTTTATCTATCAGCCCGGTAAATTCCAATGCTTCGGTTGCTGCGCGACGGACGGGTTCTCCCAGACGAAGCCCGGGGAAAAGCCGACGTGTTCGCCCATAATACGCGGCGATTTCAACATTTTCCAAAACGGTCATATGCTCGAACGCGGCATTCAACTGAAAGGTTCTGGCTATTCCCATCTGACAAATGCGGTCAGCGGTCAAACGGGTGATGTCGTGCCCGTCAAAAATTATCTTCCCCGAGGATGCCGGAGTGACCCCCGTAACCACATCAAAGAAAGTCGTCTTGCCCGCACCGTTGGGACCGCCAATACCAAGGATTTCACCTTTACGCACAGAGATTGAAATATCCTCTACCGCCACGAGGGATCCAAAACGCCGAGTAACCCCCTCGCAAACCAGTAGCTGATCAGAATTTGCCATCAATCATTCCCTAGTGAATACACAGTTGAATTTGCGCGGGCGAAAGAACATGGGCGAAAGCTCCGCCCATGTCCGTGTTTTGCGCAGCGCCTTAGCTAAGCCAGGGCGGCAACATGAACTCATGTGTAGCGTATAGATCTGGATCGATCAGGCGAGGTTCGGTGCGATAGTCCTGATGTTGCAGGAACTGGTGCGGCAACCCGAGCGAAGGATCCTTGACCTGAGTGGGATAGCTGACAGCAACCAACCCTTCTTGATCAAACCGGAATGACCCGCTGACGCCGCGATATACCATCTTGCGCAGGACTCCGGCCACTTTGCGGGCCTGGTCGCCATCAAACGGCTCGCCCGGCCCGCCTGCGATTGCCGCTGCCATCGCGTACATCCACAAACAGTCATAGGTTTGCGCACCTGTCAGCCATGATGCGGTTTCTCCGAATTTCTCTTTATAGGCAGCACGGTAATCCGCCGCAAAATCGTCCGGCAAGCCACCAATGACGGTTGAATAGATCACGCCGTTGATCGCCTCGCCACCAATTTCACGAAAGACCGGAAGCGAAGGACCATACTGCATGTAAATCAGGCTCTTTGTCGGTTGAGCCAAGAACTGCGTCATGAACTGAGCCAGATCCTGCGCGAGAAAATGTGTGACAATGATCGCTGCAGGTGGGTCATCACGCAGTTTTGCCAGCACGGGCCCCCACTGGCTGGTCGGAAAGGGAACAGTTTCATACGTTGAAATCTCCCAACCGTATTCCGCGGCTTTGTCGCGAATAGCGTTGCCGATGACGATAGCATATTCTACCGCCGATGCGACGATGGCGATTTTTTTGTTCTCCGGTTCCCACTGCCCCGAAGCTTCAAGCGAGTTCAGAAAGTTGAGGCAACCCGGCCCATACCAGAACTCAGCCGGATCGGTCTGAAACCCACCATAATATCGTTCCGGATCGGTTTTGACTTTTTCAGGATGCGCAATTTGAGTGTTATTGTGCATGACAATAACGTCGTTATCAGCAGCGATATCCAGCTCGACCATATTCGCACCAAGGTTATACCCATTGACGATAGCCGGTGTGTTAAAGCGGTCGATCAATCGCTGCATGGACTGCCCCACCAGGTCGGCGCCCATTTCGCGGGTGTCTTCGATGTGAATTTCGACCGGGCGCCCAAGAATGCCGCCCGCGGCGTTGATTTCTTCTGCCGCAAGATCGAGCCCGTTCTTGAACTCGACGCCATCACCAGCAGCTGCACCCGACATCGGTAGCGCTGCACCGATTGGAATCGGAGTACTGTCTTGTGCAACTGCCCGACCGCCATTCATCGCTACCAGCGCAGCACTCATGCTAGCCGTACTTAACGCCCCTTGTAAAAGTTGCCGTCTTTTCATTATCTTATTCCCTGTCTTTTGTTAAAGAATCGCACGCGTTAACCGAGTATGGCGATCCATTTTCCGGACCTCGGAATCCGGGGCTTTCTATTGCGCAAATGCATTAAATATTTGGCCCTGATCTTGAATTCAGAACTGTGCGAAAACTCCCAGCGACCAGCCGCCGTCGACCAGCAGGCTTTGACCATGGATGTGATCCGATAGATCAGAGCACATAAACATCGCCGCATCGGCAATTTGTTTGGGGGTGCCCCATTTTCCATCAGGTGTTTGCCCGGCCAACATCGCCTTGACATTGTCATCGTAGATATCGGTCATCGGAGTGGTGATAAATCCCGGTGCGATAGCGTTTACGTTAATGCCATGCGCCGCGTAATCCATTGCCACCTGACGGGTGAAATTCAATGCGCCGCCCTTTGCTGTGCAGTAGGCTGCGAAACCCTGATTGCTACGGTAACCGGAAATAGACCCGATCGAAACGATCTTGCCGCCGCGGCCTTGCTCCATCATGTGGCGAACAGATTCTCGGGTAGTGTAGAAAAGCCCATCCAGATTGACCGCCATTGTCTGTCGCCAAGTTTCGTCGTCTGTATCAAGCACGGAACCAGCCAGTAGCAATCCGGCGGAAAGAACAGAAATATCAATGCCTTTGGTCTTTGCAATCTCGGCGAAAACCCGGCTCACCGCGGCGCTATCCGCTACGTCCAATTCTGCGAAGTCGACCTTGGGGTCGTCATACATCGCTTTTTCATCATCAGTGTGATAGGGTTTGCGGGACAATACGGTCACACTGGCCCCAGCCTCTGCTAGGGACCGAACTACCGCTGCGCCAATTCCCGAACTACCGCCCGTCACAACGGCGTGTTTTCCGGTAAAATCAAACTTTGTCATTTCAGTCTCCCAATTATTTTGGTGTGTGTGTTGTTTAGGCTTCCAGCACTGAAGTTAATTTGAAGCTATCTTTCGACTTTTGCAGTCGAAATAGGCGATTTCGTATTAAGGGGACCCCTAAGGTTAAATTGTCCTCAGCCAATCATCCCATCGGGGGTCATTGAACAACATGCGGGCGCGAGCGTATTTCCAGATGCCGTATTTCTGATAATCGAAGTCCCATTCCGACAACTTGCGCTGTTGCACCGCCCAAGAACCCCATTTCATGTCGGCCACAGCACGCGCTATCATGACCCGCGCGACGATATCGCGGCGCAATTCGCCGTAGTATCGCTCGATTAGTTCCAGCGATGTCTCCTCATCAACAAAGACCTCACCAAGAAAAACGCCCAGCTCATATGCACGTTCATTGTTTGACGCGAATTCAAAGTCGATCAGCTTCATGTCCTCAAGCTGATCACCGTTCATCCGCACCATGAAATTTCCTGGCATCGGGTCGCCGTGACAGGGCACCAGATCCAATCCAGACGCGAAAAATGCATCCTTCGCTTTGTTGTATTGCTTGAGCAACCAAGGGAAATCGGCAGGCACACCAGCACCGATCTCTGCCCCTTGCGTGATGTGTTCATCGGTCATCGAGAAGATGTCCTTGGTCGTGGAAAACATCTTTGAGCCATGCTGCTTGGCATAAAGATCAATCACAGCATCCAGAAAATCACGGCGGGCGAAATCGGCGCTGGTCGAAGCGGTGTGTTCGGTCAGGAATTCCGATACTTCAAGCCCGGTTTCGCCGTCATAAAACAACAGCTCTGGTCCGATCCCGAGAGCATGTGCCTGACGCGTCGCCTCAACAGATTGGGTGCGGTCGACAAAGTTCTCCGACCCAATTCCGTAGACTTTCATGAAATACTTCTTACCTTCAAACGTGGCCAACCAGTTAGAGTTCAGCAGCCCCCCGACCAGTGGTTCAACCTTGACGGATTCGGTTGACCAGCCGGGCACGGCCTCCACTGCGGCGTCCAGTTGTTTTTGAATTGCACTGTCCATGCTCATCTCCTCAGGCGGCTTTGCGAATGCGGTCACTGGCGACGGATGTCTTGGCCAAAGCCTCAAGCCGCAAGAAGCGCCAAGAGGCGTATTTGCCAAACTCCAGACTGCGCCGAGGCGACGTTTTTGCCATGATTGCACCGATCAGCCCCCAACGCAGATCGTCGGCCATGCCGTAGAGCATCGCGCGTTGAAACAACCCCTCGTCAAAATTGCCGTGCCATTCCTCAAAACCGGCGCGAGCATCGAGATCATTGTCGAAAAACTCGATCAACCAGACGCCGATATCCTCGTAAGGGTCGCAGTTCGCCGCGACGTCGAAATCAATCAACTTTACCGCGCCGTCGGGGGAGACCATCAGGTTGGCGGTATTGCCGTCGCGGTGGCAAGGTTTGCTATCGCGGCCAAGGCTGGAAATGCGCGCATCAGCATCGGCAAAGAAATCAAGAAACACAGGGCAGTCGCGGTGCAGCGTTGCGCCAACCTTTGCACCATGGGCGGCAAGGGCAATGATTTCCTCAAAAATGCTGGCCGATTTTTCTAGCTTAGCACCCTGTTGGAACGCGATTTTTTGTTTGATGACATTGGCGCGGGTAGTGACGTTGACCACGTCATGCAAGCCACCAGCACGCCAAGGCGCCGTCAGGTCTTCAAAGCCAATGGTGTTTTGCGCAGGCCACGATTTCAGAACCTTAGGCCCGACGCCCAACTTTCCGGCCTGATCAGATGCTAGAATCGCTGCCGACTGGTCAACGTAAAACCCGGTATCGTCGTGGAATTGCTTTAAAATAATGGACTTATCCGCACTTGAGGCACGCCAGATGGCAGCTTCAACCCCACGCCACGCAGGTGAGGCAAGAACTGTTAGCGGGTTGACCATTGTGTCAGGTTCAGCGCCCAAAACCTCGGCCGCAAGACCGCATGCGATGGATTCTACGTCGCTGCTATTGTCTGTCATTGTCTCTGCCCCTTCCTAAGATCAGCCAATTGGCACTACCGGCCATTGCTTGCCGCCAGGTCCGTAAATGTTCAGCGCAGCCTCAAGCCGGGCGGCCAGTTGCAACAACCGTGCGTCGTCCAGACGATGCGCCACTAGTTGAATTCCGATGGGCAGCCCACGTTCGTCAAATCCGCCACAGATCGATACTGCCGGATGACCCGATTGGTTGAACGGCGCTGTGAAAGTAGAATGGCGCAGCGGCATCAGCGGATCAATCCCGCGATCCTCGGCGGGGAAATTTACTACCGGCATCACAGGCGTTAGCAGAAAATCAAGCCCGTCCATCAGATCAACACAATAGCCTACACAGCGCTCAATCCCGCCATCAATTTCCTTGAATTTCGCAATGCCCCAACCTTCAGCTTCGGCGCACCAGTTCAGAAGTTGCGCGGGCATCTTGTCACGCAGTTCAGGGCGCGCACCAATATATTCGTTCCAACCGCGGATTTTCAGCGTTTCGTCGATCGGCAGGTAGTGATCGCTATCAGCAGGTTTCGCGATTTCGTGCACCTCGCCAACAAGATCGGTCAGAATATTGCGGGCGTTTTCAAAGCAGGCCAGCACCGCCGACTCCACATCGGGGCCAAAGCCAAAATCAGCTGTCGCACCTACGGTTATTGGACGTTCAGGCGGCAATTGTGAATAGGGCAAAGAATGGCGGTCATCCACATCTGGCCCCGACAGTAGACGAGTCCATGCGTCCAACTCCGCAGCACTTCGGGTAATCGGCCCGGCCGAACGTACGGTCGACGCAGGCGCATGCGGAACCACCCCCTGCGTTGGCTTTAGCGCGGCCAACCCGCAATGTGCCGCAGGGAGGCGCACCGACCCAGCGATATCGGACCCCACCGACATAAACCCGATCCCGGCGGCTAATGAGGCCCCTGCCCCCGCGCTAGAACCGCCGGTATTCCACGCCATCCCCCAAGGATTGCGCACAATCCCATGCGAGCCGCTCACGCCGGACCCACTAAGCCCAAAATCCGGCATGCAGCCTTTTCCCAGAATGATTGCTCCGGCTTTTTTCAATCGCGCAGCGGGCGGTGCATCCCGCGTCGCGACAATTCCGTCGCCATGAATCGCCGATCCATGGTGCCAAGTCATGCCCACCGCATTGACACTATCTTTTATGGTCACGGGCACACCATCAAAATCCGAGATTGGATTGCCTGCGCGGTAGCGGGCTTCAGACGCCTTTGCCTCATCGAGCGCTGCTTCGGTGCGTACGCCGTAAAGCGCGTTCAGTTGTTCGTTAACAGATTCGATTTGTTCCAGTGAGGCCGTGGTGACCTCAACCGGACTAAGCACCCCAGAGCGAAAGGACGATTGCAGTTCTTTCAGCGACAGATGGGCAAGCGATTTGAGTTCCATAACAGTTCCTAGCGATGTGCGCCGCAAGCTGATCAGAAATGACCAATTCAATAATGACCAAGTTCAGTCATTTAATTGACCATACACATACAATCGAGTGGTTCAACGTTTTTTTGGAAATGACTACAACGCCGACCTGGATTAGATTAACCAATGAGCTAAACCACTGCAGGGTTGCTAGAAAATATGGCGCCTTTACACGCTGCCCGCCCCGTTTCGCAGCGAGCAGGCATGTTATCCACGAAAGAAACAGGACGTTCCGGCAATCACGGTGTGTCGTGAAATGCATTGATGGATGCGCTTAGCTAGAGATTTCGTCCGTCGCTTCGCCTGGCGTTCGGTTCAGCTGGATCAGATCAACCAGCCGCGAAATTGCGCACATGGCAAGCATCAAACGTCCGGTAAGCGCAACTTGCATCCCGCAACTGAAATGACCTGCGCTAAATCTTTCTGGGGGGGCTGATCGCAGATCAAGGTCATGCTGGAGTTCCACTTGTGAAAGTGCGCCAGCGAGGCAGCACCAAACTTGGAGCTGTCGATCAAAAGGTAGGTTTCTTGTGCCGCTTCAATCATCGCGGCATAAACTTCGCCCGGCTCCATAAGGGCATAAAGTCCGCGCTCGTTAATCCCGGATGCGCCTACAAAGGCCTTATGCGCTGCAAAGCGATCAATCGCGCGCAAAGTATTGGTACCATACGTCAGCCCCTCATCGGCGTGTAGCTTACCGGGCAGCATTTCAACGCTAACCAACGAGTTCTTGGAAACGATTGTCGCAAACGGCAACGAATGCGTCACCACCGTTACCGGAAAGCTTAACGCGACGAATTTTAAAGCAAATCTGATGGTTGTGGACCCGCCCCCGACAAGCAGCAAATCGTTGGGTTCAATCTGCTGGATAGCGATCTGCGAAATCTGATCGCGCTCTGCAGTCATAAAATTCTTACGCTCATCGATCCCCGGAACCACATTCGCCAAGCTAACCGCACCACCAAAGGTGCGTGAGATTCTGCCCTGCTTCGCTAGCGCTGCGAGATCGCGCCGAATCGTTTCGGGCGAAACACCAAGCCGAGTTGATAACTCACTCACCTTGATTTGCGGAAAAACGCCGAGCTCTGACAGAATTTTATGCTGGCGCGCCTCTTTTTTAGGCAAGGAAGTATTCGGCATCCGTCTACCTGTTTTACTGTGTTTCGTTCGAAGCACCCATATTTACTAGAGTATCCTCCGTAACAATGGCACCAGCTATTGCACGTTTGGCTCTATTAACGTCAACCGCAGAACTCCGAAATTACCTGCGTTCAACACCGTTCAGAAAGGCATCCCCTGCTCCACTTAAGGCTCCCTGTCTGGTGCTCGTCATCCTTGCAAGGAAAATGTTGATTCACAAGAACGAATGTATATGGTCATACAGATGACCGAAGTCGGGCTTTCTGATTTTGTCGGCTTCCTGATACTCAAGAGAGCCCGCCGGATGGTCTGAGTGAAGAGAAAAATACTACCACCCAACAGTAGGAACCAACCATGGAACTCAATTTTAAAATCCAACGCGCCGCATCGGCTCTTGGCGTCCTCGCCGCTGGCTTAGTTGCGACTGCTGCCTTCGCACAAGATGATCCGGCCAAAGTCACACTTGAACAAATCCAAGCTCCGCAAGCGACGGCCTGTGATGGCGGCAAAACCTATACCATCGCCTATAGCCACTCGGTTTCCGAAGCAGCGATCGTGCGGCAGGTCCGTCATTTTGCCACCGAGCGCAGCAAAGAGCTTGGCTGTGTTACCGTGCTGCATGACAACACGCAAAACAACAATCTGGAGCAGCAGATCAACGCCGTTCAAGGCTGGGTTACATTGGGCGTGGACGCCATCGTGGTGACACCTATTGATTCCTCCGCGCTGGCGCCGCTGCAAAAGCAGGCGCAAGCGGCTGGTATCAAATGGCTGACCTACCTTGGTGAAATGGACGATTCTGATGGGTATGTCGGCTTTAACCACGCCCAATCTGGTCAGTTGATTGCCAATGCCGCCGTTGATTGGGTCAAAGCGAACAACGTTGAAAATCCCGAGGCGCTGGTCACCACGCTAACCGGACTGCCGTCGCTGTCGCCGCGTTGGACCGAAGTAGAAAAAATCTTTGCAGAAAACGGCATTACCATCGTGTCCAAACAGGATTCCGCCGATCAGACCAGCGGTCTGCAACTGGCAGAAACCGTCATGACCCAGCACCCCGGACTGGATATCATCATCGGGCTGAACGATGATGCGGCTGTTGGTGCCTACCGTGCGGTTAAAGTATCCGGAGTAGATCAGAACGCCATGTTCGTCGGCGGTCAGGATGGTTCACTTGAGGGTTTGACTGCGGTCAACGAGGGTGGTGCCTATCGTGGTTCCTCCGCGATCCTGATCAATGATCTAGGGTCAAATATCGTCGATCAGGCACTTAATGCGATCAACGGAAATGGACCAAGCTTTGCTTTTACCGGCACGGTCTGGGCGTCGAAGGCCAATCAGGATCAACTGGATAAGTTGCTGAACAATTACAAGTAACTCATTGACGCGCGGGGTAAATTGAACATGCCTAATTCCTTGATTTCTGTCAGAGGATTGCAAAAATCCTACGGTCCGATCGCAGTTCTGAACGGAATCGATATCGATTTCGAAGCTGGCAAGATTCATGCGTTTCTTGGGGCGAACGGTGCGGGAAAGTCCACCTTCTTAGGCTGTCTCAGCGGCGCCGTGGCCCCGACGAAAGGGCATATTCGCGTTGGCGGCAAAGACTACGCCGCCTTCACCCCGCGCAGCGCACTGGATTGCGGTATTGGCATCATCTATCAGCATTTTCAAATTTTCGACGGGTTAACCGTGGCTGAAAACATCTTTGTCGGCCGGGAAAAGAAGAAGCTTCTGTGGATTGATCGCAAGGCCCAAGAGGCTGAAGCCGCAGAACTGTTAGCGCGATTGAGGGTCGATATTGATCCCTCAGCGCCGGTAGAAAAACTCAGCACGGGCGAACGCAAGATTGTTGAAATCGCCCGTGCGCTAAACATTCACCCCAAACTTCTGATCCTTGATGAGCCCACGGCCGCTATGGGCGAACACGAAATGAGCGCATTGCATGACGTGGTGCGTCATCTAGCAACATCTGAAGGAATCGGCGTGGTTTACGTCACGCACCTACTGGATGAAATTAACGAAATCGCCGATACGGTGACGGTGATCCGCAATGGCAGCGTGGTCTGGACCCGGCCGAAGATCGACACGACAACACGCGATCTGGCCGAGGCAATTGCGCCCTCCTCCACTCTGGAATCCGCTACGATTCACCGCGCGGCAACTGACAAAACGCCGGAAATTGAACTTTCCGAGTTTTGCTCGCCCTTTACCGGACCAATCAACCTAAGCGTTGCGCCGGGCGAAGCAATCGGAATCTATGGCCTGCTTGGTTCCGGGCGCACAGACTTGCTGGAATGCCTATACGGAGCGCGCCCCCAAACGGGCGGGACATTGCGACTGCAAGGCAAACAGGTGTCAATTCGCACCCCAAGTCAGGCCATGGCGCATGGGGTTTCACTGGTGGCCAGTGATCGCACCGAACAAAGCTTGTTCGGCGCGCTCTCAGCTACTGATAACCTTGTGATGCCGCATTTTGGCGGCAAGGTATTGCCCGGATTGGTCCGCAAACCCCGCCGCGAGGCCGGGTTGTTTGACAAGATCGCGGCTAAACTGGCGGTGCATCCGGCCAACCCCAACCTGCCTGCGAGCAGCTTTTCCGGCGGCAACGCACAAAAAATCGTGCTGGGGCGTTGGCTGCTCAACGATAGCGCTGCGCACCAGGTCATCTTGCTCGACGAACCCACCCAAGGCGTCGACATTGGCGCACGTGGACAACTTTACGAAGCGCTCAACGTGGCAATGTCGCAGGGCGCAAGCGTCATCTTTGCCTCGTCCGATCCGGCCGAAATCATTGCACTGGCCGACCGGGTGCTGATCCTTGGTTATGGCCGCCAAATCGCCCTGATCGACAAACCCGAGGACGATCACGAACTGATCGAACTTGCCCATAAAACCGCATCTGCCCTGCATACTGTGCATTAAACTCTGGGACATCAGTACAGCCATGAATACATCATCTGAGACCGCAACGCCGAACGCGTCAGCGACGAACAAGAAAATCGATTGGATCGAGCTTTTGATCTCCGCAGCGCTGCCGCTGGCAGTTTTGCTGCTCGCCCTGTTCTTTTTCTACAAAGTGCCGGTTTTCATGACCTGGCGCAACGGCATCAATATCACTGTGCAGATTGCGTCGCTGATGACCATCGCGGTACCCTGTGCCATGTTGCTGATGGCCGGCAAGGTAGATCTGTCAGTCGGATCGATGCTGGCGCTCTGCGGGGTGGTCGCTGGAATCAGTTTTGATCATCTGGGCGTCTCAGGAACCGTGATCCTGACGTTGGGGGTCGGGCTTTTGATGGGGCTGATCAACGGCACCTTGGTTTCGGTAATGGGCATGTCCCCAATTATCGTCACGCTCGGGACGCTGACCCTGATGCGCGGGCTGGCGCAATGGATCGCGCCAAACCCTGTGTTTGGGTTTCCTGAGAACTTTGCCCTTCTTGGCTATGGCCGACTTTGGGGCATTCCCTATCTGACCTGGATTATGCTTGCTGTGCTGATGCTGGGCGTTTTGGTAATGCGGTTTCTTCCGGTCGGTCGCCGGATCATCGCCATCGGGATCAACGAGCGCGCAGCATATCTAGCCGGGGTGCGGGTGCGTTTCACCGGACTGATGCTTTACGCCGCAGTCGGTGTGGCGACTGCACTGGCGTCGCTGATGACCGTGGCGCGGATAAACAGCGCCCCTTCGGGCACGCTGGGGGTCGGGGTCGAACTAACGGTGCTGACAGCGGTCTTGCTGGGCGGCATCCCGTTTACCGGCGGTAAAGGTTCCGTGCTGCGTGTAGCGCTGGCACTTTGGCTTTTGGGTATGCTGGGGAACGGGCTGGTTCTGATGAATGTCCAATCGGAAATGAGCCTGATGATCACCGGCGCAGTGCTGGTCCTTGCGGCCGCACTTGATATCATTCGTACGCGACGCAACTCGTAAGGGTTTGCCTCGCAAGAGTATGTAAACCTGGCCGGCCTCACACGAGGCCAGCCAGGTTAAATGCGTAACGGGTTCATCCAAGCAAACCGCGTGGATAACAAGATGCCCAGATGGGATCCAAATTCCACCCTCCCCACGTGCAATCGTATGGAGAAAGTGGTTTCAAAGAGTATTTTGAAGTGTGTCCAAGGCGAATAGCGAATTTTACGTGTCGCTCAAGACATGTAGGCCCAAGATCGACATAGTTTCGATCTTGGGCCAAATCTCAACTAATTTGAGAAGCCTGTAAAATGCAGAACTAGCTTAGCTCTTTCGACCGACAATGGATTCCAGAGATTTGATGATAGTATCGCGGGCAATCTCCAGATCGGCAGTTTTACCGGACAAAAAGATCCGCCCGGTGGCACCCATCATCTGCACGTCGTTGATTACCACTTCTGGCGCAGCTTTTTCGGCCTCATTCGCGGCAACGCAGGCGAACAGTGCCGGCGTCATTTCCACGATCAACAGCGATACCCCCGGCACCAGGATGGAACCATCCCGTGACCGGTTAAGGATGATCGCGTGCTGATCTGACAGGTCCTCGATGATATCGTGATACAGAACCTTGGGGACCATTTGGTCCGTTGCCTTGGCACCGATCCCGGCCAGCACAGCGCCACCGGCATCGTGCAGTTCTTCCATCGTGTCGGCGTGCAGTTCCATCAAACCGAACTGGCGCTCGGTGTAAAGGATACCCGGTTCCATTTCCGGACGCGCCTTAAGTGCCAAATCGGCGATACGGTGGATCGACAGCGCCGGGGCAACCTCGATGATCAGCGAATGCTGCCCCCGGAACGGCGGATAGCCCCGTGCCCGGGTGGGCGAGGACAGGTATGCCGCGAATTGCGGCTGCAGGTCCTCGATTGGCAGATAGACACGCAGTTCAGTCATAGGTCACCCCCAGGATGTGGCGCTTACTTGGCCGTTGCAGCCTCAAAATATTTGCCGAGATCGGCATGCGGACGCGGAATCACGTGAACTGCCGTCACTTCACCCACTTGCGAAGCGGCTTCTGCTCCGGATTCGGTGGCGGCTTTAACCGCGCCTACGTCGCCGCGCACGACAACGGACACCAGGCCGCCGCCAACTTCGTTGCGGGCAACGATTTCAACGTTCGCTGCTTTAACCATTGCGTCAGCCGCGGCCAGTGCCGGGACATAGCCCTTGGTCTCGATCATTCCAATTGCAAGATTTGCCATGTTACTTTCCCTTTATTTGTGTGCTGAGTCTTCGTCGATAGAAGCGATGATAAGTGCATCAACTGTTGCGCCTGCATCGCTGAAATATCCCGCGGCAACCGATCCTTGAACGACGAGTACCGCCTCGCCCTCGGCACAGCCGAGAGGATCAAATGCAATCATTCTGCCGCCCGTGGCGGTTGCCACCTCCAGCAAGGCGCCGGATGGCAGGTTGCCAATACGGCGGCTTGCCCAGATCTTGCCGCTGACACGTGCTTCGATCATGTCGGATTCCTTTCAACTTTGATTCCACGGCGGCGCAATTCATCGCCAGCCAATGGGGTCAAACGGGCCTTTGCGCAAAGCCGGATCGAGGTTTGCCCCGTCGGCAATGCAGCGACGTCCCGTTCTGTGATCAGTGATTTTTCCGACAAAACACATTGCAATTGCGGCGCTTGTGTTGTGGTGGCGCGAGGCACTGCAGCAGGCGATGTGGTCACCGGGTTCGCAGCTGAGCCACCAGTCAGATCAAAAACCACCTCACCTCGTGCCAAGGCGGCAGCAAAACTAGGGTCGGATGCCCGTTCAGCAATTTCGCGGGCAAACCGAGTTAGGTCGGCGCTGTCGCGGATCGCAACGGCCTCACGGCGAGGGCCGGACGCTCCCAGCCCAAGTGCCGCTATCTCCTCGCGCAGGATTGCACGGATTTCTTCGCGGATCGAACTCATCCTTCGGCCCCCGCTTGACGCAGCGCGGAAATGGCTGCGTCACGGGCGTTGCGCACATCGGCCTCGGTTCCGGCAAGATATAACCGCCCGTTCGCGCCGATCATCCGCATGTCGATCAATTTCACGTCGGCCTCTTTTTCGGCCTCATTCGCGGCCAGAATTGCGTAAGCCGCCGATTGGCATTCCAGCAAATAGATGCTGTCGCCCCCGATAACCATCGATCCCAGCTTGTTGCGGTTCATCAAGAATGCATGTTGGTCCTCAATCCGGGTCACCAGCTTCGACGCCAGAATCTTGGGGCGCGCGACATCCGCAAGGGTTTTATCCAATTCGGCCAAAACGGCGTCAGCCCCAGCGTGAACCTCAGCGGTTGAATGCGAATGGAACTGAAGCGTGCCAAACTGGCGTTCGACCACCAGCAAGCCGGCGCGGACGTCGGCGCTTTTCAGCACCACATCTGTCAACGCCTCGATATCAAGGCCGGGGGCAATTTCGACAATTTGCGCCGCCATACGGGCGCGCGGCAGATTGCCCCGCATCCAGCTGGACACATAGGCCAACACTTGCGGTTGCAGCTGATCAATAAAGATCGAGGCACGTAGTTCAGTCATGTTCTGCCCCCTGTAAGGGATTGTAATTCTTCAAGGATCAAACGTCGCAACATATCGCGGTCTGGCGCATCGGTTTGCGCCTCCGCAGAGGGCGGAGGTGGTGGTGCTATCGCGTGCAGACCGGATTTTGGTGCAGATTGCTCCATCTGGGCGGGGTCAAATTTGCCGAATGGCACCGACGCATCACTATTGTAGGCAATCCGCGTCCAATGGACCAAATGCTGTGGACCAACGTTTTCCCCCACAGATGAACGCCCTTTATAGCCAGTCCCGATCATAAAGGTTGGCGGCAGATGCGTTGCCAAGCCAGCCCCGCCTTGGGAGAGTGGCGCATTGACGACCACACGGTAGACCGGCATCTCGGTTGAAAACTTCAGGATGCGGGCCTCGTCGGTGCCATGGAATGCCGCCGAATGCCCCGCCCCACGCCGTGCAATCTGCCGGGCAAGGCTTAGGCCGCCAGAGAAATCCCCGACCTGCCCCATGGCGAGCACCGGGCACAGCTTTTCGCGCAGAAAGACCTCGTCGGCGTCGGGAGATTCCAGTAATGGCACCAGAATTTTTGCAGACCGAGCTACACGAATGCCAACCTTTTCCGCGATCCAGATCGCGCTTTTGCCAATTGCTGCAAGGTTGAATTTGCCATCGGGAAACAACCAATCGCGCAGCTTCGCGGTCTCGTCATCATTGCAGATATGTGCACCAGCCGTACGCATCGCACGAATCAAATTGGAAAAGTTCGATCGCGGTGCAAGCAACACACTTTCATTGGTGCACAGCACCGAATTGTCGTAACTCTTGCTTTCGACAATGCGCCGCGCCGCTTCGTCCAGTTTGGCGCTGTCATCGACCCACGCCACGCCGTTGCCCGGACCAACACCCAGCGCCGGATTGCCCGAGGAATAGGCCGCGCGCACCATCGCTCCGCCGCCAGTTGCCATGATGACGGATATCTTCGAGGACGCCATCATATGTTCGACCAAAGGCACGCTTGGCCGTTCGACGCATTGAATAAGCCCGGCAGGCGCGCCCGCTTTTTCTGCTGCGCGGGCCAAGTTACGCACCGCGTCAAGGCTGCATTCCCGTGCGCCCGGATGCGGGCTGAACACGATTGCGTTGCGGCTAAGGATGGCCAGAATGGTCTTGTAGTTCAGCGTCGATATCGGGTTGGTTACCGGGATCAAGCCAAAGATCACCCCGGCAGGGCGCGGAATTTCGACGACCTTCTGGTCCGGCAAAATTTTTGGCGTCACCAGATCCAGGTCACCATAATATTCCAGCAACGGGAAAGCCGAGAATTCATTCTTTTGCTTTTTATGCTCGCGCACACCGTAACCGGTTTCACGCACGGCCCAATCCGCATGGAATTCGGCCTTGTCATGCGCGGCCTGCGCGACCGCGCGGGCAATCTTGCGCACATCATTCAGGCTGGCGGATTGAAATGCATCTGCGGCCCAACCAGCCCGCCCAATCATCATATCGGCGGTGGTATGGCCAGGCGCTGCAAAATTCAGACGTGGCGTATCAGAGGAGACATGACTCATGCGACGTGCCTCCGGCTGGACAGCAACTGTCGGGCATGGCCCATTGCCGCATCAAAGCGATCAATAATTTCGCGGCACAGATCGACGTCTTTTAGCAGGCCCGGTTTGAATTGCAGCACACGTTTATCAAGCGAGGAAAATATCGCCCAGACCCCTTGGTCATAGAGTGCCCGCGAAACCGCCTCGGCACCTTGAGGATGATCAAATTCAAGCCCCATGACCGTGCCGCTTTGGCGGATACCAACAAAGAAATCGCTGTGCCGTGCCTGCACCTCGGCCAGCGAGGCGGCGAAGAAATCGGTAACAAACTGGATATTGGCGATCACCTCGGGCCGTTGCAGCATTTCCAACGTCTTGTAGGCCACCAGACAGCCGATTTCAGCACCGCCCGATGTGCTAATATGCGCGGCACCGTCTTCTTTCAGCCAGCCCGCCGCCGCCTCGGTCGCGACACAGGCGCTGATCGGGTAAAGCCCGCCCCCCAGACCCTTCGCTGTGATGAACATATCGGGTTTAAGCCCGTATCCCTGCCAACCCCACATGGTCCCGGTCCGCATCAGGCCGGTTTGAACCTCATCGAGGATAAACATTGCGCCATAGCGACGGCACAGATCCTGACAGGCCTTCAGATACCCGTCGTGCGGCATAGGAAACCCGTAAGTCGCAGGAATGGTTTCGATGATGAAGGCCGCAACATCGCCGCCACGCAGAACCTGCTCCAACGCGTTCGCGTCATTGAAAGCAACCTGAGAAAATTCATCGGGCCGGTCGGCCAGAAATATCTTACTGAAACGCGCGTCACCTGTGGCGACAGACAGGCCGGAATGCCCGTGATAACCGTTAACAATTGACACAATCTTGCGCTTTTTGGTGGCGTATCTGGCTGACTTGATAGCAATCTCCACCGCCTCAGCCCCGCCCGCACCGAAAATTGCGTATTGCATATGAGGCGCGGTCCGCACCAAGGCCTCAGCCAAAGCTGTCCGGGCCACAGACGGGAACCAGTGATTGCCGATATCAAAGTACTGCAAACCAGTGGTCAGCGTATCAACCAACTCTGGATGGCGGTGACCAAAATTATATGTGCCACCGTTCAAATGCAGATCGATCAGGCGCTTGCCGGACATGTCATGCAGGAAATAGCCCTCACGACGGTCAATCACCATCGGGGTACCCGCATCGCGCCAGAACGCGACCTTTCCGGGATTCCAATAGCGCGCCGCCTTTTCCAGCAACTCATCCTTGGAACCGAAATTGAACAGACCGTAATCAAACACCTTCGCGTCCTCTCGTTTCCGGCACCCTACCAGAGTCGTGGAGACTTGCAATCTTTTTGACCGTCTTTACACAAAAAATGTGATACTTGGCGAACCGCTCGCGAAAATGAGTCATAAGCCTGGTGATCCAAGATAATGGTTCGCAAAAGTGACCGTATCGCGGGTGTATTGCCCCAAGCCGGCTTCTCTGGCGGTATCAGTTTCAGAATGGCTGGCAATCCATGCGACCAAAGCCAGCCTGCGATACATCATAAAGGTTGGAATCATCGCCTCATCGGCGGCATCAAGCGGCGCAACCGCGCGATATCCCCTCAACCAGGCAGCCTGCAGATCGGTGGCAATCGGCGTCATGTCGATAAACGTAATCGCTGACGCGAAATCATACATGTACCAAGAAAAGCCCATGTCATCGAAATCGATCACCCCAATTTCGTCGCCCCGCGCCAACAGATTGGCCAACCGAAGGTCGGTATGCACGACGCCGAATCGCGACGGATCGTTGCCGTATTTCTCAAGTTGCTGCCGCATCCTCGCGAGCGCCCATTCCAGCACCGCAACGCCCTCGGGGGTCAGATCGATCCCATCGCGCCAATCACCCCAGATTTTGGACTCGCCGAAAGCAGTTTCAAAATCCCATGCGTGACGCGTGAATCCTTCGGGCGGGGTCCAGCGACGGGCGTGTTGGTGCAACCTGGCCGATATACCGCCCAGAAGCTCGAAACCTGGTATCAACGAGGTATCGGCGTCTGGCTCCCTGCCCTCCATAAACTCGAACGCGACAACATAGCGATCTACCCCACCCTCTTGAAACGATGCAACCTGCCCGCCGTCGACAAGATCCACAACCGCAGGCGTCAACACCACGTTTTCGGCCCGCAACGCGGTGATCCATGCCAATTCTGACTGGATAGCCGCCAAACTGTGATAGCCAGGTCGGTTGGCGCGCAGCACCAGTTTGCGTCCGTTCTGAGAGTCAGTTGCCAGAAATGTTGCGTTCTCGGAAAAGTTCAACAACCGCAATTCGCTGTCACCGCTCAAGCCCCATAGCGGCAGCATTGGAAGCATGGCAGCATGTGTGCGTTCAAGGAAATCGTCATCATAAAGGCCCATAGCAAGTTTCCTCTGGCATTAACCCTGACGGGCAGCATTTGTGCCGGCGACAAATTCGTTCAGCACATTGGTTGCGACCCGCGCGGCGTTGTTGTCAAAACCGTTCCACGCCATCGACCCGACGAATGCGATTGACCCGACCGAGAAAATTTCGCCTCCGTCGGCATAGGGCAGATAAACCATATCTGCGCGCACCAGATCAGGGCGATTGGGGCCATCCTGATCGGGCATCGGGATACGGGTATCTTCCGGCACCACAAGATATTCACGTCCGAATCCAGTGGCTGACGACAGCACAATCGTGTGCTCCGGAGATCCGTTGGCGACATCAAAACGGTCCAGTTCGTCGCCAGCAGCCCCGTTCAGGATATAGCCGAAGTCGCCAATGACACCTTCGTCAACGCCATCAAAGAATGCTTTGAATCTGGGCGCATAGCTGGCTTCACTGCGCGTATATCCCTTACCTTCAGAAAACCCTTCGGTTGCAAAGCCGACACCAAACAACGAATTCGGCCCACGATCGCGGTATTTCCACAATCCCCCAGGCTCGCCGGTATGGACGTGATTGCGTTCACCTGGAGGCGCATCCCATGCACGCACGCCGCCATTCTCGCGGCGGATTTCAACGATCCACGGACGATCCGGATCAATGGACGTAACCCAGTAGAAGCCGTTTCCGCCCATATACATCCCGCGACCACCCGATTTCAGGTAATGCTCAACAGCGGTCAGCGCGTCATTCGTCCAGTATTCAGGATGCGACCCCGTTACGATCACCTTGTGATCATTCAACAAATCCGGCCCTTCGCGGTGCAAATCTTCGTCGGTAACGACATGATAGCTGTGCGACAGAGATTCCAGCCATTCTATAAAGAACAGATCAACCGCGAAATGTCGGTAACTTCCGGTAATCCAGTTGGGAAAATGCGGGCGAACGGTCACCAATGGGCGACGGCGGCTGCTATATCGAACCGGGGTACCATCGGCGTGAACGTCGTAACAGGACCGACCGAATTCCGGATTGGCGTTCAGGTATTTTTCTTCATCTGTAATACACTTGTCATGCCCCATAATCGAGCTGAGATCAGCACTGGCAAAACGGTCGTTGGCGTAGGCAAGGTAAGTATTTGTGGGAACAATAAACAGGACATCGGCCTTGGTACCGGGCGCGGCACGCACAAACAGCGGATAAAGATCAACATGGCCTTCCGCCTCTAGCCGTACAGCATAGATCCCGCTGGTCAGGTCGTCAGGCAAATCAAAACTCAGGTTATAATCCCACCCTGCATCAAGCATTTCATCCGAGTGAAAAGCAATCGCTGCGTATTGTTCGGGTACGGTAAGGAAGGAATCGCACAAACCTGTCCAATTGTGGCCGGTCACCGCACGTTCCGCACCGTTGCGCAGGGTGGCATCCGGGGCGCGCCCGCTTATCTCTCGTAGTTCTCGGCGGTTGAACGTCTCTGCCAGATTCCAACACAGTCTGGGTTTGAGGCCGGATCCGTCGCCTGTGTGCAGATTTTCGGTCTCTTCAGGAGTCAGGGTACGATCATAGAAGCTCGGCGTACCGATCTTTCCGTTAAAGCCGTTGATAGCCGAGCCGCTCTCACTGACCCCTGCCGCCGCCAGGCGCAGCGCCTCGATTTCAGCACCTGCACCCGGAGCCCGCAACGCAACCGTCCGCGCGACCGCAGCACCGGGAACGCCGCGCACCTGACGTATCTCAACCCGAACCTGATCGCCGTTAACGCTGACGACCAGCGAATACCATGTATTGCCTGCAACCGTCAGGTCCAGCGGATAGCGGGCTTCGCCAATCTGCAATGCCAACGCGCCGTTTCTGATCTCAACAGCCATCGATGCTGCATCGTCACTTGCGTCGGATACGGAAAAAACCGTTTGGGACTGATCCCAATCCGGCACCGTCGCCCGAAACCACAAATGAAGCGTCCACGCGCCTTCAAAGCACTGTCCCAGCGGGAAATCACCGTAAGATCCAAGTGGTGTGGTTTGCTTTTTCCCCGGAATAGTAATGTCTATGCCGGCGATCGGATCCCCGAAAGGATGAGAGCCGTTGTCGGAATCAACCGAAGTCGGCCCTCTCACGATTCGCTCCATCGTCGCGCGTACGGACTTGTGAGGGGTGCTGACCGCCATTCTGACGGTTTCCCCTGGCAAACGGGACCATTCTTCAAAATAGGCTTCGATCTGCATAATCACTCCCCTTTGTTGGCACTGCGCCCGCATGTTTCAACTTGCACGCTTTTATGTGGTAAGTTCAACACTTCTACACAATTTTCGACCGGTCAAGTAAATTCCGTCACCCAAAGAGGTCGAAACCACCCCCTCACCCCCAGTAATGGCATGAAATCAGGCGTTAGGTGCCACAAAATATTGCTTTTTCAAAGTATCGCCCACACTCGAATGAAACTATTTGACTGACTTACCACAAATTACTACACTTGCCGCGAACGCTTCGTCAGAAACCGGTGGTTTTCGCAGCGCTGAAACAGCGTTTGTCAGACGATCGACCTCAACAAGAAGGAACGCACCATGAGCTCTCCAACTGCGGCCTCGCCGCGTGCCCGTAGCGTCCTGGACATGAATTCCTTCGACTTGAACTCAGGAGCAGTTTCTCCCGGTGTCCGGCGGCGGTTAGACAATTTTGGCGCAGCAAGCGTGCTGTTCTATCGCGAGCCGCTTGAGATTGGCACAGCAAGCGGAACCTGGATGATCGGCGAAGATGGCCAGCGTTATCTGGACATGTATAACAACGTCCCCGTCATCGGCCACAGCCACCCTGATGTGACCGAAGCCGTTACCCGCCAGATGCAAAAGGTGAACATCCATACCCGCTATGTTATTGGCGTGGTGGATGACTATCTTGACGCGCTCAAGGCGACGATGCCAGCGGGATTAGATAATATCCTGCTGACATGCTCTGGCAGCGAGGCGAATGATCTGGCACTTCGACTGGCGCGGCGGGTGTCCGGTGGGCAAGGCATCATCGTTACTGAAAATGCCTATCATGGTAATACCTCGCTGGTGACATCGATATCTCCGGCCGCGATCCGCAACAACGCGTTCGAGGACTATGTCGCCACCGTCCCGGCGCCTTCACAGATGAACTATGGCGACGATATTGCCGGTGGGTTTGCAGCCGCTGTAGAAGACGCGATCCGCCAACTCCGCCGTCGGGGCATGGCCCCCGCCGCACTACTGGTGGACACTATCTTCTCATCTGACGGGGTGCTTAGTACGCCAGCCGGATTTCTTGCCCCCGCAGTCGCCGCGATCCGGCGCGCTGGCGGACTGTTCATCGCGGACGAGGTCCAGCCCGGATTTGGGCGCTCTGGCGATTGTTTTTGGGCGGTGCAGCGCCACAACATCGAACCGGATATCCTGACAATGGGTAAACCGATGGGCAACGGATATCCTGTAGCTGGCATGGCCACCCGCGCGGAATACCTCAAAGCCTATTGCGACGACTTCGGCTATTTCAACACATTCGGTGGCAGCCCCGTGGCAGCCGCCGCCGCGCACGCTACGTTGAATGCCATTCAACGCGAAGGGTTGCAGGAAAATGCCCAATCCCAAGGCGCACATATCCGCGCCGGATTACGCAAGATAGCCGAGCAATCCTCCCATATTTCGGATGTTAGGGGCGCCGGTCTCTTTATCGGCTTCGATATTTGTGACGGTACACAGGCGCGAAACCCCGATTCCGACCTTACCTTGCAAATCATAGAAGGCCTGCGGCGTCGGCGGGTTCTAAACGGAACGGCCGGTAAATTCGGCACCACAATTCGTGTTCGCCCGCCACTTTGCATCACACGCGATGAGGCCAACATCTTTCTCGATGCGGTGAGTGCGGTTCTTTCTGAGTTAACCGGTCAAGGGATCACCAAATTCCCCCCTGCGGAACCTGTCGAGTTTAGCTTCCAACGTGAATTCGCCTGAACTGAGAGATAGACGTTTCTTCTTGTCGGTTTAAAGCATTTCCGGGAAGATCGAACTACAGGAAGTGCCTTGGTTTTTCGGGTTCCCGCATATCATAGCCGCGAACGTCCATCGATTTTTTCTCGAAATACGATAGCAAAAGACCTTAACCTAGCGATCAAAACAGCTATACCCTTCTATATGAAAGCAACTGAAAATAAAAAGTCGCGACGCTTACAGGCGATCCTAACGACACTCGAATCAAGGCCCGCAGCCCGGATCAGTGATTTGGCCGAAATGTTAGAGGTTTCCTCTGAAACCATTCGTCGCGACCTTCAAGAGCTCGAGGCCGAGGGGGAAATCCATCGGACTTATGGAGGTGCCGTACGGCAGGTGCATGCTGAACCAAGCCTGTTAGAACGGATGAAGCTGAACGCGGCCGAACGCAGTCGAATTGCGAAAGCTGCCGTAAGCTATCTTGGCGACGCAGGACATATTTTCATCGGTGGTGGTTCAACGGCGGTCCATTTTTCGCGGGCGCTTAGCCAGAATATGGATCGTCAGATCATAGCAATCACCATCTCATTCTCGGTCGCCGAAGAACTTGGGCGTAACCCCAACATTCAGGTCGTCATGCTCCCCGGCATTTTCGACCCTAAGGAAAGGATCGTTCACGGCCCCGAAACCCTTGCCGGTATTGAAAGGTTTCGCGCATCGATTACAATCATCAGCGCCTCTGCAGCCGACTATGTCGGACTAAGCGAGGGAATCTTGAATTATGCTCATAGCCATGCGGCAATGATCGAGAACGCAGACAAAACGCTTATACTCATGGAAAGCCAAAAGTTTGGACGGCGCGCCCTGTCACAGATTTCTTCATGGTCGGAACGGAACCACTTGCTCACCGACCGCGCCCCAACCGACGAGATTCAAACAGCAATAGCGCGTGCAGGCGCAAGAATTGATATTCTGCCGCCAAACGACCTTGATGATGTAACCGCCACACAACAGCAATGATGCACCAAAGTTGGCGATCTTATCGTCAAAATCATGAGGGCAACATTGACGTCAGGCGGACATGCACTGCATTCTAGGGTATCTAAAACCACTGACCATTTTGTCACATTAGCTGCACTCGCCCGGCGACGCGGCGACGGCTTGATTGGCCTTGAAATTGTCGCGTGAGTAAAGGTAGCGCTCCCGGTTGAAATGGTTGCAGACAGAGGCATGAACGGCGGCGAATTTCTGCAAACTTCGCATGCGCTGGAACTGAACCGCTCCGGGTCTTCCGGAGGCTCCAAATCGAGGAAGAATTGGAGCCATGGAAAAAGACAACAGAGCGAACCGCTATTCACCTGAGACACGCGCGAGAGCCGTGCGGATAGTGCTCGACAATCAGGGTAAATGCGAAAGACAGTCGGCAGCGATCAAGGCGATTGCGCCGTCCCACATGACGCGCGTTCTACGGCTGCCGTTACTTGCGCCCGACGTCGTCGAGGCAATCCTGGCCAGGCAGCACGGTTTGGACGTGATGCTAGCGCAACTTTTAGAGCCGTTCCCGGCAACTGGGAGCAGCAGCAAGACCTGTTCGGCTAATGCGAGCGGCCCAAAGCGGACAAATCCTAAGATTTTTCAGCCTTGCGGGGTATTCTGCCACTAGGCACCTTAAAGGCGATCAAATTCTTTTATCAAACGCTCGTTCTTTATATAAATCTGTCTGGCATCAGCGCAAAACAACGCCCAAAATAGCCCTCGCTTCAGTGGGGGTCGCGATCTGACGACCAAGTGCTGTGGTAAGCGTCACAATTTCGGCTACCAGTTGCGCATTTGAGGCCGCCAGCTGACCCTTGTGCAAGTAAACATTGTCTTCAAACCCTACCCGCAAGCCGTCGGCGCCCATCAACGCCGCAATTGCCAACATCCTCCGTTGATGACGGCCGATGGCAGTCACCGTCCAACGCACATCGCTGGGCAATGGACGCAGAAGTGCGGGGATTGCTTCGGGTACCGCGTCGATTCCACCTGGTACACCCAGCACTAAGTTGACGTTTAACGGGCCTTTCAGATGCCCCTCTTTGAGCATACGCGCGGCTGCGACAGAATGACCAACGTCAAACAACTCGATCTCAGGTACGACGCCCATGCCATATGCTTTCGCTGCCGAAGAAATGCTGTCGGGGCGAGAGGTCAGGAACATGTCATCGCCAAAGTTCATCGACCCAGTTTCCAGCGAACACATGTCAGGGCCAGCTTCGAGTGCTTGGGTGCGTTCGTCAATTGACATCCAAACTGCACCACCGGTTGAAACCATGATGATTGGGTCCGCCTTGGCACGGATCGATTTAATAGCACTTGCAAAAACGTCTGGATCGCCGGTAGGAGTTCCATCATTTTGTCGAGCATGCAAATGGACTACCGAGGCCCCCGCTGCCACTGCTTCCAGGGATGCTGTGGAAATTTCGTCTGGGGTGAAAGGCACACCGGGATGATGATCACGGGTCACCTCCGCGCCGACAGGGGCCACCGTGATGACGATTGGCATACTGTCCCATTTGCTCATGTTGGTCTCCTGAATATGTATAGGGCGGCACATACTTCCAGCGTTGCATCTCTGATCCGTAAGATCGTCTCGAGATCCTAGTGCCGTTTGTTTATTGTGCTGCGTAGCAACTTCGTCAGATCAGCCGACGCCGATAGTGCGGCCCGAACATCGTTAGCTTTGGCGGAAATTGACATGTTTTCTGCCCGTGCGATAATGCCTATCGTGAACATCAAAGTGTCACCTGGTCCGAAAATTGGCGCGGCCACGCTTCGAAAGTCCACCTCAAGTTCCTCGTCAGAAGCGGCCCATCCCTGATGCTTTACCTGATCGATTTCGGCGCGTAGTGTATCACCGTCTACGATAGTCTTTTCCGTAAACCGATGTAGTGGTTCTTCTAGCAAGTTTCCGACCAGATCGTGTTCGGAGAAGGCCAACAAAACCTTTCCCTGTGCCGACGCGTGTGGAGGCAAGGTAGCACCGGACTTTGACGAGATGTCGACAATTGCATCGCCACGATAATTCTCCAAAACGCGTAGGTTTCGGTCTTCGACAATCGACAGCACAACCGAATGGCCAAGTTTGTCACGTAAAAGGCCCAACATGGTGCGGGTCGCGATCAACCACGGCAGATTATCTGCGCTCATCTGTCCCAGTAAGAATAGACGCGTACTTGCTCGGTATTTCGAAGCCTCTTCAAGTTGTTCTACATAGTTCAATGCACACAGGGTTGTTAAATGCCGATGCACGCGTGCTTTGGGTATGCCAGTAGACTTCGCCAGTTCGGTCACGCCGCGCGGTCCGTTCGATCTGGCAAGTTCTTCCAAGATGGCAAATGAAGACGCTACAGCTTCGATCAACTCAGCTCTCCATACCAATAAGTTGTTTCGGGTTCTCAGAAATCATCTTGGTGATATCGTCGTCCGAATATCCAAGGTCAAGAAGAATACCAATCGTTGCCCTGAACCCCTCGACCGGGGTGCAGTTTGGCAGTTGGCCAAGATCCGATCCCAGAATGGTCTTTGCTATCGTACCTGCATCGATCATCGCCTTAAGGTTTTCGGGTTCATATATCTTGTCATCTTCGGTGCCCACCCACATGCACATAGAATGCTCGACATAGGCGCCAAAATCAGTCAGTGCGCGCAGGTCATCGAGTGAACCATCGATGATATAGGTCGGATGATTGACCAGAAGCCGTTGCACCCCGCGCCTGCGCGCCTCTGAAAAGATTGGCCAGATCTCCGAAATGTGGATATGTCCGGCTGACAGGACAGCATCATGCTTTGCGATCAGATCCAGGATCAATTTCAGGCTGTCACGCAATGATCCATCCGGATTGAACAGCATCACCGGCTCTGCCGGGAGCGACAGCAAGCCCGGAGGCGGAAACTCTTTTCCCGGTGCGGCTTCGTGGTTGTGACGGATGTTGTTTTCGGAATGGAACGTAGGCAGCCAGATGATACGCGCGCCCAGCCGAAGCCCATGATCGACGGCATGAGGGTTCAACCCGCCAGTCGGATTGTTAGTCGGTACACCGGCCAGCATTGTCACATGTTGAGTCGGGATATGCTTGTTGATGATATGAGCTAATGGGCAGGCCCCATAGAAATGGTCCTTTACCAGCACCGCTTCAAGACCAGCGGCATCCGCTTCGCGAATTGCCTCAACATGATCCAGTTTGCGAGACATCACCGATGGACCGCTATGGCAGTGCAAGTCAAGTGCGCCACGCAACAGGCCATTGATGCGATCCATATTATCGCTCATCAGTTTTCCCCCCTGAGAACATTTCGAATATTCGGCTCTTACCCTGTACGAGGACGGCCACCACAAGGATCAGAACCGTCAGCAACGTCAGTGTCGTGCCGATGGCTGCGATTTTCGGATCAAGATCCTGACGCAATGAATTGAACATGCGTTGTGTCAGCGTTGTATTGGCCCCGCCACCGATAAAGTTGGTCACCACAATTTCATCAAACGATGTCAGGAACGCAAATAGGGCGCTGGCGACCATAGCGCCTGTGATCTGCGGCAGGACAACAGTTATGAACGCGCGCAGCGGGTGAGCTCCTAGGCTGATCGCTGCATTGAACTGGTTCAGGTCGAAATGGCGCAGCGCCGCTGACATGGTCAGCACAACGAACGGAAGCGCCAACATGGTATGGGCCAGAACGATACCGGTAAACGTGGCGATCAGGCCCAGCGGCGCAAATGTGATGAAGATCGCGATGCCGATGACCACGCCCGGTACCATCAATGGTGTCGCGAAAAACGCGTTTTGCAAGGGGCTTAACCCACTGCCGCGCTGCTTGGCCGCAAGAGCGACCATCGTCCCGAGTGCCGTCGCCAACACCGCACAGGTCAGTCCGATCTTCAACGACACCAATGAGGACCGCAGCCAAATGGGCGAATCCCAAAGTGCTGCATACCAGCGAAAAGAAAACTCGGTTGGCGGGAAATGCAGATAGGCTGAATCCGACAATGACATCAGAACGACGATGACCGAAGGCAGGATCAGAAAACCGATCGCCAAAAAGCCGAAAAGCTGCAGGCCCCATCCCCGCCCTGGTCTTGTTTCTAATGCCATAGTCTTTGCACCCGTGCTGCCAAACCATATAACGCCATCAACGCAATGCCGCTGAGAAGCAACAGCAGCAATCCCATTGAACTGGCAACTGCCCAATCCGGATAAAGGCTCAAGCTGCGTTCAATCACCATCGAAATCACCGGGGCTTTGCCCCCGCCAAGGACGATCGGGATAATGTAGAATCCAAGGCTCAGCATCATCACGATGACACAGGCCGACACCAGGCCGGAAATCGTCAGTGGAAAGAACACGGTCCAGAACGCAACCATCGGGCGTGCACCCAGCGATATGGCCGCTTTGGCGTAGTCAGGCTTTACTCCGGACATCGAAGCGAGGACCGGAAAGACGAAAAACGGCAGCATGATATGCACCATGCCAATGACGACTGCCGTCTGCGAATTCATGAATGAAACCGGTGCCAGCGGTGGGGCTATCGCCTGCAACGCATTCACCAGCACACCGTCGCGTTGCAAGATAACCACCCAAGCATAGGTTCGCACCAGGGTTGAAGTCCAGAATGGAAACAGGATCAGGAATTTCAGCACGTATGACATGAGCGGTGGCGCGCAATGCACCATATAGGCCAGCGGATATCCGACAAGCGCGGTGACGATCAACACTTTGGCCGTCAGTGCGGCAGTGTTCAGTATCGCACTGGAAAAGACTGGCCCGGAACCGACAGAGACAATGGTATCAAGACTGGGTTGCCCTGCCTTTGAAAACGCCTGCACGATGACCCAGAGCAGGGGATAATAGCATACCGCCAAAAGCAGGATCACGGCAGGTGCCACCAAGGCGGCGCGCCGCATGTCCCAGCCGGTAAACACGGACCCGACCGACATTACCCCTTCTCCGGAACGAGTGTGATGTCGGACATGTCGACATGCAGGGAAATCGGTTCGTTAATGGCAGGTAGATTACCCATCGACGCAGCCCGATTAAGGCAACGAAACGGCAATACATGGCCATGAAAATCAGCCGATCCCAAAACAGTTTCACCCTGGAAATACAGACTTTGTAAACTGCTTTCGAGAACCGCCGCGTCAGGCGGCGCGGTTCCGGTGGCAATCTGCATCTGTTCTGGGCGCAAAACCGCCAGATATTTACCATCGGTGCAGTCGGGTAAAGCAGATGTCACCACCCCACCGGGGAGCGTGATCCGGCCATGTTTGACCGTTGCAGGTAGGAATGCGGCCTCGCCGATAAAATCGGCCACGAACCGACTGCGCGGGTGGTTATATATGTCTTGTGGCGAGCCAAGTTGTGCGATCTTGCCTGCATTCATCACTGCGATCCGGTCGGAAATAGTCAACGCTTCGCGTTGATCGTGTGTGACATAGATTGTCGTCACGCCTGTGGCATCATGGATGCGGCGAATCTCGATCAACATCTCCTCGCGCAGTTTCTTGTCCAATGCCGACAACGGTTCATCCATCAGCAGAACGGATGGATTGCTGGCCAATGCGCGCGCAATCGCAACCCTTTGTTGTTGACCGCCAGACAGTTGATCCGGCTTACGATCGCCGTAGTCTTCCAATCGCACCAATTGCAGAAGCTCGGCCACTTTTTCGTCTTGGTCTTTGCGCGAACTGCCTCGAATGCTCAGCGGATAACCGATGTTCTTGCGCACGCTCATATGCGGAAACAGCGCGTAGCTCTGAAACACCACCCCCATGTTCCGGCGATGCGGCGGCACCTTGTTAATCAGGGTGCCGTCTTGGGTGATCTCCCCTTCGTTACTGGAAACGAACCCGGCGATGGACATCAGCAGAGTGGTCTTGCCCGACCCCGACGGCCCCAAGAGCGAGACGAATTCACCTGGCTCAGTGTACAAGCTGACGTTGTCTAGCACCGTCAGCTTGCCATATTTTACCGTGAGGTCTTTGACGTCCAACACACTGGGAGTTCGCTTTAGCATGGGTTTGTCCTTGCCTCTGTCTGGTTATTGAACAAGCGCCTGCCAGCGGACCTGCACGTCAACCATCTTGTCGCCCCAAAAATCGGGATCGATCAAGACCTGCTTTTTCAGGTTCTCTGCTGACGAGATGACGCCAGCCATTTCCTCGTCGGTCAACGTCCCCAGTTCGAACGCCTTTAGGTTGATCGGTCCGTTGGCCGAGTGCTTGGGCAGGTTGGCCTGCAATTCCGGTGAGACGAACAACGCCATCGCCCTCATCGCGGCCTCCTTGTTTTTTGCCCCTTTCGGAATGACCAGACAATCGGCATTCAGCACCCCGCCTTCCAACGTGAAGTCGACCGGCGCACCATCGTTTTTGAGCGTTGTGATACGGCCATTCCAACTGCTGCCAAAATCCACTTCGTTGTCGACCAGAAGCGTCGTCGCCTGCGTGCCGGTCCCCCACCACGCAGTGACATTGGGCTTCAACTCCTCCAATTTGGCAAAAGCCTTGTCGATATCCACCGGATAGACCTGATCTAGAGGCGTGCCATCCGCCATCGCGGCAATTGTCAGAGATTCGGACGGAATGCTTCCGAGCGATCGTCGGCCCGGGAATTTCTCGACGTCGAAAAATTCCTGCCAGTTGGCCGGTACCTGTTGATCTGTTTTGGTGCTGTTGGCCAGCACTACGGAATAATAGAGAAATCCGACCCAGTCGTCGCGCACCAGCGCGGGGTCGATGCCATCGGTGCCAACGATACTGTAATCAATCGGTTCGAACAGGCCTTCCTTGGCCCCTGCGACGCATTCTTCGGCAGATAGATCAACCAGATCCCAATGCACCGCATTGCCGGTGACCTGTAAGCGGATGTCAGCAAGACCGGTGGACAGATTGTCTTCCTCGATGGTGATACCGAGCTGGTCTGCCGCGGGTTTAAAGAACGACGCGCGCAAGGCATCCTGATAACTACCGCCCCAAGCGGCGACTGTTATGGTGTCCGCGATCGCGGGCGTGGATAGTGCGAGCGGCGCCAGCAGAATGGTTGCGATTGCTCTCTTGTGCATGATTTTTCCTTCCTGAAGTTATATCATTTTTACACTGTTGTTCAGCGCACCTATTTTTTCGATCCTAACCGAAACCGATTTGCAGCCGTTGCTCATGTCGGTGGCGACCTGTGGTGTATCTCCGGTTTCTCCGCCCGGGTCCGACGCGGTACCCATAGATACGATATCGCCGGGGTTGAGTGTCTGATAATGTGACGCCCAAGACACCACGTCCGGCGTGTAGTGGGTCAGGTTCCGGGTGTTATCCGAATAGGCCAGCTCATCTTCCATCCAGCATTCCACGGCGAGCGCGTGCGGGTCTGGAATTTCGTCCGCCGTCACGATCCATGGGCCCATCGGTCCAAAGGTATCGGCCCCCTTGTAGCGCCCTGGATACGAGGAGTGGCTTTCGATCATCTCATACCCGCCGTCGTCGCCCACCTTGGCTTCGCGCAGGTGAAAGGTGTCTTCCATACGCATTGATGCCGAGGTGACGTCATTGTGGATAGTATAGCCGAACACTGCTGTCCGACACTCGTCCGGGCTGGCATTTTTTAGCCGCTTGGCCAACACCACAGCAAGTTCCGGTTCAGGATAGGTGATACCATATTCCTTGCGCAGCTCAATCGGTTGGTCACATCCGATCAATGCCGAAGTCGGTTTATTGAACAGTGCCGGATGCTTGGGCCCCGAAACAATATCCTTGGCAAAGGCCGTGTTGTTGTTGGCCACACAGACAACGTTGGGATTGCTCAGGGGGGCCATCCATTGCGAGCCAAGCAGATCAAGACCACCTCCCTTCGTCCTAGCCAAAGCGTCTGCAACCTGTTCCGTCAGAGCAGGTGTCTCTCCCGCTGCCTGAACAAAAGCCTTCAATCCAAGATAGCCAATGGCAACAGCAAGATCTTCTTTACCCAGATCACGAAGCAGGTCCGCCAGCCCGACAAAGATTTCACCATCAGCGCTGGCTATGGCGGTTGGTCCCTGAACGGGCAAATTCACGACTGCAAGCTTCATTTGTCTCTCCTGACGATACAGTATATCCTCTAGCGATACTAAAGGCGCAATTTATTCCGTGTCAATTTGATTCTGCGCAAGGGTTAGCTTTCAGCGTAAATTTGAATACACGAGCCCAGCTTTATGCAGTGCCCTGGACAAAAGAGACTGAGGGAAACGGTGGCCTTTTGGGTTCAAGAACGGGGCCAGGGATGGTTCCTCCTCGCCGCCATCGCACAGAACCTCAAAAAGCTCGCCAAGCTCAGGCCCAAGACCATCCAGAAAGAGGCCATAGCATCATCTGAGCCACCCAGATCCAGAAAAATGGTGCGCTCCGAGCTACGGTTCGGAGGCGACGAAGCTGGCCTCAATAGCAAAAAGCGAGAACGCTCCAATTGCAGGTGAGTTCCTCTACAGAATCCGCCCTTGGTGTCTTCCTCTGCATAGCAGCACGTCACTTGAGCCATGCCTCTTTAAATATTTCCAAAAGTTTCGATTTCAGTTCCATCTGGCCGCACGAGACTGGCGTCGAAGTAAATTCTCGAGCCGACTTACAGTACATCAAAATCAATGGCTTACAGATCCATTCACCAAATCGGCGAAGTCATCAGGTCCGGAGAATATTGGCCCGAGAGAACGCTTTAACGCGTCCGGGCACAATTGTCGGTGTTCAGCCAATCCCGCATAACCCTTTAAAACAACGGAAAAATCCTGCCAAAGCCGGATCGGGAGAACAGTTTCTCAAGGGCAAGTGGCGAAGGGAACGCGACTGGTAGCGAACCTTCTCCACCTTCTAAGTTATTGATTTTATTGTGTCAGACTGCCAGTTCGAATCCCAACAGATGCAAAAGAGACTTAGATCCAACTCGTAAATTCAGCCGCCTCGTCTTCGTGGTCGACTGCCCGCCTGCGGTAACGCCTCTCGCCGTTGATCTTCACAAAAACCTCATCAAGATGCCATTGCCAGTTCGAGTAGGCGCGCAGATGCCGAACCCGTTTCTTGCATATCTCTGCCGCAAACATCGGGGCAAGTTTATTCCACCAGAACCGAACCGTATCATGGCTGATGTCGATGCCACGCTCGTGCAGCAGATCCTCGACATTGCGAAGTGAAAGCGGGAAGCGGACATACATCATCACCGCCAGGCGAATGACATCCGGGCTCGTCTTGAAGTAGCGAAAGGGGCTGTATTTTGTCATCCCGCGACGCTAATTGCTCGCGCTGCCCGCCTCAACCGATTTTGCTCTGACAGAACCGTGCCGGAATAAACCGCGACAGATCTAGAATCGCCTCGCGTTGGCTTTACCGGTTCCGTCGTTCAAATTCCTGTGACGGGGAAATACCGAAGGTCTGCCTATAAGCAGCAGAGAAGTTGGCCAGCTGCGTGTAGCCCACCAAATGTCCAATCTCTGTTATCGACAGCGACGATCCCAAAAGCGCTTCACGGGCGACCTCCATCCGGCGGCCACGCAGGGTGGTATAGGCCGTTTCGCCGGTGATCTGGCGGAAGGCGGTGTTCAGCATGTTCCGGTTGACGCCCACCAATCGGCAAAGCCTTGGCAGATCCGGCGGCGAGGCCAGATCGCTTTCGATGATGTCAAGCGCGGTTCGAACGATGCGTTCCGCCCGCATGCCGGCAAGCCCCGGTTCAGGCGTGGCCCCAAGCAGGCACTTTCCGACGTAGCTAAGGCATTTGTCGGACAAGTTCAGAAACCGGCTTTGCGTGACATCGGCCGGGCATCGGGTCATCCCTTGCAGGATCGTATCGGCCTGGCGTTGCAGGATTCTGGGCAGGGCAAGGCTGCGCAGGGTCTCGGTTTCGCCAAGTGCCCCTGACAGGTCTTGCTGCAGAGTCGAACCGTCGGCGATGTCGGGCAGGAACATCCCGTTCGCATCGCAGTCGATGCGCATCGTTACGACCTTTTCGTGTGATCGGGTCGAGAAATGCTGGGTCTTGCGCGAAGACCCCTTGTGGCTGATCACGAAAAGACGCGCACCTGATACACCCGGTTGGCGCCTGCTTCCGTCAAAGCTCATTTCCGCATGGCCGCTCACTTGCAGGCGGATCTTAATCCAGGATCCGCCGCTGAAATCCTGGGTGAAATCGGTCGCATAGTGGCCGTCAACCAAAAAGCCGCCAACAGAGGCGTTGCTCGGTTCCAGATGCCACGTCTTGCCAACTAGCTTTCGATTGATGCAATCGCGCACACCGCCGGTGGCGATCGTGTTAGCGATCGCGGCAGGAGCAGACCATTCGTAAACCGGTTGTTGCATGACAGTCAGCAGACCTCGGAAATCAGGAAAGGCAGCCAGTATGTACGGTCGACGCAGGTATTGCGGCAAAGCAAACCCTAGGGCGCACCGAACGTGGCCATGACCCAAGCTTATGAGCGACAATCCAGCTTGTAAAGCTTGCTCGCTGACGGTCGGCTTTTCGGGAATCTTCGATCGATAAGACAGGGATCTTATGTAAGACACTGACAAAATTACATAAACAAAAGCTTCAAAAGGGCTGCAGCGCCGCCGGAGAGAAAGAAAGTGCATTGCCCATAAGTCCGGGCCGCTGGTCTTGTTGACTAAAATCACATCGTCAAACAAGGTCTTTGAAAAGTCGTGGCCGGGTAACCGTGTCGCGAAAAGCACGGATCATACGGTAGCAAAACATGGAAACCACCGAGTTCGATTTCATTGTCGTCGGCGCCGGAAGCGCTGGATGCGCCGTGGCCGCGCGGCTATCCGAGGATGGCACCAAAAAGGTCGCACTGATTGAATCCGGCAATCGGGAAAAGCTGAATGTGACCAGCCTGCCCGCCGCGTTGCTGTATACGATCGGCAATGACCGGTACGACTGGAAATACAAGACCGAACCCGATCCGACGCGCGATGGTCTGGTCGAAAACTGGCCGCGCGGGCGTGTTCCGGGTGGTTCTTCCGCGATCAACGGCATGATCTACATTCGCGGACGGAAGGTTGATTTCGAACGCTGGAAATCCATGGGCAACACTGGCTGGGGCTGGGACGATGTCCTGCCTGTCTTCCGCAAGCTTGAGACATCGGATTTCGGGCCGAACCAGTATCGCGGCGCGCTTGGCCCGCAGAATGTCGAACAGGTCAGCTTTCGCCATCCGGTCAGCAAGATTTTCATGGAAGCGGTGGCCAACACCGGCCTACCCGCCGTCGAGGATCTGAACGGTGCCGATGAAGAAGGCATCGCCTGGAATCAGGGGGCGACGAAAAACGGCAAACGCTGTTCGTCCTGGGATGCCTATATCAAACCCAACCTCGGGCGCCGCAATCTGATCACCATCGACGGGACGCTAGTGCGCAAGGTGACCATGTCGGCCGGACGCGCCGACGGGATCGAGATCGAGCGCAAGGGCAAGGTGCGAAACCTGTCGGCCCGCGCCGGAGTGGTGCTGTGTGCCGGGGCGATCAACACCCCGCAAATCCTGATGCTGTCGGGCATCGGTGACCCAAAGCAGCTGGCGCGCCACGGCATTGAAACGCAGATACCAAGTCCGCAGGTCGGTGCGAACTTGATGGAACACCCCGGCATGTATGTGCTGGCCGAACTGAAGATGCCGACCGCCAACGCCTTTCGCCGACTTGATCGCGGTGCCATGGCGATGGCGAACTGGCTGATGTCCGGTGGCGGGCCGATGGGCACGCCCTCGGCGCAACTGATCGGCTTTTTCCGCTCGCAAACAGAGCTCAGCGAAGCCGACATGCAATTCCTGCTGTTCCCCTATGGCAGCTTCATGAAGAATGACCGCCGGATCTTTCCACAGCGAAATCTGGTCACCATTCTGGTCAATGCCAACTATCCGGTCAGCCGTGGCCAACTTGACCTTGCGTCGGCAAACCCGGCCGACCCTATCCGCATCTTTCCAAGGTTTCTGGACGATCCCGCCGATACCGATGCAATGAAGCGCGCCCTGGCATGGATACGCCAACTGGTCCGCACCGAACCATTGAAAAGCCAGTTCCTGCGGTTTCTGGACATTCCGGATCCGAACGAAGGTAAGGATGACAAATACATCCGCGATTTCACCCGACCCTTCTATCACCCCGCCGGCACCTGCCGGATGGGAAGCGATCCGGGGTCGGTCGTCACGCCGGACCTCAGGGTGCGCGGGCTGGACGGTCTTTGGGTCGCTGACGCATCGGTTTTTCCCGATCACATCGGCGGCAACGCCAATGCCACCACGATAATGGTTGGCGAAAAGGCCGCGAGTTTTATCAAGGACGCAACATGAAAGAGGAGAAACAAAGAATGACAAAGATACCCAGAAGACTAACCACAAGACTATTGGGGGCCGCCGTTGCGCTTGTCGTGGCGCACTCCAGCCTTTCAACCGCTGCGTTTGCGCAAGACACCAAGGCGCTGAACGCTGTGCTTGAGGCCGAGATCGTAACCCTCGACCCGCATTTCACCACGGCCTACATCTCGCGGACCTTCGGCTACATGGTCTATGACACCCTGTTCGGCATGGACAGTGCGGGCGAAATGCACCCCCAGATGATCGACAGCTGGACGACCAGTGACGATCAGCTGGTCTGGACCTTCACGCTGCGCGACGGCCTGAAATGGCACGACGGCACCCCGGTCACCGCCGAGGACACCGTCGCGTCGATCACCCGCTGGTGGACCAAGGCAACCCTTGGTGGCCTGCTGAAAAAAGCCACCACCGAAATCACGGCGACGGACGACAAGACCTTTACCATCACGCTGAACGAACCTTTCGGCCTGATGCTGACGGCCCTTGGCCATCCAAACTCGCCCACCCCCTTCATGATGCCCAAGCGCCTTGCCGACACCCCGGCCAGCGAGCAACTTCAGGAAGTCATGGGTTCGGGGCCTTATGTCTACAGCAAAGCCAACCACCGTCAGGGCGACTCGATGGTTCTGGCAAAAAACCAAGACTATATCCCCCGCGACGAACCGGCCGATTTCCTGTCCGGCGGCAAGGTCGTGAATGTTGATGAGCTGATCATCAAGGTTCTGCCCGACAGCACCACCGCCACAACCGCCCTGACCGCGGGCGAGGTGGATTATGTCCAGTATCCGCCGTTCGATCTGCTGCCGATGCTGGAAAGTGACCCCGACATCAACGTCCTGACCTTCAGCGGCGTCAACATGTACCAGGGCTATCTGCGTCTGAACCACCGCAACCCGCCCTTCGACGATCCGGCAATCCGCCGCGTACTGTGGAACATCGTCGATCAGGATTCGATCCCAACGGCGCTTGGCCTGTCCGGCGACTATATGGTGCCCGGCTGCAAGTCGTTCTTCATGTGCGGCACCCCGTATGAAACGACAGCGGGTTCGATCGCACCGGAAAAAACCTCAGTCGAGCTGGCCAAGGAAGCACTGGCCAAGACCGACTACAACGGTGAGCTTATCACGATCCTGCAGGCAACAGACATCGACGCCACCCGCGTTTCGTCGGCAGTGGCCTATGAATGGATGCGTCAGGTCGGCTTCAATGTCGAACTGAAAGCGATGGATTGGGCGTCGGTTCTGAGCAACCGCAGCACCCCCGAGGGCTGGCACCTGTTCGGCGTTCATGGCATCGGTCTCGACCTCGCCTTGCCGATCACCCACTATTTCATCGCCCGCAACTGCATCGACTATGCCGGCTGGAACTGTGACGAGAAAGTTGGCGAATACCTGGCCGCCTTCCCGCGTGCTACCACCCAGGCAGAGCGTCAGGACCTTGCCGACAAAATTTCCGAACGCGCCTTTGAGACGGTTCCGGCGGTGATGTGGGGCCAAATCGCGCAACCGGCGGCCTTCCGCAAGAACGTGACCGGCATCATCCCCTCGGCCATCCCGGTCTTCTGGGAACTGCAAAAGAACTGATCTTAACCAAGGCGGCGGCCCTGTGGACCATGCCCAGCGGGCCGCCGCACCCTCGCCCAATCCGCTTTCAGGACAGGAGCCGCGCTGGTGTACAAGTCGATTGTCAACCGAATCCTTTCGATCATTCCGGTAATTTTCGTCGTGTCGCTGTTCGTTTTCTCGCTGCTCTACCTTACGCCCGGTGACCCGGCGCTGGTGGTTGCGGGACCGACCGCGACCGCAGAAGACGTTGCCAAAATCCGCGAATCCTTGGGTCTGAACGATCCTTTTCTCGTCCGCTATATCGGCTGGTTGGACGATATCGTCCGACTGGATTTCGGACATTCCATTCTTAACAATGCGCCGGTTTCCGATTTGATCCTGCAGCGGATCGAGCCCACCGTATCGATGATGGTACTGACCATCATCTTTGCCGTAGTGATCGCCGTGCCGCTGGGCATTTTCGCCGCCGCCAACGTCAACAGCCTGATCGACCGGCTTGTCATGCTGTTCGCGATTTCGGCGTTCTCGATCCCGATCTTCATCATCGGCTATGTTCTGGCACGCGAATTCGCGCTGAAGGCCGGATGGTTCCCGGTGCAGGGCTATGCCTATCTAAGCGAAGGTTTCTGGCCATGGATACATCATCTTGTGCTGCCTTCGGTGTCGCTGGGGCTGGTCTATGTCGCGTTGATCGCGCGGATCTCTCGGGCGGCGATGCTTGAGGTTTTGTCGGAAGACTACATCCGTACCGCGCGCGCCAAGGGGCTGCGGCGCAGACGCATCCTGTTCCTGCATGCATTGCGCAACGCCGCGAACCCCATCGTGACGATCATCGGCGTTGGCGTCGCCCTGCTGATCGGTGGGTCGGTGGTGACCGAAAGCGTGTTCGGCATCCCCGGCCTTGGCCGCCTGACCGTCGATGCGATCCTGCGGCGCGACTATCCCGTCATTCAGGCCGTTATGCTGCTGTTTTCTCTGCTTTACGTTCTGGTCAATCTTCTGGTCGACATCGTCTATGTGATGCTTGACCCCCGAATTCGGTACTGATCCCATGTATCCACAACATTCCGTCTGGCGCTCGGCGCTGCGCAATCCCAGCATTGTGGTCGGTGGGACCGTTCTGCTGTTGATCCTGATCTTGTCGATCTTCGCGCCCTACATGGGCACAATCGACCCGATGGAGATGAGCTTTCTGAACCGCACCAAGGATCCGTCGTCAGAATACTGGTTCGGCACCGACGCCTATGGTCGCGACCTGTATTCACGGGTTCTGTATGGTGGCCGGGTGTCTTTGCTGATCGGCTTTTCGGTCGCGATCCTGGCGACAGTGTTTGGCCTGCTGATCGGCCTTGTGTCAGGATATTTCCGGTTTGCCGACATGATCATCATGCGGATCATGGATGGCCTGATGTCGATCCCGGCCGTCCTGCTGGCCATCGCGATGACGGCATTGATGCAGGGGTCGGTGCTGAATGTCATCATCGCCATAACGGTGTCGGAAGTGCCGCGCGTCGTCCGGGTAGTGCGGGGCAGCGTTCTGTCGCTGCGCGAGCGCACCTATGTCGAGGCCGCCATTGTGTCGGGCACCCGGACGCCGACGATCATCGCGCGCCACATCCTGCCCAACACCTTTGCACCGCTGGTCGTGCAGGCCACCTATATTTTCGCCGCCGCGATGATCATGGAGGCGATCATGTCCTTCATCGGCGCCGGCACACCGCCTGCGATCCCATCATGGGGCAACATCATCGCAGAAGGCCGCACCCTCTGGCAGGTGAAATTCCTGATCATCCTGTTCCCGGCCCTGATCCTGTCGATCTCAGTCTTCGCAATCAACATGATGGGCGATGGGTTGCGCGATCTGCTTGATCCGAAGTCGTCGAGGTAATTGACCATGACCGTTACACCCATCTCACACATTGACCCGATCACCTCCCCGATCACCTCGGCGCCACATCCCGGAACCGACGTGGCCCTGTCCGTACGCGGCTTTGGCACCTCAGTCCGTGGTCAAGGCAAGGACATCTCGCTGGTGCGCGACATGTCCTTCGACATCCGGAAGGGGCAGACCCTTGCCGTCGTCGGAGAATCGGGTTCGGGCAAAAGCGTCACCGCCCTGTCGATTATGAGGCTTATGGACAAGGGCGCAAAGACCACCGGGCAGGTGTTTCTGCACGGACAAGACCTGCTGTTGCTGCCGCCGCGCGCGATGGAGGACATCCGCGGCGACCGTATCGGCATGATCTTTCAGGAACCGATGACCTCGCTCAACCCGGTGTTGCCGATCGGGCCTCAAATCGAAGAAGTCATCCGCCGCCACGACCGCGAAGAGGGCGCCAAGATGTCGGCACAGGTCACCCGGCTTCTGGACAAGGTCCAGATCCCGAACGCGGGCCAGCGGCTGAAGGACTACCCGCATCAGTTGTCGGGGGGACAACGCCAGCGGGTGATGATTGCCATGGCCCTAGCCTGCAGCCCCGATCTGTTGATCGCGGATGAACCGACGACCGCGCTGGATGTGACTACGCAGGCCAACATCGTGAACCTGCTCAAGCAGATCCAGGCCGAGGATCATACCGCGATCATGTTCATTACCCACGACATGGGTGTCGTGGCCGAGGTCGCGGACGAAATCATCGTGATGCGCAACGGCGAGATGGTCGAAAAAGGCGCCGCACGGCAGATTTTTCAGGCCCCGACCCAGCCCTATACCCGCCGCCTTCTGTCGGCGGTTCCGGTGATCGGCAGCATGCGCGGCATTGCGCATCCCGAACGCTTTCCGGTGCTGCGCGACGAGGAAACGCCCGCAGATGCGCCCGCCACATTCGAGCCGTCCAAACCGTCGATGGCAGGTCCGGCGCTGACGGTGCGCGACATCAAGATCAACTACCAGGTGCCGTCGCGCAAATCCATCTTTGGCAAGGACATCATCCGGGCGGTCAAAGGCGTCAGCTTTGATCTCAATCCGGGTGAAACGCTGTCCATCGTCGGGGAATCCGGCTGTGGGAAATCGACCATCGCGCGCAGCGTTCTGGGGCTTCAGCCGCTTAGCGGCGGCGAGATCACGATTGGTGGCCAAACCATGTCGGGCGCGAATGCTGCTGAATTGCGACAGGTGCGGCGCAACATCCAGATGGTGTTTCAGGATCCCTACGCCAGCCTCAATCCCCGCCTGCGCATCGGAGATGCGATCAGCGAACCACTTATGGCCCACGGCGTCAGCCGGTCCGAAGCGCTTGAGACAGCGCGCCGACTTCTTGAAGAAGTCGGGCTGAGCGGCGACATGATATCACGCCGCCCGCACGAATTTTCGGGCGGGCAACGGCAGCGCATCTGCATCGCCCGCGCGCTGGCCCTGAACCCGAAAGTCATTGTCGCGGACGAGGCGGTTTCGGCGCTGGATGTGTCGGTGAAAACCCAGGTGTTGAACCTGTTCATGGATCTTCAGGATCGCTATGGCATCGCGTTCCTGTTCATCTCGCATGACATGGCGGTGGTCGAACGGCTTAGCCACCGGGTCGCGGTGATGTATTTCGGTGAAATCGTCGAGATAGGCCCGCGAATGGCGGTGTTCGACAATCCGACCCACCCCTATACCCAGCGGCTTTTGTCTGCGGTGCCGGTGCCCGATCCGGACCGCCGCCAATCCATCGGTCCGGTGCAATCAGAACCCGTGCAGCGCGATGAAAGCGCAGGCCGGGACGATGCCGCGCGCAGTTATCGCAACCTTGGGGGTGGGCATTATGTCCTTGAATGATACAGCAGATCTGCCCGCGGAAATGACCTTGCAGATCCCCGATGGCATCGCGGCGCTGGCCTACGACATGACCATCTGGCGCAGGCATCTGCACGCCCATCCCGAAACCGCCTTTGAAGAGGTCGAAACCGCCCGGTTCATCGCGGACAAGCTGCGCGCGTTCGGGGGTATAAAGGTGCATGAGGGGCTGGCAGGCACCGGCGTGATCGGGGTTCTGGACAGCGGCACACCGGGGCCATCGGTTGGCCTGCGCGCCGATATCGACGCGCTGGATATTGTCGAGCAGACCAACCTGCCCTGGTCATCCAGAACGCCGGGCAAGATGCACGCCTGTGGCCATGATGGTCATACCACGATGCTGCTGGGGGCCGCGAAACATCTGGCGACCCGGGGTGGTTTTGCGGGCCGTGTCGTGTTCATCTTCCAGCCTGCCGAGGAAAACGAAGGCGGCGCGAAAGTGATGCTGGATCAGGGCCTGTTTGATCTTTTTCCCGTGGATGCCGTGTTTGCCCTGCACAATCGCCCCGGCCTTGCGGTCGGCCAGTTCGCGATTTCACCCGGACCGGTGATGGCCGGGTATGACCTGTTCCACATCACCGTCACGGGTAAGGGCGGCCACGCGGCCAAGCCGCATCTGGCCGTCGATCCGATCCTGATCAGCGCGCATATCCTTGTCGGGTTGCAGTCGGTCGTATCACGTATGGCCGATCCGATTGCGCCCGTCGTGCTGTCATGCACGCAGATTTCCGCAGGCGAGGCGATAAACGCGATACCGGGCGAGGTGCGCATCGCAGGTACGGTACGCTGTTTTGATCCTGCGGTTCAGGCCATGGCCGAAACGGCGATCCGCCGGATCGTGTCGATGACCGCCGGGGCCCATGGCGGCCACGCCAGCGTCGACTATGAACATCGCTATCCGGCGCTGGTGAATGACCCGGCCTCGGCGGATCTGGCGCGCAATGCCGCGGCCCCGGTCTTTGGCGCCGCCGGCGTACAGGCGATGCCGCAGGGTACCGGATCGGAAGACTTTGCCTTTATGCTGCAACAGCGGCCCGGGGCCTATGGCCTGCTTGGCACGGGCGACGGACCCAGCGTTCACAACCCCGCATATGACTTTAACGACGATGTCCTGACGCATGGCGCCGCATGGTGGACCTCGCTCGTGGATATGTTTTTCACCCGCGCGGGCTGACCGATACCAACACTCGAATACACACAATGATAAATGAGATCACAAATGACCCTATGCAAAGGCATCTTCATTGATGGCAGTTGGCGCACGCCCCTCGAAGCCGACGAATTTGACGTCATCAATCCGGCGACCGAAGCGGTCTGCCGCCGCATTCAGGGCGGTGGCGCGGCCGATGTCGACGCCGCAGTTCAGGCCGCCACTGCGGCAGCCACGGCGATGGCGGCATTGTCGGTTGACGACCGGATGCGCATACTTGAGCAGATCGCCGTCGGCCTAGAGCAACGCGCCGAAGACATCGCGCAATGCATCACCGAAGAAATGGGCAGCCCGCTGTTCCTGTCCCGTGGCCCGCATGTGGTGAACGGTGTTAGCCACTTTAGAAACGTCATGCGCTATCTCAAGACTTACCGGTTTTCCGAGATGCGCGGCGACAGCCTGATCATCCGTCAACCGATCGGCGTTGCAGGCCTTATTTCACCGTGGAACTGGCCGCTGCACCTGATCAGCATCAAGGTCAGCGCTGCCATCGGCGCCGGCTGCCCGATGGTACTGAAGCCCAGCGAAATCACCCCGACCGTGGCGATCATTCTAGCCGAAATCATTGCGGCCAGCGATCTGCCCACAGGTGGTTTCAATCTGGTTATCGGCCGACAGGCTGCAGGGGCGGCTGTGGCGTCACACCCCAATGTTCGGATGGTGTCCTTTACCGGGTCCGTTGTGGCGGGCATCCGAGTGGCCCAGGCTGCCGCGCCAAGCGTAAAGCGCGTAGTACAAGAACTTGGCGGCAATGCAGCCAACATCATCCTGGCGGATGTCGATATCGAAGCCGCCGTGCGCGAAGGCGTCATTCGCGCCACCCGCAACAGCGGGCAAAGCTGTAACGCGCCCACCCGGATCCTGATACCCAAGGACCGGCTGGAACAGGCAGCCTCGGTGGCGGCCGAGCAGGCGCAATCCCTGATCGTCGGCGACCCGCTGGACCCGCAAACTGAAATTGGCCCGGTCGCTTCTGGAGCGCAGTTCGACATGCTACGCAAGCTTATTACAAAAGCTCAGGACGACGGCGCGCGCATCCTTTGTGGCGGCCCGGATCGCCCACGGGCGTTTAACCAGGGATTCTTCCTTGCACCCACAGTTGTCATTGCCGAGCCGGGCATGGACATCGCCCGTGAAGAGGTTTTCGGCCCGATCGTGGTGATTCAAGCATATGACGACATTGACCACGCCATCGAACTGGCCGAAGCGTCCCCCTATGGCCTGCAATCCTTCGTGCAGACTGGAGATAGCAAACTGGCCCGCCGGTTAGTTTCCCGCCTGACGACCGGTCATGTCAGCCTGAACTATTCTGCCATAGATTTCACAGTCCCTTTTGGTGGCATGAAACAGTCCGGCAATGGGCGCGAGGGCGGGGTGGAAGGCTTTGAGGAATACCTTGAAACCAAGGCCATCATGGGTGCCGCTGCAGCTGGGTTGGGCTGAAAGAATGCTGGCATTTGTGGACGGCTACTTTTTGCGAGGTTCAATTGGAGTTTTGATGATCTTGGCAGGTTGCGTTCGTTTGATTGGCTTCTATGCGCGATACATCTGCCCGGGGTCTTGATGAAGTACGCATGCTGGTGCCAATCAAACGATCAATCTCTAACGCCCTGACAGCCTCTCCGAGGGTGGTGTCATGTGTGGACCTATATGGACCACACCTTATTGCAACGGTTTTGGGTGGTCTGGTTCAGGATCACGATTGCTGACGTATATCCGGCTTCAATGAGCGGCCCACTACATTGTCACCGCGAGCCTCGATGGATTTCCGCGTGCCTCCCCCTCATTGGCTCCAAGGCATCAGCTTTGCTGTGCCGATCCACACACCAGGTTCAAGAAGCAACGGTTCATGTCATGTTACCATCCCATGCCAAGTTGCTGCAATATTCGGGGTTTGTCCTCCTGTTTTTGCTGTTCAGTTTCTTCTTATATTGAGACAGCAGGTTGATATTCTTTGCCACCGGACAAGATTGACCAAACGATCCTCGCGTTCTTGTTTGCAAGTGCGACATCAACCACATTCGGGTGCCGCCGGTCACGCATGCGTCCGATCCAAAGGCTTCTGGCATCCGTCTTGCCACCGGCCTTCGCAAGAACGGCGCGGGCACCATGGATCATCAAGGTGCGTAAGTATCTATCACCGCGCTTGCTGATCCCAAACAAGCGCGTTTTGCCGCGTTGGATCGCTGTTTCGGGACGAGCCCAAGCCAAGCAGCAAACTGTCTTCCGTTCTTGAAGCAGGTTCGGTCGGAGCCGTCCACACAATCAGACGGAAGAGAACTCGTCTCTACAAGGACAGTGAGGCTGCCCCTTATGCCAAGCCCAACTGGCGCCACTCGGCCCGAGCGGCAGCCCGGTTCAGCTTGAAATTGGTCCGTGAGTAAAGCTGGCGCTCCTGGTTGAAACGGTTCTGAACTGAGGCGTGGACGGCGACGAATTTCTGCAAACTTCGCATCTGCCGAAAACGCAGCATCGCCCGTTCTCGTCGTCGAAATGGCAAGTGAGAATTTTCTGCTCTGTTGTTCTGCCAGCGGCCTGTTTCCTGTTTCTGGGCGTTACCGATGACCTTCATTGCAGCGCCATAAGATCGCAGTCTGTCGGTCACGATGATCTCTGGATTGCCGTATCGCTTCATTGATTTTCGTAAGAATTTCAATGCAGCTTTCCGATCTCGACATATGGCGACATAAGATTCAAGGACTTCGCCTTCGTGATCAACAGCCCGCCAGAGGGAGCTGTCAGACGAATGCGAACCAGTCTCCACAAGGACAGTGAAGCTGCCCCTTATGCGACACCCAACTGACGCCACTCAGCCAGGGCGGCGGTTCGGTTCAGCTTGAAATTCTGTCGTGAGTAGAGAAGGCGCTCCGAATTGAAATGACTGTAAACCGAGGCGTGGATGGCGGTAAATTTTTGCAAACTTCGCGTGCTGCGAAACCCGAGCATCGCCCCTTCCCTTCGTCGAAATGGCAGGTGGGAATTCTCCGCCCGATTGTTCAGCCAACGGCCCGATTCTTGTCGATGAACATTTCCCACAATCTTCATCGCCGCACCGTATGACCGAAGTCTATCAGTGACGATTACTTCCAGATTACCGTAGCGCTTCATTGATTTTCTGAGGAATTTCAATGCCGACTTGCGATCACGCCGTTTCGTGACATAGCTTTCGAGCACCTCGCCCTCGTGATCCACAGCTCGCCAAAGATAGTGCAGTTCACCGTTGATTTTCACGAAAACCTCGTCCAGATGCCATTGCCAATTTGAGTATGCGCGGAGTCGACTAACCCGGTTTTTACGGATCTCTGCGGCGAACAGCGGGCCAAATCTGTTCCACCAGAAACGAACTGTCTCATGGCTGATATCGATGCCGCGCTCGTGCAAGAGATCTTCCACATTCCGAAGCGAAAGCGGAAACCGGACATACATCATCACCGCTAAACGGATAATTTCGGGGCTCGTCTTGAAGTAGCGAAAAGGGCTGCGTTTTGTCATCCGACCACGCTACAAAACCACCCTGCCCTTCTCAAGCCAGTTTTCTCTGACAGTGCCCTGGCACGTCTTTCCAGTGCATCGCCTTGTGATGCTTTGGCTTGGCTTTGACCTTGGGCAAGGCTTGTGCGTCCTTGATCGCCGTGACCGGGTTTTCGCCATCGCGGAACCCTTTGGAGCGCGCCACATCCAGCACCGTCTTGATACGCTGGGCCAGTCGCCTTGCGGTTTCGTGCTTCTCGGTCCAGATCGGCGCAAGGCACATCATCACTTCGGGCTGGTCGATACTATCAACCGGCATACGCCCGATCTTGGGGAAAGCGTAATCTCGTAAGGTGTTAATCCATTGCTGGCCATGCTTGGCATTCTTCCAAGTGGGCATCCGGTCAATATGCACCTGCTTGGCGAACTCTTCAAAGGTTGGCACTTCCTGACGCGCATTGAATCGCGGGTTCAGCCCTTGCTTGGCCATACGCCGATACTCCAAAGCCCGTTCACGCGCTTGGTTCAGCGTCACGATGTCTGCACCACCTAATCCAAAGTCAGTGCGCAGCGGTCCACCCTTCTTATTCTTCTGGCCCTTCACCACGACTCGCACAATCCAGCGCCGCGCGCCCGATGGATCAACCACTAGATAGAGACCATTGCCGTCCCCGTGGCGTCCAGCACCAAGATTCTCAACCAGCTTTTTGGTCAACTTGCCAGATAGGGCCATCTAATAAATACCACATTCCATACCACTCAAGGAACAAATATAGACATCATCGAAAGAAACTCAAGACAAACCTAGGACGGCATAAAGCCCATACAAACAAAGGAAAAAGGCCGCCCAAGGCGGCCCATTGAAATCGTATGAAATGAGGTTCTGGCGGAGCGGAAGGGATTCGAACCCTCGAGACGGTTCCCCGCCTACACACTTTCCAGGCGTGCGCCTTCGACCACTCGGCCACCGCTCCGCCGACCGTCTTACACAAAGGCACAAGAGAGGTGCAAGCCGCTTTCGAGCCTGTGCGACATTTCATTGCCCTGTCCGACCACCCCACACCGCAAAACGGCTTCAAAATACCCGAAACGAGGCCACAAACGGCAGGTGGTCGGACACTTGTGCGCGAAACTTCTCGCGTCCCATCTTCAACGTCCAATGCATTGGAAACAGCCGAAGGCTCCCCGAAATGTAACGGGTCGAGAACCTCCGGCTGACCGCGAAGCCGTCCAGAAGATTGGCCCGCCCGCTTTCGAGAATATGCGAATAGCGGTCCTGAAGATCCCAGCAGGACACGAAATCCATCACATCCTCGCCGCCCAGATGGTGAAAATTGCTCACATCCTGGCCGGGGATCATGTTGAAATCTCCCATCAACAGGATCGCATGCTGCTTGTACCCCGGCGTGGCATGCAACTCGGTGATCCATTGCCCGATCACACGGCACTGGCTGTCACGCTTGGCCTGATCATCGCCGTCGCGCCCCGATTTCAGATGCACACCGATCACCACCGCCTTGAACCGCTTGCCGATCCGCACATCGACAGCAATGGCTTGCCGTCCGCCAAGGTAGCTGCCTTGCGACCCCGGAACAAACCGCGGATTGCTCACCTCGACGCCCGGCTTGTGCAGAAACCCTATGCCCAGATGGCTATGCGGCTGCGCCATGTGGGTAACAGCATAATCCAGCCCCTTCTCGGCCAGCCGCTCTGCCAGAAGATCAATATGGCTCTCCGGAAACACCTCGACCAGCGTGACAAACTCGGCGTCCAGAAGCGCCAGCCCGAGAACCTGATGCCAGGATTTGCGATCCTCGGGGGAAATCCCGTCGCCGTCCCCGCCGGGAAATCGGTCATTTCCCGCAAGGTTCCAGACTGCAAACCGCGCAACCGTGTGATTGAATGACGCCATGCTTTTCTCCACCGGAAAACCGCGCCCTACCAACGCAGAAGCGCAGCATCATCCTATCATATCGCGGCGTCGAAGGCTGTGGCGGAATACCCGCCTTGCGGGTCAATCCAGGTGGATATTCACCCGACGGTTCTGTCTGCCCTTGTTTTCGATCTTGCCCAGGCGAATGCGCCCGATCTCGGCCGTGCGCGCCACATGGGTGCCGCCGCAGGGCTGCAGATCGACCTGGGTTTCCGCCTCGCCAATGCGCACCAGCCTGATCCGCCCCTTGCCGCGCGGGGGTTGCACCGACATCGTCTTGACCAACGCCGGGTTGGCATCCAGCTCGGCCTCGCTGATCCAGCCATCAGTTACCACAAGATCCCGGTCGATCAGCGCGTTGAGCCTGTCTTCGATCGCGTCGCGTTCCTCGATCTGGTCGGACATAGCGAAATCCAGCCGCCCCTTCTCGGTTCCGATCTGCCCGCCGGTCACCGGCAGCGGCAAAACCACCGACAACAGATGCAGCGCGGTATGCACACGCATGTGGCGGTGGCGACGATCCCAATCGAGCTTCTGTGCCAAAACCGTTCCCACAGGTGGCAAGGCTGTGGGAGCGGCAGGCACCAGCACGATATCCTCACCATCCCCCTTCACGGCCGTGGCGATCTCAATCTTCTGCCTGCCCCAGTCGAGCATACCGCTGTCGCCGGGCTGCCCGCCACCGGTGGGATAAAACAGTGACCCATCCAGCACGATTCCCCCCTCTGGGGTGAGCGCCTTTACCCGGCCCTCGGTCTCGCGCAGATAGGCATCCTGGCGAAATAGCATCTCGGTCATCTTCCGTCTCCGTCGCCATCTCCGTCGGCGTCTTCATCTGTGTCGCGTGCCTCAAAATCGTCCGCGTCAAGATGGACCGCCCCCGACCGTTGCACCGTACCCTGCCCGGTCTCATGCGCCGTCTCGTGCTTCGTTTCCGGCTCCGGTTCGGCCTCTGTCACCGCGCGCGCCGGGGTGCTCAACACTTCCGGGTTGCGAAGCCAGATATCACGCTGCGCGAAGGGGATCTCGATGCCTTCTTCGGCAAAGCGCTCGGCGATACAATGGTTGATCTCGGATTTCACCTTCATGATCCAGTTCACATCCCGCAGGATCGCGCGTATCTCGAAATCCAGAGAATCCGCGCCGAAACCCTGAAAAATCACGCTCGGCGCAGGATTCGCCAAAACCATCGGTTGCGCATGGGCGATTTCGCTCAGGATCTCCTCGATCCGCCTGGTATCACTGCCATAGGCGACCCCGACAGGCACGATCACCCGCCCGATGGTATTGCCACGGGTATAATTGGTCACGCTGCCCGTGACGAAATCGGCGTTTGGCACGATCACATCGGTGCGGTCAAAAGTCTCGATCCGGGTCGAGCGCACCGAAATGTCGCGCACCGTGCCGTGGACACCCCCAACCTCGATCCAGTCGCCCTCCGAAATCGGCCTCTCTATCAAAAGGATGATGCCTGATACAAAGTTGGAAACGATATTCTGAAGGCCAAAACCGATCCCGACCGAAAGCGCCCCTGCCACGATAGCCAGTGAAGACAGGTCGATCCCCGCGCTGGTAATGGCAATCAGAGCAGCCAGGAAGATGCCGATATACCCAATACCCGACACAAACGCATTGCGCGCGCCCATGTCCATCTTGGTTTTCGGTAGAACCGTGTTCTTCAATGTGCCCTGCAACAACCGGGTGAGCGTCAAGCCAATGACAAACACGATCGCCAGCTTCATGAAGACCGTCGGGCTGATGGTCACATCACCGATCTGAAACCCTTCGAACGCCTGGCGCCACAGTTCGTCAAGCTGGGTCTGGCTCACCCCCCAGATCAGCGCCAGACGCGGCGCCGCCAGAAGAACCAGTGCCATGCCCGTCAGGACCGGAACCAACCCCTCGCGTGCCTCTTCCTGCCGACGTATCAAGACATAAAGTTCGGCAAGAACCCGTTGCAGGATCAGCACGAACCCCATGAGCAAAAGCGATTCCAACAGCGGGAACAGGCTGCGTTCTGCGGCGCGCAGATACCCCAGTGCCGCCAGCAACGGCGCCACAAACGCCAGAACCGCAAACGCGCGCCCGACCAGCCGATAAAGCCGTTCCGTATAGCGCGGCGGTTCCTCGGTTTCCTCGGCCTGCGCCTTGACCGCGTCGCCATGCGTGCGCAGCAACACCCCCATCCGCCAGACCAGTATCCCACCCAACACAATCAACGGAAACAGGATCACCCCGCGCGCGCTCTCCGACCAAGTGTCAAAGCGCGCCAACTCCTTGAGCACCCCACTCAATGCCAGTACCAACCCGATCAGCCCGGTGACAAGCCGCCCCTCGCGCAACCGTTCCGGCGAGAGTATCAAAGGCGCGATCTGCGCCTCTCCCTTGGGGAAAAAACGAACCCCGATCCAAAGCGCCACCAGAATCATCAGCCCGGCATTCGCGATCTCTTGCAACAAAGGTGCCAGGCGCACCCCGACAATCTCCGAGATATAAACCGCCGAGATCAGAGCCAGCAGACCGATCATCGGCAAGACCACCTGGCCCAGCGACAGCACAAACCCCCAGAGCCAGCGGGCTGGCGTCCGGCGGCGCGCCATCACCCCCTGCGCCAACCGCAACATCCAGCGCCGCCCGCGCACCAACAAGACCAGCCCAACCACCACCAGCGCAATCACCAGCGGCAGGTTCTCGCGAAACGCCGCATTCTGCGTCGGATTGGTCCACGCCGCCGCGACCTCGTTTTGGATGTTGACCAGAGAGTCGCCTAACGTGGTCACCCCCTCTGCCCAAAGCGTCGGATTGAGCGGTGTCGGCCCACGCGCCAGCAACGCCTCGGCCTGTCGTTCACGCAGCAGCGCGTCAATCTCGGAAATCAGCACATTGGCGCGTGAAAGCCCGACCTCGGCCGCCCGTTTCGGGGCCGTAATCTTCTCCAGCCGCTCTTTCAGCTCCTGGCGTTGTGCCGCTATATCTTCAGCTTCCGTGCCCTCTTCCGGCGCCGGTCCAAGCGCTGAAAGTTGCGCCTGCACTGCGGAAATGGTCTTGGCGTTGATCGATTGCGCCTCGTTGAACTTTTCACGCCAGCCCACCAATTCGGCGCGCAGCGCCTCCATGGCCACATTTGACGCGCGCCCCGCCTCAATCGAGTTTTCCGCCCTGAGCGCCGTGCGCGACCAGGCGTCGTAATCAACAGTGCTTTCGCTTTGACCAAATGCCGCCGAGACCGTCAGAGTCAGCGACAAAAGCAGCCACAAGGAGGCGCGCCAAAGCGCCATCATTCGGCCTCGAATACTTCGGGAATATCCTTGGGCGCACGATCCAGCCATTCTGGCACCGGCAGAGATTTCTCACGCAGGAACTCCGGGTTGAACAACTTGGTCTGATAGCGCGTGCCATAATCGCACAGCACCGTGACAATCGTGTGCCCCGGCCCCATCTCGCGCGCCATGCGCACCGCGCCAGCCACATTGATCCCGGAAGAACCACCAAGGCAAAGCCCCTCATGCTCAAGCAAATCGAACACATAAGGCAGCGCCTCTTCGTCCGGCACCTGATAGGCCATATCGGGCTTGAACCCTTCAAGGTTCTTGGTAATGCGCACCTGCCCGATGCCTTCAGCGATCGAGCCGCCTTCCATCTTGATCTCGCCGGTGGTGTAATAGCTGTAAAGCCCCGCCCCCATCGGATCGGCGATACCGATCTTGACGCCTTTAGGCTGAAGCACCATCGCCGTGCCCACCAATGTCCCGCCTGAGCCGACAGCACAGATAAATCCGTCCACCTTGCCGCCGGTCTGCTCCCAGATTTCGGGACCGGTGGTCTCGATATGCGCCTGTCGGTTGGCCACATTGTCAAACTGGTTGGCCCAGATTGCCCCGTTGGGCTCGGTCTTGGCCAGCTCACGCGCCAAACGCTCGGAATAGCGCACGAAATTATTCGGGTTGCGATAGGGTTTGGCCGGCACCTGAACCAACTCGGCTCCCGCCAGCCGCAGCATGTCCTTCTTCTCTTCGCTCTGGGTCTCGGGGATCACGATCACCGTCTTGAACCCCATCGAACTCCCGACCAGAGCCAGCCCGATACCGGTGTTTCCCGCGGTGCCCTCAACAATCGTGCCGCCGGGTTTCAACGTACCATCGGCAATCGCCGCGCGGATGATGAAAAGCGCGGCACGGTCCTTGACGGATTGCCCCGGATTGAGAAACTCGGCCTTGCCCAGAATGGTGCACCCGGTTTCTTCGCTGGCCCGGCGCAGCTTGATCAGAGGCGTATTGCCCACGGCTTGGGCGAGATCTTGGGCAATCGGCTGAAAAGTCATGCGTGCGGTCCTTGGGTAGCGTTCAATCCGCGTTCAGATGTAGGCCTCCGCGCCCGCGAACTCAAGCCGCGAAGCCACCGGCAGAGTCACGCCTTCGCCATTGCGCGCAGCCGCTCACGCTCCTTGGCCAGCCACAAAAGCGACACGACAAGCGGGGCGTCATTGGCCTCGCCCGTCTCAATCAGGCGCATCGCGGCATCAAAGCTCAACACATGGCTGCGAATGTCCTCCTGCTCATCGGCCACCCCGCCCAGCCCCGCCGCCGCATCGGGCAGATCGGTAATGCCGACATAGCTGTGAAACATCTCGGTGGAATAGCCCGGCGAAGCGTAATAGCGCGCGATCGGTTCAAGCCGGTGCAACTGCAGCCCCGCTTCTTCCTCAGTTTCCCTATGGGCCGTGGACTCGGGCGTTTCGAACCCGTCGATTCGCCCCGCAATCGGTTCCAGCAACCAAGGATGCCGATCACCGCGCACATAGGCGCCCATGCGGATCTGTTCGATCACCATCACCCGGTCACGCAACGGATCATAAGGCAGAACCGTCGCCGCATCGCCCGCGACGAAAACCTCGCGTTCCATCTCGCCGCTCATCTCGCCATCAAAGCGCATGTGACGTAACTGCAACGTTTTTAGCAGGAAATATCCGGCGTGGCTGACCTCTTGTGCCAACAGATCCACGTCCTCCCGCCCCTTTTCACAGCGATATTCGGTCGGCGTCCGCTCGTTTTCCGCCAAAAGACTGGCAGCCGCGCGGGTCAGGATCATCTTGTAGCGGTCCGCTATCTGCGCGCCGCTCAGCACCCCGATATACCCCATCACTTCGCGCGCCGAATACCGGGTCAACGGCCAGAAATCGCGCACCCAATCCGCAAGCGACCACGGCGCACCGGCCTGCCACAATCCGGGCTGCGGGAAATACACATGCGCCGTTTCCACCCCGGCATCGCTGCGCACACTGACCTCTCTCAGATCATACCCAAAGCCCAACTCATAGTGATTGAGCCGCTCCAGAACTTCGCCCTCGACATCGCGCAATATCAGCCCGTCACAGCTCTGCTCCTCGGCCATTTCGATCAAAGGAAAGCTGTGCCCGTCGGCCCAGACCACACGATGCCCCTCAAGACGCGCCGCCTCTGGTGCCAGTGCTCTCCAAGATTTCCCGGCCACAAGCTCAAGCAGCGCGGAATGGCGCAGGGTGCCATACAAGAATAAGTTTATCATTTTATAACAATAGCTTGTGGCAAATCATTCAACTCCAGCGGCGCTTGACGAACTCACCAATCACCCCTGCCAACATGCCGCCCACAAGCAACACGCCGAGAATTGAGCCATGCGCCAGATAACCAGCATAGTCGATGCCCAGTTTGAATACGGAGACAATCGCCTCAACCGGCCCGTCATAGCGGCGCGCCAACGACAGGCGCAGCATCTCGGCAAACGAATGCGCAAACAGGCACCAGAACACCAGCGTCAACATACCGGTAAAGCCGATCCCTATCGCCGTCACATAATCCGATCCCAATCGCTTGCCGACGACGATCCATCCCACAAGAATACCAATGGCAGCATTGACCAGTTGAAAGCTTCCGAAACTCTGCCGTTGCGTTTCAGCGGTGATCACATCCATTACCAAATCCGAAACAACCCAAGCCAGCGCGGCATAAAGCAGAGCAGAAACAAGTCGATAGGATGTTGGCATCAGGTGGGTCTCGGGTTGCTTACCGTTATCTGGACTACATCGCAGTTACCCCCATGAAAGGCCGCCGCGCAAGAGGTGAGATAGAAATTCCACATCCGGCGAAACCGCTCATCAAACCCCAACGCGCTCACCTCGTCCCATTTTCCGTTGAATTCCTCATGCCAGCGGCGCAGCGTTTGTGAATAGCTTTCGCCAAACGCCCGCATCGCCTCGACCGTCATACCCGCTTTCACGATCTCGGCCTGAAGCGCGGTCTTTGACGGCAGCATGCCTCCGGGAAAGATGTATTTCTGAATGAAATCCACGCCCTTGCGATAGACCTCAAAGCGCTTCTCATGAATCGTGATGATCTGCAAAACCGCGCGCGCCTCGGGTTTCAGACAATCGCGCACCCTGTTGAAATAGACTGGCCAGTATTTCTCGCCAACGGCCTCGAACATCTCGATACTGACAATCCCGTCATAGCGCCCCGTCTCGTCGCGATAGTCCTGCATCTTCAACTCGACCAAATCGGAAATACCGGCTTTTTCAATCCGTTCCCGCCCATACTTCAACTGTTCTTCGCTGATGGTCAGCCCGGTCACCCGCAGCCCGCGCTCCTTGGCCGCATATTCGGCGAACCCGCCCCAGCCACAGCCGATTTCCAACACGTGATCGCCCGGACGCAGCCCCAGCTGATCGACCATGGCGGCATATTTTGCTCTCTGCGCCGCCTCCAGACTCTCCTGCCCGGTTTCGAAAAGTGCGCTGGAATACGTCATCGTATCATCCAGCCACAGCGCATAGAATTCATTGCCCAGGTCATAGTGATAGGAAATGTTCTCGCGCGCCTGCTCCTTGGTGTTAGAATTCATCCAGTGGCGCAGCCGCTCAAACGCGCGCACCAGCGATTGACCGGGAAACCCGCGGTAAAGCTCGTCATTGCCGGAATTGAGCAGATCAAGAAACGCCTGCAAATCAGGCGTACTCCATTGCTCTTCCAGATAGGCGTCGCAAAAGCCCAGCTCGCCCTCGCGGATCAGCCGCGAAAATACGTCCATGCTGTGCAAATGCAGTTCGGCCACCGGCCCGGCGGTCTTGCCTTCGGCACGAAACCGGCGCCCATCAGGCAACACGAAATCCAGCCTGCCCACCCGCATACGCGTGGCGGTTTCAAACACCCTGGCAAAAAAGCGCGGCAGGTTCTCCTGCCCTTCGGTTGACGTCAGGACCATCCTTTCCCTCCTGCACATCCTGCCCCCGAAGCTAGGACGCCGCGCAAGTTCTGGCAAGAATTACCTTGTTTGGCCGTTTTTCAACGTCGAATACGCCTCAAGCGCGCGCCTGCGTCCCTCGGCCAAGCCCACCACCGGCGTAGGCCGCGCCATATCCGCCGCCCCCCCCCAACTCTGCGGAATGGCGTCATAAAACGCCAACGCGCTCTCTGTCGGCGCGCGCGTTCCTTCCGCCAACCAGCGATTGCGATAGCGCCCGTCGGGGTCAAACTTCTCTGCCTGCGTATCGGGGTTGAACACCCGGAAATAGGGCGACGCATCCGGCCCGGTCCCCGCCACCCATTGCCAGCCCATCGCGTTGCTCGCCGCATCCCAATCGGTCAGGCAATCGGCGAACCAAGCGGCCCCCAACTTCCAGTGAATCATCAAATGCTTGGTCAGATATGAGGCGGCCAGCATCCGGGCGCGGTTGTGCATCCTGCCGGTCACATAAAGCTCGCGCATCGCCGCATCCACCAGCGCAATCCCGGTGCGCCCCCGCTGCCACGCGATGAAATGCGGATGCTCCGGGTCACTTATCCAGGGGAAATCCGCCCAGCCCTCACGCCAATTCTCGTTGAGCAACCTAGGGTCGTGAAACATCAGATGATGGGCAAAGTCGCGCCATGCAAGCTGGCGCATGAACGCTTCGGCGCCCCCCGCTCCTTCGGCCCTGTATCGCGCTGCGCTCTGCCAGATCTGGCGCGGCGAAATCTCGCCCAAGGCAAGGTAATCCGACAATCGCGACGTGCCATCCTCGCCCAGCGCATCGCGCCCCTCGGCGTAGCCCTCCATCGCGTCGTCCAGAAACCCCTCCAGACGCTCTCGCGCCGCCGCTTCACCCGGCGCATGATGGCGGGCCACAACCGCGCGTCCACGTTGCAACCCCGCACCCAAATCCCAGCCCTGCAATGCCTCGCTCACAGGCCACCGATCCGGCGCAGCGATCCCGGCCGGCAGGCCCAGCGCCGCGCCCGGATCAACGCCGCGGATCGTCTTCCAGAACGGCGTGAAAACCTTGTAATGCCCGCCCGTCCCCGTGCGCACCTCCCAAGGCTCATGCAACAACATGCCGGGATGGCTTTCCACTGTAATATCAGCGGCTTTCAGGTCAGATTTAATCCTCTCGTCGCGCGTTCGCGATTCGGGATCATAAAGCCGCTGCCAATGCACGCCGCCCGCCCCGGTTTCGCCAATCAGCGCGCCAAGCACAGCACCCGCCTCTCCCGATCGCAGGATCAACCGGCTGCCCGCCGCCGCCAACGAGTCTTGCAACGCCTCCAGCCCAACGCCCAACCGCCATTTCGCCGCCGCGCCCAGCGCGTCGATGGATGCATCACGGATAAACACCGCAATCACCGGCCCCGCGCTGGCCGCCGCCCGCAAAGCCCGGTTGTCTGTCAGTCGTAAATCGCGCCGGATCCACCAGATTTGCGGCTGCATTGGCGCGCTCACAATTCGCGCTCCAACGCCTCCATCAACTGCGTAACCTCATCCTCGCTGGTGTAATGCACAAAGCTCAACCGCAACACGCCCTTCTCAGGGTCCACGCCACAGGCCTTGAGCGCGCGCACCGCATAAAAGTCGCCGCCCCCCGCCATTATACCATGCGCCGCCAACCGCTCGGCCGCCACCGCGCCCGGCTCTTGCAATTGCACGGCCACCGTCGGCGCACGCAGCCCCGCATCGTTCGGCCCCAGAAGGCGCACGCCGTTCTTGGCGCGCAGATAATCCAAGAGCGGCTGCAACAGCTTGCGCTCATGTTCGCGCATCAGATCATGCACACCAATGCCGCGCGCCGTTGCGTCGCCGCCAATCGCGTGATGCTCGGCCAATGCGTCGATATAATCGGCCATGCCCGCGCTCGCCGCCACCTGCGCATGGTCCGGCCCCGCCGGGGTAAACCGCTTGTAAAGCGTATGGGCGTTGAAATAATGCCCCTGATTGGGCAGCGCCTCGCCCAGCGCCCGCCGGATCACCATGATCCCCTGATGCGGCCCATAGGTCTTATAGGCCGAGAAAAGGTAAATATCTGGCCCCAACTCGCCCACATCGGGCAAACCATGGGGCGCATAAGACACCCCATCGACACAGACAAACGCCCCCGCCGCATGCGCCAGCGCCGTGATCTCGGTCACCGGGTTGATCTCGCCCACCACATTCGAGCAATGCGGAAAACACACCAGCCGCACGCTCTCGTCCAGCAGGTCTTCAAGCGCATCCGTATCCAGATGCCCGGTGTCGCGATCAATTTCCCAAACCCTGATCTCGATCCCCTCATCGGCCAGCCGCCGCCAGGGCCCGGTATTGGCCTCATGGTCCTGATTGGTCACGATGATCGCCTCGCCCAGCTTCATCCATTGGCGAAACGCCTGCGCCAGAACATAGGTGTTCTGCGTCGTCGACGGGCCAAAAGACACTTCGTCACTCTCAACCCCAAGAAGCGCCGCGAGACGCGCGCGCGCCTCGTCCATTTCGGCGCCACCCAATCGGCTCGCCTCATAGGGCGCATAGGGTTGCACCTTGCGTTCGCGATAAAACCGCATCAGCCGGTCAATGACAAAGCGCGAGGTATAAGACCCCCCGGCATTCTCGAAAAAGGCCTGCCCTTTGAGAGACGGCACTTCAAAGGCGGGAAACTGCGCCCGCACGAAATTGATATCCAGATCCATACCTCAAACCCTACGATGATTTCGCCAAGCGTCAAGGCGCGCGTCACGCCCGCCCGTCCCCCTGCGTGACAAACGAAAAGGGCCCCGCAAGCGAGGCCCTTTTCCTTGACTGCAAAGCCCTTTTTTTCAGCGTTCTTCCAACAATAGCCCCCGGAAAATGGCATAACACATCAGCAAGAGCACCAGCGTGAACGGCAGACCCGTCGAAATCACCATCGACTGCAAGGCCTTCAACCCGCCACCAACCAACAGCACAATCGCCACCGCACCTTCAAAGATGCACCAGAACACCCGCTGAGGCACCGGCGCGTCGATCTTGCCGCCCGCCGTGATCGTATCAATCACCAACGACCCGGAATCTGACGATGTCACGAAGAACACAATCACCAGAACGATCCCGATCAACGAGGTGATCGAAGCCAGCGGCAGCACATCCAACATCTTGAACAACTGCAACTCCAACACGGCCTCCTGTGCCACCGTATAGCCCTCGGTAACCACCTGATAGAGCGCCGTGCCGCCGAAAACGCTCATCCACAACACGCAGACCATGCTCGGGATCAACAGCACGCAGATCAAGAATTCACGCACCGTGCGACCCCGGCTAACCCGGGCGATGAACATGCCGACAAACGGTGACCAGCTGATCCACCACGCCCAATAGAACGCAGTCCAGCCTTGGCTAAAGTTCACATCTTCACGCCCAATCGGGTTCGACAGAGCCGGCAGATATTGGAAATATGCCCCCAGAGACGACACGAACAGCTTCAGCAAATAGATCGTCGGCCCCACCAGCAACACAAAGATCAGCAGCAGAAACGCCAGCCCCATGTTGAGTTCCGAAAGTATTTTCACACCGCCATCAAGCCCACGCACAACCGACACCAGCGCAATTGCGGTAATGACTGAAATCAGCACCACCTGGGTTGTCGACCCCACTGGAATGCCAAACAACTCGTTCAGCCCCGCATTCGCCTGCGTCGCGCCAAAGCCCAGCGATGTCGCCAGACCAAACAGCGTGGCAAACACCGCCAGCGTGTCGATCGCATGACCCCACCAGCCCCAGACCCGATCGCCCAGCAATGGGTAAAACGCCGAGCGAATGGTCAGCGGCAACCCCTTGTTATAGGTGAACAAAGCCAGCGCCAGCGCCACAACCGCATAGATCGCCCAAGGGTGCAGACCCCAGTGAAAGATCGTCGCCGCCATACCCAGCCGGATAGCCTGGGCTTCATCGCCCCCGGCCGCGCCCAGTGGCGCCCAGTCGGTACGTGCGCCGCCCTCCGCGGCGGTGCCTCCGAGAGACGACGAGAAATGGCTCATCGGCTCGCTGACGCCAAAAAACATCAGCCCGATCCCCATCCCGGCGGCGAACAACATCGCGAACCAACCGATATAGGTATAATCGGGCGTCGCATCCTTGCCGCCCAGCCGCACTTTGCCCCAAGGCGATACGATCAGGAAAAGGCAAAACAGCACAAAAATGTTGGCTGCACCCAGAAAGAACCAGTCAAACTGATGTGTTACCGTGTCAAACAGCCACTTGAATACACCCGCCGACTGTTCGGGCAGCGCCAGCGCATAAAAGACAAAGGCAACGATCGCCATCCCTGAAATCATGAAAACAGGGTTGTGAATGTCAAAGCCGAATGGGCCAACATTGCCTTCTATGTTGTCTTGTCCGACTTCATAGTCGGTGTCGATGATATCCGACGCGCCCTCTGGCGCGGGAATACCCTGATTGTCTGTTTCCTCGGCCATACCCGGCCTCCCTATTCAAAAGAAATTGTGTGTTCGGAATATGCTGGCCTCAGCCACGCACCACCATCACCGACGCTTTCGCATGTGCCGCCACCTTGCCGCCATTCGACGGCCAGATATAGTCGGTCAGATTGGGCAGATGGCTGGCCATCACCACCAGATCGGCGTTGAGTTCCTTGCTCGCCTTGAGCAAAGCATCATCCAGATCGGCCGTCGGGTCATGGCTGATCACCGTATGGGCTGACGTGGTCACCCCATGCGCCTTGCCCTGCGCCCCGGCAAATTCGGCCAACTTGGCCTGATACTCGTTCGGGTTATGCGCCAAGGCGCTCGGCGCAGAAGCCGTCACCCCGACATAGGTAATCGTCGCACCATAGTGCTTGGCCAGATCTCCGGCACATTGCAGCGCGCGCACAAGATCGCCCGCATGTGCCAGATCGACTGGCACCATAATATTTTTAAACACGATTCTCCCTCCGTTCCGGCGCGGGCGAAGGCTCTTAGTGGCTCAAATCACCGGACAGGCGGTCTTATTCCGCCTATCCTTCGCGCTCAGTGGCTTGTGGGGGTCCACGGCGGGTCCGCAGAATGCCCCTAGGATGCCCAACCTAACAAGCGCAGGCGGGCAAGTTCAAACCGATAAGGCATTTTATGGCCCGAAACCGGCATCACCCGTGCCGCCTGGCACCCCGATCAGGGTAAATGACTACGCCCCCAATGCCGCGCGAATCTTGTCGGCATTGGCCTTGATCACGGCGAAATCTTCCTGTTTTCCCGGCGGGCGCAACTTGTCGCCCTCATGACGCGGCAACACGTGGTAATGCAGGTGAAACACCTCCTGCCCGCCTGCCGCCTCGTTGAATTGCTGCACCGTCACGCCATCGGCGCCAAACGCCGCCATCACCGCATGGCCCATCTTTTGCACGGTCTTGAGGCACGCGGCCAACTGCGCCGGGCTGGCGTCAAGCATGTTGCGCGCCGGAGTCTTGGGAATCACCAGACAATGCCCGTCCGCACGCGGCATGATATCCATGAACACGAAGGTATCGTCATCCTCATAAAGTTTTTCGCAAGGGATCTCACCGCGCAGAATCTTGGCGAAGATGTTGTCAGTGTCATAGCTCATGGGAAACCTCCGTGAATCATCCGTCAGGCCCAAGCTTACGCCCAAGCGACGCGGGCTAACACCACCCTTTGGCAGGCCCGCGCCGGTTTTTCATGCGTTCACATCAACCACCACACGGCCCTTGACCTGCCCTTGCAGGATATCAGCCCCCAGCTTGGGCAGATCGGCCAGCGTCGCCGGCTGGATCATCGCGTCCAGCTTGTCCATCGGCAGATCCCTGGCAATCCGCTGCCACGCACGCAGCCGGTTGTCATAGGGCTGCATCACGCTGTCGATTCCCAGAAGGTTCACGCCACGCAGCAAGAACGGGATCACTGTCGCAGGTAACCCCGCCCCCCCTGCCAACCCCACGGCGGCAACCGAGGCGCCATATTTCATCTGTCCCAACACCCGCGCCAGCATTGCACCGCCCACGGCATCAACACACCCCGCCCAGGTCTCCGCCTCCAACGGGCGCTTCACGGTCTCGTTGATCTCCTCGCGCGCCACGATCTGGCTCGCGCCCAGCGATTTGAGGTAATCCGCCGTCTCCGGCCGCCCGGTGACACCCGCCACCTCATACCCCAGATGCGCCAGGATCGCGGTCGCAACCGACCCGACCCCGCCTGCCGCACCGGTCACAAGCACCGGGCCATGCCCCGGCTTCAGCCCGTGATCCTCCAACGCCATAACACTCAACATCGCCGTCAACCCGGCCGTGCCCACCGCCATAGCGCTGCGCGTATCCAACCCCTCAGGCAACGGCACCAGCCAATCCGCCCTGACCCGCGCCTTTTGCGAATAACCGCCCCAATGCGCCTCGCCAACGCGCCATCCCGTCAGAACAACCTTGTCGCCCGGCTTATAGCGCTCGTCGTCGCTCGCCTCGACTGTCCCGGCAAAATCAATCCCCGGCACATGCGGATACTTGCGCACCAGCCCGCCACCCGGCCCGATGCAAAGCCCGTCCTTGTAGTTCACCGTGGAATACTCCACCGCCACCGTCACCTCGGCCTGCGGCAAATCCTCCAACCCGATCTGCGTCACCGCGGCAGAGGTCTTGCCGCTCTCTTCGTCCTTTTGCACAACCAACGCATTAAACATCTCATCCATCCTTTTTGCGGGGCACCCACACCCCATTTCATCTTGCCAAAAATATCCCGGGGGTTTGGGGGCAGCGCCCCCATCTTCCCGCAAATACTCCCAAACCACTTGGCGACTCGCCACTCTCATGCTTAATGTCAGACAATTGCCACAACGGCGCAAGCAGAAATGTCTGACAATTGAAGCTCGACCCCGACAGCCCCGCCGACCTCTCGGCCCAGATCGCCAAGGCGATCCGCGACGCGATCATTTCCGGCGCGCTTATCGTTGATGAACGCCTGCCCTCCGAAGCCGAACTCTCCGAACAATTCTCGGTCTCGCGCTCCACCGTGCGCGAAGCCCTCAAGCGGCTGGCGGCGCAATCCCTGATCCGCACCCAACGCGGCGCAACCGGCGGCGCCTTCGTCAACCGGCTCGACTTCAAAGACGCCTACAAGCAACAGATTACCACCTCGACCTTGCTCTTGTCGATGAACGCGGTCAGCTTCGAGACCGCCTGCGAGGCGCGCTATGCGCTCGAACGCGCCTGTGCGTCGCTTTCGGCCCAACGCCGCACCGCCGATCAACTGGCCACCATGCGGCGCGAAATCCAGCGCCAGACACAGACCGATCTTTCGGACGAAGGCTTTTGCGACTCCGACGTGACCTTTCACCGCGCGCTGGTCGACGGCGCGGGCAACCCCGTGCTCAGCTATCAACTGGCCGGTGCGGTCGAGGCCATGCAGCCGCTGATGAACATGATCACCTTCACGGCCCGATCACGGGGCGCGATCGTGGATCTGCACAGCCGCATTGCCGATGCGCTCGAAACACATGACGCCGCCGCCGCCGATGCCGCGCTCAAGGAACTTGCCGACTATACGCTGCATCTGGGCCGGACAATCATGCAACAACGTCAATCGGCGACGTGACACAAATTTACGGCGCTTTCCCGACTCCGGTTCTGCTTTGCCCCTTCAAATCGCTTGGACAAGCGCCTATATTCGTTTTGCTCCCTTGGGGGCTATGGACATAAACGCGCTCGTAATAAGCGGATCGGACCCGGGGGCGGTACCCGGCGACTCCACCAAACATCCTTCATTTGGGGATCATGGGGTCGAAACAGGATCGACGAACGTCTAAAGGGGTTTGCTTTGTCTCGGCGGGGTGCCACCGTATCGGCCCGAACAAGCTAGTTGCAAATGACAACAAAGCTCCGATGGCTCTGGCCGCGTAAGCGGTTCGAGGTATCGAAAACCTAAGTCCTCTCGCTTTGCAGCGTTTGGCGGGGTCCGCAGGCACCTGGCAACAGAAGCCTGCACCTTCTTCCCCCCCTGCAAATCCTCCGGTTCCGCGACCCTGTCTCTATCCTGAAATCCGATGCGCTATTTCTGAATCAGAACGGGCGCAAATGGCTGGCCCCCCGAGACCATCGCCCGTTCGGTTAACCTTAACGCGCCTTAACCTATTCAGCTTTTCGATGTCATACGCCTGGCAGCCAGTCAGCAGCCGCAAATCACCCCCCGCCAGTCCCAGCGTCCGGTGCGATTAACTCTTTTGTTTGCGAAATCGCTGGACTTTTCCACGCGGCCCACTGATATTTTGATCAAATTTCAAAACGTCGGACCTCTCATGGACACCTCGCCCCTTCACACTTTCCGCGCCGTAGCCTGCGACCTCAACGGCCAGATGCGCGGCAAGCGGTTGCCGATTTCCAGCATCGACAAGCTGGATGAGGGCGCTGTGCGGATGCCCTATTCGGTGCTCAACGTCGATATCTGGGGCGCCGATATCGACGACAGCCCGCTGGTGTTTGACAGCGGCGATGCCGATGCCATCCTGCGCCCGACCGAACGCGGCGCGCTGCCGATGCCCTGGCTCGACAATCCTTCGGCGCTGGTGCCGATGTGGATGTATCACGAAGACGGAACCCCGTTCGAGGGCGATCCACGCCATGCCCTTGCGCGCGTTCTTGAACGCTATGCCGCCCGTGGTTGGCGTGTCGAAGCCGCCGCCGAGATGGAGTTCTATCTGGTCGATGACAGTGGTGAATCCCCGGCCCCGCCGATCAACCCGCTTTCGGGCCGCCCGCTGCAAGGTCAGGCAATCCTCAGCCTGCGCCAACTCGACGCCTTCGATGATTTCTTCACCGAGCTTTACGAGGGCTGCGACGCCATGGGCATCCCTGCCCAAAGCGCCATTTCCGAGGCCGGTCTTGGCCAGTTCGAGATTGATCTGACCCATTCCGACGCCATGGAAGCCGCCGATAATGCTTGGCTTTTCAAGGCTTTAGTCAAAGGCCTTGCGCGGCAACACGGCATGGCCGCCAGCTTCATGGCCAAACCCTTTGCGCATGATACCGGCAGCGGCATGCATGTGCATTTCTCGGTTCTCGATGAGCAGGGCAACAACATCTTCAACGATGGAACGGCCGCCGGTTCCGCGCAGTTGCGCCACGCCATCGCGGGCTGTCTGAATGCACAGCGCGCCTCCACGCTGGTCTTTGCGCCGCATGCCAATTCCTATGATCGCATGGTTCCCGGCAATCACGCACCCACCGGCATTTGCTGGGCCTATGACAATCGCACCGCTGCAATTCGCGTCCCCGGCGGCAGCCCCAAGGCGCGGCGCATCGAACACCGCGTCTCGGGGGGCGACAACAATCCTTATCTCACCCTCGCGGTAATCCTCGGCGCTGCTCTGGCAGGCATTGAGGACGCAGCCGAACCGCCTGCCCCGATCACCGGCAACGCCTATGATCTCGACTTGCCGCAGATCGCCGACGACTGGTCAGGTGCTGTCGACGCGTTTGAAAACGATCCGCTGATTGCGCGCCTCTTGCCCCAAGACCTGATCCGCAACCTATGCTATACCAAGCGTCAGGAAATACGAAAATTCGCCGATATCGCGCCGCAAGAACAATGGAAATCCTATCTCGAAACGGTCTGAGCGCAGGCCCGACGCGCCTCTGGCGCCCACAACAAATTTGATCAAATGAGCCTCGTTATGAAAATCGGCATCCTTCAAACCGGTCACGCCCCCGACACCCTCCTGCCCGAGACCGGCGACTATGATGAAATGTTCGTTAAGCTCCTGTCCGGCCATGGTTTCACGTTCGAAACCTTTGCCGTGGTTGATGGTGTTTTTCCCGAAAATGCAATGGCTTGCGACGGGTGGTTAATCACCGGATCACGCCATGGTGCCTATGAAGATCACCCCTGGATCGCGCCCCTCAAAGCCTTGATCCGCGAGATCGCCGCGTCGAATCGCCCGCTGATCGGGGTTTGTTTTGGCCACCAGATCATTGCGCAGGCCCTCGGCGGCAAGGTTGAAAAGTTCTCCGGAGGCTGGTCAGTTGGCCCGCAAGTATATGAAATAAATGGACAAAACATGACGCTAAACGCCTGGCACCAGGATCAGGTGGTGCAAAATCCACCTGGCGCAAAAGTCATCGGCTCAAGCGATTTTTGCGCCAACGCCGCCATGATGATTGGCGAAAATATCCTGACAATTCAACCACATCCAGAGTATGGCGCGACTTTCATCGCCGGTCTGATCGACAAGCGCGGCCGCGGTGTCGTCCCCGACGATCAACTCGACCGCGCCAAATCCGCCCTCTCCACCCCCCTCGACAACGCCAGTTTCGCCAACCTCATGGCCTCGTTTCTCAGCGCGCATTCTGCGGAGCACCAACAATGAAAAAACCTACTGAAAACAATTGGCTAGAGACGCTTCCCGAGGCCGCCAGAGCCTACCTCGAAGGCCATAGACTCGACGAGGTCGAATGCATCATTTCCGATCTGCCAGGCATCGCCCGCGGCAAGGCGGTCCCGGCGTCGAAATTCGCCCGTCAGAATTATTTCCATCTGCCGGATTCGATATTTTATCAAACGATTACAGGCGACTGGGGCGAAGCTGCCGGCGAAGAAGGTTTCATCGAACGCGACATGATCCTCAAGCCTGACATGACCACCGCCACCGCCGCCCCCTGGACCGGCGACTGGACCCTCCAGGTGATTCACGACGCCTTTGACCGCAAGGAAAAGCCGATCCCCTACTCGCCCCGCAATGTCCTCAAGCGCGTCGTCGCCCTCTATCACGCCCAGGGCTGGGAGCCGGTCGTCGCCCCCGAGATGGAGTTCTATCTCGTCGCGCGCAATCTCGATCCGGCCAAGCCAATCGAACCGATGATGGGCCGCTCCGGTCGCCCCGCCGCCGCCCGTCAGGCCTATTCTATGACCGCCGTTGACGAATTCGGGCCCGTCATCGACGACATCTATGACTTCGCCGAAGCCCAGGGCTTCGAGATCGACGGCATCACCCAGGAAGGCGGTGCCGGTCAACTCGAGATCAACCTGGTGCACGGCGACCCAGTGAAACTTGCCGACGAAGTGTTCTATTTCAAACGCCTGATCCGCGAAGCCGCGCTAAGGCACAATTGCTATGCCACCTTTATGGCCAAGCCGATCGCGGATGAGCCAGGATCGGCCATGCATATCCACCATTCCGTGATCGACAAGGACACCAAAGAGAACATCTTCTCCGGCCCGCAAGGTGGTGAAACTGATGCATTTTTTTACTTTATTGCCGGGTTGCAGAACCATATGCCATCCGCCATCGCGCTGATCGCGCCCTATGTGAATTCCTTTCGCCGTTACGTGCGCGACCACGCCGCCCCGATCAACCTGGAATGGGGCCGCGACAACCGCACAACCGGCATTCGCGTGCCGCTTTCTGGGCCGTCTTCACGCCGCGTGGAAAACCGTCTGGCAGGGATGGATTGCAACCCCTACCTCGGCATCGCCGCCTCGCTGGCATGTGGATATCTCGGCCTTATGGAAGAGAAACGCCCCGACAAGCAGTTCAAGGGCGACGCCTATGAAGGAGAAGAAGACATCCCGCGCGAAATGGGCGCGGCGCTTGATCTTTTCGACGAAGCCAAGGGGTTTCATGACGTTCTAGGCCCTGATTTTGCCCGGGTCTACTCTATCGTCAAACGCAAGGAATACGAAGAGTTCCTGCATGTGATCAGCCCTTGGGAGCGCGAGCATCTGCTGTTGAACGTATGAACCTGCTCTATTCCAACGATAAACGCGGCCAGCATCCGCCCAGTTGGTATGCCGCCACAGCCAATGAAACTGCCGACCGCGCAATGCTCATGGGCGAACACCACGCCGATGTAGCGATCGTCGGCGGCGGCTTCACCGGACTATCTGCGGCACTGCACCTGGCTCAGGCCGGGCTTGATGTGGTGCTGCTCGAAGCCCATCGCGTCGGCTTTGGTGCATCCGGGCGCAATGGCGGACAGTTGGGCTCGGGCCAACGCCAGGAACAGGCGGAAATCGAACGCCTGATGGGACGCGACGATGCCCGCCACCTGTGGACGTTAGCGGAAGAGGCCAAGGATCTGGTCAAGTCCCTGATCAAGGATCACGCCATTGAATGCGATCTCAGGCCCGGCGTGGCCCATGCCTGTTTCAATGCCTCGGATGTGGCCCATGAGCACGCCTACGGCGAACATCTGCAAAAACACTATGGATATGATCAAATAGAGCTGCTCGATCAGGCGGCCATGCAAGCGCTCTGCCCCTCGCCCAAATATGTCGGCGGTTCGCTCGATATGGGCGCCGCCCACCTTCACCCGCTGAATTTCGCACTCGGTCTGGCTCGCGCCGCCGAGCAAGCCGGTGCACGAATATTCGAACGTAGCCAAGTACATCACATAGCTGAGGGCGCCCCACACGAGTTGCGCTGCGAAGCGGGCAAGCTGCGCGCCACCCATGTCATCCTCGCCGCCAACGGCTATCTCGGTGGGCTCAACCGCCGGGTCGCCGCCCGGGTCATGCCGATCAACAATTTCATTGCCGCGACCGAACCGCTGGGAGAGGACGCCGCGCGCGTGCTGACCCGCGATGTCGCAGTGGCCGACAGCAAGTTCGTGGTCAATTATTTCCGTCTTTCTTCCGACAAGCGCCTGCTATTTGGCGGTGGCGAAAGCTATGGTTATCGATTCCCCGATATCGACCGCACGGTGCGCAAGCCGATGGCCGAAATATTCCCGCATCTCAAGGACATACCATTCGACTACACCTGGGGCGGCACGTTGGCAATCACCCTGCGCCGTTTGCCCTATCTCGCGCGTGTGGGCAAGAACATCCTCTCAGCCTCGGGCTATTCCGGCCATGGTGTCGGCACTGCCACCCACGCGGGCAAGCTGATGGCCAAGGCTATTCAGGGTGATGCAGAAGGTTTCGACACCATGGCGCGCATTCCTACGCGGCCCTTCCCCGGCGGCACCGCTCTGCGTTCCCCGCTTCTGGCGCTGGCGATGACCTGGTATGCCACCCGCGACCGGCTCGGCATCTGAACCGCCCCCCGGCTTCCTCTGACCAGAAATATCCCCGCCGCAGGCACCCGCAATTGCGGTCGACTCCTTCGGTTTTAATGGGTCGCCCCGTCAACGTGGCCCAGTCGAACGCACATAAACAGACACATCCAAATCACACACCACCCGCTTTCGCTTTCATCTCCCAGCGACCGCTCTCTTCGGACCAGTATTGCGCTTCGCATCCCGCATCGGTGAGCGTCTTCCACTGAACGCGCGCCACCGACAAGGCGGCCGCCTCGTTGCCATCAAAAAGGATGCAGGCCCGCTCCATCGTCGTCACTTCCTGCGCGCTGATCTCGGCACCGTCCACCGCCATCAGACAATTCGCGCCGTTGGGGTTGCGCGTATCTGCCGTAAGCAACACAGGTTGAAGCGCGTCATGTTCTCCCCCCGCCTTCCCATGGGCAAGGAATTGATCTTCTGGCCCCAGCCATAGCTTTTGGTCCAGCCAGTCAAGCCGCGCCGCATCTTGGCCGCGCACGATCACCTTCCAACCCCGCTCGCGCGACCGCACCAGCAGGTCAGGTAGCACCGCCTCCAACGGGCGACGGGTCAGATGATAGAAGAAAATCGCGCCCATAACACCTCAACTTTAACTTGAACTACGCCTCATAACCATCCTGTATCAAACGGTTAAGCGCCATAACACCCCAGCCCGTGGCCCCTTTGGGCGCATGCGCGGTTTCCGACTTCACCGATGCGACCCCGGCAATATCAAGATGTATCCAAGGCACACCATCCTTCACAAAGCGTTGCAGGAATTGTGCCGCCGTGATCGACCCAGCAGGGCGACCGCCCACATTCTTCATATCGGCAATTCGCGACTTCAAGAGCTCGTCATATTCCGGGTCAAGCGGCATCCGCCAGGCACCTTCGCCCTCGACCTCAGCGGCCTTCAGGAACGCTTTGCAGATTGCATCATCGTTGGAAAAGACACCTGCTTTGGTGTGCCCCAGCCCGATGACGATCGCACCGGTCAACGTCGCAAGATCAATCATCCCGACAGGTTTGAAACGGTCCTGCGCATACCACATCACATCCGCCAGAACCAAACGACCTTCGGCATCGGTGTTGATCACCTCGATCGTGTCGCCCTTCATCGAGGTGACGACATCACCGGGCCGCGTGGCCCGCCCCGAAGGCATATTTTCGACCAGCCCGATCAATCCGACAACATTGGCATTGGCCTTGCGAAGCGCCAGCGCGCGCATCACGCCCGCGACCACACCGGCGCCGCCCATATCCATCGTCATGTCTTCCATGCCGGCTGCGGGTTTCAGAGAAATACCACCCGTATCAAACACCACACCCTTGCCGACAAGCGCCAGCGGCGCAGCCCCCTTTTCGCCGCCAAGCCACTGGGCAACAACAACCTTTGAGGGGCTATCGCTCCCCTGGCCAACCGACAGAAGGCTACCCATCCCAAGTTTTTCCAGCGCCTTCTCTTCAAGCACTTCCACCTTGAGCCCCAGCTTCTCCATATCTTTCAGACGTTCAGCAAAGCTGGTGGTGGTCAGATGATTGGCCGGCTCATTGACCAGGTCACGGGTAAAATGCACCCCTTCCGCAACGGCCAACCCCGCAGCGCAAGCCGCTTTCAAATCATCCGCCTTCGACGCCATGACCAGAACATCGCCACGCTCGGCGGGATCAGCTGTCTTGTGCACCTCAAAGCTGTATGCGCGCAGGGCCAACCCGGTGACAATCTCATCCGCCTTGCCCGTGTTGCCCGCCAACAAGAGCATTCCCGCCTTGCCCAGAACCTTGGCCAATGCGGCCCCGGCTTTGCGCGCGTCTTTGACTGACGGGCGCTTGTCGAGCTTCACAACGTCCAACGCCTCGGTCACAAGACCCGACGGATACCCAAGGCTGATCACGTCGCCTTGCTTGGCTTTCTTCCAACTATCGGTTTCGAGCAACCGGGCCAGCGCCCCGCGGCAAAGCCGGTTCACCCGGCGCGCAGCACGGTCGAGCTTGCCCTCTGCCCCAACGATCACCGCCACGCGGCCCGTGGCTTCTGCAATCTTCTCGATATCCGTCTCAACGAAGGAAAATCCCACCAATCCGGCCATTGTTTCTGCTCCAAGTTTGTCCTTTGCCAACACCTAATGCGTTTCGCAGGCGAGTTGAACACCAAGTTGCCGTTCCGATGCGCCGCACCTCCGGTTTGTGGGCCGCCTCCTGGCCGACGCGTCGCGCCAATAATTCCCCGGCACACAGCCGCCGACAAGGTCAGTTAGCAGTTTACCCTCCCTGCCCCTATGCAGTAGATTGCCCACAATATCTTGATGTCGATTTCGGTAATGGGGGTGCAGTTTTGGCCAGATTCGACAGATACATGCTGTCGCAACTCATGGTGCTGTTTGGCTTCTTCTCCCTCGTGCTGGTCTCGATTTACTGGATCAACCGCGCGGTCAAGCTGTTTGATGTGCTGATCGGCGATGGACAAACGGCCGGCGTCTTTGCCGAGTTCACTGCGTTATTGCTGCCCAACGTGATCCGCCTGGTGCTGCCGGTGGCCGGGTTTGCTGCCGCCGTCTATGTCACCAACCGGCTCAGTTCGGAAAGCGAACTGACCGTAATGCAGGCCACAGGTTTCTCGCCCTGGCGGCTGGCCCGTCCGGTGTTCACCTTCGGGCTGATTGTTGCGGCGATGATGGCGGTGCTGACGCATTTTCTGGTGCCCACCTCTTTGGCACAACTCAAAGAGCGCGAAATCGAGATTTCGCGCAATGTAACCGCCAAGCTGCTGAGCGAAGGCACTTTCCTGCACCCCTCGGCGGGCGTAACCTTTTATATCCGCGAAATCTCGCCTCAAGGTGCGTTGCAGGACGTGTATCTATCCGACCGGCGCGGAACCAATGAAAGCGTGACCTACACCGCCGACACCGCCTTCATCGTGCGCGATGGCGACACCTCGAAACTCGTGATGCTTGACGGGTTGAGCCAACGGCTCGATCGCGGAACCAAACGGCTCTTCACCACGCATTTTGCAGATTTTTCCTATGATATCAGCGCGTTGATCGGCACAGATGAGGTGAACACCTTCAACGAAACCAACGCTTCAACGCTTGAACTCCTTGCTGATCCGATGGATGTGTCCGTGCGCTCCGGCTCAAAGCTGGGCGTGGTAATCGAAGAGTTGCACGGACGCTTCAATCAGCCCCTGTTATGCTTGGCGGCGGCCCTGATCGGGTTTGCTTCGCTTCTGGTCGGCGGGTTTAGCCGCTTTGGCGTCTGGAAACAGATTGTCGGTGCCGTCGTTGTACTGGTGCTGTTGAAACTAGTCGAAGGCGCGGTGTCCGAACCGGTGCGTGCCAACCCGTCTGTCTGGCCGTTGATCTACCTGCCCTCTCTGATCGGATTTGGCGTCGCAGCGGCGCTCTTGGCCTGGGCGGGGCGCAATCGCAGCATCGGATCCAAACTGACACCGCGCGTAGAGGTGGTAGCATGAGGCTGCATCTCTATTTCGCGCGCAAGTTCACCTGGATGTTCCTTGGCCTTCTCGGCGTCTTCTTCCTGCTTCAGGCCTTGATCGACCTGATCGAACAGATGCGCAGGCTCGACAACACCCAAGCCAGCTTTGCCGACATGCTTGGGTTGACGCTTCTGAATGCCCCCGAAGGGCTTGATCAGATCCTGCCGCTGGTGATGATCCTCTCCACTGTGGCGCTGTTCATCGGGTTGGCGCGGTCATCAGAACTGGTGGTGGTGCGCGCGGTGGGTCGCTCAGGGTTGCGCGCGCTGATTGCGCCGATTGCCGTGGCCTTGCTTATCGGCGGTTTCGCGGTCACGACATTCAACCCGATCGTTGCCGCCACGTCCAAACGGTATCATGAACTCTACCAGCGCTACGTCTCGGGCGGCCAAGAGGTGCTGTCGATCTCGGCCGAGGGCCTGTGGCTGCGTCAGGGCGGCCCCGAAGGCCAGACCGTGATCCGCGCCTCTTCGGCCAACCCCGAAGCGACCGTATTTTATGACGTCACCTTCCTCGCCTACGGCCCGACAGGCGGCCCCTTTCAGCGAATCGAGGCAAACGAAGCCGAGCTTGGCAGCGGCGCCTGGATACTCAGCGACGCCAAGGTCTGGCTGCTTGGCTCCGGCCAGAACCCCGAAGGCAGCGCCAAGCTGCACGACAGACTCGAGTTGCCTTCAACCCTCACACATGACCGAATCCGTGACAGTTTCGGCAAGCCGGGCGCGATCTCGATCTGGGATCTGCCGCGCTTCATCTCCCAACTTGAACAGGCCGGGTTTTCGGCGCGGCGCCATTCAGTCTGGTTTCAAATGGAACTGGCGCGACCACTCTTTCTCACCGCAATGGTGCTGATCGGCGCAGCCTTTACCATGCGCCATGCGCGCGGTGGCGGCACCGGCGTGCGCGTGCTGATCTCGCTGCTGCTGGGCTTTGGCCTTTATTACATCCGCAACTTCGCTCAGATCCTCGGTGAAAACGGCCAAATCCCTATAATGTTGGCTGCATGGGCGCCGCCGCTTGCCGCTGCACTTCTAGGCGTCGGGCTCTTGCTGCATACGGAGGACGGATGATCCGATTGCTGCGCCCTGCCTTGATCGTCCTGCTGGTGGCCCTGTTTGCGACGCCGCAACCCACTATGGCCCAAGAGACGCCCGTCAATGCATCTGACGGCCCGGCGGTGCTTGTCGCTGACAAGGTCTGGCTCGAAGGCAATACCCGGCTGATCGCCTCGGGCAATGTCGAGGCGCTTTACGACGATGTGCGCATCAAGGCGACGCGGATCACCTATGACCGCAGTTCCGATCAACTCAGCATCGAAGGCCCGATCACCATCACGTCGGGCGACGACGTGATGGTTCTGGCCGACGCCGCCGAGATGGACCCGGCTTGGCATGATGGCCTTCTCACCGGCGCACGCATGGTGTTGAACCAACAGGTTCAACTGGCCGCGCATCAGCTTGCGCGCGTCAACGGGCGCTATTCTGAGCTCTACAAGGCTACCGTTACCTCTTGCCGGGTTTGCAACGATGGCCGCCCTCCACTCTGGCAGATCCGGGCGCGCCGGGTCATCCATGATCAGATCGAACGCCAGCTCTATTTCGAAAATGCCCAGTTCCGCGTAATGGACGTGCCGATCTTCTATCTGCCGCGCCTGCGCCTGCCTGACCCGACACTGGCGCGCGCCACCGGCTTTTTGATCCCCAAGATCGCTGGCAACAGCGAGATCGGCACCGGGATCAAGATTCCATATTTCATTCGCATGGGCGATCACCGCGATCTGACGGTTACGCCTTATCTCTCGTCCAACACCCGCACGGTTGAGCTACGCTATCGTCAGGCGTTCCGCACAGGACGGATCGAGTTCGAGGGCGCACTCAGTAGTGACAACCTGACCAGCCGCGACTATCGCGGCTATCTCTTTGCCGAGGGTCTCTTCAATCTCAAGCGCGATTACAAACTGAGCTTCGATGTCGAGATGACCAGCGACAAGACCTACCTGGTCGATTACGATTTTTCCGACAAGGACCGGCTCGACAGCGAAATTGCAATCACCCGGGTGCGGCGCGATGAATACATCCGTAGCGCATTGGTAAACTACCACACGCTCAGGGTTGGCGAAGATAGCTCGACCATGCCTTCGATCATCGGCGACGTCACCTACGAGCGACGGTTTTTCCCGCGCGCAATGGGCGGCGAGTTGCGCTTTTCGGCGGGGCTGCATTCGCATTATCGCTATTCTCAGCTTGGCATAGATGGCCCCGACCTTGACCCTCCGTCTGGCCCGCTGGTTGATGGCCGCGATGTCACAAGAATCGAAGCCGAAGCGATGTGGCTCAGGAGCTGGACGGTTGGCCCCGGCCTGCGCGCCGGTGTCCAGATGGGGGTCGCGATTGACCAGTTCTATACCGGCAACGATCTCACCCGTCCCTCTCATGCCTCCCAGATCACACCAATGGCCGCCTTCAGCCTGCGCTGGCCCTGGCGCAAGACTACAGGCCGTGGCGCCACTCACGTGATCGAGCCGATGATGCAACTCGCCTGGTCGGGCGGATCGAACCCCAATGTCGCCAATGACGAAAGCACGCGGGTCGAGTTTGACGAGGGCAACCTGATGTCGATCTCGCGCTTTCCTGCTGCTGACCGGCGCGAACGCGGGCTGGCCGCCGCCTATGGCCTCAACTGGACCCGGATCGGTCCCAAGGGCATGCAGTCGAGCTTGGTTCTGGGGCAAATTACCCGCGAGACCGGCGATAGCAATTTCTCCTCTACATCCGGCTTGCGCGGCGTCACCTCGGATCTCCTTGTGGCCGGGCAGATCAAGACGCAAAGCGGCCTGTCTCTCACTGGCCGGGCACTACTGGGTACAAATTTCAACCCCGCCAAGACGGAAGCGCGCGCGAGTTGGCAGACTTCACGCTATGCGCTTGGTGCCAGCTATGTCTGGCTCGGGGCGGATGCGGCAGAAGATCGCCTGGCAACGGTGTCTGAATGGTCGGTGGACGGGCTCTACCGCTTCAACCGTCATTGGAGCGGCAGCGCCAACATGCGCTATGATGTCGTCTCCAACAATGCAGCCGAAGCGGGCCTCGGGTTGCAATACCGCAATGAATGCATTGAAATCGATCTTGCGGTTTCGCGCCGTTTCACATCCTCCATTATCCTTACCCCATCAACGGATTTCAGCTTTACCATCGGTCTCAATGGCTTTAGCGCAAAAGCCAGCGACAAAACCTATACCCGCAAATGCAGAAATTAAGGCATTTTGACAGAGCTTTGCGGAACAACATAATGTCCGGACACCAAGGACGAATGGATGATGCACACGTCTTGAATTCAAGTTATGTTCCAACTCGAACTCGAAACGTTTCAAGCAGAAGACACAGCAGGACAGGCAGCATGATGAACCCGATCGCCAAATTGTTTTCCAACATGGCCCTCATCGTGGCCACCACGGTAATCCTGACGGGCACAGCACCACAACCGGCACTGGCCCAGAATCTGTTTGCACCGGTCATCAAGGTCAATGACAAGGTGATCACCCGCTATGAGCTTGAGCAGCGCACGCGCATGCTGCAACTCTTCCGCCAGCCGGGCGACCCGCGGGAAGCCGCCCATGATCAACTGATCGAAGAACGTCTCAAGTTGGACGCAGCAGAATCGCTGGGTCTTGAGGTTACCGAAGATGAAATCGCCGCCGGCATGGAAGAATTCGCCGGCCGCGCCAATCTCAATACCGAACAATTCCTCCAGGCGCTCGCCGGTGCCGGCGTGTCGGAACAGACCTATCGCGATTTCATCGTCGCCGGGGTGGCATGGCGCACATTGGTGCGTGCGAAATTCGGCCCCCGCGTGCAAGTCGGCGAGGCTGACGTGGAACGCGCCTTGGCATCAAGCGCCACATCGAACGTGCGGGTGCTGATTTCCGAGATCTATATCGCCGCCCAGCCTGGCCGTGAAGCACAGGCCGAGGCGCGCGCGCGTGAAATCTCCCAGATCACCTCGATCACCGGTTTCGCCCAGGCTGCGCGCAAATATTCCGCCGCAGGAAGCCGTGGACGTGGCGGCAAGATCAACTGGATGCCGATCAACCAACTGCCCCCGGCGGTGCGCGGTCAGATCCTCGGGCTCGCGCCGGGTCAGGTCACCCAGCCGCTTCCGATTCCCGGTGCCATCGCATTGTTTCAACTGCGCGCCATCGAGGAAGGCAAAGCCACCGAGCCGGAATACGCCGCAATCGAATATGCCGCCTATTACATTCCTGGCGGGCGTAGCGACAAATCAATGGCAGCGGCCCGCAAGATCCGCAGCAAGATCGACACCTGCGACGACCTCTATGGCATCGCCAAGGGCCAACCCGAATCGGTGCTCGAGCGCGGATCGAAGAAGCCTGCGGAAATCCCGCATGATATCGCCATGGAACTGGCCAAGCTCGACAAACACGAGGTCTCGACCAATCTCACCCGTGCGAACGGCCAAACACTTGTTTTTCTGATGCTCTGCGGTCGGGTACCCTTGCTTGGTGAGGACATCTCGCGCGACAACGTCGCGGTCGGCATTCAGAATCGGCGGCTCGAAAGCTATGCCAAGGGCTATCTGGCCCAGCTACGCTCCGAGGCGCGCATCATCGAAAAATGACCCCCCCGGCCCCCATCGCACTAACCTGCGGCGAACCGGCGGGGATCGGCCCAGAACTGGCATTGAAGGCCTGGCAGGCATCGGAATGCCGGTTTGATTTCTTCTGGATCGGCGATCCCGCGCACCTGCCGAAAGGTGCGAATTTTATCGAGATCTCCACCCCCGGCGAGGCGCGCAAGGCGATGACAAGAGGCTTACCGGTCCTGCCGCATGCCTTTGCCGCCCCCGCCACGCCCGGTCACCCCGACCCGGCCAATGCCCAGGGCGTGATCGACGTCATCACCCGCGCCGTCGCGCTGGTTCAGGCGGGCGAGGCCAGCGCGCTCTGCACTCTGCCGATCCACAAGAAAGCATTGAAAGACGGCGCCGGTTTCGCCTTTCCCGGCCATACCGAATTCCTTGCTCACTTGGCTGGAGTCGAGCGGGTGGTGATGATGCTGGCCAGCGAAAACCTGCGCGTCGTGCCCACGACCATCCATGTTGCCCTGCGCGATGTGGCCACGGTCCTTACACCCGATCTCCTGCGCGAAACCATCACGATAACCGCCGCCGGACTTGAAAGCCAATTTGCAATTAAGTCGCCGCGCATCACTGTCGCCGGACTGAATCCGCACGCAGGCGAAGGCGGTGCGATGGGCGATGAAGAATTGACCTGGATGGCCCCTCTGATCGCCGAGATGCGGGCCGAGGGTTTTGATCTCTCTGGCCCCCTGTCTGCCGACACGATGTTTCATCCCGCCGCGCGCGCGCGCTATGATGTCGCGATCTGCGCCTATCACGATCAGGCGCTGATTCCGATCAAGACACTTGATTTCGACCGCGGCGTAAACGTGACGCTGGGCCTTCCCTTCATCCGCACCTCGCCCGACCATGGCACCGCCTTTGACATTGCCGGGCGCGGCTTGGCCAATCCGTCGTCGACTGTCGAGGCGCTCAAACTGGCCAATGTCATGGCCACCAGCAGGCACAGCGCCATGAGTAGTTCTACCAAGCAAAAAAATCAGCGAGTGTCCCCAACGTGAGCGGAATCGACAGCTTGCCCCCCCTGCGCGATGTGATTGCGACACATGACCTGCAGGCGCGCAAATCGCTGGGCCAGAATTTTCTGCTCGATTTGAACCTGACCGCCAAAATTGCCCGCGCTGCGGGGGATCTCACTCAGTCGGACGTGCTTGAAATCGGCCCCGGCCCCGGCGGGCTCACCCGCGGGCTTCTGGCCGAGGGCGCGCGCAAGGTGCTGGCCATCGAAAAAGATCCGCGTTGCCTGCCGGCCCTTGCCGAAATCGCCGCCGCCTATCCCGGTCGCTTGCAGGTGATCGAGGGGGACGCGCTCAAGATCAATCCGCTCGAACATCTGAGTCCGCCGATACATATTGCCGCCAACCTGCCCTACAATGTGGGCACAGAACTGCTCGTCAGGTGGCTGACCCCGCCCACATGGCCGCCCTTCTGGGACAGCCTGACGCTGATGTTTCAGCGCGAAGTGGCCGAGCGGATTGTGGCGCGCCCCGGCTCCAAGGCATACGGGCGCCTGGCACTTCTGGCGCAATGGCGCGCAGATGCCCAGATCGTGCTGTCGCTGCCGCCTCAGGCCTTCACTCCGCCGCCCAAGGTGTCCTCGGCCGTGGTACACCTCAAGGCACTGCCCGAGCCGCGCTTTCCTGCCGATCCTGCAATTCTGGAAAAACTTGTGGCAATGGCGTTCAACCAACGGCGCAAGATGCTACGCTCGGCGCTCAAAGGCTTCGGCCCTGAAATCGAAGATCATCTCGTGGCCGCCGGAATCGCCCCGACGGCGCGCGCCGAAACGATCGGCCTGGAAGATTTCTGCGCCCTGGCCAGATCACTCGCCGACGGCTGACCTCATTCGGCCGCGTCGGCGCTTTCGCTATCCGTTTCAACTTTGCGGGGTTTGCGGGGTTTGCGCGGGGCGCGCGGCTTGGGCTTCTTGACCACCTCTGCCTCGCCCGCACTCTCTGGCGTCTCTACCAGACCGCTGCTCTCGTCCGCATTCGAGCTGTCGATCACATCGGGTTGCGGCGCATTCGCAGGGTCATTGCTTGCAGCGCTTGCAGCCTGCTTACCGCCTGCGCCCTGTCCGCTATCATTGCTTGCACTGCGCCCGCCATTCGATTCACGCTCCTGGCGTTCTGCACGCTCGCGCTCGCGATCACGATCGGCCTGACGATCACGGTTCTGCTGTTCCTGCTGCTCGCGGCGGGCGTCCTGCTCGCGCTGCGCCTCGCCCAACATGCGCATATAATGCTCGGCATGCTGCTGAAAATTCTCCAGCGCAACCCGGTCACCGGAAAGCTGCGCATCGCGCGCCAACTGGTTATACTTTTCGATGATTTGCTGTGGCGTGCCGCGCACCTTGCCTTCGGGGCCGGAGCTGTCGAAGACACGATTGACGATATTGCCGTTACTGCCGACAGAGCGGTTGCGGTTTTTGTTTGACCGCGAGCGGTTTTTCGTTGGTCTCATGATGTCCTTGGTTCAGCTTGTTGAACGGGCCTTGGCTTAACCCGACCGTTGCGCTTTGCGCCTTTATTGGCCGGGCTGCACATTGTCTGGCATGGTATCAGCGGGATCACCTGTAAGAGGCATCCACCTGCGTGATGTCACTGAGTAAACATGACAGAACGATATTAACAAGAGCTAACTGGCCTCTGACACATCAGATTCACCAGAAATGTTGCGATTCCGTGGCAATTATCAGCTCCGACGCGGCAATTTGCCCATCACGACCCTGTCCCGCCCATCCAGATCGGGCAGGATCGAAACCGCCTCAAGCCCGGCCTCGTCAAACATCCCGGACACGATCTGCCCCTGCGTCGGCCCGATTTCAACCATCAACCGCCCGCCGGGAACCAAATGCGTATTAGCCCCGCTGGTAATCGCACGGTAAGCCGCAAGTCCGTCGCCCTCATCGGTCAACGCCATGCGCGGCTCATGGCCGAGTTCGGGGGAAAGCCCTGCCATTTCATCTGCGGCAATATAGGGCGGGTTTGAAACGATAAGATCGAAACTGCCCTGAAGCGCTGAAAACCAGTCGGATCTCACAAAGCTGCACCGCTCGCTGACTCCGATTCGTTCAGCGTTGGCCGCCGCCAGTTCAAGTGCCTCCTGCGACAGGTCGCTCCCGATGCCCGTCGCATCCTGTCGCGCGGCCAGCAGCGAGATTAGAATAGCCCCCGATCCGGTTCCCAAATCCAGGATTCGAGCGTATGGATCGCCCAATGCTGCGCGAACCAAAACCTCTGTTTCCGGTCTTGGATCAAGTACTTGCGGACCAATTCTAAATCTATGATCGAAGAAATCCCGATAGCCCAGAATATGCGAAATTGGCTTGCGCTCCAATCGCGCGCGCAAAACGGCATCAAGCGCCTCCCAATGCCCTTGATCGACAGGGTCGTTCATAGAAATCGCAACTCTGTCATGCGCGATGCCCGCAGCAAATGCCGCAAGCAACGACGCCTCGCGCGGCGCATTGTCGATTCCGGCCTCACTCAACTTTTGCGTTGCGCTCACCACCATGTCGCGCAGCAGCCTCCCGCTCACCCTTCCATCTCCGCCAGCAATGCGGCCTGATGATCTGCGGTCAGAGCGTCGATGATCTCATCCAGATCGCCGCCCATCACCGCATCAAGTTTGTAGAGCGTCAGGTTGATGCGATGGTCAGTCATCCTCCCCTGAGGGAAATTATAAGTGCGGATGCGCTCGGATCGGTCGCCCGAGCCAACCTGACGCTTGCGATCGGCGGCACGTGCATCATCTGCGCGCTGACGTTCCAGGTCGTAAAGCCGGGTCTTGAGCACCTGCATCGCATTGGCGCGGTTCTGATGTTGGGATTTCTCCGAACTGGTCACGACGATTCCGCTGGGAATATGCGTGATCCGCACCGCCGAATCGGTCGTGTTGACATGCTGCCCCCCCGCCCCCGACGCGCGCATTGTGTCTATACGGATGTCATTGGCATCAATGGCAATATCCACATCCTCGGCCTCGGGCAGAACCGCGACGGTCGCCGCGCTTGTATGAATCCGCCCGCCCGATTCCGTTTCCGGCACCCGTTGCACGCGGTGCACCCCGCTCTCGTATTTCAGCCGCGCAAAGACGTTCTGGCCGGAAATCCGTGCCACGACTTCCTTGATTCCCCCCAACTCGGTCAGCGCCTGCTCCATGATCTCAAATCGCCACCCCTTGGCCTCGGCATACCGTTGATACATCCGCAGCAAATCCCCCGCGAACAACGCCGCCTCGTCGCCCCCTGTTCCGGGACGAATCTCGATAAGCGCCGGGCGCACATCCGCCTCATCCTTGGGCAAAAGCGCCAGTTGCAACGCCGCCTCCACCTCGGGCAATCGCGCTTTCAGATCGGGCAGCTCCTCTTGCGCCAGTTCCTTCATCTCCGGGTCGTTCAGCATCGCCTCGGCCTCGCTCAACTCGCCCAGCAATTGGCGATAGGTCGCAATCTGCTCCACAACCGGTCGCAGATCGGAATATTCCTTGGCCAGCAGGGCAATATCGCTGCCCCCCTCGGCCATCTTCGCCTCAAGAAACTGAAATCGCCCGGTGATCTGTTCGAGTTTGTCGATTGGAACCATGCACCCGTCTCTCCCCGATTGGCCGCTCCGGGTCAAGAGCGGCATGCGCCGTCTGGCCTGCGCGCTGCTACGCCCGGTTCTACGATCCTGCAAATCATGCTATAATCGGCGCATGAAACAGCTCACATCCCTCCTGGCACTGGGGTTGATGGCCGCGCCCGTCCATGCCGATTACAACATGAACGGCAAGATCATTGATTGCTATTGCACCAACACGACTGGCGGGCGTGTCGACATCGGGGAAACGATCTGCCTGCACGTCGATGGCAAAATGTTCATGGCGCAATGCCAGATGTCGCTCAACGTGCCGATGTGGCGCAAGATTTCCGATGGCTGCCTGAGCTCAGATCTGCGCCAGCCACGCCTCAATCCGCGCCCGGTTAACGCCGAAATCGCTACGCCCAAATCGTAGTCGCGCGTTGACTTCCAGCCGCCCTTCCACCTGCCGCACCGTGGTGTAATCAGGAAACCCCAAAACCGCGCTGCGCGTCACATAGGTAATCATCCCCTCATCGACACTCCCGGCCAAGATTCGCGTGCGTGGCCAAGCCCGCGCGACCTTGTCGAGCCGCGCCAGCCCGTCGGCCCCGGTCTCGACCCGGCGCAACACGCCGCCTTCTAGATCCCGATCCGCCGCAATATCGCGCACAACATGCCAGCGCGCCGGATCGCTCGGCGCCAGCCGCACATAAGCCGCGCCAAGCCCCAGAACGACCAACAAAAACCACAGGAACATCATCTTCCAACCCATTCTTCATCTTGCCCAAAATATCCAAAGTCCAACAGAGCGGCAAAACTGCTCGCCTGTCGACTCAGCGCCGGTTCCACGCCCAAAGGCACAATATCTCCATCGCCACATGCGCCCCGGCCACAGCCGTCACCCCCGACGGATCAAACGGCGGCGAAACCTCCACCACATCACCCCCCACAAGGTTGATTCCCGCCAGCCCCCGCATCAAAACAGCGGCCTGCGCAGTGCTCAACCCGCCCCAGACCGGCGTGCCGGTGCCGGGCGCAAAAGCCGGATCCAGACCATCAATATCGAAACTGAGGTAAACCGGCCGCTTGCCGACGATCTCGCGCGCCTTCGCCGCCGCCGCCGCCGCACCCTGTTCATGCACCTCTCGCGCGTCGATGATATGCACACCCAGAGGATCGTCATTCTGCGTGCGAATGCCGATCTGCACCGATGTCGCCGGGTCCACCAGCCCCGATTTCACAGCCTTGTAGAACATCGTGCCATGATCGACCCGGCTCATGTCATCATCAACCCAGGTATCGGTATGAGCATCCACCTGGATCAACGAAATCGGCCCGAACTTCTCAGCGTAAGCCTTTAGAATCGGGAACGAAATATAATGATCTCCGCCCAGCGCGATACTCGCGGCCCCGGCCTCCAGAATACCGCGGATATGTGCCGTCAGCGTGTCGGGGAAGGCCGGGATATTGGCATAATCAAACGCCATGTCGCCATAATCGACCACATTGCAGGTCTCCAGCGGGTTGAATCCCCAGCCATAGGGCGCATCCGGGCTTTGCAGCGCGCTGGCCTCGCGGATCGCGCGCGGGCCCAACCTTGTGCCGGGCCGGTTGGTCACCGCCTGATCAAACGGAATCCCCGTTACCGCCACATCAACACCGGTCAAATCCTTGGAATAGCGCCGCCGCAGGAACGAACACGCACCGCCAAAGGTGTTCTCAAAACTCACCCCCTTGTCGGATTTACGGGTAAACGCCTCATCCACGTAGTTTTTCGAATCTTCCAGCGCCATCAGGCCTCTCCGTCAATCTATGGGTTGACCCTGCCGTTTTACGGGCGAGGTAGGTGGTGAAAGCGTTTCTCCTTAACCCCAAGACAAGGTTAACTGGAAACGCCGCGCAAAAAGGCAAGGGTCGTCACACTGGCGCTGCCTTTTCCACCAATCGCGCCAGAAAAGACGCCCCCACCGGCGCGATCTCGTCGTTGAAATCGTATTTCGGGTGATGCACCATCGCGCCGTCCTCGCCATTGCCGACAAAGGCATAGGCCCCGGGGCGCGCTTCCAGCATATAGGAAAAATCCTCGGCCGCCATCAACGGCTTGGCATCACCGTCCACCATCGCGTCTCCGGCCACATCGCGCGCGACCTCGGTCGCAAACGCGGTCTTGGCAGCGTCATTCACCGTCGGCGGATACCCGCGATCATAGTTCAGCACCGCCTCCACGCCAAAGCTCGCCGCCTGACCGGCCACGATCTCGCCCAGGCGCCTTTCCACCATGTCGCGCACATCGCCGTCAAAGCACCGCACCGTGCCGCACAGAAAGGCGGTGTCGGGGATGATGTTGCTGGCCGTGCCGGTGTTGATCTGCGTCACCGACACCACCAGCCGCTTCTGGGCGTCGTTGTTGCGGCTCACGATGGTCTGGATCGCCTGCGCCATTGCCACAGCCGCCACCACCGGATCGACGGATTCATGTGGCACCGCACCGTGACCGCCCTGCCCCTGGATGTTGATCTCGAACGTATCCGCCGCCGCCATCACCGGCCCAGGTCGCATCGCGATCTGCCCGGTGGGCAGCCCCGGCCCGTTATGGATCGCATAGACCTCGTCAATGGCATATTTCTCCATCACGCCTTCTTGCACCATCGCTTCGCCGCCGCCGCCTCCCTCTTCATCGGGTTGAAACAGCAGCACCGCACGTCCGGCAAAATTGCGCGTCTCGGCCAGATACTTGGCCGCGCCCAGTAGCATCGCGGTATGCCCGTCATGGCCACAGGCATGCATCTTGCCGGGGGTCTTGCTGGCATAGTCAAGGCCGGTGATCTCGGTCATCGGCAGCGCGTCCATGTCAGCCCTGAGCCCGATGTTGGGCCCTTCGCCTTTCCCCTCAATCACGGCGACAACGCCGCTTTCCGCCCAGCCGGTGCTGATCTCGGTAATGCCAAACTCGCGCAGACGCTCCACCACGAAGGCCGCCGTCTGATGACAATCCCGCGCCAGTTCGGGGTGCATGTGGATATGGCGCCGCCACGCCTTCATTTCATCGGCATAGCCCGCAATCCGGTTGATCACAGCCATTTCTCGCGCTCCTTGATCTCCGTTCCCGGTTCACTCAATCCCAAAGCCGCACCATGTGCAACGCCCTTGCCCGCCTCCGACCCCACGAAGGGCCGGGTTTCAGTCCCTCTACCCAATCGCATGATGCCGCTCGATCAGCCGGGCAAAGAAACTTGCCCCGATCGGCGCCGCGGCATCATTGAAATCAAACTTCGGATGATGCACCGATGGCCCCACACCCTGCCCAAGAAACAAGAACGCTCCCGGTCGCGCCTCCAGCATGAAAGAAAAATCCTCGGCCCCCATTTCCGGTGGCAAAGCCGTCAGCACATTGTCATCCCCCATCACCTCGCGCGCAATCACGGCCGCCTTCTCCGTCTGTTCGGCGTGGTTCACGGTCGCGGGGTAATTACGCTGATAATCGAGCCGCCCCTCCACACCGTATACCTCAGCCTGCGCGCGCACGATCTCGCCGATGCGCCGCTCGGCCATATCCCGTATTACGGGCGAAAAGCTGCGCACCGTTCCCGCAAGATAGGCCTTCTCGGGAATGATGTTCATCGCCGATCCGCCATGGATCTGCGTCACCGACACCACCAGCGCCTCCAGTGGCGGGCGATTGCGGCTGACAATGGTCTGCAACGCTTGCAGAACTGCCGCCGCCGCAGGAAGCGGATCAACGCAGCTGTCGGGATAGGCCGCATGGCCGCCCGTACCGGTCAGATGTATCTCGAAATCATCCACCGCCGCCATGATCGGCCCCGGCCGCGTGCGAAATTCGCCCAACCCGGCAAAGGAATCGGTATGCAGCGCATAGACCTCGCCGACACCGAAACGATCCATGATGCCTTCTTCCACCATGATCCGCCCGCCGCCGATGGTCTCTTCTGCGGGTTGGAAGATCAGCAAGGCGCTCCCGGTAAAATTACGCGTCTCCGCCAGATATTTCGCCGCCCCCAAAAGCATCGTCGTATGCCCGTCATGGCCACAGGCATGCATCCTTCCCGGCACAGTGCTGGCCCAATCTACCCCGGTGTCTTCCTGCATCGGCAGCGCGTCCATATCCGCGCGCAACCCGGTGACAGGCCCGTCGCCCCTGCCCTTGATCACGGCCAAGACACCACTCTCGGCGATGCCCTCATGAATCTCGTCAACGCCGAATTCGCGCAATCGCTCAACCACGAAAGCCGCCGTCTGATGGCACTCCAGCCCCAGTTCGGGGTTCATATGCAAATGCCGCCGCCACGCTGTCATCTCGTCGGCAAACCCGGCAATTCGATTGATCACTGCCACCTGCTGGACTCCTTCTGCCTCACCCGGCACAACTCAATCCCAAACCGAAAGTCACCGCAATGCCTGAAAACGACCTGATCCACGACCCCAAAGGCGGCCTGCCCCGCCTTCTTCAAATCATGCGCCGCCTGCGCGATCCACAGACCGGCTGCCCTTGGGACATCGAGCAAACCTTCGACACCATCGCCCCCTACACGATCGAAGAAGCCTATGAAGTCGCCGATGCGATCGAACGTGAAGCGTGGGGCGACCTCAAGGGAGAATTGGGCGATCTGCTTTTCCAATCAGTGTTTCACGCACAAATGGCCGAAGAGGCCGGGCTTTTCACCTTCAACGATGTTGCCGACACCATGTCCGACAAGATGGTGGCCCGCCATCCGCATGTTTTCGGCGACGAGAGCCGTGACAAATCTGCCGAACAACAAACTCGCGACTGGGAAACCATCAAAGCGGCCGAGCGCGCCGAAAAAGCCCAGCAAGGCGCGCTCGATGGCGTCGCCGTCGGCCTGCCCGCCCTCCTGCGGGCCCTCAAACTGCAAAAACGCGCCGCCCGCGTCGGGTTTGACTGGCCCACCACTGACGAGGTGCTGGACAAGATCGTCGAAGAAGCCCGCGAACTGACCCAGGCCCGCGAGTCACTGACAAAAGCAGAAGTTTTCGAGGAATTCGGCGACCTCCTCTTCGTTGTCGCCAATCTCGCCCGCCATCTCGAAATCGATCCCGAATCGGCCCTGCGCGCCGCCAACGCCAAATTTACTCGCCGTTTCGAACGCATCGAATCCCTGCTCGCCGAGCGTGGCAAAACCCCATCCGACAGCGATCTCGAAGAAATGGACTCTCTCTGGAACCAAGCCAAGCGCGAAGAAAAAAACGCGCCCTAAGACCTCATGCGCTTCTCTGAAATGCGGCGCGCGACCGACCCGGCCTTCCCTTCAGTGTCGTCGCCCGGTCCTTTTGCGCGCAGTTCAGGTCAAAGCCGAGCGCTTCAATCGGCAATCCCATTGTTTCATCTTGCCAGAAATATCCCGGGGGTTCGGGGGCTGGCCCCCGATACTGCAAACACTCTGAATAAACCCGACATCACCACTCAGGTATTGACCTGATTAAATTGCTCAGGTTTAAGGTGGCCAACGGAAATCCAACGTCAGGAGAACACAAATGTTCACCCGCCTTACTCTTTTCGCACTGCTCACTGCCACAGCTGCGCCCGCACTGGCCGACGAGGTAAACATCTATTCCTACCGTCAGCCCGAACTTCTGGCGCCGCTTACCGATGCGTTCACCGCCGAGACGGGCATCAAGGTCAATGTCGCGCATATGCAGCAAGGCATGGTCGAACGTCTCTCGGCCGAAGGCAGCCGCACTCCCGCCGATCTGGTCTTTACTGTCGATATTGCTCGGCTCGGCTCAATCGTCGAAGCCGATCTGACCCAGCCCGTCGAGAGCGCCACGCTCAGCGCCAATATACCTGCGGCCTTTCACGACCCGGACGGCCACTGGTGGGGCCTGACAACGCGAGCACGCATCGCCTACGCCAGCAAGGAGCGCGTCCCGGAAGGCGAACTGACCACCTACGAAGACCTTGCCGATCCCAAGTGGAAAGGTCGGATTTGTACCCGTTCGGGAACGCACCCCTATAACGTGGCGCTGATCGCTGCCTACCTGCATCACCACGGACCCGAGGCCACCAAAAGCTGGCTCGAAGGCGTAAAAGCCAATCTCGCGCGCAAGCCCCAGGGCAATGACCGCGCCCAGATCAAGGCCATATGGGCCGGCGAATGCGATATCGCCCTCGGCAACACCTATTACATGGGCGCCATGTTGAACGACGACGAACAAAAGGCATGGGCCGATTCCGTGCGACTCGACTTCCCGGTGTTCGAAGGCCACGGCACCCATGTGAACATCTCGGGCGTTGCGATGACCAAAGCGGCCCCCAACCGCGACAGCGCCCTTAAACTGATGGAATTCCTCTCCTCGCCCACGGCTCAGAAGATCTATGCCGAAGCGAATTTTGAATACCCTGTCGCACCGGGCACCTCCCCCGATCCGCTGGTCGCCAGTTGGGGCAGCTTCACACCGGACGACACCAACCTGATGGATCTCTCCAGCCTGCGTCCCGAAGCGCTGAAGCTGACCGAAGAAGTCGACTTCGACGGCTGACCCCAGGCCAAGCAAGCTCTCTTCTTTGCGGGCGTCCTCGGGCGCCCGCATTCATTTTGGGCGGCGCCATCGCCTTTTGTCTGTATCTCTGTGCCCCGGCGCGCTAGGTCTGTGCAGAGCATCAGCAGGACCAAGCGATGAACACGCAAACCACCGCGAAAATAGACGCCCTGCGCCGCCGCGCATTGGCCCAGATCATCTCGCCCCGCACCGGCTACAAGGGGCGCGCCGAAATGATCGAGCTTGGCACCTTGGGCGATACCGCCCCCGAATTGCAGGAAACGCCCGTTTTCCTTGAAGCAACCGTTCTCGCCATCCTCGCCCGGGGCAAGGCACCGCGCCGCGCGCAAAAACCGCTCTACCGCCTGTTTCGCGCCCGCCTCGCCACCGGAGACGTCGAAAAATACCAGCAATTCGCGCAAGTCCTGAAATACGCTGTTCAAGATCCCGCCCAACTCGAAGGGCTGCACTTCCATTCCGCTTTCGGGTCGATGGACCAACAGGCAATCTGGGCTGATATCCGCTCTGTAATGCAGCGCCTCGCGGCCCTCGGCGGCGAAGCGTTCCTCAATTCCGGCACGCTTCTCGGGGCGGTGCGCGACAAGAGCCTGATCGCCCATGACGACGATGTTGATCTGGCCCTGCGGATTGAGGCGACCTCACCCACTGAGGCCGCCGCGCAATGGCGCGCAACCCGCAGCAAACTGCAAGACGCCGGGCTGCTCTCTGAGCGCCAACCCTCCAATCCAGCGACCATGAAACTCAAATCCGGCGGCACCTACAACATTGATCTCTTTCCCGCCTGGGTCAGTAACGAGGGCGTCCATGTCTACCCCCACACCGCTGGCGACCTTCGCGAGGATCAGGTCTTCCCGCTCATCACCTGCGACACCACCGGCCTGCCAATTCCACGTGACGCCAAGGCGATGCTGGCGGTGAACTACGGCGAAGGCTGGCGCCACCCCGACCCGGGCTACCAGTTCAACTGGGCCAAGGCCAATCGCCGCTTCGCCGCATTCAAGGACGCCCTGGAGCCGCAAGCCTGACTGCGCCCGCCCGCCGTCGGGTATCAAAGCCATATCCCCGCGCCCTTGCATCTCTTGCCCGCCTCGCACAAAAACGTGGCACGCCCCGCAAAAGGAGTCCCCCATGCCGCCGCGCAAGATCATCATAGACACCGATCCGGGGCAGGACGATGCCGTGGCAATCCTTCTGGCGCTCGCCTCTCCGCAAGAGATCGAGATCGTCGGTATCACCTGCGTTGCCGGTAATGTGCCGCTGGCATTGACGTCAAAAAATGCCCGTATTATCTGTGAGTTGGCGGGGAAACCTGATGTAAAGGTCTATGCCGGCTGTGACCGCCCCTTGGGCCGTGACCTGGTCACGGCCGAACATGTGCACGGCAAATCCGGCTTGGACGGCCCCGATCTGCCCGATCCAAAAATGCCGCTGCAAGACACCCACGCGGTCGATTTCATCATCGACACATTGCGCGCCCATGAGCCCGGCACGATCACCCTCTGCCCCCTCGGACCACTTACAAACATCGCAATGGCGTTTGAGAAATCGCCCGACATCATGGAACGTGTGGCCGAGATCGTGCTGATGGGCGGCGCCTATTTCGAAGTCGGCAACATCACGCCCGCCGCCGAGTTCAACATCTATGTCGACCCGCAGGCCGCGAATATCGTGTTCAATTCCGGCGCCCCGATCACCGTGATGCCGCTCGACGTGACCCACAAGGCGCTGGTGACCAAGCCACGCAACGACGCCTTTCGCGCGCTTGCCACACCGGTTGGCATTGCCGTCGCCCAGATGACCGATTTTTTTGAACGTTTCGACAAACAAAAATATGGCTCCGAAGGCGCCCCGCTGCATGACCCCTGTGTCACCGCCTACCTGCTACAGCCCTCCCTCTTCTCGGGCCGGTTCATCAATGTCGAGATCGAAACCCACTCCGAACTCACCATGGGCATGACCGTGGCCGACTGGTGGGGCGTCACGGGTCGCACCCCCAACGCCACTTTCATGGGCGATCTCGACGCTGACGGCTTCTTCGCACTTCTCACCGAGCGACTGGCCCGACTATGAACATGCGCACGCCATACCGGATGATCCGCGCTGATCAGACCGGGATGCAAATCTTCTCTACCGTAGGCAGCGCCACCGACGGCGGCACCAAACGCGCCCATTGCGCCACCCTTCGCCTCCTTCCTGGCAATCCCGCCGACATTTCCCCTCCCAAGGAGCCCCGACCATGAGCAGCCTGCATCTCGCCCGCCCCGAAGATCTGGAAAAACTGTTGCCGCTGGTTGCCGCCTTTCACGCTTTCATGGGCATCGAACAATCTGATCAGGCCCGCCGGGCCGCGCTCATGCCGCTGCTAGAGGGCACACCGCATGGCGTGGCCTATCTGGTGGGCCCGCGGGTGTCGCCGGTGGGCTATATCGTGGTCTCTTTCGGCTACTCGGTCGAACTTGGCGGCCTCGATGGCTTCATTGACGAATTCTTCATCCGCGAAAAGGTACGCCGACGCGGCATGGGCTCAGAAGTGCTGCTCACCCTGCTGCCCGCGCTGGAAAGCCACGGGGTCAAGGCCCTGCACCTCGAAGTCGGTCGCGATAACGCAAGCGCACGCCGCCTTTACGAACGCGCCGGTTTCAAATCACGCGAAACCTACCACCTGATGACCCGCACAGCCTGAGCGCACCCTCCCTTCATCTTGCCGGAAATATCCCGGGGAGCGCGAGGGGCTGGCCCCTCGCTCCTGCCCCAGCCGCGCTCCAGCCCTCTGGAAATCATGCAAACCAAGGTTATATTTACCCCATGACCCTGCACATCCCCTTCACCAACAGCTACGGCACCCTTCCGCCTCGCTTTTTCACCCGCCAGCCCGCCACGCCTGTTGCCGCGCCACAGCTCATTGCCTTCAACGGTCGGCTGGCCCGCGATCTTGGCATCTCATGCGCGCCTGATGACGACCTTGCGCGCGTCTTCTCAGGCAACGAAATTCCTCAGGGCGCCGACCCGATGGCCCAGGCCTATGCCGGCCACCAATTTGGCGGCTTCTCACCACAGCTCGGCGACGGGCGCGCGCTCTTGCTGGGCGAGGTGCAGGACAGCAGCGGCAAACGCTTCGATATTCAACTCAAAGGTTCGGGCCGCACACCCTATTCACGCGGCGGCGATGGCCGCGCCTGGCTCGGCCCGGTGTTGCGCGAATATGTGGTCTCCGAGGCAATGGCCGCGCTGAACATCCCCACCACCCGCGCACTGGCCGCCGTCAGCACGGGCGAGCATCTGATGCGCGAGACCGAACTGCCCGGCGCCATCCTCACCCGCGTAGCCTCCAGCCACATCCGCGTCGGTACGTTCGAGTATTTCGCTGCCCGTGGCGACCGCGAGGCCCTGCAAGCCCTCTTCGACTATACCCGCGCGCGCCATTACCCAACCGCCGAAACCCCGACCGATCTGCTCTCCGGCGTGATCGACCGACAAGCCGCACTTGTGGCCGACTGGAGCGCCGTGGGCTTCATCCACGGCGTGATGAACACCGACAACACCACGCTTTCGGGCGAAACCATCGACTACGGGCCCTGCGCCTTCATTGATCACTATCACCCGCAAACCGTGTTTTCCTCAATCGACCAATTCGGGCGCTATGCCTATGACAACCAGACAAAAATCATCGTCTGGAATATGGTCCAACTGGCCAACGCGCTGGTGCCGCTCTGTGACGACACTGACAAGGCGGTCGAAGACTTCACCGCCCTGATACAAGCCATGCCCGCCCGCGTCGAAGCCGAATGGCTGGCGCGGTTTGCCGCCAAGATCGGCATCACAACCGCGCGCGACGGCGATACCGCCCTGATCACCGACCTGCTTGACCTGATGGCCGCCGACGGCGCCGATTTCACCAATACGTTCCGCGCCCTCGGCACTGCAAAAGCCCGTGATCAATTCACCGACCGCGCCGCCTTTGATAGCTGGAACACCCGCTGGCAGTCCCGTCTAAAAGAAGAACCCGACCCTGAAAACCTCATGCGCGCCACCAACCCGTTTGTGATCCCGCGCAACCACCGGATCGAAGCGATGATCGAGGCCGCCGTGGCCGGCGATTTCGCCCTGTTCCACCGGCTCAACGCGGTGCTCGCCAAACCGTTTGAGGATCAACCCGACGCACAGGATCTCACCCGCCCGCCAGAACCGCACGAGCGCGTCGAAAACACTTTCTGCGGCACCTGAGGCCCGAAACTCCGGGCACCCGCCCTACCTTCATCTTGCCGAAAATATCCAAATTTCCACGCCGCGATGCACACCGCCTCCGGGGCGAACACCTCACCGGCGACGATTGATCAACGTAATCCCCAGCGCCACCAGAATAAGCCCTCCGATAATCTCGGCCCCGATCGCCTCGCCCAGCATTAGCCAGCCCAGCGCGACACCAAAAACTGGCGACAGGAACGAAAACGAGGCCACCCCCGAAGCGGGATAGCGCTTGAGCAGGAAGAACCAGAAAAGATAGCCGAAACTGGCAATCGCCAGCGTCTGGAACGCCAATGCGGCCCAATGGATCGGCTCCAACTCACGTATGAATGGCCCGAAAAACGGCGAGACCGCCATAAGCAGAACCGCCGAAATCACCAACTGGCTGAACAGCTGCATCTCGGGCGCGACCCGTTCAAGCGGCGTGACGCGCACGACAATGGCGATCCCGGCCCATGAAATCGCCGCCAGCAGCGCCAGAATATCACCTGACAGGCTCGCCTCTCCGCTCCCCCGATCCATCATCACCCAGGCCACCCCGAGCATCGCCAGCAACAATCCCAAGCCACGCACCGCGTTGAGCCGTTCCCCCGGAAGCATGATATGCGCCGTAAGGCCCACGAAAATCGGCATGGAGTAAAAGATGACCGAGGCCCGCCCCACCCCGGTGCGATCCAGCGCCAGATAGAGAAACACGAACTCGACCGTAAACAGCAACCCCAGCGCTATTGCCCCGGCCCAGGCTTCGCGCGGCAAGACAAAGGGAATGCCGCGCAGTCGCATCCAGAGCCAGATCGCTGCGCAGGCCCCGACCGATCGCAACCCCGCAAGGAACACTGGCTGAAACCCATCCGTCGAGACCTTGATCACCACCTGGTTGAAACCAAGCAGCACGGCAAAAGCCAACAGCGCCAGAACACCCGCAGTGTCAATTTTATCAAGCCGTTCCATAGCCGCCATAAAGGTGGCATGGCGCACACAAGGTCAATCCTCTCCGTTGCGTCGCGACCGCGCGTTCAGGCGCCGGAAAAGCTTCGGATTGCGCTGCACGAAATCGTCGATAACCCTCGGCAGACCGATCCGTTCACGCCCCTTGAGATAACCATACCCGGCAGCAGCCCCCAAAATCGCTCCCCCCATGTCGATGATCAGATCCTTCATCGTATCGACCAGCCCGGATTTCTGCATGTTGAAGTCAAACAGCTGATCCATGCCGAATTCGAAAATTTCCCACATCGCCCCAATGGCCAGCGCAAAGCAGAAAGCAAAAAACGCCACCGCAGCAGGAGGGGCGGCAAACTTGTCACCCTGAAACATCATGAAGACGAGAACAAACCCGATCAGCCCAAAGCCCACGGCGCTGCCACCGTGCATCAGCATGTCCCACCACCAGAAGCGCGTGTAAAAACCATACACTTCGCCAAGCAGAAGCGTGCCGCCGACAAAGAGCACCACCGCCAACATGAACGAAGACGGCACATGGATCTGCGCCCATCGCGCCACCACCACAGGTGCCAGCGACAGCGACAGAGTGGCAAGTGCGATGAAAAGCAGCGACAATTCCCACTGGATCAACGCATCCGCCGCTATAATAAGCAATGCGGCCCAAACCAGCTTGGTAAGGACAGATTGATCGCGTAACACTTTGTGAAAACCCCGCTTAGCATATCTATATAGATCCCATGAAGGCACCCGGTTTGAGAATTGCAAGCTACAACCTGCAGAAATGCGTCGGCCTTGACCTTCGACGCAGGCCGGATCGTTCGCTTCAAGTCATAAATGCGCTTGGCGCGCAGGTGGTGGTATTGCAAGAGGCCGACAAACGCTTGGCCCCCCGCCCCGCCGCGTTGCCCCATGAAATGGCCGAGGCCGACGGCTGGCAGGTGGCGCATTTCGGCGAGCCGGGAGGATCGCTTGGCTGGCACGGCAACGCAATGCTGTTCAGCCCCGAGGTTTCGATGCTGCGCGGCACGCATCTCTCCTTGCCGGGTCTGGAACCGCGCGGCGCCATTCTCGCCGAGCTTGAAACATCCTTCGGCCCGATGCGGGTGATCGGTGTTCATCTTGGGCTGATCCGGCGCTACCGTCTGTTGCAACTGGCCGCGATCACCCGCCACCTCAGAACCCTTCCGCAACTGCCCACGGTGCTGGCCGGGGATTTCAACGAATGGGGACCGGCGCGCGCGCTCGACAACGTCACACCGGGGCTCGAAATTCTCGCCGAACGGCCCAGCTTCCCCTCGCCGCGCCCGGTGGCCGCATTGGATCGTTTCGCGCTGAGCGCTGAACTGCGCGCGCGCGCGCATGGAACCCACAACGCCTCCCCCGCGCGCGTGGCCTCAGACCACCTACCGGTCTGGGTCGACCTCGAACACGTCTGATCGAAGGACTTACGCCGTCTGTCGGCGTCGCGGGGGCGTCTACTGCCCTCCTATGACTCGCGAACACCAAGCAGAGTCAACACCCGCTTCAACCCTGCACCCGGCAAGCCGCGCATGATCAAGGCGGCGGTGTGGATGGCAAAGTTTTCTTTCCTGCGCCCGCCCGGCGTGTTACCGCAAAAGCCCTACACCACATCACATCGCATCAAGATTGCAGAGCCCATGACTTTTCTTCAGATCACCTCCCTACTGATCGTCCTGGCAGGTGCCTTCGGCAGCATCAACTACCTGTTCTTACGCCTGCCCTCGGCCATTGGCATTATGGTTGTGGCGTTGTTCGCGTCCTTTGGCGTGCTAGCGACCGATCTGATCTGGCCTCAACTCATCATTGCCGAAACCATGCGCAGCGTCGTCGCCGGCATCGCCTTTTCCGACGCCCTTCTCGAAGGCATGCTCGGGCTGCTGCTGTTTGCCGGTGCGCTGCACGTCAAGTTGTCCGACCTGCGCGCCGAATGGCGGGTGGTGTTCCTGATGGCCACCATCGGCATCGCGCTTTCCACCGTTATCGTGGGCTTTGGATTTTCCTGGCTCACCGGGGCGCCGATCCTGATCGCGCTGGTCTTTGGCGCACTCATCTCCCCGACCGACCCTGTGGCCGTCCTCGGCGTATTGCGCGAAGCCAACCTGCGCAAATCACTGGAAACCAAGATCGCTGGGGAATCTCTCTTCAACGATGGTGTTGGATATGTCGTCTTTCTGGTGCTCATCGGGCTGGCCTTTCCCCAGGATGCGGCCCACGCCAGCCAGGAAAATGGCGTCACCGATGCCGCGATCCTCTTTGTGCGCGAAGCACTGGGAGGGGCCGCCCTGGGTCTTGTGCTGGGCTGGCTGACCTTCCGCGTCATGCGCCTGATCGACGACTACGCGCTCGAAGTGCTGATCACGCTTGGTCTTGCCTTCGGAGGCTATGAACTCGCCGTTTACCTGCATATCTCGGCGCCGATCATGGCCGTCTGCGCCGGGCTTCTCATTGGCGATATCGGCGCCAAGCATGGCATGAGCGAAGAGACCCGCAATTATGTCGATGCCTTCTGGAAGCTGATCGACGAGATCCTCAACGCCGTGCTTTTCCTGCTGATCGGCTTCGAGGTTTTCGCCGTCGCTTTCGAATTTGATTATCTCGTCACCGCCATGCTTTCGATCGCACTTGCGCTACTGGCCCGCCTCGCCGCCGTGGCGGTGCCTGTGCTGATACTCTCGCCCTTCCGCACATTCGCCAAAGATGTGATCCCGATCATGACGTGGGGCGGCCTCAAGGGCGGCATCTCGGTCGCTCTGGCGTTGTCGCTGCCCGAAAGCGAATGGAAGCCGATGATCCTGACCGTGACCTATGTCATCGTGGTATTCTCGATCATCGTTCAGGGGCTGACCGTCACCCGGCTCGCCAACCGGCTCGGGCGTGAACCCGACCTGATGTAGACGACCAATCGCTCGAAACACGCATCGCCCCCGTTGCGCAACCTGTGGCGCAACCCGCGGCGCAAAAGAAAACCCGCTCACAGAAACCTGTGGGCGGGTTCGCTAATTTACAAAGGCAGATGGCTCACGCCGCTTGCGACGCCCCACGGCCTGCGCCGCCGCCGCTGCGACGACGCCGCGAACGGCCCGTGCCGGGCTTGCCCGCCGGTTTACTACCGCCGCCGCCACCGCCACGTCTGCGGCCAGCGCCATTGCCTTTACCTTTGGGTGCGTCAATTTCTTCCCATGCGCGGCCAGAGGCCACCGGAATCGTCATTTTCAGAACCTTCTGAATCGCCTTCAGCTCGCCCATCTCGTCGGGCGCACAAAACGCAATCGCTGCGCCATCGGCCCCGGCACGCGCCGTGCGGCCAATCCGGTGCACATAGTTTTCCGGCACATTCGGCAGATCAAAGTTATAGACATGGCGCACCTGCGGAATATCCAGACCCCGCGCCGCTACATCCGTCGCCACAAGCACCCGGATCGCGCCGGATTTGAACTCGGCCAAGGCACGCTCGCGCTGCCCCTGGCTCTTGTTGCCATGGATCGACCCGGCGGCGAACCCCACCTTCTCCAGATGTTTCTTGATCTTTTCCGAGCCATGCTTGGTGCGTCCAAAAACAAGCGCCAACTCGTCACGATGCTTGTCCAGAAGCTCGATCAGAAGGTTCAGCTTCTCCGCCTTGGCGACGAAATGCACCTCTTGCTCGATCTTGTCGGCCGGCTTGCCCGGAGGTGAAACCTGCACCCGCTCAGGGTTGGTGAGATAGCTTTGCGCCAACTCGGCCATCAGTTTCGGCATAGTGGCCGAAAACAGCATGGTTTGGCGCGGTTTGGGCAGATGCGCCGCAATCTTGCGCAGGTCATGGATAAACCCCATGTCGAGCATCTGATCTGCCTCATCGAGCACCAGAAAACGCGTCTGATCAAGCCGCAACGCACGGCGATCCAGCAAATCGAGCAACCGCCCCGGTGTCGCCACCAGAAGATCGGTGCCACGTTCCAGCTTCTTCATCTGCCCGACAATCCCGGCGCCCCCAACCACAAGGTTCACCTTGAGCGGGCCACCCTTGCAAAGCTCACGCAGGCTTTCGCTGATCTGCTTGGCCAACTCGCGTGTTGGTGCCAACACCAGCCCATGCACCGATTTCGGTGCAGGCCGCTTGTCACTTTCAAGCATTTGCGACACCAGCGGCAGACCAAAGGCAAAGGTCTTGCCGGTACCGGTCTGCGCCAAGCCCATCACATCGCGCCCTTCCAGAGCCAGCGGGATCGCCTTTTGCTGAATCGGTGTCGGGTCTTTCAGACCCATCTCGGCCACCCGGTTCAAAAGCACCTTGGGCAGACCCAGTTCATTAAAATTCGTCATATTATCTTTCCGGACGTGCCCGACATATGGGATCACGCCTCATGCAAATACCAAGCCGCGCCCCATTGGCCGACTCAATCGTGGTTGCGCCATAAAGCTGGACCGAGGAGCCGAATGCCCGTCTCTGTCGCCCTGGCGTCTGGCCCCACGCGTGATTTTGGGAACATGACCTCGGTCTCTGGTTCGCTCCGGTTTTCCCGGATGTTGCCTGGCTGCTCACGCGGCAGAAGACGTCGGTTGAGTGCCAAATGGGCGTTCCGCCACGCAAAGTCAATGCGCAATGGCGGCATCAGCGAAAATCTGACGCTGGAAATCGCCGGGGGCTAAGGCTAAACCCATGTTAACGACACGAAAGCCGGGGCAAGGGTCATGACGGACAGCATAATCGCACGCTGCGAAGCCAATGGACTACGCATGACAGGCCAACGTCGCACCATCGCCACTGTTCTGGGCGAGGCCGATGATCACCCGGATGTCGAGGAACTACATAAACGCGCCTCCTCGCGCGATTCCGGCATTTCCATCGCCACGGTCTATCGCACGGTGAAACTGTTTGAAGAGGCCGGGATTCTCGACAAGCTGGAATTTGGCGACGGGCGCGCGCGCTACGAGGATGCCGAGCGCGAACATCACGACCATTTGATCGACATGAATTCTGGCGAGGTCATCGAATTCGTCGATCCCGACATTGAAATCCTACAGGAAAAGATCGCCCAAAAGCTCGGCTACCAACTCAAAGGGCACAAACTCGAGCTCTATGGTGTCCCGCTGAAAAAGCCTGCTAAATAGCGGCGCGCGCCTGATTCCGCGCCTTCCGCGCGAAAGGTTCCCCATGCAATCCGAAAACACCCGCGGCATCGCGCTGATGATCGTCGCCATGGTGCTCTTTGCCGCCACCGACGCCTGCGTGAAACTCGGCGCCGAGGCCATGCCGAAAGGTCAGGTGCTGTTCTTTCTCGGGCTTGGCGGCGCGGTGATCTTTTCTGCCCTCACATGGGCACAGGGCCACCGGGTCATCACCCGCGACTACCTCTCGCCTGCCATGCTGTTGCGCAATGGCTCGGACGTGCTCGGCACCTTCTGCTTTCTCACCGCACTCTCGACCGTGGGCATCGCCCTGCCCTCGGCCATCCTTCAGGCCACACCGCTGGTGGTTACAGGGCTTGCCGTGATCATGCTGGGTGAAAAGGTCGGCTGGCGGCGCTGGGGCGCCATCCTTATTGGCCTGTCCGGCGTGCTGATCATCCTGCGCCCCGGCATGACCGGGTTTGATCCCAACGCGCTCTGGGCCGTAGCGGGGATGCTGTTTTTGGCGGTGCGTGACGTTTCCACCCGGCTGATGCCACCCAGCACGCCATCAATCCGCATCGCCGCCTATGGCATGGGCTCACTGCTGCCCGCTGGCGCGATCATAACCATGTTTCAGGGCGGCCCGGTGGCGATGAGCCTGCACAGTGGCATCCTCATGCTGGGCGCCACCACGCTCGGCGCTCTGGGCTATTTCTGCATCATTCAGGCGATGCGCACGGGTGAAATTTCCGTGGTCGCACCGTTCCGTTATTCACGCATTCTCTTTGCGCTGGCCATCGGCTATCTGGTGTTTGATGAAAACCCCGATGTGCTCACCTATGTCGGCGCCGCGATCACCATCGGCGCCGGAACCTATGCCTTCCTGCGCGAAGGCCGCATCGCGCACAAGAGACCTGTATGAACACCGCCAAGGAGACGAGAGATGAAAACCAATGCCCGCGTGAAATGGGCCGAAGCCCGCACCTTCATCGGCGAGACCGAAAGCGGCCACAAGATCGCGTTTGGCGCCGCCAATGGGCCAGATGGGCTCAAACCCGGCCCCTCCGCGATGGAACTCCTCCTGCTCGGCACGGGGGGCTGTTCTGCCTATGACGTGGTGCATATCCTTGAGAAAGGTCGCGAACCGGTCGAGGATGTCGTCGTCGAAATCGCCGCCGAGCGCGGCGAAACCGATCCCAAGGTCTATACCGACATTCACCTGCATTTCATCGTCAAGGGCCGCGGCCTCAACCCCGACAAGGTCGCCCGTGCCATTTCGCTCTCGATCGAGAAATACTGCTCGGCCAGCGCGATGATGGCAGCCTCTGCGACCCTCACCCACGATTTCGAAATGGTCGACACCGCCTGAAAGCTTTGGTTGGATCAGAACAGGCCATTTTCATTCGCCGATCCGTCCGGGATGACCTGCAACACATCCCAATGCTCAACGATCTTGCCGTCATCATCGAAACGAAAGATGTCGATTCCGGCATAATCGTCGCTGTTCGGCCATGTCTGATGACAATGCAGCACAACAAGATTGTCTTCGGCAATGGCGCGCACAAATCGCGTGGCCTTGCCGGGATACTCCTCCGCCATGCGTTCGAAATAGGCGATAAACGCTTCTTTACCATCGGCCACATGCGGGTTGTGCTGAATATAGACCTCACCCACATAGCGTTCAATCGCCTCGCGAGGGCGGCATTCGTTGAACATTAGATCATAAAAGGCCATCGCATTGGCCTTGTTCCGCTTGGTTGTTTTGCTCATCGCTTTCAGTTCCTTCCCCCACCAGTCTTGCACCTTAAAAAAATTCTTTCACACCGTCACCGGTCAATTACATGGGCGTTTGCGCAAACACCCGCGCCGCCCCTTTCCCTCGGCTCACGCCCGTTCTAAAAGCCGCACAACCAAAGCCTTTTCCATTTAATTAAAGGGAAACACCCCATGAGCACGATCATCGACATTCACGCACGCGAGATTCTCGACAGCCGGGGCAACCCCACGGTCGAGGTCGATGTGATCCTCGAAGACGGCACCATGGGGCGCGCCGCCGTGCCTTCGGGCGCGTCCACCGGCGCTTATGAGGCGGTTGAGCGGCGCGATGGCGACAAATCGCGTTACTTCGGCAAAGGTGTGCTCGAAGCCTGCGCCGCCGTGAATGGCGAAATCGCCGACGATCTGGTCGGTCTCGACGCCACCGAACAGGTGATGATCGACGAAGCCATGATCGCGCTCGACGACACCCCCAACAAATCCCGCCTCGGCGCCAACGCCATCCTTGGCGTATCGCTCGCCGTGGCCAAGGCGGCCGCCGATTACACCACCCAGCCGCTCTATCGCTATGTCGGCGGCACCTCGGCGCGCATTCTGCCCGTGCCGATGATGAACATCATCAATGGCGGCGAACATGCCGACAACCCAATCGACATTCAGGAATTCATGATCATGCCGGTCAGCGCCGACACGATCCGCGACGCCGTGCGCATGGGCGCCGAAGTCTTCCACACCCTGAAGAAAGAACTCTCTGACGCGGGCCTTTCAACCGGTATCGGCGATGAAGGCGGCTTTGCCCCCAACATCGGTTCCACCCGCGACGCGCTTGATTTCGTGCTGAAATCCATCGAGAAAGCGGGCTACAAACCGGGCGAAGACATTCATCTCGCACTCGATTGCGCCGCCACGGAATACTTCAAGAACGGTGAATATGTACTTGCAGGTGAAGGAAAAACCCTCTCACCTGAAGAGAACGTCGCCTACCTGCAAGCGCTCGTTGCCGACTATCCGATCATCTCGATCGAGGATGGATGTTCCGAAGATGACTGGGACGGCTGGAAAGCGCTGACCGACGCGCTCGGCGACAAGATCCAACTGGTCGGCGACGATCTCTTCGTCACCAACCCCGAACGTTTGCAAATGGGCATCAACAAGGGCTGCGCCAACTCCATGCTGGTCAAGGTCAACCAGATCGGCACCCTGACCGAGACGCTGCGCGCCGTCGATATGGCCCACCGCGCGGGCATGACCAACGTGATGAGCCACCGTTCGGGCGAAACCGAGGACGCCACCATCGCCGACCTCGCCGTCGCCACCAACTGCGGTCAGATCAAGACCGGCTCTCTCGCACGTTCCGACCGGCTGGCGAAATACAATCAGCTGATCCGCATCGAGGAAGCACTGGGCGAAGTCGCTCAATATGCTGGACGCTCGATCCTCAAGTGACGCCACGCAATCTTCCATGACATGGGCGGTGCCACCCCGGCGCCGCCCTTTTTCGTTGCGCTTGAGCGCGCCGCCCGTCACCGTGACAAAAACACAGGGAGAGAGACCATGATCGGATACGTCAACCTCGGCACCAACGATCTGCCCCGCGCCGAAAGCTTCTACAACGCCCTTCTAGGTGAAATGGGCGCCCGCCAGATGTTCAAGAACGACCGCATGATCGGCTGGGGCTTTGGCAAGGGAAAGCCCCTGCTGACCATCAACCTGCCCTACGACAAGGGCGAAGCGGCGCCGGGCAATGGCACCATGGTGGCCCTCATGGTCGAGTCCCCTGAAGAGGTTGACCGCCTTTACGCCAAAGCCATCGAGCTTGGCGCCAAGTCCGAAGGCGAAGCCGGGCCGCGCGGTGACAGCTTCTATGGCGGATATTTCCGCGACCTCGACGGTAACAAGCTGAATGTCTACCTGTTTCGAACCTGATCATCTGGCCATTGGCGTGGCGCGAAATAGCGTCTACCTTGGCTGACATCATGGCCAATATCACCATACGCCCGCCTGCAAGCCGCGCCGAACACGCGGCCCTGCGCGCCCTTTGCCGCGATTATCGCGCCAGTCTGGTCGACGCTGCAATAGATCGGCCAGACGCCGTTGAAAATGCCTATAAATCAGATGAATACGAGGCACTTCTCAAAACCCTTCCAACGCTTCACGCCGCCCCAAACGGCGCGCTCTTTCTCGGCTTTGTCGATGACACCCCAATGGCCTGTGGCATGATCCACCAAATCGCACCGGGCACCGCCGAAATCAAACGCGTCTATACCGCGCCTGCGGCCCGTGGTCTGGGCTTGGGCCGTCACATCGTTGAAACCGCGCTCGACCATGCCCGCACAAACGGCGCACGCCGTATGGTACTCGATACAATACGTCCACTGGTCGCTGCCCAAAAGCTATATGAGACGCTCGGCTTCCGCCCCATCGACCCGTTTTATCCAATTGATCCGGGTTTGGCTGACTACTTCTTGTTTTACGGTCGCGACCTATGACAATCCGCGCGCTGATCTTCGATGTCTTCGGCACCTGCGTCGACTGGCGCACCTCAATCGCGCGCGAAGTGGCGGCGGCCTTGCCCGGTGTCGATGCGCGCGCCTTCGCCGACGCCTGGCGGGCCGAGTATGATCCGGCCATGGCGCGCGTGCGCGATGGTGGCCGTGGCTATGTCGCGCTTGATGATCTGCACCGCGAAAATCTCGCCCGCGTCTGCGCTCGCTTCAACGTGACACCGCAAGATCCCGAAACCCTCAATTCCGCCTGGGAAAAGCTTGATCCCTGGCCCGATGTGGTGCCCGGCCTGCAAAGATTGCGCAAATCCTGCATCCTCGCGCCCTGCTCCAACGGCTCAATCGCGCTGATGACACGCCTCGCGCGCTATGCCCGCCTGCCCTGGGACTGCATCCTCGGTGCCGAGATTGCGCGCGATTACAAACCCAAACCCACGGTGTATCTCGCATCTTGCGCGGCCCTGCGCCTGTCGCCGGACGAGGTGATGATGGTCGCCGCCCATAATGGCGATTTGCACGTCGCCCGCACGGCGGGCCTCGCCACCGGCTTCGTGCCGCGCCCGACCGAATACGGGCCCTCACAAACCGCCGACCTCGAACCAGAGGAAGCATGGAACGTGATTGCCGAAGATTTCAACGATCTTGCCAGACAGCTCACCTAAAGCGTTACACTCCGTCTCAGGTCGCGCGCGTCACGTCATACCCATAGAGCCAATCAAACTGCCGCATCATCCTGTCCGGGAAAAAATGTGACCCACCGCGCAGAACCGCCTGTGCAACAAATCGCAGCGGCGGGAATTTCAGATGGTATTTCCAGGCGTTATCCGTCGACGCATTGATCACGCGTTCGGCCCGCTGACGCCGCCGCTCCTGATAGCGCGCAAGCCCGGCGGGTATATTTTCCGCCCCAGCAAGCGAATCCGCCAAAACCCAGGCATCCTCAAGCGCCATCGCCGCCCCCTGCGCCATGAACGGCAAGGTCGGATGTGCGGCATCCCCCAAAAGTGCCACGCCCTGACCATGCCAATGTGTTGCAACCGGATGGCGGAACAACCCCCAGAGATAGGTTTCTTCAACCTCGGCCAGCATAGCCTGCACCTCAGGGCCGAAATCGGCAAACGCCTTGCGCAGGTTGTCGGGGTCGTCGCGCAGGTTCCACCCCTCTTTCACCCAGCCGCGCTGCTCCTGCACCGCCACGATGTTGAGCAACGTGCTATCGCGCAACGGATAGCTCACCAAATGCCGCCCCGGTCCCATATGCACATGCGCCTCGGGTCCGCGCCCTGCCGGATTGGGAATCAGAGCGCGCCACGCCACCTGACCGGTGAAGAACGGCTCTTCCGACCCATTAAGAACCGGACGAACCCTCGATTGCAGCCCGTCAGCCCCGATGATCAGATCGGCCCGACGCTCGCCGCCGCCCGCGATATGCCCCGTCGGCTCATCGCCGTTATGCGCGTCAGCCACCCAATCAATCCGCGTGCCCAACTCGAACTCCACCCCGGCCTCGCGCGCGCCCTGCTCCAGCACGGCTATCAAATCGGCCCGATGGATGAAATAATACCGTTGATCCGCAAGCCGGGTGAGATCCAGCCGCGCCACATCGCTCCCGCGATAGTCCTTCAGAACCACCCCTTGCGCGCGCACGGCCCCGCCACTTTCCAGCGCCTGATCCAGCCCCAGACCGCGCAACACCGCCATGGCGTTCGGACTCATCTGAAGGCCCGCGCCCACTTCGCCAATCTCCGGCGCCTGTTCGATCACCTTGACGTGCGCGCCGCGCAAGGCCAGCGCACGCGCCACGCCCAGCCCGCCAATCCCGGCACCGATCACAATCGCCCTCAACCCGTTCAGCATCCCCAACTCACCCCATTTTACGAAAAACGCCGGAGCACATCGCCCCGGCGTTTTTACACATTTCCATCAACCCGGCCAAACGTCCGGCCACCGGCTCAATCGTCGCGATGCACCTTCTCGCGCCGCTCGTGCTGTTCCTGTGCTTCCAGGCTCATCTTGGCGATCGGCCGCGCATCAAGTCGCTTGAGCGAAATCGGCTCACCGGTGACTTCGCAATAACCGTATTCGCCTTCTTCGATCCGGCGCAGCGCGCTGTCGATCTTCGAGACCAGCTTGCGCTGACGATCACGGGTGCGCAATTCCAGCGCCCGGTCGGTTTCTTCGCTTGCGCGGTCGGACACGTCGGGAATGTTGCGGGTCTGCTCCTGCAACCCTTCGATCGTGTCGCGGCTGCCGTCCAGAAGCTCTTCTCTCCAGTTCATCAGCTTGCGGCGAAAATACTCCAGCTGACGTTCGTTCATGAATGGTTCATCTTCAGCCGGACGGTAATCATCAGGTAAAAATGTTTCCGCTTTCATGCTTGCTCCCTTGGTTTTGCCAAGTTGTGTCATTGGCACCCCTCTTAACATGCGCCTGCCTATTACCCCCCTGACAATCGATTGTCACTACCCCATAGCATCGCATTGCGGTGAATTTGCGTCTCGATTAGGGTGCGCGGCGAAACCGAGACAAACGACTGGACGCACAGATGAAATTCGAAGGCACCTCAAGCTACGTGGCAACCGAGGATCTCAAGATTGCAGTGAATGCCGCCGTGACACTGGAACGCCCGCTGCTGGTCAAGGGCGAGCCGGGCACCGGCAAGACCGAACTGGCCCGACAGGTCGCCGAGGCCCTGGGCCTTCGGATGATCGAGTGGAACATCAAATCGACGACCAAGGCCCAACAGGGCTTGTATGAATACGACGCCGTCAGCCGCCTGCGCGACAGCCAGCTTGGCGAAGAACGCGTGCATGACGTTCGAAACTACATCAAGCGCGGCAAACTCTGGGATGCGTTTGACGCCGACGAGAAGGTAGTCTTGCTGATCGACGAAATCGACAAGGCCGATATCGAGTTCCCCAACGACCTGCTTCAGGAACTCGACAAGATGGAGTTTCACGTCTACGAGACCGGCGAAACCATCAAGGCCAAGCATCGCCCGGTGATGATCATCACCTCGAACAACGAAAAAGAGCTGCCCGACGCCTTCCTGCGTCGCTGCTTCTTCCACTACATCCGCTTCCCCGATACCGACACGATGCGCGCCATCGTCGATGTGCATCACCCTGGCATCAAGGAACAACTTCTCAGCACCGCGCTGACCCAGTTCTACGAGCTGCGCGAAACACCCGGGCTCAAGAAGAAACCCTCAACCTCCGAAGTGCTCGACTGGCTCAAGCTTTTGCTGGCCGAGGATCTCACCGCCGAAGACCTCAAGCGCGACGGCGCCAATGCCCTTCCCAAACTGCATGGCGCCTTGCTCAAGAACGAACAGGACGTGCATCTGTTCGAGCGCCTGGCCTTCATGGCCCGCTCCAAACGATAAGACGCGACCAATCAGCCGCCTCGCCCCCAAGTCGGGCGAGGCGGCATCATGTGCCCCCCGCCACCCGCTCCACCAATTCCGGTTCTTCCGCAATCAACCGCAGCAACAACCGGGTCGAGCGGTCAGGCACACGCCGCGATTGCTCCCAGTTACGCAGCGCCGCGACGCTGAAACCGAATCGTTCGGCAAACCGCACCTGACTCAGCCCCATGCGTTTGCGCAGTTCCTGAATGTCAGGCAGCAAGATCTCGTCCCGCGCGATCACCTCAAGCGGTTTGCGCCCTTCGATATCGGCAAGCATTTCTTCTTGGGCAAGCGCATCACGCCCCCTGTCGTCGCCCAATTCGTCACTCGGCGCCACGCGCGCCCGTTTAGGCAGGCTCATATCAATCATTCCCTCCATCAATCAGCCGTTTGACCTTGGACTTCAGAACATCCATCGAAAGCTCCTTCACGACCCCCAGCACCTCGATCAGAGTGGCCGGCTTCTTCGGGGTCGGCTTGATGCGCAGCAGATACACCGTGATCCTGTCCGCCCCGAAATGAACCTCGAATTGCACCTGGAACTGGTAAAACGTGGTCTGGCGAAATCCGTTCCGGCCAACCCGCCCCTGCGCCGGGTCGCGCCGCAGAAGCATGATCATCTGCGCCACATGATCTTCCGACAAATACAGATATGCCGCATCTTGCAATGCGACGCGGGTGCATTTGCAGGCGATCTCGGTGACATCGACCATGTGAGAATATATACGCCAATGGCGTATCAATTTCAAGGAGCAACTACGCCAATGGCGCAGCTATCAGCGTATCTGCATCGCCGCCAAAATCGGGCCAAAGTTCTTCTTCTGCAGAATCACCGCGACAGGCAGATCGCCTTTCACGGGAACGCTCAAGAATAGCGGACGCTTGCCGTCCCATTCGCCGATCACCGACCAATCGCGCACGACATTGGCATAGGAAATCTTGCGCCCGGCGTTTTCGCCGCGCCGGATATCGACAGTGGCTTCGCGCTCGAACCGCACCAATTGCACCAGAATTGCGCCCGTACCCTGCCCCTGGTCGGCGATGGGATTGGCCGAAACAACTATCTGCCCGCCTTCCCGGCTGGCCTTGATCGTAACGGCCTGTGGGCGTTTCTGATACCTGCTGATCAGATCGTTGACATCCATCGGATGGTTGCCCACCACATGATCGCGCCCATGGATGATCATCTGCGGCGTATAGACCATACGACGGTGACCCGCTTTGGCATAACCATGCTGGCGCAGGGTGTATTTATGGTCGGCAAAGACATCTTTCCAGCCGATATAGTCCCAGTAATCCACATGCAGCGACAGCGCGACCACGTCCGCGCGCCTGGCCAGCTTGTGCAAGAAGGCATCCGCTGCCGGACAGCTCGAACAGCCTTGCGAGGTGTAAAGCTCGACCACGATTACCGGCTTGTCGGCATGGGCTGCCCCCGCCAATGCGATCCAGAAAACCGTCAACACGGCTCGGCTCAGTGATTTCAAACGCCAAAAGGCCTTACCGCCCAAGGCAATCGACTGTTGCGCATGTTTCAGGTCGAAGGCCTGTCTCAACGTAGCCTCAAAACGCTTTAGCCATGCGCCGTATCGATTCATTGCCGGTGTTTCCCCATTTTGACGCCCCGGTATCGTCCCCGGCATGTCGTCTGCTTTTCTATCGGTATGTTCGCAAACACATCCATTGTTTAGGCACAGGCTATTGAAATAACCAATCAAGGTTTTGCGAGTATTCGGTGAGGCGCGACTCTCAATTGCGCAATTGTCGCACCCTCGACGCGCCATTGTCTCACAAAATTTCGCACACCCCCCAGATACCCGCCTCCCTCTTTTGCCCACGCCGCTTGACACTGGCCCACACCGGATCATCATGGCTGCGTCACTCAATCTGAACAGAAGGAGTTCTAGAATGGCCGAGTCATGGCTTCCCACATTGATCACCCCCGATCCCCAAAGCGGTTACGATCTCGCCGTGAAAATGTCGCGCGTCGCAGTAAAGATGACTCAACCCGACGCCGCCATGCGTGACAAGCTGCGCGCCGATTATGCCGAAGATGCCGATGCGCTGATCGCCGCATCCCAGGTTGTCGCCGTGCATTTTCAAACCGTCGCCGCCGCCAATGGTTATTGGCGCTCGAAAGGCTGACAAATACTCATGTGGCGGAGCGGCTTCGATCCGCCCTTCCGCCGCTTGCCCTCGTGTCTATCTGAACTATCACTGATCTATTACTGCGCCCCTTGCCATCCCTCGATCCGCTGCGACTCTGGTGCAGATTGCAAAAACAGTGTGCAATGGTATACATAAAACGCAGCCACCCCCTTGAACGCGATCAGATCATGCGTCAAAAGCGCGTTCAATTGACCTCTCATTTCTGCCGGAGACAGCCAAATGCCCATTACCGTTGGACAGGACACCGCCAAGACCCGCAAAACCCTCACCGTTGGGAACCAGTCGGTCGCCTATTACTCGATCCCCGCGGCCGAAGCCGCCGGTTTGGGCGATTTCTCGAAATTGCCTGCTGCCCTCAAGGTGGTGTTGGAAAACATGCTGCGATTTGAGGATGGCAAGACCGTCAGCGTCGATGACATCAAGGCATTCGCCGAATGGGGCGCCAAAGGCGGCAAGAACCCGCGCGAAATCGCCTATCGCCCGGCCCGCGTTTTGATGCAGGATTTCACCGGCGTTCCCGCCGTGGTCGACCTCGCCGCGATGCGCGACGGTATCAAGGCGCTCGGTGGTGACGCCCAGAAGATCAACCCGCTCGCCCCGGTCGACCTCGTGATCGACCACTCGGTGATGATCGACGAATTCGGCAACCCCCGCGCCTTCCAGATGAACGTCGATCGCGAATACGAGCGCAACATCGAGCGTTACCAGTTCCTCAAATGGGGCCAGTCGGCGTTCAACAACTTCCGCGTTGTGCCGCCGGGCACCGGCATCTGCCATCAGGTGAACCTCGAATACCTCGCCCAGACGGTCTGGACCGACACTGATCAATCCGGCGAAACCGTCGCCTACCCCGACACGCTTGTCGGCACCGACAGCCACACCACCATGGTCAACGGCCTCGCCGTTCTCGGGTGGGGCGTCGGCGGGATCGAGGCCGAAGCCGCCATGCTGGGCCAGCCGATCTCGATGCTGATCCCCGAAGTCGTGGGTTTTGAGCTGACCGGCGAAATGATGGAAGGCACCACCGGCACCGACCTCGTGCTGAAAGTGGTCGAAATGCTGCGCGCCAAAGGCGTCGTCGGCAAATTCGTCGAATTCTACGGTGCCGGGCTCGATCACCTGCCGCTCGCCGACCGTGCCACAATCGCCAACATGGCCCCCGAATACGGCGCCACCTGTGGCTTCTTCCCGATCGACAGCGAAACCCTGCGCTACATGCGCACCACCGGGCGCGACGACGACCGCATCGCTCTGGTCGAAGCCTATGCCAAGGAAAACGGCTTCTGGCGCGACGCGTCTTACGCCCCGATCTACACCGACACGCTTGAGCTAGACATGGGCACCATCGTTCCGGCCATCTCCGGCCCGAAACGCCCCCAGGATTACACCAAGCTCGATCACGCGGCCGCCGCCTTCCTCGATGTCGTCAGCGAATACCGCGGCATCGACGCCGAGCCAGAGGCCGCCGACATGGCCGCCGAAGGCCCCGCGCCCACGGCCCCGGCCGATCCGCGCAAATCCGTCAAAGTCGAAGGCGAAGACTATGAATTGCGCGACGGCTCCGTCGTGATCGCCTCGATCACCTCCTGCACCAACACCTCCAACCCCTACGTGATGATCGGCGCCGGCCTCGTGGCGCGCAAAGCCCGCGCGCTTGGCCTCAACCGCAAACCTTGGGTGAAAACGTCGCTCGCGCCCGGCTCGCAGGTGGTCTCGCACTACCTCGAAGCCGCTGGTCTGCAAGAAGACCTCGACGCCATCGGCTTCAACCTTGTGGGCTATGGCTGCACCACCTGCATCGGCAACTCCGGCCCGATCCAGAAAGAACTGAGCGACGCCATCGCCGAGGCCGATCTCGTCGCCACCTCGGTGCTCTCGGGCAACCGCAACTTCGAGGGCCGTATTTCGCCCGACGTGCGCGCCAACTACCTCGCCTCGCCGCCGCTGGTCGTGGCCTATGCGCTGGCGGGCGACATGAACGTCGACCTCACCACCGAACCGCTGGGTCAGGACAAGGACGGCAATGACGTCTTCCTCAAGGACATCTGGCCAACCACCCGCGAAATCGCCGATCTGGTCGAACAGACCGTCACGCGCGAAGCCTTCCAGTCAAAATACGCCGATGTATTCAAAGGCGACGAGAAATGGCAGGCCGTGGAAACCACCGGCGACGAAACCTACGACTGGCCGCCGACCTCGACCTATATCCAGAACCCGCCCTATTTCCAGGGCATGAAAAAAGAGCCGGGCAAGATCTCCAACCTCGCAGATGCCCGTGTGCTGGCGGTGCTGGGCGACATGGTCACCACCGACCACATCTCGCCCGCCGGCAGCTTCAAGGCCGACACACCGGCAGGTCAGTATCTGACCGAACGGCAGGTGCCCCCGCATGAGTTCAACTCCTACGGGTCGCGTCGCGGCAACCACGAAGTGATGATGCGCGGCACCTTCGCCAACATCCGTATCCGCAACGAGATGCTCGACGGCGTCGAAGGCGGTTACACCAAAGGGCCGAACGGCAAGGAAACATCGATCTACGATGCCGCGATGGCCTATCAGGACGGCGGCACGCCACTGGTGGTATTTGGCGGCGAACAATACGGCGCCGGTTCCAGCCGCGACTGGGCGGCCAAGGGCACGGCGCTTCTGGGTGTCAAAGCCGTAATCGCCGAAAGCTTCGAGCGTATCCACCGCTCCAACCTCGTCGGCATGGGTGTTATCCCGTTCGAATTCACCGGCACCGACAACCGCAAATCTCTGGGTCTCACCGGCGAGGAAACGGTTTCGATCTCGGGCCTCGACACCATCCAACCGCTTCAGGAAGTGCCCTGTGCTATCACCATGTCGGACGGCACGGTGAAAGAGATCACCCTCAAATGCCGGATCGATACCGCGATCGAGATTGAATATATCGAACATGGCGGCGTGCTGCATTACGTGCTGCGCAACCTCGCCAAATCGGCCTGACAAGGGCGAAACCGGCTTCTCGGTTTCTGCCCTTTCTGCAAGAAACGATTCCGAGAGTGCGGACACATTCCCCCAAAGCCCCGGTCCCCGTGACCGGGGCTTTTTTCATCGCTGTCGCAGGTCGCAATACGCAGAGCGTCTTGCGACCAGCCCCGGAGTATTTTTGGAAAGATGAAACAAGTAGCCCCCTGCCAAGAGACGAGGGGCCATTACCGCGCCCCAACGCCAAGCGATCGTGGTTAACACCGCGTTACTTCATCTTGCCCGAAATATCCCGGGGAGCGCGAGGGGCTGGCCCCTCGCTCCGAACCTCACCAAACAGCGCGCGCCCTGTTAACCGAAGTCAGCCGATTTTTCGCCGCAACGCGGCGCTGCACGGAGAGCAGCCAGAGCGCAGCCGAGAGTCACCCCCCGATCTTTCGCAAAAAAAGTCGTGTTAACCCACGCAAACGCAGTCTTAACCCTCTGTTTGCAAACCCATCGTTTTCCCCTATGAACGCCTCATGAACGACAAACCGAAATCCCATGGCCGCAAGTCCATCAAAGCCAGCCTCGCCCCGCGCGATCTGATGGAAGAAAACCGTCTTGCCCACGCCTGGACCGCCCAGGTCATTACACTTTTTCCTCAATCTTTTCCTGGGGTTCTGGGCGAAAGCCTGACCGGGCGCGGGCTGAAAGACGGTCTGTGGCAACTCGAAACGATCGACCTGCGCAGCTTTGGCATCGGCAAGCACCGCAATGTCGATGACACACCCGCTGGTGGCGGCGCGGGCATGGTTCTGCGCGCTGACGTGCTCGGCGCAGCGATTGATCACGCCCGAGCTTTGTCCGCCAACCCCTTGCCACTTCTATATCTTTCCCCCCGTGGCCGCCCCTTTGACCAAGCCACCGCGCGCCGTTTTGCCCAGGGTCCGGGCCTCACCCTGCTCTGCGGTCGCTTCGAGGGGGTCGATCAGCGCGTGCTCGATCACTATGGCATCGAAGAAGTCAGCCTTGGCGATTTCGTCCTCACCGGTGGCGAAATTGCAGCGCAGGCCATGATCGACGCCACGGTGCGGCTATTGCCCGGCGTTTTGGGCAATGCTGAAAGCGCCGAAGAAGAAAGCTTTTCCAACGGCTTGCTGGAACACCCTCAATTCACACGCCCGCCAGAATGGCAAGGCCGCGCCATCCCGGAGGTCTTGATGTCAGGTCACCATGGCGAGATTGCAAAATGGCGTCGTGCCCAATCAGAAGCCCTCACCCGCACTCAACGCCCCGATCTCTGGGCGGCATATCTGGCTCGAAAGACCGACTCATCAAGCCCGGGCAGTTAACACAAATGATACGTTCTCATGACAGTGTCCCTGCAAGTCATTTACCTCAAAACGCAGGGTTCCAGTTTTGATTTCGCGTATACGCTCAGCACGGATATGACGCTGGTGGTGGTGTATTCTCATCCCTTGTCACCAGGGGTCTTGCGGGCGGGCCAAACACGCCACAGGGCTTGATTGGCGAAGTCGTGGCCCGAGGCCATATTCCACCCTTGCCAGCGCAGGCATGGTACCGTAGACACGCGACGTTCCCGGGGCGGCATGCCGACTCGGGTGTTTTGGATGTTGTACCATAATCGCCCCGCTTTCTTCGGTCGGGTCAGATTTGGAACGATACAGCGTCCCAAACGGGCACAAAGCAATGACGGCTGACCTCCGGCGGGCGCGCAAGCGGACCCGATGAAGACCAGGAGCTCTGAGACGCGAAAACAACTTTGCGGAATAAACCGCAAGCAAATCAAGGAGTTAGGTCAATGAACCTGCTTGCACAGATCGAGGCCGAACAAGTCGCCTCGCTGGGAAAAGACATCCCGGATTTCAAGGCCGGAGACACCATCCGCGTCGGCTACAAGGTCACCGAAGGCACCCGCAGCCGGGTGCAGAACTATGAAGGTGTCTGCATTTCGCGCAAGAATGGCGCAGGCATTGCCGGCTCGTTCACCGTGCGCAAGATCAGCTTTGGTGAAGGCGTCGAACGTGTGTTCCCGCTGCATTCGACCAATATCGATTCGATCGAAGTCATCCGTCGAGGCCGTGTGCGGCGCGCCAAGCTGTATTACCTGCGCGCACGCCGTGGCAAATCGGCCCGGATCGCGGAAGACAGCACCTACAAACCGAAAAAAGCTTGAGGCCTGGGATCATGAAAAAAGACACCCATCCCGATTATCACTTCATCGACGTCAAAATGACCGATGGCACAATCTTCAAGATGCGCTCGACCTGGGGCAAGGAAGGCGACACGCTGTCGCTCGACATCGACCCCACGGTGCACCCGGCCTGGACCGGTGGCGGCACGCGCCTGATGGACGCTGGCGGTCGCGTTTCGAAGTTCAAGAAAAAATACGAAGGTCTGGGCTTCTAAAGCCGTCACGATCTCGAGGGACATTGACCGTCGCCCCCAACCAGGGGCGGCGGTTTTCTTTTTGCCCTTGCCCCTTTGACAATTGCCGCACGCTTCGGCCCAATGCCAGCGAATGCACTCAGCCCGAAAGGACATTGCCATGGCCGTTGTCAAACTCCTCACCGATGAAGAAGCCAGCCCCGAAGCGCGCGCCGTCTTTGACGATATCCGCGCCACCCGCGGCACCGATTACGTCAACAATTTCTGGCGCGCCTTGGCACATGACCCCGATCAACTGGCCGCGCTCTGGGGGCGTTTGAAGGTCGTGATGGGTCCCGGTGCGCTCGACCCTTTGACCAAGGAGATGATCTATATTGCCGTGTCCGCCGCCAATGCTTGCGAGTATTGCAGCCATTCCCACACGGCCTCGGCCCGTGCCAAGGGCATGAGCGACGCGATGTACGCCGAGCTTTTGCAGGTCATCGGCATGGCCAGCCAGACCAACGCTCTGGTCAACGCAATGCAGGTTCCGGTGGATGACGTCTTCAAAGCCTGAATGAGCGCGCAAAAGCTGCCCTTTCTTGCGGGCACCTCGCAACACGAGACAGACGCCTCGGCCATTGGAGTTGACACGCTTGCATAGCGGGATTGCCCGAATCGGTGGTTCTCAGCGCATCACGCACATCCTAAGTGGGCAGCAACTCAAGCAACGCTACCCAAGGATAACCCGTCATGAACCTGTTTCGTGCTCTCAAAGCCCTGATGTTTCAAACCACGCCCCGCTTTAGCGATATCGCCATCGGCAACATGACCGACATCCAGATGCGCCGTTCCGGACTGAACAAAGCAGCTACTCTGCACCACACCTTCTCGGGTCTGAGCACCTGCAGCTGACCCAGCTACAGGTTACCAGACCGCACAAGCCGGGCGGGCGTTTGAGCCACAGACCGACCCCGGGATGTATTGCACTGCTTGTCAGCCCGCCCCCTGACGGCCCATAAACGCGTCACACATCAAGGACGCGGCCATGAGCAAACACGTTACCATTCTGAACGGGCCCAACCTCAATCTTCTGGGAACCCGCGAACCCGAAATCTACGGCGCAGAAACGCTGGCTGATGTTCAGGCACGTTGCGTTTCAACGGGCAAGGAAATGGGTCTCTCGCTCACCTTCCGGCAATCAAACCACGAGGGTGAGATCGTCGATTGGATTCAGGCCGCGCGCGATACATCTGCTGGGATAATCATAAACCCGGCCGCGCTCACCCACACTTCTGTGGCGATCCTTGATGCGCTCAACATGTTCGACGGTCCGGTCATCGAAATCCATATCAGCCAGGTTCACAAGCGCGAAAGCTTCCGCCATCACTCCTACGTCAGCCACCGCGCCGATGCAGTCATCGCAGGCTGTGGCACCCAAGGCTATAGCCTTGCGCTGCATCGGATGAGCACGCTTTTGAACGGCTGACACGCCTGACTGGAACAAGCCCGATAGAGGGCTTCCAATCGGTCAACTTCGCCCTTTTCGCACGTACTCCTTTGCTCAGTCAGTTGCTGTCATTATGGGCGGTGCTTTGCATCCTTGAACCAGCCACCAACCGCGCTCTCAAACGCCATTGCGGCCTGAAACGCGATCTCATCCCGATAGGCAGGCGCCACGATCTGTAGCCCCGTGGGCACGCCGTTGTCGCCAAATCCGGACGGCACCGAGATCACCGGACAGCGACTCATCATGTTGAACGGCGTCGTCAAAACCCAACCCAGTTCCGGCGCGACTTCAACTCCTTCAATCTGAAGCGTTTCTTTCGATTGATCGAAATCTGCACGCACCGCAGGCAACCCATTTGTCGGGCAAATCAGGCAATCATAGGTCTCCAGTAGCGGCCCGAGCTTCATATAGGCCTCACCCGCCACCTGAAGCGACTTGACGAAGTCCTGCGCCGTCGAGTCCCGCCCGTGTTCTGCCAGGGCGCGGCAATAGCTGGTCATCTCGTCGCCATGTTCCTCAAGCTCCAACGACAACGCGCCGCCGAAGATGTGGTTCAGATAGGCAACGCAAGCCTCCGGCACTTCTTTGCCCCAGCCGATATCAACCTCCTCCACTGTTGCCCCCAGCGCTCGCAACACTTCTGCGGCAGCCAGCGTATTGCGCCGCACATCCTCGCTGATCGTGTAGCTTCCCAGATCCATCGACAGCGCGATTTTCCAGCCTCTTATGTCGGGGTAGTCGGTGGGCAGTGTGATCTTGGGCAGTGACGCAATATCCCAGGGATGCTGCCCGCTCATGACGTTTTGCAGCAGAATGGCATCGCCAACCGACCGCGCCAGCGGGCCAGTGTGGCAATAAAAGTCAAGATTGAAGGGGATATCATCGGGGTTTCGCCCATATGGCGGCTTGTATCCCACCAAACCACAGCACGACGAAGGAATGCGTATCGAGCCGCCAATATCCGAACCGGTTGCGAGCGAGGATGTCCCCGCCGCCAGTGATGCCGCCGACCCGCCCGACGATCCACCGGGCGTAAATTCCAGGTTCCAGGGATTGCGCGTCACACCCCACAGTTTTGACCATGTATAGCCAGCACAGGAATATTCCGGCGTCGCAGTGCGCGCATGCACGATCGCCCCTTCGGCCAGAATCGGCTGGTTCATCGGCGAAGTATGCTCAGCCACGAAGTCCTTCATCATTAGCGAACCACTGGAAGTTGGCTTGCCCGCAATAAAGCTCTCATCCTTGATCGCGACCGGCAACCCATCGAGGCAGCCCATCGGCGCGCCCTTAACCCACCGCGCTTCCGAGGCGCGCGCGGCGTCCATCGCCTCGTCGAAATGGGTATAGGTGAAAGCGTTGATCGTGTCTTTCGTGGCTTCCGCCTTGGCGATCTGGGCCTCCAGAAGCTCCACTGGAGAAAGGGTTTTCTTGGCGAAACACGTCAGTGCCTCGGTTGCAGTCAGGTAAAGCATGTCGGTCATGGGACGTCCCTTGTCAGCAGAGTTCGGCGGCAATCGCATCGCTTGCGCGCATGGTGTTTGAATGATTCCACAGCGGCCTGTCCCAATCGGCACGCGGCACGCGCCACCGGGCGGCCCTGCATGATTGGCGGGATACGCTCAGAGTTGCGGTAGCTGCGAGTCATGCGGGTTCCCAGTCGAGAAGGCAGAGCGGCCCGATTTGGGCCGCCCCTTTCATTTGCATGGTAGAACCATCCTTACTTCAACAGGTCGGTCCAGATCCTGGTATAGATCTGCTGCGTTGATGGCGGGCAGGTCAGACTAAAGCGACCGGCCGATTTCAGCTCTTCTGGAATAACAATTTCCGGCGCCGAAATCATGTCATCCGGCATATACGCCTCAGAACCCTTGATGCCGTTTGCATAGCGTGCGAACGCCGAAATCAACGCTGCATTTTCTGGATCCATGGCAAAGTTCATGAAGGCTTTGGCCTCTTCAGGATTCTTCGCATCCTTCAATATTGCCAGCGAATCCATCCAGAGCGGATAGCCTTCTTTGGGATAGCCATAGGCGATGTTTTCATTTTGCAGGCGCGTCCGGAAGGACGCCCCATTCCAGTTCACACCGGCCCAGATATCTTCTTTGGCGTATTTCTCAATGTTGCCATAGTCCATTCCAAGCCAGCTTTTCTTAGCTTCAACCAGACCGTCGCGCACCTTCTTGAGCAATTCCTTATCTTCGGTGCACGATTCACCGCCGTAGTAATAGATCGCCAAGGCCATCACATCGCCCATCTCGGGAACGACATTGATCTTGCCTTTCAGCTCCTCGGGCGGATCCATAAAGATGGCGGTTGTGTTGATATCGCCATCATAATACTTGGTGTTGACGGTCACGCCGGTCGTGCCCCATTGCCATGGCACGGTATAGTGGCGCCCCATATCCCATGCCACATCAACCCAAAGCGGATCGACATTCTTGAAGTTCTCCATCTGGTCGGGACGGCTTTCCAGTAGCAGCCCTTCGCTGACCCAGATCGGCACATATGTGTGCGAAGGCACGACGATATCAAAGCCGTGCCCGCCCGCCTTGACCTTGGCTAACGCGGTATCATTGCTATCATAGTCCGTGATCGTAACCTTGATGCCGGTCTCGGCCTCAAATTTCTCGATCAGCTTGGGGTTGGTATAATTACCCCAGTTATAGATATTGAGCTCTTGGGCAATTGCCCCGCTGGTGGACATCACCAGCGTCGCCGCAGCTGCTATTGCGTATTTCATTGGTTGGGTTCTCCTTGTTGAAATGATTTATGGGGTCCGGGCTCTGTTGGCCCGGTTGGCTGCGTCTATCCACGCCGGTGGGTCAGACGGAAGAAAAGCGCGACCAGTATAACACCGGCCAGAAGAATCACGCTTGAAATCGCATTGACCTCGGGCGTGACGACCCGGCGCAATTGGCCGAGCATGAACGTGGGCAAGGTTTCCTGTCCGGCGGATTTGACGAACTCGGTAATCACCACATCATCAAGAGAGATCACAAAGGCCAGCATCAGCCCCGCCACGATCCCTGGCCACATCAGCGGCAACGTCACCCGCCGAAAGGTCAACCAGCGCGAGGCATAAAGATCCTGCGCCGCCGTCTCCAACGAAAGATCCATCGTCTCAAGCCGCGCCCTGATCGGAAGATAGGCGAAAGGGATGCAAAACGCGGTATGCGCAACGATCAGATAGATCATGCTGGTATGACCAGTCCAAACCTTGATTGCGGCAAAAACGATCAACAGCGCTACAGCGGTCACAATTTCAGGCACCATCAACGGTTGATTGATCATCGCATAGATCATCGTTCGTCCCGGAAAGTGCCGCGTGCGCGTGGTGGCCAGCGCTGCCATCGTCGCCGCGACTGTCGCCACCGAAGACGCGCAGAACGCCAAAACAAGCGAACGCAGGGCCGCATCCTGCACCGCTTCATTGCCTGCCGCCTGCTTATACCAGCGAAGCGAGAATCCTTCCCAAATCGCCAGGGACGTGCCTTCGTTGAAGGAAAAAACCACCAGAATGATGATCGGGCCATAGAGCACCAGCAAGGTGAAGGTCGCAATCACGGCAAAACCGGGCAGAGAACGCACGGAATAGCTTCTGGGCTGTCTTCGCGGCGTGGGCGCTGTCCGTATGTTTTGCTCAACCATCGGCCTGCTCCCGTGAGGTGACCCGCACGTAATAAATCAGCGCGATCATAACCGCCGTCATCAACATCAATGAAAGCGCTGCACCCAAAGGCCAGTTGCGCCCGGCCCCAAATTGAAGCTCGATCAGATTGCCAAACATTAGGTTCTTGCCCCCGCCCAACACCCGCGGCGTCACATAGGCGCCAAGTGACGGGATGAAGACAAGAATGGAGCCAGCGATGATACCGGGTTTGATAAGGGGCAGGATTACACGGCGAAAAGCGGTCCAGCGGCTGGCGTAGAGATCATGCGCAGCTTCGACCAGCCGGAAATCCAGCTTGTCAACGGCGGCATAAATCGGCAGCACCATGAGCGGCAAATAGACATAGGTCATGCCGAAGCCGATTGCGAAATCGGTGAACATCATCTGAATCGGCGCATTAATGATACGCAGTTTCAACAAGACAAGATTGATCACCCCTTCGTTTCGAATCATCTCCTGAATAGCAATGGTGCGCACCAGCAGGTTGGTCCAGAACGGCACCGTCACGAGAAACAGCCAGAATTCGCGCTTGCCCGGTGGCTGGGTCGCGATAAACCAGGCCGTCGGCAACCCGAAGATAAGGGTCAGCACCGTGGTGATCACCGACAAAGACAACGACCGCCAGAAGATTGACAGATGTGCATCGGCCCAGATCAGCGAATCATCGAAAATATCGCGCTGAACCAACGTGTTCATCCAGCCTTCAAGCGAGAACTCCCATTTGACGTTGCCATAATCGCCAGGCGCCAGAAACGAATAGACGACCATCACCAAAAGCGGACCGGCCGCAGCAAAGAGAATGATCAAGACAGACGGCAGCGACAAAAGCCAACGCTTGTGAGTGTCTGCTGCCTTGGCTTCGGCCTCCAACTCACCGGGAAGGTATATCGCTGCGTCATTCATGGCTTAATCCCTCAGCACGGTAATCGCACCGGGCGCTATGGTTACTGCAACAGCTCCGCCCTTCCCGGGAAGATCGCCGCCGCCCTCCGGCGCGTTGGCCATGCGTGATTTCAGCTTTTCGTCGCTGGAAAGTCGCATATGCACGGCTGTGGATTCGCCAGAATAGACCACCGTTTCAATTGTGGCAGCAATTTCGCCCTCCCCCGCTTCCCCGGCGCGCACACGGGTATGCTCGGGACGAACCAGAACACTGACCCTGCCGTCTGCCAATCCCTCCGGCCGGTTCACAGCAAAAGAAACACCATTCATCAGCGTGACTTGCGCGCCAGCCAGATCTGCATCTAGAAAGTTCGACTCACCGATAAAATTTGCCACAAACCGTTCAGAAGGACGTTCATAAATTTCGCGCGGGCTGCCGACTTGCAGGATTTGCCCTGCATTCATCACCGCAACACGATCCGACATGGTCAAGGCTTCTTCCTGATCGTGGGTAACAAAGACAAAGGTGATGCCGGTTTCGCTTTGCAGCCTCTTCAACTCAATCTGCATTTCCTTGCGCAGCTGCAGATCAAGCGCACTCAGCGGTTCATCAAGCAACAAAACCTCGGGATGCGGCGCAAGTGCTCGTGCCAGAGCAACCCGTTGTTGCTGGCCTCCCGAAATCTCGCTGGTACGGCGGTCTTTCAACTCTTCCATCTGCACCAAACGCAGCATGTCGTTGACGGTATTCGCGGTTTCGGTTTTCGACTTGCCCAGCATCTCAAGCCCGAAAGCGATATTCTGAGACACGCTCATATGCGGGAAAAGCGCGTAATTCTGAAACACGGTATTCACCGGGCGCTTGTTGGGAGGCAGACGGGAAATGTCACGCCCGTCAAGACGGATGGACCCCATCGTCGGTGGCTCAAAGCCTGCAATCAAGCGCAACAATGTGGTTTTCCCGCACCCCGATGGCCCTAGTAATGTGAAAAATTCATTGTCTGCAATAGATACGTTCACTTCTCGCAGAGCGGTAAAAGCAGAGGCACCCGCACCGAATGTCTTGGTGGCGTTTCCGATTTCGATCATGTTTTTGTGGTGCCTCGCATCCCGAATACAACGTCGATCTTCGTTAGTGCTATTGACACTATTAATTTCAGTCAATAAAAATTTTTATCGTGCTAAAACGTTTTTCTTGGAAAGCGACTGTCTATTGGAAGCCACGACACCTCTAACCAGCCCCTCCCCCGCGCCTGACGAGACAGGATTGCGCGGGCGCAAGAAAGCCAAGCGGCGGCTGGCTATCCTGAATTGCGCCGCAAAACTTTTTGACCGTGACGGGGTGGACGCAACCACCATGGCCACAATCGCAAGTGAGGTAGGTATTTCACCGCCCACGGTGTTCAATTATTTCGGTTCAAAAGAGAATATCCTTAGCGCTCTCGTGTTTGAGGGTACCGCACGCGAGCGCACACAGCATTTGAACCGCCCTCGAACGACCAACTGCAATTTCGCCGACGTGCTCGGTGATCTCTTGTGCGAAGTGACCGAGAACACCATGCGAATCGCGGGCAAACGGGTCTGGCGCTATGCCGAATCCACCAGCATTCGCCGCCCGAATTCAGATTTCGAAAAACAACTCGCCGCGTCGGATTCCGCGTTGCTGGCTTTGGTTTGCGGTTTCCTAAGCGACTACGACGTGCGCCTCAAGAGTGGCAAAGATCCGGATCCGAAATTCTTGAGCAAACTCTTCTTCGACCGTTGGACAATGCTCTATTTCAGCTACATCAAGGACGACGCGATGCCGCTTGAAACGCACAAGAACAAGATCCGCCAGGATGTGAGGGAAATGGTCTCATTGCTCTTTGACGATGCCTTCGCCGAAACTTCGCCGCTCAAACCCTCTCTTCTCTCGACAACTTCGGGATCCGTGGAATGATATACGCCAATATCGTGATCTACAACGCCCGCGTTCTGACAATGGCACCGAAACAGCCCCGGGCCGAGGCTCTCGCGATCTCTGGACGAAGAATCCTGGCGGTTGGAAGCAACGCAGATGTCAGTGATCTGGCAGGCCCCGCCACACACATTATCGACGCCCAGAGCGCCACCGTAATGCCGGGTATGGTTGAGGCGCACATCCACCTCTTTGCCGGCGCCTACGGTTTGCGCCTATTGCAGCTCGATGGCGTGCGAGGCCTGCCCGCCCTGCGAGACAAAGTGCAGGCTTATGCCCTGGACAACCCCGAGGAGGCGCTACTGATCTGCAAAGCCGCCGACTACAACCTGTTCGGCGAAGGCATCGCGACCACGCGCCAGATGCTCGACGAAGTCTTGGCAGATCGCCCACTCATCCTGATTGCGGGGGATCATCACACCGCATGGGCCAACACAATTGCGCTCGAAAAGGCCAGATTGCTGAAAGGTCGAGACCTGTCTCCGGGAAACGAGATCGTGATGGGCGACGACGGGTTTGCTGCTGGCGAACTGCGTGAGCATCAGGCGTTCGATCCGATCATGGCATTGCGTTCCTCGGGTGGGCGCGAAAATCTCGGTCTGGCAGGAGTGGAGCCTGCAACCGACCCGACACCGCAACAACGCGCCGAGGACGTTGACGTTTTGAAGGAGGGGCTGCGGCTTTGCGCGTCCTATGGTTTCACCAGCTTGCACAACATGGATGGAAACCGATATCAGCTCGAACTGATGAGCGAAATCGAGGCACAGGGCAATCTTGATTGCCGCATCGAAATTCCGTTTCACCTGACGCCCGCCAAGCCGATTTCTTCGCTCTCCCAAGCCAGCGAACTGTCGCTTGAATTCGCGACTGACAAGCTCAGCGCCAACCGGATCAAGATGTTCATGGATGGAGTCATCGACAGCGCCACTGCGGTGCTGATCGAGGATTACGCAGATCAACCAGGATGGCGCGGCGAGCCACTTCATTCCGCAGAGCGCTTTTGCGAGGCAGCAATCGAAGCCGACCGGCGAGGGCTTCAGATCTCGGTGCATGCCATCGGCGATGGGGCCGTGCGCCGCGTTCTTGACGGCTATGAAGCGGCTCGACAGGCCAATGGCAGTCGCGACGCGCGCCACCGCATCGAACACATAGAACTATTGCATCCTGACGATCTCCCTCGCTTCAAGGAGTTGGGCGTTGTCGCCTCAATGCAGCCCCCGCACCCCCCTGGCGCGATGGATTTTCCGTTTGAGCCTTGGCTTGCCCATGTAGGAGAGGCACGTTGGCCTTGGGCGTTTCCGCTCGATTATCTGCGCGCCGAGGGCGTGCCAATAGCCTTTGCTTCCGATTGGCCGGTTTCGGATGTAAATCCGATGCGCGGCGTCAAGGCCGCGGTCACACGCCGCGCATGGAAAGACGGGCATCCCGACCACGCCTCAAGCCTGTTTCAAGCGCTACACGGGTATACAGCGGGCGGCGCTTATGCAGGAAGGGAGGATCACCGCCTCGGACACATCGCGCCCGGCATGTTGGCCGATATTGTGATCATGGACCGTGATCTTGAGGCGATTCCGATTGCCGAACTCGACCAGGCGCGCGCAGCGGTCACCTTTTGCGATGGTCAGATCACCTTTGAGGCGTAGCAACGCCAGACGTCACGCGAATACACCAGATCCGTGAAAATGGCAGGGGCACCAGGGCTCGAACCCGGGACCTACGGTTTTGGAGACCGTCGCTCTACCAACTGAGCTATACCCCTACATCCGAGACAGCATTTACGAAACGCGCCTTGGCTTTGCAAGGTGGAATTCACGCTTCAGGGCTGCTCATTTTCCAGTTGCCTGGCCGCCTCGCGCAGGTTTGATAAGTCGTTGCCGCAGATTGCCGCTTCTTGCGCCACGATCAGAGCAATCGGCCAATGCCACCAAGCCAGCTCTTCTAAGATCGCAATCGTCGCCTCATCAAACCGCCTTCTGACGATCCTCGCTGGATTACCCGCGATCAGGCTGCACGGCGGGAAATCGCCTGCAACAACGGCCCCCGCGCCAACGATGCACCCATTTCCGATCGTCGCTCCAGGGAGAATGCGCGCGCCATGTCCGATCCAGACATCATGACCAATCACCGTATCCAATCCCGCTTGGGGCATCGAAGGCCGCCCTTCGCGCTCACCTGCGAAGATAGCAAAGGGAAAGGTGGAAAATCCGTCATGCCGGTGATTAGCAGATGCGGTGATGAAAACCACATCATCCGCAATCTGACAAAACTTGCCGATTCTCAGCTTTTCGGGGGAAAACTCGTAAAGATAGGGCGCCAGATGCGCTGCCCAATCCTCTGGCGGCTGATGGCAGCTAGCATAGCTGTAGTCTCCCACATCGAAGCGAGGATGATCAATTGCGGGTTTCAGGAAAACGGTACCATGATGCGCCGCGCCATTGGGCAAGCGCACAGGATTGCGGGTATCCGGGGTTGGGAAATCTGGCATGACGAGCCCTTGTCTGATCCGTGCCTTCCCCGAAGTTAGATCATCGCGTGCCAAAGAAAAAGGGCCGCCCCAAAGGGCCGCCCAATTCCGTTTCAAAGCTCCAGCAGTTTGCGCGCGATGCGCCTTTGCTGATTATTCGATGACTTTGGATACGACGCCGGCACCAACGGTGCGGCCGCCTTCACGGATGGCGAAACGCAGACCGTCTTCCATCGCGATCGGAGCAATCAGCTCAACCTCGAACTTCAGGTTGTCGCCCGGCATCACCATTTCAGTGCCTTCCGGCAGCGTTACCGTTCCGGTCACGTCGGTCGTGCGGAAGTAGAACTGCGGACGGTAGTTGGCGAAGAACGGCGTGTGACGGCCACCTTCATCCTTGGTCAGGATATAGGCTTCGGCTTCGAATTTCGTGTGCGGGGTCACCGAACCGGGCTTGCAGAGAACCTGCCCACGCTCAACACCTTCACGGTCGATGCCGCGCAGCAGGATGCCGACGTTGTCGCCTGCTTCACCACGATCCAGCAGTTTGCGGAACATTTCAACACCGGTGCAGGTGGTGCTTTTGGTGTCGCGGATGCCGACGATTTCGATGGTGTCGCCGACGTTGATCACGCCACGCTCGATACGACCGGTCACAACCGTGCCACGGCCCGAGATCGAGAACACGTCTTCGATCGGCAGCAGGAACGGCTGATCCACGGCGCGCGCGGGCGTCGGGATGTATTCGTCAACAGCGGCCATCAGCTTCTTGATCGACTCTTCGCCAATCTCGGGGTCACGGCCTTCGAGAGCGGCCAGAGCCGAGCCCGGAATGACAGGAATATCGTCGCCGGGATAATCATA